>DATGER010000210.1:0-40093 GCA_035309865.1 Chloroflexota bacterium
TCGGGCAGCATGAGGTCGAGTGAGTTCAGCGTGAAGTCGCGCTCCGCCTGGCCGTGCGCGTGGATCGTCTCCAACATCGCCTGCCAGCGTTCCGGTTCCATGTCCAGATAAAAATCCAGGTCGCGCAACTCGTCATCGCCGATCTCACGGATATCGCTGATCTCCAGCACGTCGAAGGTCAGGCGGAATGAACGGTCGCCAACTTTCAGCCCGACGACGGCGTCGACTCGTCCGAGCCGACGGTAGGCGTCGTCGTGCAGGGCCAACTGGGCCACGCGCTCCAGCCACGCTATCGATGGGAAGACCGGCATCGGCGCTTCTCAGAACCTGATGGGTTCGCCCGGCTCCGATGCCGAGTCGAACGACCGGAGCCGCTTCAAGTGCCGCATCGGGTCCGCCTCGGGAGTCGCGGCGATGGCCCGGTCGACCTGTCGGTAGTACTTCGGGTCGAGCTCCCGGAGCTTGTCCAGTTCCGAGCGATACGTCGCAAACGGCGCGTAGGCGCGCTCGAGATCGCGCGAGCCGCAGGCCTCGCAGACGGCCTCGCGCGGTGTGTCCATGCGACGCTGAAAGACCTCGGTGCGGACCTCGCAGCGCCGGCACTGGTACTCGTAGAGTGGCATCGCTCAGTCCTCCAGTGCTGCGCTGAAGTTTGGCGCCAGCGACCGACGGTGATCGACGCCGATCCAATCCAGGTGCCGCAGATAGTCCTGCACATACATGCGTCGCATGGACTTCACCACCGCCATCCCCGCGTCCATTCCGCGCACGCCCCCGCCGAATATGCACGCCAGGCACTCCCACAGCACCGGGTCCTTCTCGTCGCGCGCGGAGAACAGCTCCGCCTGGGCCAGTCCGGTGTTGAGGTGGCCCGCCATGCCCCGCACGTGGATCACCGCATAGCGCAGGTGCTGCATGGCGTAGGCGATGTGGCGCGTCTTGTCCTGTGCCGCGCGCCGGCCAATCAGCATCTCCACTGGCGACGGCGCATACGCGGCCAGAAAGCGATACACCGTGCGGGTGAAGAGCCCGCGCAGTAGGTGCAGGAGGACCGAGGTTTCGGTCCATCCGCCGCGGCTCTCGAGGAGCCAGCGATTCACCTCGCCTGGGCTCTCCAGTCCCAGGCCGCCGCCATTGAGCATCGCTCGTTTGCGGAACACCTCAAAGTGGCGGGCCGCGTCAAAGGTCTCGGTGGCGAGGAAGACTTTGACTTCGTGGAAGCCATACGACATCAGCTGTTGCCAGCTCGACACGACTTCGGCCTCGATCGACGCTTGCTGGCTGAGCTCGGTGGCCACCTGGCTAACGGCTAGCTCCACGTCATCGGGCAGGCCGCGACAGTCTTCCCACGGGATGCTGTCGGCCGACGACCAGCGCCGCGAGATGGCTTCCTCGTACAGTTGCGCCGCGTCTTCGGCCCACAGGTCCGACTTGTGTCTCAGGTAATACCCGCCGATCGAGGCGGCGGCGGCGCCGGTCGGATTGAACGCGCCACGCGGCATGCGCGATCGGTCGTCCCAGTAGTCGGGCACCTCGGCGTAGGCGCCGATGTTGATCGCGCCCAGGGTCAGGCCGCCGTCCTTGTGCACGGGCGCGCGCGTCCCCCACTGGATGGTCATCGTCTTCCAGCTGAGATCAAGTGGCGGCGGCGACTCAGTCGCCCGCTCGCCTGGCTCGCGAGCGTCCCCAGGCGACCCAGCGGGCGGCGGGGAGTTCGGCTTCGGAGAATGCACCTGGACCATGTCTAGTGAGCCCGAACGTACTGCTCCAGCATCGGGTTGGCGCGACCGTTGTCGAAGCGCTCGCCGAAGCCAGCCACGCGTACCCGCTGGACGTACTCCTTGACCTGGCGCTGCCGGATGGCCAGCAACGTCTTGTAGCCCTCGTCCACGCTGTCCTCGCCGCCGCCGAGCAGGACGGCCAGGGCGGCGTTGCTGGGCAAGCCGCGCGCGACCGGATTCTGACCACTCGCGCCAGTGACCAGCGCCTGCTCGGCATCGTCGAGGTAGGACTGAATCTCCTCCCGCCGGTCCGTCTCAACGCTGCCGAGGTACTGCAGATGCATCACGCCAAAGGCGACGTGGCGCGACTCGTCCTGGGCGCACAGGCGATAGATGTGCTTCTCCGCGGCGTTGTAGGCCATCAGCTCGCCGACCCGGAACAGCGTCAGGACGGCGCCCTCACCCGCGATGTGCAGCCGCGCCGACATCTCCGTGAAGTCGCGCGCCGAGTCGATGTTGGCGCCGACGACCTGTGGGTTGCCCGCGCGGCGCATGAGACCGCCGCCGTTGACGAGCGCACGCTTGCGGAACACGTCAAGATGGCGCGCTTCGTCCATCACCTGCGACAGCAGGAACATGCGCGGCTCGTAGTAGTCCGGGGTGACCGAGGCGATCCACTTGCCGGGCACGTCGCCGGCGACGAATTCGATCTCGGTGATAAACGTGGCGAGCTGGCATTCGGCGCGTTCGATGTCGTCGGGCAGCGGTGTGATCGCGTGCCAGGGGATGTCCGTGGCAGACGACCACTGGCGAGCGACCGCCTCTTCATACAGCTCCGCCCCATTGCGCAGCCAGACGTCGGCTTTCGTGCGGACGGGATAGTTGCCCACCCGCGGCACACCGCTGCGCGCAATGCTGCCGCGCGGCCGGCCGGTCAGATTGCGGCTCTCGTCGGGCACCTCGGCGGCGACGCCGTGGTCAACTTCCTGAAGCAGGACGCCATGGCCCGGGCGAGTCGCGACGGGCTCACCCCACACATCGCGGCGCTCCAGCCAGCGCAAGTCGTAGCCTCGCTCACGCCCGTACTCCCTGTACGACGCGAACACATCGTGTGCGACGACCATCTTGGGCAAACCCCCCGACCAGACTGACCCGGCGCGCTCAGTGTACTTCCACGAGCTCGATCGCTTCCTGGCTGGGGCCGGCGAGCATCACCGCCCGCGTCTCGCCGAGTGGGTACGGCGCATCAGGCACGGCGACTCCTTCTTGCCGCAGTCTGGCTATCCACGCGTCGAGACCGGTGACGCTCAGCGCGATGTGGTCATACAGCTGGCTCCGCGAGCTCACCAGTGGTCGATCCCCCTGGCGCATGTACCACGGCAACCAGACATCCCCGAAGGCCACGCCGCCGGCGGGCGTCCGGAACATCCCTTCTGGCTCGAGCGCTGGGAACGTCCGATCCGGGCCCCGCGGCGCCCGGCACGTTGCCGCCGTCGAGGGTGGCGTTCGGTGCGTGAGCAGTGAGGCGCCGAGATGGGTGGCGTACCAGAGCTCGGCGCACAATGGATCCTCCTGGAACATATGCACATGGTTGAAGCGCTCGGCCGGGTGATTACCCGCGTATTCGACGATTGCGTTGTCGGGCCCCAGCAAGTAGGCGAAGCCGCCGGTGCGCGTGGGTTCAACTCCGCTGGCTTTGGCCTCGGCGATCTGCGCCACGGTGCGGCCCAGGACACCGCCGGTGCCCGGCCAGGCATCGCTGCTGATGAAGACGGTCGCGTCCGCATCACCCGTATACAGCGGCAGGAGTTCTAGCCCCGGGTGGCGCGTGTAGGTTTCGAGCGCGGCCCGAGAATCGGGCACGTGCCAGCCGAAGTGCCAGATGGCCGTCTGTGGTGAGATCGCGGGCGGGGTCGGGACCTGCGTGAACAGAATCAGCACGTCGTTCGGCGAGGCGAGTGCGGGGAAGCCAGCCCACGTCGTTCGCGCCGTGGTCTTGAAGTGCGCCGTGTAGAAGTCGATCGCTGCGTCCGGGTCGACGGAATTCAGGTGGAGATGGTGAAAGCGGGGCGCTGTGGGCTGCACCGGTCAAATCCTTCCGAATGTTCACGGGAGCATAATGCTCGACGAGACTACGACACTGGGGAGGTGAACGTGCTGCCTGGCGATCATCAACACCCGACGCGTCTCGGCCGACGCGCTGCCCTGCGGCTCATCCTGTCAACTGCCGGCATCTCGGTCCTGGCGGCCTGCACGCCAGCGCCCGGGCCATCCGCGCCGACACCAGCGCCGCCGACACCCGTCACGGGTCAGTCGACGCCAGCGGCCGCGACGGCGGGTGGACAGCCGACACCAGCCGCGGCGGCGAAGCCGAAACGCGGCGGTACCCTCCGCATCGGCGTCGCCGGCGACGTCGCTCGCCTCGACGGGCAGCTCTACAGTTCGATCAATACCACCTGGATGTCGTTCGACCGGCTCACCGCCTACGACGCTCAGCTCAAGCCGCAGCCGATGCTTGCCGAAAGTTGGGAGCTCAGTACCGACGCCAAACGCCTCAAGCTCAACCTGCGCAAAGGCGTCCAGTTCCACACCGGGCGCGAGTTCACCAGCGAGGATGTCAAGTTCAACGTCCTGTGGGTGCGCGATCCGAAAGTTGCGGCGGGCGCCCTGGTCCAGCAGAGCAAGTGGTTCACCGACGTCGAGACTCCGGACAAGTACACCGCCATCCTGGTCTCGGACCAGCCCCGCCCAGCGGCCTTCGACTTCTTCGAGTTCTTCGATATCGTCGACTCAGCCACCGTCCAGGGCCCCGAGCGCGACCAGAAACTGGTCGGCACCGGGCCGTTCGTGCAGACCGAGTGGGTGCAGGGCGATCACCTGACGTTCCAGCGCTTCGCCAACTACTGGCAGCCGAGCCTGCCTTACCTGGACGGCGTCCACGTCAACATCCTCAAGAACCCGCAGAGTCTGGTCGCCCAACTTGAGGCGGGTGCGCTCGACATCGCCGATATGCCCTCGCTGATAGACTTTGCCCGCCTGCGTACGGATACGAACTACACAGCGCTGACGGTGCCCAGCAGCACCAATGTGTTCGGCTCGAACGTCACCCGGCCGCCCACCGACAACAAGCAGGTCCGCCAGGCGCTGAACTACGCAATGGACCGCAAACGGATGGTCGAGATCGCGTTCCGCGGGCAAGGCGAGCCGCTCACGCTGCCGTGGCAGCCGACCTCGCTGGCGTACGACGCCAGCAAACAGAACGCCTATCCGTATGACCTCGACAAGGCCAGATCCCTGTTGAGTCAGGCCGGCGCGTCGAACCTGGAACTCGACATCACGCTCAACACCGCCACCGCCGAGTGGAACGAGGCGGCGCAGATCTATCAGTCGACGCTCAACACCCTGGGCATCAAGGCCAACATCAAGCAGTACGACACCGCGGCGTATCTCGATCAGATCAACAACCACAAGTACACCGGGATCTATGTCGGTAGCATCGCGTACGCCTCGGTCGAGCCGGTCACGATCATCGGCAACAGCCGGCACCTCGATCCCACCGGCAACAGCAACACCGGCTACACCAGCGAGCAGTATCTCAAGCTGTGGTCGACCGCGTCGACTGAACCTGACGCGGGCAAACGCAAGGCCATCTATGCCCAGATCAACGATTTGCTGATCGACGAATCCTGTGTGATGCCGATCTGCTCGGCGCCGGCGCGCATGCTGACCAGTGGCGGAGTTCACGACATCGGACTGACACAGCACGGCGCGTTCGTCTACAACTCGACGTGGCTGGCCTGAATGGTGAACGCCGTACGTTCCGATACCTATCGGAGCATCAACGTTCCGCCGCTCAGGACTATATTCTCATATTCTCCTGGAGCCGGAGGCAGCGACCGCAGCGAAGTGGAGACGCGGAACGCTGCGCGGGATCCGAACGTGTTCCGACGGAGACGATGGGCTCCGAAACATACGGAGGTGCGCTGAGGTCCCGATGGCTATCGAATTCCTGAGCCAGGCGATGCATCGGATCGCCTCAGACAGCGCGGTTGTCGAAGACCTGGGTAGCGGCTACGGCGGACCGCACGGCCCAGCCGAAGGCCCGGTGTGGTGGCAGGAAGGCAACTACCTGTTGTTTAGCGACATCCACGGCAGCAAACGCATGAAGTGGACCGCCGACGGCACCATCACGGTCGACAAAGCAGAGACGTTCAACGGCAACGGCCAGACGCGCGACCACCTCGGTCGCCTCGTGGTGTGCCACCACTTCAGTCGCTGCGTCGATCGCGAGGAGCGCGACGGGAGCATTACCGTCATCGCCGACCGCTATCGTGGACTGAAGCTGAATCGACCCAATGACGTGGTGGTCAAGTCAGACGGAAGCATCTATTTCTCCGATCCCCCACCGCGCCCGCCGCTCACGCCGCCGGGGCACACTCCGGAGCTGGACCTCGCCGGCGTGTACCGCGTCTCGCCAGATCTCAGCGAGATCAATATGGTGGTCCGCGACTTCGTCAATCCAAACGGACTCACGTTTTCGCCGGACGAAAAGATCCTGTACATCAACGACAGCAATCGGCATCGCAAGCTGATCAAGGCGTACGACGTCGAGGTCAACGGCATGCTCGATCGCGGGAGCGAGCGGCTGTTCTGCGACATGCGCGGCGACGATCGACCGGGCGCTCCCGATGGCATGAAAGTGGACGTCGAGGGCAACCTGTACTGCACCGGGCCCGGCGGGATCTGGGTCATGTCGCCCGATGGTAGACACATCGGCACCATCCAGACCCGCGCGGTCAATATGGCCTGGGGCGGCGGCGACTGGACCACGTTGTTTTTCACCGGACCGACCACGTTGCATCGTATTCGACTCAATATTCCGGGGATCCCCGTTCCGAGAGGTCAGATCGCCGTATGAAGCGCAGCTCTGAGCGTATTCTGACAACTCACGTCGGCAGCCTGGTCCGCCCGCCCGAGATCCTGGAGGCCATCCTGACCCGCGCCGCCGGCCGCGAGACGGACGCCGACGCCTTCGCGCGGATGGTCAGCGACGGTGTCCGCCAGGTCGTGCGTCAGCAGGCCAACGTGGGCATCGACATCCCTAGTGACGGCGAATTCTCCAAACCCAACTTTTTCGGCTACGCGACGGAGCGTCTCGACGGTCTGACGACGCAGTACCGGGACGATGCGCCGACGGCGATGAATTATCCGCTGCTCGTGCAGGAGTATCCCGGCTTCATGGCCCAATACAACGGCATGTATCGCACGCTGTGGATGCCGCCGTCGCTCCCGCGCGACCTGGTCGACGCTGCCATCGCCCGCACCGCGCATGAGCGCACCGTCGTCACCGGGCGGGTCACGTACAAGGGCCACCAGTCTGTCCAGCGCGATCTCGCCAACTTCAAGGCCGCGCTGGCGGGCCTGGCGTTTGAAGAGGCGTTCGTCCCCTCGGCCACGCCGTCGCGTAGCGATGCGGATCCCGGCGGGGTCTATGCGAACGAGCAGGCCTACCTGTACGACCTTGCCGACGCCATGCACGAGGAATACCGGGCCATCGTTGATGCCGGCTTCATCGTCCAGCTGGACCTCGGCCTGCCGGCTCGCAATCAGGTCCTGCCTGGCAAGCCGGTCCCGACGTGGGACGAGTTGCGCCGCGCGTCGGAGATGCAAATCGAGGCGTACAACCACGCCCTGCGCGGGATTCCCGAGGATCGCGTGCGCTACCACCTGTGCTGGGGCAGCATGAACACCCCGCATACGAGCGACGTCCCGCTCAGGGACATCGTCGACCTGATCCTGAAGATCAATGCCCAGGCGTACTCGATCGAGGCGGCCAACCCGCGCCACGAGCACGAGTGGATGGTCTGGCAAGATGTCAAGCTGCCGGATGGCAAAATCCTGATCCCGGGCATCATCAGCCACCAGACGAATGTCGTCGAGCATCCCGAGCTGGTTGCCTGGCGGATCAAGAACTACGCGAGCGTGGTGGGCAAAGAAAACGTCATCGCGAGTACCGACTGCGGCTTTTCGCAAGGCTGGCAGATGATCCGCGTTCATCCGGAGGTGCAATGGGCGAAGCTGTCGTCACTGGTCGAAGGTGCCGCGCTCGCCAGTAAGGAGCTGTGGGCCTGATGGGCAGTCACTTCAAAGAGCGCTTGTGGGCACCGGAGTCCCGTCTGCTGGGTATGTTTGTCAAGTTCCCGACGATGGAGACGATCGAGATTCTGGCGTCGGCCGGGCTGGACTTCGTCATCATCGACATGGAGCATGCGCCGCTCAGTATCGATGTCGTCTACCGGATGCTGGTGACCGCGGAGCTCGCCGGAATGTCCGCCCTGGTACGCCTCCGCGGCCACGAGCCGGCCACCGCGAACATGTTCTTCGACGCCGGTGCGTCGGGCGTCCTGATCCCGCACTGTTCGCCGTACGACACGGCACGTGAGCTGATCACGGACATGCTCTTTCCGCCGCATGGCCGGCGCGGCGCCGGTGGAGGCGGGCGCGCCACGCGCTGGGGCATCGACGGTTCGGCCGAATATCGGCGCGGTGGCGAGTCAGGTGTCGTGCGCGTGCCGATGATCGAAGATCCCGCGGCCGTCGAGGATATCGAGCGCATTCTCGAGATTCCGGGCGTGGACGCGGTCTTCATTGGCCAGGGTGATTTGACGCAGACACTGGGCGACCGAGCCGCCGCTCAAAAACTTGTCGACCGCGCCCTGGCGGCATGCGTGGCCCGCGGCATCCCCGCGTGTACGACCGCCTACGGCGACGACGTCCAGTCGCGTCTGGATCAGGGCTTCAAGTGGCTCGCCGTGGCCAACGACACCGGTCTCTTCACGACTGCCGTCAAGCAGCGTCTGGCGACGGCGCGCACGTAGAGGGCCCAGCGTTACAATCCCGAAACAGACCGAGTCTGGGCACGTTGCGGTCGCAATAGAGGAGGTGCCAATGAACGCTCAACGCCACGTCACCCGACGCTTCGTGATTCAGTCGATGGTTGGCTTCGGAGCGGCATCGCTGCTCGCAGCGTGTGCCCCGGCGGCGCCGCCGAGCCCGACCGCGGCGCCGGCCGCGCCGACCACTGCCAAGCCGGCTGCCGCGCCTACCCAGGCTCCGGCCGCGCCAACGACGGCGCCGGCGCCCACGACCGCTGCCGCCGCCAAGCCGACCACCCCGCCTGCGCCCACTACGGCGCCGGCGCCCACCACGGCGCCCGCGCCCACGACCGCTGCCGCGGCCGCGCCCGCGGTTGACCTGAGCTCGCTGAAGCAGGTACCCCGCGACAAGACCTGGATCTCAGTTGGCGTCGGAGGTGAGGCGCCCCAGCAGTTCAGCGACGTCGCGATGCACAACCCGTTTTTGCCCGGCATCTCGCGCAGCGGGTACCAGGCCGTGATGGAGCCGCTCTTCTACTACAACGCCTACCACACCGACACCGTCTGCGGACTGTCGGGCGTCGACTGCAAGAACGGCGAGATGCCGTGGATTGGAACCGCCTACAAGTTCAGCGACGACTTCAAGTCGGTGACCGTCAATCTCCGCAAGGGCGTCGAGTGGAGCGACGGCCAGCCCTTCACTGCAAAGGACGTGGTGTTCACCGTCCAGATGCTCATCGACAATGCGCCAAAGCTCGCCTGGTCGGCCGACATGAAGCAGTGGGTCAAAAGCGTCGCGGCCCCAGACGACAACACAGTCCTGTTCACGCTCACGGATGCGAACCCGCGCTTCATCTTCAGTTACTTCACATTCCACCAGGACGTCGGCGTGTTCATCGTCCCGGAGCACATCTTCAAGGGCCAGGATCCGCTGACGTTCACCAACTTCGACCTCGCCAAGGGCTGGCCGGTCGTGACTGGCCCGTACAAGATGGTCTACTCCGACCCGCAACAGAAGATCTGGGATCGGCGGGATGACTGGTGGGGCACCAAAACCGGCTTCCATGCCTTGCCAGCGCCCGAGCGCATGATTTTTCTGCCGGGCTACGACGAGGCCAAGCAGGTCGAGCTGCTGATCAACAACGAGGCTGACTGCGCCCTGACGATGCAGCTCGGCAACATCAAGGCCGCCATGGATCGCAACCCCAAGATCGCCAGCTGGAGCGGCAAGGATCCGCCCTACGGCTACGTCGACTGGTGGCCGACGGGCCTCGGCTTCAACGACACCAAGCCGCCGTACGACGACCCCGACATCCGCCACGCCATCAACAACGTGCTCAACCGCGACGAGATTGTCAAGATCGGCTACCAGGGTGCGGGTGATAAAACCGTCGTGCCATACCCCGGGTTCCCGGCCCTGAACGAATACACCAAGGGTATCGCGGACCTCCTCCAGAAGTACCCGGTTGACGACTTTAACCTCGACAAAAGCGCGACGATGATGCAGTCAAAGGGCTATACCAAGGACTCAGGGGGGTTCTGGGCCAAGGACGGCAACCGTCTCGCACCCGTGGTCATCACGTTCGCGGTTGAACAGGACGTCACTCCAGTGATCGTCCAGCAATTGCGTAAGGGCGGCTTCGACGCATCGTTCAAGATGCCCAGCAACTTCGGCGACTTGATTTTCAACGGCGACGCGGACGCGTACGTCTTCGGTCACGGTGGGAGCGTGTCCGACCCGTACTTCACCATGCGCCTGTATCAGAGCAAATTCAGCGCGCCCAACGGCCAGGCGGCGACGCAACCCTACCGGTGGTCGAACCCGGAGTTCGACAAGCTGGTCGATCAGATGGGGACGGTGGCCCCGGACGATCCGAAGCTGGCGGGCCTCTTCCACTCGGCGATGGAGATCTGGCTGAAGGAACTGCCGGATATTCCGTTGGTCCAGTTCTACCACCGCAACCCGGTCAATACGACGTACTGGACTAACTGGCCTGACGCCAGCACTCCATACATCAATAACGCGAACTGGCACCGCACCTGCGAGCTCGTCTTGCTGGGCCTCAAATCGGCCGCGGCTTAGCACGCGACAGGGACGCATGCGACGCAGCTACGCGGTCGGCCGGCTCATTCAGTTCGTGGTCGTTCTCTGGGGAGCCGCGACGCTCAACTTCCTGATCCCGCGCATGGCGCCCGGGGATCCCATCCGTACGCGGCTGCTGATGATGTCCCGCAACGGCAGCGTGAGTCAGCAAAGCATCGAGGAGATGGTCAAGGCCTACGATCAGCAGTTTGGCCTTGACCAGCCGCTCCCCATTCAGTATGTGCGCTACCTGTGGGACGCCGCGCACCTGGAGTTCGGTTACTCGATGTCGCAGTATCCCGCCAAAGCGCTGACACTGATCAGCGCGGCGCTGCCCTGGACCATTGGGCTCCTTCTGGTGGCCACCGTGGTGGCGTTTTCGCTCGGAACCATGCTCGGGGCGCTCATGGCCTGGCCGAAGGCGCCTCGAGCGTTCAACTATCTGGTCGCGCCGTTGCTCACCCTGTCATCCGTGCCCTACTACCTGCTTGGTTTGATCCTCGTGTACCTCTTCTCGATCGAGCAACGGCTCTTTCCGCTGTCGGGCGGGTACACGACTGGCACAGTCCCCTCACTCAGCCTCGCCTTCGTGCTGGATGTCGTGCACCACGCCCTGCTGCCGGCGCTGTCGATTGTTCTCGCGGCGGTCGGCTTCTGGGCCCTTGGCATGCGCGGCATGATGGTCAATACCGAAGGTGAGGACTACATGATCATGGCCGAGGCGAAGGGTCTGCCCGACCGGTTGATCTTCTTCCGGTATGCGCTCCGGAACGCAATCCTGCCGCAGTTCACGTCGCTGGCGATCGCGCTGGGGGCGGTGGTCTCCGGTTCGGTGCTGGTTGAAGTGGTCTTCGGCCTGCCGGGCATTGGCACCCTGCTCTACAAGTCGATCACGGGGTCAGATTTCTTCGTCATCTATGGGATCGTGTTCGTCATCATCTTCGCGATTGCCCTGGCCACGCTGGTCATCGACCTGGTCTACCCGCTGCTGGATCCACGCATCTCGTATCGGAATACCTGACCGTGGCGGTGCTCAGTGGGACTGCGACACTCGTCACGACCCGGCCGGGCCGCACGACGGCTCAGTCGATCGGAGCCTACTGCCGGCGTAACCCGGGCCTCGTGGTCGGGCTGGTACTCCTCGTCGCCCTGATCCTGATCGGCGTTATCGGTCCGCGCTTCGTCGACGTGACCAATGCGGTTCCCGCCGCGACGATTCCCGACCAACCGCCCTCGTCCGATTTGCCGCTCGGCAGCGACGACCAGGGACGCGACATGCTCGCGGTGCTGGTCGCGGGGGTGCCGCTCACGCTGCGCGTCGGGTTCATTGCTGGAACCGTCGGACTGCTGATTGGCATCGTCCTGGGATTTCTGTCCGGTTATCTGGGGGGAGCTCTCGATACGGTCATTCGGATGGTCGTCGACACGCTGCTGACGGTGCCGGGACTGCTGGTGCTGATCATCATCGCCAACTCGATCAGAGGCGTCATCGACATTAACCTCATGGCGCTGGTGGTGGCGTCTCTGGCCTGGATGCACCCGACCCGAACGATCCGTTCGCAGGTGCTGTCTTTCCGCGAGCGCGCATACGTCCAGATGGCGAAGTTGTCAGGGATGAATGGGCTCGAGATCATCGTGCGCGAGCTCGTTCCGAACCTGTTGCCCTATCTCGCGGCGAGTTTCGTCGGCGCCGTGGCCGGCGCGGTGCTCGCCTCGATCGGCCTCGAAGCACTGGGGCTGGGTCCACAGAACGAGCCGACGATTGGGATGACGATCTACTGGGCGATTGCCTTCAACGCGATGCTGCGCGGGCTGTGGTGGTGGTGGGTGCCACCGATTGTCGTCATCGTCGTCCTGTTCACGGGATTGTTCCTGGTCAGTGCCGGACTAGACGAGATCGCCAATCCGCGGCGCCAGAGGGCGGCTTGAGCGACGAGGCGGTCCTCCAGGTACGCGACCTCCGCGTCTACTATCACACGCCGTCCGGCCCGGTGAAGGCCGTCGACGGGGTCGATTTCACCTTGATTCGGGGCGAGCGGTTCGGCCTGGTTGGAGAGTCCGGGAGCGGCAAGTCCACCACCGCCTGGGCGATCATGCGGATGATCAAGCCCCCGGGCATGATCGAGGGCGGCACCATCCGCCTGGGCGATACGCAACTCGGCCCCCTATCAGACAACGAGATCCGCAACGTTCGCCTGGCGGAGATCGCGCTGGTTCCGCAGGGCGCGATGAATTCGCTTAATCCCGTGATGCGGATTGGGGACCAGATCCTGGACGGCATGCGTACGCACGGGCATGCCGGATCGAAGCGCACCATCGCTGCTCGGCTACCGGAGCTCCTGGCGACAGTTGGCCTTCAACCGAACGTCCTGCGACTCTATCCCCACGAGCTCAGCGGTGGCATGAAGCAACGCGTGTGCATCGCGATCGCGATTTCGATGCAGCCCAGGGTGATCATTGCCGACGAGCCGACCAGTGCGCTCGACGTCGTCGTGCAGCGACAGATCATGCAGACACTCAGCAACGTGCAGAAGCGATTGGGCGCCTCCATTCTGTTGGTGGGACATGACATGGGGCTCATGGCGAAGTTTGTGGATCGGGTCGGCGTCATGTACGGCGGCAAGTTGGTCGAAGTTGGTCAGGTCCGCGACATTTTCACGTCGCCCATGCATCCCTACACGCAACTCCTGATATCCAGCCTGTCGTCACTTGACGTGAAGGGAGTCCTGCACGGGATTCCAGGCACTCCCCCATCGTTGCTCAATCCGCCGTCCGGGTGCGTGTTCCATCCGCGCTGTCCGCAAGTGATGCCGCGCTGCTCCGTCGATGTACCTGCACCACAAGAAGCGCGCCCCAAGCGCTCTGTGGCTTGCCATCTGTACGACTGATGACGGCGCTCCTCGAAGCCAGGGACGTCTCGCGGGTGTTCGGTAGCGGCCCCGAGGCCACCGTCGCGCTCGATCACTTCTCGTTGGCGGTGGGCGACGACGTCCCATCGTTCACCACCATCGCCGGCGAGAGCGGCAGTGGCAAGACGACGCTGGCGCGTCTCCTGCTGGGCTTCACTCAGCCGACGTCCGGCGAGGTGTTTTATCGCGGCAAGAATCTCTGGAAGATGGCCCGCCGCGACTGGATGGAGTTCCGCCATGAAGTCCAGGCGATCTTTCAGGATCCCTTCGAGGTCTTCAATCCCTTTTATAAGGTCGATCACCTGCTGACGGTGCCGGTGGCCAAGTTTCGGCTCGCTCGGTCGCAGGCGCAGGCCCGCAGCAAGATCGAGGAGGCCCTGGTCGCGGTGGGGTTGCGTCCAGAGGAAACGTTGGGGCGCTACCCGCATCAGTTGAGCGGTGGCCAACGTCAACGTCTGACGGTCGCCCGCGCGCTGCTGCTGCAGCCGCGGCTGATTATCGCCGACGAACCAGTCTCGATGGTTGACGCTTCGCTGCGCGCCACCATTCTCGAAAGTCTGAAAAAACTGCACGCCGACTTTGGCATTTCATTTCTGTATATCACCCACGACCTGACCACCGCGTACCAGATCTCTGACAACATCATCGTGCTGTATCGGGGTGGCGTTGCGGAGGTGGGTGATGTGGACCTGGTGATCAAAGCTCCCCGGCATCCGTACTCGCAACTCCTGATCTCGTCGATACCGCTCCCCGACGTCAATGACCGCTGGGACGACGACGATCAGTCGCTTGCTTCTCGAGCCGAGCCGGAACGAGCAACCATGCACGGCTGTCGGTTCGCCGACCGATGCCCGGCGGTCATGCCGATGTGCGCTGAGACAGTCCCGCCACTGTATCGCACCGATGACCGGCGCGCGGCGGCGTGCTTCCTCTACAGAGACGCGCCAACCCTCGGCGGCGCCAACATGGATCAGGTGCTGGCGCACACCGCTCGGGCCGCCACGCAGTCCGGCTGACGCTACGGGCCACTGGACAACACCGTTGCGGCAAAACGACCGATAACGCTGCGGGATGGGTCAGATTCGTGCGACGTGTTCGCCATTGACGTGCTCGAACCGGGCATGGTGCTGGCGGAGATAGTCTCGTCCGTAGTCGTTGCCATTCGGCGTGCGCACCACGGTGTGAATGTGCGCCCGGGTCGGCTCGGCGCTGTCGAACGCGATGCCCGGTTGATGGTCGAACTCGATCAGGATCACCGGGCTGTGGATCCGGTAGTAGAACACGTCCTCCGGACCCGTACCGCCCATCCACATGAAATGTGTCGCGTCCAGGTGCTGCCGGACCGCGTCCAACCAGAGCGCGGCGTGGTCGTGCCGCAATCGCCCGGTGTACAGCGCCGCCAGTCGCAGCAGTTGCTCGCGCTGGGGGTCCGTGAGCTCGTCCGACCGCAGGCCCTCGTACGGCAGCCGGAGGTTGTCGCGGAAGGCAGCAGTCTGGACTCGCCCGTCTGAACCGATCCCGCGCTCCGGCGGCAGCACGGTCGACAGGATGGAGTGGTACAGAATTGCCTTATCGCGCTGGTCGGCGCGCAGCGCCTGCATGAACTCCAACCCCGCGTTCTGCTCGGGTTGCAGCACCCGGGTCCCGGTGTAGATGCCCGTCTCGGCGACCACCGGCTCGGACCCCATGAACAGCGGCGTGATGACGATCTGATCGCCGATGACGAAGCAGTTGACGATGAGATGATGGCCGTCGATTTGCCAGCCCCACGGCGCGTGGTCCGATGGTTCGCCAAACACACTGATGAAGTACACCCACTCGCCGTACTCGGTCCAACTACCGGTGATCTCACCAACGGTGTGGTTCAGCCGCATGATGTCGCGGGCGGTGCGGAAGCCGCTCGCGCTGAGGGTTTGCTCGACGAGGCGCAGCGCAGCCGCACGCTGGTCTGCCTGGAGATCTTCCAGGAGCAGGCCGTGACGCATGAGGAACGGGTGGATGTTCCACCAGCGCCGCCACGCGTCTGAGGTGATCTCGAAGCCCACCTGCCGCCGCTGGTTGGGGTCGAGCACGTCCAGAAACTCGGCCGCCGCGCGGCGCAGCGGCTCAGTTGAGATGCCGGTCGCCTGCAGCGGGTAGAGGCGCGGGACGACGTTGCCGTCCGTCGTGATTCCCGTGAACGGCTCACTGAGGCGCTGTTCGGCGGCGTCGCGCATCCGAGCGAAGCGCTCCCCAACCTCAGGCGCCGGCGTTCTTGCGGAGACGGGTGGCCTGTTGCGTAGACCGAGGCCGTAGTACGGAGCGATCACTGTCACCCCGATCAGGCTACCAAAGGGCAGCGACCATAATCACGCGCCCGCGACGCGGGCGATCATCCCGCCTGGTTCGGCGGGCGCCACGTCGGCGGCCCAGGCCACGTACTGATCGGGCCGGACCAGAACGAGCCGCGACCCGTACTGCTCGCGGCCGTTGGCATAACTGTCTCGTATCACCTTCAGCGGCACATGGTGCTGCCGAGCGGCGTGCTCGAGTGCGTGCACGGCGGTGTCTTCCGCGTCGAAGGCCAACAGGCTGAAAGCGTCGCTCAGTTCCTCGAACACGTTGCGGCCGCTACTGAGTCCCTTTGGTGCCAGGTGGTGACCTGCCTCCGCCTTGAAGGACATTCGGCCGTGGATACTGCACTTGCCATCCGCGGGCCCCATGACTACGGACGAGCCTTCGTAGTGCGGCTCGTACGCCTGAGCGCGCGTCCCCCACGTCGCTCCGTACTCGGCCCAGGCCTGCTCGAACTCGGCCCGGTCGTGTTCCGGGTTGTACCGCTCCAGCCAGACCCGATCCCGCTCGATACCGCCGGCGATCATCACTTCGCCGGTCTCCTTGAAGATCGGCCGCCGCTCCTCGTCATAGGACTCCAACAGCCTCTGGCCGCCCCAGCCCTGCAGCCTGGCCGCCAGCTTCCAGCCCAGGTTGGCGGCGTCCTCCAGGCCGGTGTTCAGGCCGAACCCGCCATACGGTGGATGCTGGTGGCACGCGTCGCCGGCGATGAACACGCGACCGGTCGCGCCGCCACCGTAGTGGGTGGCCACCATGATGCGCAGGTCCCAGAAGCCAATGTGGTCGAATTCGGCATGGAAGTCGAAGCCGGCCGCCTGATGCAGCAGCCCCAGGAAGTCGAAGTTGTCGGGGATCGCGCCGGCAGGCAGCGGGGCGTGGAAGAAGAACCCCTCGCCGACGTCGATGCGGCCGAAAAATTGCCAGTAACCCCGGAGCTCCGGCTTCATGACGCGGTACGTCGTCGACGGCGGGAAGCGGTTCAGGAACACGTGGAGCTCCTTCGAGCGGAGGACCGCCAGCACCATCCGCTGGTCGAAGTCGCGCCCGCCACGGTCGATCCCCATGCTCTCGCGCACCAGCGATTTGCCGCCATCGCAACCCACCACGTACTGGGCTCGCACAACTCGGCTGTCGGCGAGTCCGGAGACGTCCTGGTTCAGCTGCTGCTCGGTGTCGGCCGACCAGCTGTAGAACGGGCTGGCGCCTTCGCGTGAGGGGAGGATCGTGACACTGGCGCCGCCGTCGGCCTGCTCGACGCGCACAGCGGTCCAGCCAAACAGCGTGCTGACCGTGGGCAGCTGTTTCACGCGGTCACGCAGCACCGCCTCAGTGCAGTATTGCGGCAGTCGCTCATTGCGCTGGAAGTAGTAGTCCTGCACGCCTGTGCCGCGGCCGGCCCACGGACTCCGGTTGCCACCCAGGGCATGCACGTAGGGGCTCATCAGATTGCCATAGGTGGTCACGCCGCCGATGGGGTAGCCGGGCGGCATCACGCGCGCGGCGCGCAGCTCGTCGACGCAGTGCCAGAAGTAGAAGTGCTCCAGCGTTCGATTCGTGAGGTTCTGTCCTTTGGGGATCGGCTGCGGCGTCAGATGGCGCTCGATCAGCACGCACGAGATGCCGCGCTGGCCCAGTTCCACCGCCAGCGCCACACCGACCGGCCCGCCGCCCACAATCGCTACGTCGTACGTATCTGGCATGCTCCTGCTCATTAGACAGGACAACGCGTGATTCGGGTCGGGGGAGCCTGCGGCCCGGCCTGCGGCCCCCCGCCGCCAGTCGCTGATCCGTGCAACCACAAGCTCGCTGCCCGTTGCTTTCCGCGGCGCCCCCGCTTAAGGACCGGCGAGCGGGTCCTCCGACGCTCCGGTGTGTCCTCGGACGATCGTGGGCTTGCCGTACACGAGTGCCGCCCAGAGCCGGGTTGATATCGTTAGGGCGATACGGGGTCGGGGGTACGGCATGGCTTCCTTAACCAGGCGAGATCTGATGCGCCAGGCGAGCGGGCTGTTTGCTGCAGGGCTGACGCTGCCGTTGCTGGCAGCCTGCGGACTGGCGCCCCGGCCCAACGCTGCGCCTGCCTCCGTCAGCGGCAGTGCCGGCAAGGTCAAGACCCCGTCCTACGTGCCCGTTCAGGACGGTCCGAAGCCCGATCTCCCTGGGCGCGCGGACGGTGTCGACGCGGGCTATTTCACGTTTCCGCGGACGCTCTTCAAGTCGGTGAAGGAAGCGCCCGGCAAGGGTGAAGACGTGACCCTGATGACCAACCTCATCCAGGGCGCGGTGGTGGCGCTGGATCAGAACTCCGCGTGGCAAGCCGTCAACACGGACATGGGCCTCACCGTGCGGCAGCGGCTGTACGGCTCGGCGGACTACCGGAACGGGCTGAACACCACCATCGCCGGCGGCGATCTCCCGGACACGCTCTACAACAGCCCGATGAAGTACATCCCCAGCCTGCCGTCCTTCCTGCAGGCGCAGTGCGCCGACCTGACGTCCCTGATCGGCGGCGACGCCATCAAGGACTACCCCAACCTGGCCAATATTCCGACACCGTGCTGGGCCGAAACGGTGTTCAACGGCGCGATCTACGGCGTGCCCGTCCCGCGCGCGCCGTTCCTGAATGCATTCCTGGTGCGCCAGGACCTGGTGGATCAAGCACAACTGCAAGCGCCTGTCTCGGCCGACGACTTCAAGAAATTCCTCGTCACGCTGACGAATGCGCAGCAGAACCATTTCGGCCTCGCGGCCAGCATGGGCTTTGGCCTGGGCAGCCAGTCACCGCTGCTGATGATCTTCGGCGTGCCCAACAACTGGGCCCTGGACAAGAGCGGCAAGCTGCTCAAGGATTTCGAGACTGACGAATACCGGGCTGCGCTCGGCTTCGCGCGCGACCTGTGGTCGGCAGGGGTGCTCCACCCCGACAGCCGCACCTTGAGCGGTACGACCCTGTCGACCGCGCTGCGCGGCGGCCAGGCGGCGGTTGCCTCCCACTCCTTTGGAGCACTCATCGCTCAGTGGCCGCTGCTGGCGGGCGAAAACCCGTCGGCGCGCTTGCGGGTGATCCATCCATTTTCGGCCGACGGCAAGAGCAAGCCGATCTACCACACCGGCCCGAGCAACTTCGGCATGAGCTTCATCAAGAAGGGTAGCGTCGATCGAGTCAAGCTGCTGCTGCGCGTGCTCAACTACATCGCCGCGCCGTTCAGCAGCCAGGAATGGGCGCTGTTGAACTACGGCGTTGAGGGCACGCACTTCAACCGCAACCCGCAGGGCGTCCCGGTGCTGACGGAGAAAGGCAAAGCCGAGGTGCTGAGCACCTGGAAGTACATCACTAACAACCCGCAGGTGCTCTATGACACCAACCGGTCCCAGGAATACGCGACGAACATCCAGGCCGACGAGAAGGCGATGGCGGATGTCGCGATCGCCGACCCGACGCTTGGCCTCTACTCGCCGACGTACACCGCGCAACAGCCGCTCCTCGACCAGGCAATGAGCGACGGCGTATCCGATATCGTCATCGGCCGCGCCCAACTGAGCGACCTGGACGGCCTGGTCAAGGATTGGCGGAACAATGGCGGCGACAAGGCGCGCACCGAGTACCAGGACGCGATCGCCGCGGCCAGGTAAACGCTCGGCTTAGCCGCGGCCGCGCGCGGCGAGCAGGTAGGTGATCGACCCACCGGCGAGCAGGTGCATCAGCACCAGGGTGGCGCGGGTAGCGCCGTCGGTGGCGGCCAGGGTGAGTGGGGCGCCGAGGGACAGCAGCAGGAACACCAGGGCGACGATCGGGAACAGCCGCGTGCGCCGCGGGCCGAACCGGGTGAGCAGGGCAAACGCCGCGGCCGCGGCCGCGGCGCCGGCGAGGCTCGCACCCAGCACCATGGCGACCGGCAGCAAGACGGGCGCGGCACCGGGTTGCAGCGGCAGGAGGAGGGCGACGCCCAGCGTCCGCGCCAGGGCGTACACCACGAGATTGCCCACGGCCGCGACCGCCGCGGCGAGGAGGCCCGCCCGCCCGAGGGGCGCGAAGCTCGAAGTTGTCGTCATTGGTCGCTGCCACCTTCCGAGACTTTTATTGTCTCTACAATTGTTGTTTATACAACTATTGTAGGACGAACGTCAAGGCCAACGCCGTCAGTTGCACCGGCAACGGTGCGCGCCGCATACTGGCGCGTGCCCAAGGCGGCCGACCCGCCCCTCTTTCTCCAGGCCTGGCTCGCTTTCCTGACCGCCCACGCGCGGGTCGTGCCGCGCGTCAGCCAGCAGCTCGAGGCCGCGTGCGGCATCTCGCTGGCCTGGTTCGACGTCCTCTTCCAGCTCAGCCGCGCGCCCGGTGGCCGCCGCCGCATGCACGAACTGGCCGACGCCGTGCTCCTGAGCAAGAGTGGGCTGACCCGCCTGATGGATCGCATGGCCGAGGCCGGCCTCGTTACCCGGTCGGCCGTCCCCGGCGACCGCCGCAGCCTGCACGCCCAGCTCACCCCGGCCGGGCGCCAACTGGTGGGCCGGGCGCGACCGGCGGTGCAGCGGATCGTCGCCGACCAGTTCGGCCGCCACCTCACCGACGCGGAGCTGACGATCCTGCGTGACGCGTTCGCCAACGTGGCCCATTCGACGTGAGCGCATGCTGGATCTGCTGATCCGGGGCGGGCACGTGGTGACGCCGGCGGGGGCCGGTACCTGGGACGTCGGTATCCAGGGCGAACACATCGTCGTTGTGGCCGCGCCCGGCGTGTTGGCCGAAGCCGCGCAGGTCCTGGACGTCGCCGGCAAACTCGTGATTCCCGGCGGGATCGACCCGCACATTCACGCCCAGTGGCCGATTCCGTCGCCGGGGGGTGGTCCGCCCGTCCTGAGCGGCGGTCCCGCCCAGGTCAGCCGCGCCGCGCTGTTCGGCGGTACCACCACGCTCATCGACTTCGCCCCGTGGAGCATCGGCGAGACACTGCAGCAGTCGATCGAGCGGCGGGAGCGGGATTGGCTGGGGCGGTGCTACTCGGACTATGCCTACCACGTGATGCTGGTGGGCACCGTGCCGCCAGACGTGCTCGATCAAATCCCAGAAGTCATCCAGGCCGGCTTTCCGAGCATCAAGCTGTTTACCACCGACATCACCCCGAGCCGCCGTGGTCGGCGAGTCCGGATGGGCGATATGTGGGAGGTGTTCCAGCGGACTGCGCGCCACGGCGGGTTGGTCGCGGTGCACGCCGAGGACGACGACCTGGTGATGCACATGTACGACCGCCTGGCGCGGGAAGGACGGACCGGCTTCGAGCACATGGCCGAGGTTCACAGCACGCTGTCCGAAGATCTGGCGTTCCGCCGAGTGCTACGTCTGGCCGAACACGTGCCCGGCGCCGCGGTGTACATGGTCCACGTCAGCGCGGCCGAGGGCGTGGCGGCGATCGCCGAATGCCGCGCGAAAGGCCTGCCCGTGTACGGCGAGACGCTCCACCACTATGCGTCGTACACCAGCGAGGCCTACAAGCGGCCACACGGGCAGATCTATCACACGTACCCGTCACTCAAAGGTGAGCGGGACTGCACGGCCCTGTGGGCGGGCATGGCGAGCGGCTCGATCGGCAGCATCGCGACGGATGGGATCTGCACGCCGCTCCAGGTGAAGCTGCAGGGAGATCGCATTGACGATGTCACCGGGGGCAACGCGGGCGTCGAGCCGCGGATCGGGATCATGTATAGCGAGAGCGTCGGTCGACGGGGCTTCTCGCTCGAGCGATTCGTCGACCTGACGTCGGCCAACGCGGCCCGGGTCTTTGGGCTCTATCCGCGCAAGGGGGCCATCGCGGTTGGCAGTGACGCGGACATCACGATCATCGACCCCGCCGTCGACCGGATCCTGGGGCCCGACGACCTGCACGAAACCGACTACAGCCCGTGGGCGGGCTGGCATATCACTGGCTGGCCGGTCACGACCATCCTGCGCGGCAAGGTCGCCGTCGACCGCGGCCAGCTCCAGGTGGACACGCGCTACGGGCGACGAATCAATCGCCAGATCTCCCCGGCAATCCTGAACGGCCCGGCATGCTGAGCGACCGTCAGCGGCCTTTCCAGACCGGCGGGCGTTTTTCAGCAAACGCCCGTGGCCCCTCGATGAAGTCCTCAGATGCGTAGAGCTCGGCCAGGCGGGGCGCGTCCTGGAGCATGGCGTCTTCGACCGAGAGATGCAGCCCGGCCATCACGCTTTGCTTCGTCAATCGGACGCTCACCGGCGAAGCCGCCAGAATGTCGTTCACCCAGCGTTCGACGGCGGCGGTGAGCTCCGCGGCCGTGACCACTTCGTTGACGACCCCCAGGCGGAGCGCTTCCTGCGCACTGATCTGCCGCCCGGTCAGCAGCAGACCCATCGCCTGCTTCAACGGGATCTGCGCGGGCAGCCGATGCATGCCGCCCGCGCCGGCCACCAGGCCAACCCGCGGCTCCGGCAGCGCGAAACGCGCGTGGTCCGCCGCGACGATCAGATCGCACGCCAGCGCGAGCTCGAAGCCGCCGCCCATCGCGTACCCGTTGACAGCGGCAATGACCGGCTTGCTGCACGGGTTGCCGACAATCCCGCCGAAGAACACGGCGCGGCCGTCGCTGCTTCTCGACCGCCGTTCTCCGCGGGCGGTGGCCGCGGCGGTGGCTTTGAGGTCGTTGCCGGCGGAAAAGGCGCGCTCGCCGGCACCGGTGAGGATCAACACGCGGGCGTCGTCATCCTGCTTGAAGGTGTCGACGTGCTCGGTCATCTCGATGTTGGCATCGCGATGCAGGGCATTCATGACCTCTGGCCGATTGATCGTCAGCCACACAACCGGTCCGTGTTTGGCGTAGATGGCGTAGCTCATTGGCCCACCGGACCCGACTGCGAGGTGCCAAGTCAACGGCCCGCCTGATTTCTAGGTATTCTAATTTCGGAAAGGACCGAAATAATTGGTGTGCCCGATCGAGCGCTGTCGGGCGATGCCGACGGCGATAGTGATTGACACGACCGAGGTATTTGTAGCAGGCTACACCAAACGTTTGGAAGAAAGAAACACAAACCTGGGCGCGTGCAGAGGAAAGGGGTGTAACCAACGCGCCGGTTGGCAGTCAGGGAACGGTTGACACGACGGACAGCGCATCAGAGAGGGAGTTTGGGACCACATGACCATTCGTAAAGCCGGGACAGGATTAGGCATCCGAAACGGGTTGACCAGGCGGTCGATCCGGGTAGTGACCGCGTCGGTCGGCACGGCGCTCTTCCTGGGCACGATGCCCGGGGCGCTGCAGGCCGCCCCAGCACGCCAGGCCGGCTGTACAGTCGGCGTCTCGTGGAACAATTTCCAGGAGGAACGCTGGGCAAGATGGGACGAGCCAGCCATCAAGTCGGCCCTCGACGCGGGCGGGGCGACGTACATCTCGAATGACGCCAAGTCTTCGGCCGAGACCCAGGCGTCGAACGTCGAGAACCTGATCGCCCAGGGCGCGAACGTCCTGATCATCCTGGCTCAGGACGGCACCGCGATCAAGCCGGTGGTCGCGAGCGCCATCAGCCAGGGAATCCCGGTCATCGCCTACGATCGCCTGATCGAGGATCCGAACGCGCTGTACATCACCTTCGACAACGTCGAGGTTGGTCGGATGGAGGCGCGCGCAGTGTTCGGCGCCCAGCCGAAGGGCAACTACGTCATTATCAAGGGCAACAAGGCGGACGCCAACGCCGACTTCCTGCGCGGCGGCTACAACGACGTCATCGGCAATGCCGTGACCAGCGGCGACATCAAGATCGTCGGCGAGACCTACACCGACAACTGGGATCCGTCGAAGGCCCAGACCGAGATGGAGCAGTTCCTGACCCAGAACAACAACAAGGTCGACGCCGTGCTGTCTGAGAACGACGGCATGGCTGGCGGCGTCGTCTCGGCGCTGGCGGGCCAGGGGCTGGCTGGCAAGGTTCCGGTTTCGGGCCAGGACGGCGACGCGGCCGCGCTGAACCGGATCGCCCTGGGGTTACAGACCGTGGATGTCTGGAAGGACGCCCGCGTGCTCGGCAAGACGGCGGGTGATTCCGCGGTCCAACTGTGCGCTGGCACGGCCCTGAACCAGATTGCCGGGGCCAAACCGTTCACCACGCCGGGCAACAACAATGTGAGCTCCATCCTGCTCACGCCGCAGCCCATCAACGTGTCCGATCTCAACCTCGTGCTCGACGCGGGCTGGATTAGCAAAGCGACCCTGTGCCAGGGGGTTCCCTCCGGCAGCATGGGCGTCTGCATCTAGCGCGCCGCCAGGGTGAAAGCGCTCCGACCCGCGGGGTCGGAGCGCTCCCACGACGGCGACGGCCGTGAGGATCGAGATGACGGCGCCGATGGCGGATGTCACCTGCACCCCGGTCGTCAGGGCGTGTTGCCCCGCGAGCACCAGCGTAGCCGCGGCCGCGGAGTCAGGAATCTGACTGGCCACGCTCAGCGCGCCGCCGAGGGTGTCACGTGCCGCGGCGGCCAGTTCAGGCGCGAGGCCCTGGGGCAGGGACGGTGCCACCATTCCGCGGTAGATCGCGGTCCCGAGGCTGCCGAGCACGGCAATGCCGAGTGCTCCGCCCAGTTCCGCGCCCGTTTGCGCGAGCGCTGAAACCGCGCCCGCGCGTTCCGGCGGGGCCGCGCCGATGATCGTGCCGGTGGTGAGCGTCGCCGCGGCGGACCCACCGAACGCCCAGAGCGCCCAGCCGACGGCCACGCTGAGTGCCGAAAGCGGACCGCCGACCAGGGCCTGCACGCCGAACCCAACCGCGGTGATCGCCAGCAGGCCAGCCAGCGTGAAGCGCATGCCGATGCGCTCGACGAGCAGCGCGCTGAGCATCGGGCCAGCGATGGCCAGCAGCGACGCCGGCAGCGACAGCAGGCCCGCCTGCAGAGGCGACAGCCCGAGCACCAGTTGCAGGTACTGGCTGACCAGGATGAACGATCCAAATGAGACAAAAACATTGAGGACGTTGCTGGCGAGCGCGACGTTGAAGGCCGGGTTTCGGAACAGCCGCAGGTCGAGCATCGGGTCAGCGAGCGTCCGCTGGCGTCGGATGAAAGTGGCGGCAAGACCGCCGCCGGCCAGTATCGAGAGCAAGGGCAGCCAGCTCAGACCATCCTGGACCGTCTGCTTCAGGCCGTAGATCACCGCCAACACCGCGGTGATCGACAGCAGCGCGCTCGGGAGGTCTGGCCGACCGGCGACCGCGTCGCGGTATTCGGGCAGCAGGATCGGGCCCGCGATCATGAGCAACACCATGATCGGTACGCCGACCAGGAAGACGGAGCCCCACCAGAAGTGTTCGAGCAGAATGCCGCCGACCAGGGGCCCGATGGCGGCGCCGACGGCAAAGCTCGCACCCCAGACGCCGATGGCTTTCGTTCGCTCGGCGTCGTCCTCGAACATCGTGCGCAGCAACGACAGGGTTGAGGGCACCAGCGCGGCGCCGGCGAGGCCGAGCAGCGCGCGGGTGGCGATCAGCATGAGGGCGCTGGTCGAAAAGGCAGCCAGCGCCGACGCCGTGCCGAATGCCGCCGCGCCGACCAGGAGCAGTCTGCGACGGCCAATCCGATCGCCCAGGCCGCCGACCGGGATGAGCGCGCCGGCCAGCATGAAGCCGTAGATGTCGATGATCCAGAGCAGCTCCGTGCCGGTCGGTTTCAGCGCCGAGCTGAGATGGGGTACGGCAAGGTTGAGGACCGTCAGGTCCATGACCGTGATCATGCAAGGGAGGGCCAGGACGGCCAGGCCGATCCAGGCGCTGCGCGGAGCCGTGTGGGAACGCATATCTAGACGTCGAACGCCGCGTTGCCAGATCGACATTGCGCCGACGGCGAGCACGCGCGGGCATGGCCTGCCTCGGCGGCCCGACGGCAGATGTGCGCCGAGGGTGAGCCTGAGGCCTGTACAAAGTACACATGCAGCACATGCAGTGGATCCGTTCAGATGGATAGGGCTCAACTCGGACTCCAGCTGTACACGGTGCGTTCGCTCACCGCGCGCGACATGCTGGGTACGTTGCGTCAGGTGGCCCAATTGGGTTTCGGCGCCGTGGAGTTCGCGGGCCTGGGTGACACCCCGGTGCCGGTGCTCCGACAGACGCTGGATGAACTGCACCTTCGGGCACTCGGCGCCCACGTGCAGTACAGCGCGTTTGTCGCTGGCGTGCAGAAGGTGTGCGAGGACCTCCGGACGCTCGGCTGCGAGTACGCCATCGTGCCCGCCCTCCCCCAGGAGATGCGCACCGATGTGCGCACCGCGACTGAGCTACCGGCGCGCCTCGAGGAGTGGGGCAAAGCCTGTCAGCAGTCGGACCTCCGCTTTGCGTACCACAACCACGCGTTCGAGTTCGCCGCGCTGGACGGCCGCGGTGGAACGCTGTTCGATGCCTTGCTCAGCACCGATCCAGCCCTGGTCGACCTCGAGCTCGACGTCTTCTGGGCCGAATACGCGGGTCAGGACGCCCTGGCGTTGATCAATCAACACCGCGATCGGATCGCGCTGCTGCATCTCAAGGACATCGCCGCGGACCAGGACCCGCAGGATGTGCCCGTCGGCCGTGGAACACTGGACTGGGGCGCGATTCTCGCGGCCGGCAAGGCGGCCGACGTTCGCTGGTTCGTGGTCGAGCAGGACAATCCGCGTGATCCGCTCGACGACGTCACCCAGAGCCTGCGCTATCTGGAGCGGTACACGTCCCCCGCCTGAGGGCCATCTAGGTCGCGGCGATTCCTTGCAGTGGAACTGGCGCCGGTCGTTCACAGCTGCTCTGGACGGCGACCGCGCAGCGTTCGGCCGCCGATTGCAACAGCGACTCCATGATGTCCAGCACATGAAAAGCGAGCCGGCCGCCGGCCCGTGGCTCGTCGCTGCCGGTGGTTCTGGCCATATCTTCGACACCGTAGCCGCGCGATGATCCGGCGTAGCCCGCGGAGACGGGCAGGACCTGCCACTCTTTCTCACCCAGAGTAAACAACCGGACGTCCCCGTCGAAACGGTTCGGATCTGGGACGACGAGCGACCCCTGCACGCCGTGGACCTCGATGCGCGCGGATGCCGTGGCGACGGTATCGAAGCTCATGTACAGCGTGGAGAGCGCCCCACTCGCGTGCACGAGCACGCCGGTGACATGCGTATCCGTCAGGACGGGAATGGCCTCCCCCGCCCGCGGACCCGCGCCGATGGTGCGCGTGGCACGCGTCCGGCTGGCAACGCCGGTAACGGATGCAACTGGTCCCAGCAGCGTGACCAGCGTGCTGATGTAGTACGGGCCCATGTCCAGCAGCGGTCCGCCGCCCGGCAGATAATAGAAGTCCGGGTTGGGGTGCCAGGGTTCCGGGCCCGGGGTGCCCAGGATGGCAATCGCCGACACTGGCGTGCCGATGAGCCCATCGTCGACAGCCTTGCGCGCCGTCTGGATGCCGGTTCCCAGGACGGTATCCGGTGCGCAGCCGACCCGCACTCTGGCCGCGGCGGCGGCGTCAAGGACTTTGCGGGCCTCCGCCGTGGACGCCGCGAGCGGCTTTTCGCCGTAGACGCTCTTGCCACGGGCAATGGCGCGCAGCGCGACCTCGGCGTGAGCCGACGGGATGGTCAGGTTCAGTACCAGGTCCACGGCCCTGTCCGCCAGCAAGTCATCGACGCTCAGGGCGCGCACCCCGGGATGTTCGGTCGCGACCGCTTCAGCGCGCGAGAAGTCAATGTCCGCCGCGGCGACGACCTTGACCGTCTCCAGTCTGGGAAAGGTCTTCAAGTAGGCGGCACTGATGGTGCCGCACCCGACAATGCCGACGTTCAGCACTGAATCACACTCTGCCTCGCCCGATAGCCTACCCGGCCGAGACGTGTGCGCGCATCCGAGGGCCCGGCCGACCATCCGGGTCAGGCGGGGGTCACCGCGTGCAGGAGCAGTCCGCCCGCGCCGCGATGCCAGCCGCCGCCGCACACGTAGGGCTGCTTCTCATTCGGCCAACCCTGCCAGTAGGTGGTGTTGAACGGGACGCGCAAGTACCACTTGACAGTCGGCAGCGCCGGCAGCTCTCGCAGCCAGATCTCCATCGCCTGCTGAAACGTCGGCATGAACATTGGGTCGCTGGACTGCAGCTGGCTGAGCTTGTCCACCAGCGTGTCGTACTGGTCATTTTTCCAGCGATAGGGCTGCGCCGCGTCCTGTCCCGTCGGCGCGCCGTAGCGGCTGTGATACTGATCGAGCGACACCCACGGGTCCTGGAAGATCGCGGTGTCGAAGCGAATGAAGACGTCGACGTTGCCCTGCGCGGTCAGGGTTGGGAAATCGGTGGGCGACTTGAAGGAGGCGTCGAAGCCTGCCTTGCGCAACTGCGTCACGAAGATCGGACCGATGTCCTGGAAGAACCCTGGACTGAGTAGGACCACCATCGGGAAGCGCTGCCCCGCCTTGGCCCAGAACCCTTCCGAATCCTTCTGCCAGCCCTTGGACTGGAGAATTTCGGCCGTTTTGGCGGGGTCCGGCGCGTCGACCGGATACTTCTTCAGCAGGTCGGCACACGCGTCGGCGAACGGGATCAGATTCGGCAACAGGGCGAACGGCAACACACTCGCTTGTCCCGAGCCCTTGTACACCACGTCGCTGACCTGTTTGCGATCGAGCGCCGAGTTGATCGCCCGGCGGATCTCCGGATCGTCGTACGGCGGCTTCGAGTTGTTGAAGCCAATCATGATGGTCGACGGACTGACCGAGCCATACGGTTGGGTGTTCCCGTCGATCCAGAACATCGCCTTGTTGGTCCGTTCCAGGAGCGCCGGGATATTAGCCGGAAAGAGATCGTGGGTCGTATCGACCTCATTGCTGATCATCACTTCGACCTTCTTCGCGTCCTCCATGCGCGGCAGCACGATGACCCGTTTCATTCTGGGCAGGGCGCGGAAGCCGGTTTTCGCGCCCCACCAGTCAGCGCGACGGTCGTAGATCTTCTGGTCGGCCGTCGAGGACACCAGCTTCCATGGACCGGTGGTCACCGGCCAGCCCTTTTCGAGATCCAGGTTCGTGAACGTCTTCTGATCCTGGCCGGAATAGATATGCTCCGGCACGATCGGAAAGCCGTTGTCCTGGAACCAGGAAAAGTACCGACCCAGGAACTGCGGATTCGGCGTATTCATGGTGATGCGCGCGTTCAGGTCGTCGACGGCCGTCACGTCCTTGATCCACGTCTTCATGTCGAACGCGTACAACAGGTCGGGCGAGTTGTCCTTCAACATGTTGAGGGTGAACACGACGTCACGGGCCGTGAATGGCTGGCCGTCACTCCAGGTCACACCGGAGCGGAGCTTGATGTTGAGCTCGCTGCTCTGGGTGTTATAGGCCGCGGTCTCGGCCAGCCACGGGATCCGCGCCTCATTGCCCGGTAGTCCGACGGGCCACTGCACGTCGCGCGTCCAGTACGGGTTCCAGTAGAACAGCGGCTCGAACATGAAGTGCCAACCCGTCCGCTGCTGGGCGCGAAGGAACGGGTTCGCGAGCGTGGCGTCCTGGAACTGGGTGAACGTGTCCGAGACCGTCATGATGAACGTTTCGTTGCGAGCTACCGGACTGAGGCCGCCGGGCGTGGCCGCCACCGCCGGTGCGGCGGTTGAGGTACTCGGGGCGGCGGCAGTCGCCGGAGTCGGCGCCGGGGCCGTTGTCGGCGCTGGAGCCGCCGGGGCAACCGGCACGGCTTGTGACTGACAGGCAGCGGCGAATGCCGCGAGCGTCCCGGTCCACGCGGCCAGGAACAGGCGGCGCGACAACGTGTTCGACATGGTGATCTCCCCCAGGTTCAGGCGCGCCGCCGTCGGCGCGGATTGGCGATTTCGTCCAGGCCCGCTGACAGCAAGAGCAAGCCCAGAAACAGCACGACAACGACGAGAATAGGTGGCATCCACCACCACCACATCCCGCGCAACAGCGCGTTGAACAGCAGCGCCCAGTAGATGGTCATACCCACCGTCGGTTCATTCTGCGGACCAAGGCCGAGTGCTTCGAGGCCGATCGACGCCAGCACGGCGGCCGAGACCGCGCCGACGAAACCGGCGGCCAGGTACGGCAGCAGATTGGGCAGCATTTCGGCCACGATTACTTTGAGGCTGCTCATCCCGGACAGCCGCGCGATCTGGATATAGCCCCGCTCGCGCAGCGTGAGGACCTGGGCGCGGATGGTTCGCGTCGGGTTCATCCAGGCGAGCGACGCGATGACCAGGCCCATGATCGTCACCGAGATGACCCCCTTGATCGAGGCGGCGATGATGATCAGCACCAGCAGCGCGGGTACGGTCAGCAGCGTATCGACCGCCATGCGAATCACCGCATCGAGCACCCCGCCGACGTAGCCGCTGACCAGTCCCAGGACGGTGCCAATGCTGAGGCCGATTGCGCCCGCCAGGAAGCCGACTTTGAGCGTGAGCGGCAGGCCCGCCACCATGACCGCGAGCAGATCGCGTCCCTGGTCGTCCGTCCCGAGCGGATAGGCCACGCCAGGCGCCTGGCTGGGAATATCTGAAAGTGGCTGGGCCCGCCCGACGTCGACCACGTGCGCGCCCAGCGGACCGATCAGCAGCAACGCACCGACCATCACGATCCCGACGATCAGCTGCGGATTCCGGCCGCAGTACGCGACGATCTCGCCGAAACTCGTGCGGGCAGGGCGCGGCGTGTGCTCGCGCGAGTGGGTCAGGCTGGCGGTGGCGCGCATCATGCCCGGCTGTAGACGATCCGCGGGTCCAGCAGCGGATACACCAGATCGATCAACAACGTCGCGAACGTGATCGCCAGGACGGTGATGAACACGACCCCGTAGATCACGAAGTAGTCGGAGGCCGAGATTGCCTGGAACAAGAGATTGCCGATGCCCGGGTAGCCAAAGACGATCTCGACGATCACCGAGCCCGAGACGATGTGGCCGAGCTGAATGACCAGCGACGTCATCTGGGGCAAGATCGCATTGCGCGCGGCGTAGCGGAGGAAGATCCGCCGCGGCCGCAAGCCTTTGGCGTCGGCGAGGACCATGTAGTCTTCGCCTTCGGTAGTGACCATCATGGCGCGCATGCCGAGCGCCCAGAAACCGATGGCGGCCAGGATGATCGACAAGCTGGGCAGGGCCGCGTGGCGCACGACGTCGAGCACGAACGGCAGACTGAGCTGGGCGGTCGAGCCGATCGAGTACCCGCCCGACAGCGGAAAAATCGGCGCACTCAGGGCGAGCAGGTACACGAGGACCAGCCCGAGCAGGTAGTAGGGGATTGACGACAGGGTCATCAGCGGCGGGACCAGAAGTCGCAGCGCCCGCGGTGCGCGCGGCCAGGCGAGCAAAGCCCCCAGCAGCGACCCGAGCGTGAACGACAGGACCGTCGCGACGGACAACAGGCCGATGGTCCAGGGCAGCGCGTTCAAGATGAGCGGTACGACTTTGACGGGGTACTGGGCGATTGAATACCCGAAGTCGAATCGCACGACTGCGCCCATGTACTTGAAATACTGGACATACAGCGGCTGGTCGAGGCCGAACTGGACGTTGTACGAACGCACCATCTCCTCGATCCCCTGCTGCATCGGCCCCGTTTGCTGCATGGCGCTCACGAGGCGTTCGCGCACCGGATTGCCCGGCGCCAGGCGCGGGATCAGGAAGTTGAGGGTGGCCGCGCCCCAGAGCACGAACCCGAACTGCACCAGCCGCCGAGCGAGGTAGCGCACCTGCACGCGCCACCCAGCGTACCGCCGGTGGATCGCCGCAGGCTACGCCTCCTGGACAGAGCGTGCTCAGGCATTTGCCTGGAAGGCCCGCTCGGCGCCAGGTAGGCTGGGCAACGCGACGTATGTCGGCAGCTTGACCTCGCCGCCTCCGCCGGCCACCCGCAACACCGCGCGGCGGCTGATCTCGCGTGAACTCTGGGGTGCCGTCATCCTTCCCTGAGTGTCTCGGCTGCCGCCGGGTGGCTCGACTTGACGCGCTGTTGGCGACGTGCCTATGCTGCCGGCCATGGCCATCAGCGTGGAAACGCACGATCCCCAGGGTCCGGCCGAATGGCACGACCATATTACGCAGTACGGCTATGTGATCGTTCACCACGCACTGCCAGAGGAAAATCTGGCGGCCACCATCGACGACATCTGGCGCCACACCGGCGCCCGGCCAGACGTTCCGGACAGCTGGTATCGGCCCGACATCATTCGCCCGGTCGGCATGGTCGAGATGTATCAATACCAGTCGATGTGGAACAACCGCCAGCATCCGAACCTGTACGACATCTTCCGGGCCATCCACGGCACTGATGAGCTGGCGGTGTCGATCGACCGGGTTGGCCTCAAGCCGCCGGTGAATCCCGCCTACCCCGACTACGTGCATCGCGGCATGATCCACTGGGATACCGACATGACCAGATATCCGGATATTCCGTTCCACGTGCAGGGTGTGCTCGCGCTGACCGACACGGAACCTGATATGGGTGGATTCCAATGCATTCCGGAGACGTATCAACATCTGGATGAGTTCCTGAAAACCCAATCCAGAGAAAAGATCGAGTCGCGGAATCCGGATTACACCGGCTACTCCATCACCCGGCCGAGACTCGCCGCCGGCGATCTGCTGGTGTGGACCTCGCTGCTGCTGCACGGCAACGGGCACAACACGTCGGGCAAGCCGCGCCTCTGCCAGTACATCAGCATGAACCCGTCAGCGCACATGACCGAGGAGACCCGGCAGGCGCGCATCGAATGCTGGCGGAACAATACCCATCCAATGGCCAGGTCCTTTCCTGGCGACCCGAGGCGGATCGAGGAGCAGCGGACGGAGCCGGCCACGCTCACGCCCCTGGGCAGGAAGCTGCTCGGGATCGATCGCTGGAGCGCATAACATACGTGGCATAGGCCATGCATGGGGCTAGCAGATACACGAAGGCGGCGCACGCGATTGAGGGAGCGTGAACGGCGGCAAAAAATCAGCGGCTCGCGTGTGTTGGCGACCTGCATGTTGAGGCGCAGGATGTGACATGATTCCGAGGGCAGAGACAGCCCCCATCGTCGGCTCAGAGGTCCGCTCAGCGGCGGGGGTGCGCCGTGGATCTGAGTCGACGGTCTGGTCGAAGGTGCGGCGGGAACGCTGGATGTATGCCTTCGTCCTGCCGGGGTTCGTGTTCTTCGTGATCTTTCGCTATCTGCCGCTCCTCGGCAACATCGTCGCCTTCGAAGACTATTCACCGTATCTGGGCTTCGTCGACAGCCCGTGGGTGGGCCTCGACAACTTCAGAGCGCTGTTCAGCAGTCCGACGGTCGGTAGCGCGCTGATCAACACGCTCATCATCAACGGACTCCAGATCGTCGTGTACTTTCCGGCGACGATCTCGCTCGCCCTGCTGCTCAACAGCTTGATGAGTCCGGGGGTAAAAAAAGTCGTCCAATCGATCGTCTATCTCCCCTACTTCATCGGTTGGGTAGTCCTGGTCAGTGTCTGGCAATCGGTGCTGGGCGGCGACGGACTGCTGAACCACCTGTTGAACAGTCATGGGCTGGGGGCGGTCAATTTGATGACCAATCCGACCATCTTCAAACCCATGATGGTGCTCGAGTACATCTGGAAAAATGTTGGCTGGGGGGCCATCATTTTTCTCGCCGCGATCAGCAAGGTGGAGGTGCACCTGTACGAAGCCGCCGTGGTGGATGGCGCCGGACCGTGGCGTCGTATGTGGCATGTGACGCTGCCGGGCATCCGTGGCATCGCCGTGCTGCTGCTGATCCTCAATCTCGGCAACATCCTGACCACCGGCTTCGAACAAATCCTCCTGCAGCAGCCCGGGGTTGGCGCGCCCGCGGGTGAGGTGCTCGACACCTTCGTGTACTTTCAGGGCATTCTGGGTGGCAACTGGGGCCTGAGCGCCGCCGTCGGGTTGTTCAAGGGGGTCGTTGGGACCATTCTGATAGTCGCGGCCAACAAGGCCGCCCACGCGTTGGGCGAGCAGGGGGTGTTCTAAGACTGATGGCCATCAACGCCGGCGCGGCGCCCTTCTGGATGGAACGCCCGAGCCTGACGTCGCGCATCGTCAAGGCGGTCGCGCTCATCCTGATCGTCACTGTGATGCTGTTTCCGTTCTGGTATGTCCTGTCGGTGAGTCTGTCGAGCGAACGGGACCTGCTGGGCGCCAACGTTGCGCTCATCCCACTCCACCCGAACCTGGGCGCGTATACGACGATCTTTCAGGGTGCGGTCGTCACCAGCGCGCTGGAGGTCAGCATTGGTGTGACTGCGATCGGCACGCTGGTGTGCATGCTGATGACGACCACGCTGGCGTACGGTCTATCGCGCACCAGCCAGGTGCCCGGGACGAAGTTCGTGCTGATCCTGGTCCTCGGGACACTGCTGTTCAATGCCGGGATCATCCCCAACTATCTCACGGTGCGCTATCTCGGCCTGTTGAACACGTATGCGTCGCTGATTGTGCCCGGCCTGATCAGCGCCTTCAACCTGGTCGTGGTGCGGCAGTTCTTCATGGGCATCCCGGAGGATCTGACCGATGCGGCCATGATCGACGGCGCGAACCCGCTCCAGATCTTCTGGCACATCATCCTGCCACTTTCCAAAGCGGTCCTGGCCGTGGTCGCGTTGTTCTATGGCGTGGCGCTGTGGTCGGATTATTTCGGCCCCTTGCTGTACATCAATAACACGGCCATGTGGCCGATTCCGCTCGTTCTGCGGCTGTACGTGCTGCAAGGGCAAGCACTCAGCGGCGCCGAGCAGGTGGGGCAACCGCTGCCACCCGCGCAGACGCTCCAGATGGCCGTGGTGGTGATCGCCACGCTGCCGATTCTGTTCGTCTATCCGTTCCTCCAGCGGTACTTCGTACAGGGGGTGCTCTCCGGTGCCATCAAGGGCTGACGCATCTGGTTCGCACGACAGTTTGCTATCCCGAGGTCTCAGCCGAGGACTGGGTCGTCGGGCCTTGTTGCAGGGGGCGCTCGGCATGGCGGGCATGGGCATGCTGGCGGCGTGCACCAGCGCTCAGCCCAACAGCGGCGCCAGTGGCGGCACGGCCGCGTGCGTCGCCAATTTGCAATTTCCGCCCAACACCCCGCCGGAGCGACCGGGGCAAATCGTCTCGAAAGTACCGAACGTGCCGCTCGCCTGGACTGAGTACCCGAAGCCGTATGTCACCATGCCGAACCCGCCGGGCAAAGGTGAGACGGTCACCACGTTCCAGATATTGTTCAGCTCACCACCGCCCCCGCTCGAAAGCAACCCGTGGTGGCAGCAGTTGAACAAGCGGCTCGGCGTCACCATCCAGCCGACCCTCGCCGACTCGCCCGACTACGCGGCCAAGTTGAACACGCTGGCCGCCGGGGGCAGCTTTCCAGACATCACCTGGATCAATTTCAACCAGAACGGACAGAATAACGGCGCGGGGTTCATGAAGTTCGTCGCTCAGGGCGCGTTCAACGACCTGACTCCGTACCTCACCGGGGACGGGCTCAAACAGTTTCCGAATCTGCAACTGCTGCCGCCCGTCACGTGGCGGGGGTCAGCCTTCCAGGGCAAAATCTATGGCGCGCCCTATCCGATCCAGCCGGTCAACGGCCAGCTCGGCATGTACCGCAAGGACTGGGCGGAAAAACTCAAGGTCGATAATCCCAAGAATGCCGAAGAAGTGATGCGGATGTTCGTCGCGTTCGCGCAGGAGGATCCGGACGGCAACGGCATCAAGGACACCTGGGGCATTGACACGCTGCACCCCAGCATCTGGAACGCGATGTTCCGCGCCCCCAATCAGTGGCGGCTCAACAGTGACGGGTCGCTGACCAGGGATCTCGAGACTGAGGAGTGGAAAGCGGCGCTCGAGTTCGCCCACACCATGTGGACCAAGGGCGCCTTCCATCCGGACGCGCTCACGCTGACCCTCAACCAGAACATGAGTCTCATCGAATCGGGGAAGACGGGCTTCTTCACCCAGGGCGGCTGGGGCTATTTTGGCAGCCAGCCCGGCACGATGACGACGCTCACCAAACAGAACAACCCGGACGCCAACCCGGCCCCCTGGATTCCGCCCGGATTCGACGGCGGCAAACCGGCCATTCCGCTGGGCACCGCCGATTACGGCTTCGGGGCGATCCCGAGCACCATCAAAGACGAGAAAAAGATCATCGAGTTGCTGCACATTATGGAGTTCATCGCGGCGCCCTTTGGCAGTGACGAGTTCAACTTCATCTACTACGGGATCGAGAACGACATGTTCAACTGGGTCAACGGGGCCCCGGTCCACGTTACCAACGGCAACCAGAACTGGTCGAACGGGCTCAACTATCTGTGCGGCACAACCGAGATCAACTACTTCTACGCCAACCAGCCCGGCGAGGCCCAGTTGATGCAACAACTCCAGGAGCAGCAGATCCAGGCTTCGATTGCGGATCCCACGTTGGGGCTCTACTCACCCACGTGGGTTGCCCAGAGTGGCAACCTGATCAAGCTGCAGACGGATGCCTACAACAGCATGGTCGTCGGCAACTCGCCGCTGACTGATCTGCCCAAGCTGATCAGCGACTGGAAGTCGCAGGGTGGCGACCAGGCGCGCAAGGAGTTCCAGCAGTCACTGGACAAATGTAAGCCGTAGCCGGCGTCTTCGAGCGGTTGGTCAAGCCAGTCAGGGATCCAGGAATCCGCGCTGCACCGCCCAGGCCGCGAGTTGGACGCGCGAATGGAGCTGCAGCTTGGTGAGCACGTGCTCGATGTGCGATCGGACCGTGCCGCGGCTGATCACGAGCGTTTCGGCGATCTCCCTGGCCGGCGCGCCGCGCGCGACTAAACGCACCACATCCCGCTCCCGCGGAGTCAGCGGACTCAGCAGCTGCTCCGCGGACGGCGACTCCGCGGCCGGCGGCGGGGGTGGAGCGCGGTCGACGCCACCACGCAAGGCCTCCGCGACGACCTGATCGAGTCGCAGCCGCTGACCCAGGCTCCATTCGGCGGCGAAGGCGCGGTCGCCAAGCGAGCGCTGCGCGACCTGTATCCACCGGTCCAGACGATTGCGCTCCGACGGATTGGGAAGCGCATCCATTGACTGCCAGAGTGCCGCGGCGGCGGCAGCCAGCCGGACCGCGCGGCCCGGATCGGAGGTCGCGAGCGCGTCACCCAGCCCATCCAGCGACCGAGCGACTCCCGCCCGGTCGCCAGTGTCCCTGGCGAGGATAAGTGCGGCGGCCAGCCAGTGGCGGGCCTGATCGGGCTGGCCCCGGTCGAGCTCACACAGCCCCAGCTGGCGGAGTGACCACAGCACGCCTGTGCTATCGCCAAGGCCGCGCTGCAACGCCAGAGCTTCTTCTAAGAGTGACACCGCCGTCGCATACTCGCCTCGACTCGCGGCGATACGTCCCAATGTCTGCAAGGCCAGACCCTCGACGAGCGGACAATCGAAGTGGCGGATCTGTCGCAGCGCCTCGGCGGCGATGTGCTCGGCCTGGTCGGGGTCACCTTCCTCGAACAACGCGATGCTACGCTGCACCAGCACGAACGGCGGACCTTCCCAGCGTTCGTCCTCGACGCGCTCGATGGTGGCGAGCGCCCGATCGTACTGCGTGTGTGCCAGCCGAAAATCGCCACGCTCGCGGGCCACGTTGCCGAGCAACATGAGCGCGCGACCCTTCGCGAGTGAGTGATTGATCTGCCGAGCGATTGCCAGACTCTCGCCGACGAGCTCGGTCGCGGCGTCGAGATCAACCTGGCGGTACGCCAGGTACGCCGCCCAGTACAGGGCCGCTGCCCGCGCTGGCGTCGCCTCGCCGGCGCCCGCCGCGCTGAGCAACTCCTTCAAACAGGCGCGGCCCTCGGCGTAGCGACCTCGGACCAGCCACAGCGGCCACAAGCCAGCCGAGATTTGCAACCCGATCTGCCCCTGGCGCTCCTGTATGCTCCACTGGATCGCCGCATACAGATTGGCGCTTTCCGCCTCGAGGATGGCCAGACGCCTGGCGGTCCAACGCCACGGCGGCTCGGATCTGGCCAACGCGACACACCAATCTCGATGCCGGTCGCGTGCCGCGCTCTCCTCGCCACTCGCAGCCAACTGCTCGAGCGCGAACTCGCGGATCGTCTGCAACATATTCACGCGCGGCTCGCCACTGGCCTCAACCTGGCGCAGCAAGCTCGCGTCGATCAGTGCGGCCACACCATCGAGCACGGCCGTGGGCGGCTCGCCCGGCGCGCCCCCGACGGCTTCGGCAGCCTCGAGCGTGCAGCCTCCGGAGAACACCGCCAGGGTGCAGAACAAACGGCGCTGACCCGCGGCGAGCAGTTCGTAGCTCCAGGCGATCGCGTCGCGGAGGGTGCGGTGTCGCTCCGGCACATCGCGTGGGCCGCGCACCAGCACGGGCAGACGCCGTCCGAGCCGTGGCAACAATGCCGCCGGCGACAGCACGCGCACCTGAGCGGCGGCGAGCTCAATCGCTAGCGGGAGTCCATCCAGTTCCTGGCAGATGCGGGCGACTGGTTCCGCGATGTCGTCCGTCAGCGTGAAGTCGGCGCGAGCCGACCTCGCGCGCTCGACGAACAGCCGCACCGCGGCGGACGTAATCAGGTCAACCCCGGATCGGTTGGCGCCGACGTCGGGCAGGCTCAACGGTTGGACCTGGAATACCTGCTCGCCGCGTATCGACAGCAGGATGCGACTGGTCACGAGGATCTTCAAGCGCGGACAAGCCGTCAGCAGCGAGGCGACGACCGGTGCGGCGTCGACGACCTGCTCAAAGTTGTCCAACACGAGCACCAACTCTCGATCGGCCAGCGCATCCTGCAGCGTACGCTCGAGCGCGTGGCGCTCGATTTCGTGGATATCGAGCGCCTGGGCGATGACCGGTACGACGAGTTTTGGATCGGTAATCGAAGCGATCGACACGAACACGACGCCATCGGGAGCCCGGGCTCGCAACAGCGCCACCGCGGCCAACGCCAGACGAGTTTTGCCAACACCCCCGGGCCCGGTCAGCGTCACGAGCCGCGAAGCGCTGAGCAGTGTTTGGATCTGCGCGATTTCTGCGTCGCGCCCGACGAAACTATCCAGTCCCTGTAGAAGCTGCCGCATCGCGGTCCCCCGCCCGGGGACAGTATCGGGCACCCCCTGCCCGTCGGCAAAGGCGGCGCCGATACCCGCGATGTTTTTCAGGCGAGGCGTCGGAGCCTGACCACCTCGCTGTGTCGCTGCGCCGGGGCCTCGACACCATCGCCCGCATCCAACGTAAATTGCGCTACCAGCCCCTTGAGTTGCTCGGCAATGGCTGCCAGCGCTTGCGCCTGGGCGCCCATCTCTTCCACCTGGGCGCTCATCTCCTCGGTGCTCGCCGAGACCTGCTCGGTGGCCGCGCTCTGCTGCTCGGAGACCGCCGCGATCGACTGAATCGACGTCGTCACCTGGCTGGCCTGCGCCGACATCTCCTCGGTGGCCGCGGTGCTCTGCTCGACGACCGCGCTGATCGAGTGCATCGCGTCCGTCACACTCCGCGCGCCAGTGGCCATCTGCTGCGACGAGCTCGCGATCTCGCCGACCTGGCGCACCGTGGCCTGGACCGCTTCGAGGATCTCCTGCAGCGCGCGGCCGGCCTGGTCGGCTTTGTGCGAGCCCAGCGCGACGGCGGCCGCACCACTGTCCATCGCGGCGACGGCTTCCTGCGTGCCGGTCTGGACCTGGGCGATGAGTCCGGCGATCTGCTTGGTCTCCCGTCCGCTGCGCTCGGCCAGTTTGCGGACCTCGTCGGCGACGACGGCGAAGCCCTTGCCGTGTTCGCCGGCGCGGGCGGCTTCGATCGCCGCGTTCAACGCGAGCAGATTGGTCTGCTCGGCGATGTCGTCGATGGTCTCCACCACCGCGCCGATCTTCTGGCCGAGGGTGCCCAGTTGGCGGACCTTGTTTGCCGCATCGCCCACAACGGCCTGGATCTCGATCATCGCCACCGTCGTTTCGCGGACCGCCTGACTGCCGTGCTCGGCGGCCGTGCGGGTCTGCTCGCTGGCGGTGGCCATCAGGTTGGCATTGGCGGCGACCTGTTCGATGCCTGCCGCCATCTCGCTGGCGGTGGCGCTGGTGGTGTGGACCTGCCGCGCCTGGTCGGTGGCGCCGTCGGCGATGGAGTCGATCACCTGGCTGAGCTGCGCGACGGCGGCGGTGGTCTCGACCGCGGAG
>DATGER010000211.1:0-9238 GCA_035309865.1 Chloroflexota bacterium
ATCGGGCACGTCGATGATGTTCAGCTGATCGCGGACCTGCGGCGTGGGGTCGGTGCTGTAGACGATGGCCGCGTCCGCCTCGCCCAGCTGGACTTTGCTCACAACCTGACGCACGTTGTCCTCCTGGGACACCGTGTTGGCGACGACTTTGTCTTTGAAGCCCGCGCCGTAGCTCGGGTCGGCATTTGCCTTGTCCAGCATTTGCGCCGTATAGGCGCCGATCGGCACGCTCGGCTGGGCGGTGACGAACTTCACGCCGTCCCCAGCGAGGTCCTTGACCGCGGCGATGTGCTTGGGGTTGTCCTTGGGGGTGATCACGACCAGTCGGTTACGCGCGAACACGACGTCCTGACCGGCGATGGCGTCGGCCTTCCTGGCATTTTCCAGCTGGGTCTGGTCGGCGCTGGCAAAGACGTCGGCCCTGGCGCCCTGCCCGAGCTGCGTTGCGAGCTGGCTCGAGGCGCCGAAGTTGAACGTCAATCTGGCGCTCGGATTGGCCTGCTGAAAGGCCGTCGCCATGTCTCCGAAGACGTCGGTGAGCGAGGCGGCGGCGAAAACGACGATCTCACCCGACACGGCGCCAGGGTTTGGCGGTGCCGTGGGCGCCGCCGCCGGTGCGGTCGTTGGCTTTGCTGCTGGCACGGCCGGCGCCGTGGTCGGCTGCGCCGCCGGCGCGTCGGTCGCCGGCGCCGCGGTTGGCGGTAGTGCGGCGGACGGCGTGGTCGCGGGCGCGCTCGGGGCGGCGCACGCGGCCACCAGGAGCAGTCCGACGATCGGGGCGAGCAGTTGTCTCCAGGTGGCAGGCATGCGCAGGGTTGCTTTCAAGACTCTGTCAGCGGGGTTTGGTCTGACCCAATGTACCGCTTACAACGACCGCCCGGCCAGCCGCGGCGGCGTCGCACCTCAACCCAAACGTCGCAGGAACACGCCGTCCCGCCGGACGCGCCAGATTCAGCCTTCAGGTCCACCTGCCGAGGGCCGATAGTTGCTGCACGAGTCAACTCTCGGCCATGCACTCACTGCTCGCGCGTCAACTGAAAAAGACCGGGCTCGCGGATTCTCCGGCGGGTCTGACGCACGCCGCGTGGCTCGCACTCCTCGAACGCGTCGATCAGTCGTATACGGAGGCCGATCAGGAGCGCGATGTGCTCGAACAGTCGCTATCCATCTCGTCGCGTGAGATGCAGGAGCTGTCGGGCAGTCTCGGCGCCGAACGCGACCGACTGACCGCCATTGTGGAGTCACTGGGCGACGGGCTATGTGCGCTCGATTCCGAGGGGCGGTTGCTACTGATCAACCCGGAGGGCCAGCGCCTGCTCGGCTGGCACGCGGACGAGCTCTTTGGCCGCGACCTTCTCGCCGCGGTCGGCGCATCGTGCGCGACCGACGTACCCGCCGCTGGCCCGGTGTTGCTGCCGTCCCTGGTCGGCGCCGGCCAGACGTATCGCAACGAGGATGACGCCTTTGTGTGCCGCGACGGCACGCTGCTGTCGGTCGCCTACGTGGTGACGCCCCTGGTGACCCTGGGTCAGCTTTCGGGCGCCGTCCTGGTCTTCCGCGACATGACCATGCGCAAGCACGAGCTTGCCGCGCAGACCCAGCTCGCCCGGCGCGAGTCCATGCTTCGGCTGGCCCGCCGGTTTGCATCCGAATCCGACGCCGAGCAGGTGTTGACGGACCTGTTGGACGAAGCAGTCGCGGTGCTTGGCTGCGATAGCGGCACGCTGACGCGCTGGGATGCGGTCAATAGCGTGCTGGTGCCGGTCCGCAGTTCGGTCCCGACGCGCAACGAGTTCACGGTGATCAAAGTCGGCGCTGGCGTCAGTGGGCGCGCGATCGAACGACGCTCCCCCGTGATCCAGAACGACTATCAAAAGGAATACGGTACCGAGACACCGACCGGGCGAGTCGGGGTCCGGGCCGCCGTCGCGGTGCCACTGCTCCACGAGGGCCGACTCCTGGGCGCGATCTCCGCCAATACGAACGATCCGACGCGAAAGTTCACCGACGAGGACGCCGAGGTGCTCGAGCTCCTGGCGGGCCTGGCGTCCGCGGCGTTGGCCAGCCTGGAGCGCAGCGCGGAGCTGGCCGACGCGAACCGCGAGCTCAGGCAGGCGCGCGACGAAGCCCAGCACCAGGCGTTGCACGATGGTCTGACTGGCTTGCCGAACCGCACACTGCTGCGCGACCGTCTGCAACAAGCCATCCTCGCTGCCGAACGCGACGACGCTGTGCTGGCCCTGCTGATCATGGACCTCGATCGCTTCAAGGACGTGAACGACACGCTTGGGCATCACACCGGCGACGAGCTCCTGCAGCAGGTTGGGTTGCGGGTGCGGGGCGCGCTGCGGGCATCCGACACCGTGGCACGGATGGGTGGCGATGAGTTTGCGATGGTCCTGCCCCTGGCCGCCGACGCCCAACTGGCGACGCGCGTTGCCCAGATGCTGGTCAAGACCCTGGAGCAGCCCTTCACCCTCGACGGCCAGGCAGTTTCGGTCGGCGCCAGCATCGGCATTGCGATGTATCCCGAGCATGGCCGCGATGTCGAGACGCTCCTGCGGCATGCCGACGTCGCGATGTACAACGCCAAGCGCGGGGGCACTGGACACGCCGTCTACTCGTGGGAGCAGGACGTCCACGACGCCGACCACCTGACACTGACCGGCGAGCTGCGCGCCGGCATCGAGCGCAATGAGCTTGTCCTGTACTACCAGCCCAAGCTGAGCCTCCTGACCGGGCAGTGCGATCGCGTCGAGGCGCTCGTACGCTGGCAACATCCGCGGCGGGGACTGATGCAGCCAGATGATTTCATCCCGCTCGCGGAGCAGACCGGCCTCATCAAACCGCTGACGCACTGGGTCCTCGAGACGGCCCTGCGCCAGTGCGGGGCATGGCAAGAGATTGGGCTGGACATCGCCGTGGGCGTCAATCTGTCGATGCGCAATCTGCACGATCCTGATCTGGTGGCAGAGGTCGTGGGACTGTTGGCGAGCACCGGCACTCAGCCGCGGCTGCTCAAACTGGAAGTGACCGAGAGTGCGCTGATGACCGATCCGCAGCGCGCGCTGGCGACGCTGGCCCGTCTCCGCGAAGCCGGCGTGGAAGTCGCCATCGACGACTTCGGGACCGGCCACGCGTCGCTGAGCTATCTCAAACAGATGCCCGTCGGCGAGATCAAACTCGATCGCTCGTTTGTCCGCGACATGGGTACCGATAAGAACGACTTCACCATCGTGCGGTCAACCATCGAGCTGGCCCATGACCTGGGCCTGCGCGTCATCGCCGAGGGGGTCGAGGATCAGGCGACCTGGGATCTGCTGGTCGAGCTCGGCTGCGACCTGGCACAGGGCTACCACATGAGCCGCCCACTCCCGGAGTGCGAGCTGCGTCGCTGGCTGGCCGAGAACTCGTCCCGACGGACGCTCCCGCGCGCCGCGTAAGCTCTGAGCTGGCGGCTCTGCGTGGATCTCGTCGTTCGCCAGGCACGCATCGCGGAGGCTGGCCCGCTGGTCGACATTGGCTGCAACGGCGGCACCATCGCGGCCGTCCAGACGTCGCCGAGCGAGCTGTCCGGGGCGACCGTCCTCGATGCAGGCGGACGGGTCGTGCTGCCCGGCCTGGTCGAGCCCCACATTCATCTGGATAAGGCGTTGCTTGCGGATCGCGCCATCAACCGGTCGGGGACGCTGGCGGAGGCAATCCAGGTCACCGGCGCGGCCAAAGCCAGCTTTTCCCGCGCCGACATCTCTGTGCGGGCTGAAAAAACCTTGAGGATGTGCCTGCGGCACGGGACCACCCTGCTGCGCGCCCAGACGGAGTTCGATCCGGCGCTGGGCCTGCTTGGCCTGGAGGTGTTGCTCGAGCTGAAAGCGGCCTACGCCGATCTGGTGGACATCCAGGTCGTCGCGTTCCCGCAGGAGGGCATCCACCAGCGCCCCGGAACCGAGGATCTGTTCCACGAGGCGTTGCGGATGGGTGCCGATGTCGTCGGCGGCGTGCCGTACAACGATCGCTCGGCCCATGAGCACATCGACACCTGCTTCGCGCTCGCGCGGCAGTACGGTCGCTCGCTCTCGTTCCACCAGGACTTTGCCGACGATGCGAGGAATCTCTCGATCGACTACCTGGCGACGCGCACCATCGACGCCGGCATGCAGGGCCGGGTTGAGATCGGCCATGCCACGGCACTGGGGGCGCTGCCGCCGGAGCGCCTGGCGCGCGTCGCCGAGCGGCTGTGTACCGCGGACATCTCCGTGGTGACCCTGCCGATGACCGATCTACACCTTGGCGGACGCCACGACACCCACAACGTCCGGCGAGCACTGGCGCCAGTCCGTGCGTTGCTGGCGGCCGGCGTGAACGTCGCCGCCGGCGCCAACAACATTCGCAACGCGTTCACCCCGTATGGCACGGGCGATCCACTGCTCACGGCGTTTCTGCTGGTGTCCACCGCCCATCTGGGCGGGGCCGACACGCTGCCGCGAGTTGTGGACCTGGTCACGCACAACGCCGCGCGCGCGATCGGGCGTGGCGCCGACTACGGAGTACGGCCCGGCGCACGCGCCGACCTGGTCGTGCTCGAAACGTCCAGATATGCCGACGCGGCCATCGACCTGCCTGGCCGACGGTGGGTCGTCAAGTCCGGCCGGGTGTCGTTCTCGAGCGAAACGTCGAGCCGCTGGCACCTGGGGCCGTCGGCGTGACGTACGCTGAGCACCGATGAACATTGGCGACCTCGTCGTCGAGCCGATCTCGGATGGCGTGCTGAAGGCCCCGGCCACCGCGTTCAAGGGCACCACCGAGGAGTCGTGGGCCCCCCATCGACGTTTTCTGGACCCCGACGGGATGCTGGCGTTCGCCCTGGGGGGATTCCTGGTGCGTGCTCCGGGCGACCGGTTGGTGCTGGTCGACGCCGGTGTCGGCCCAGGATCCGGTGCGATCATGGGCGGTACGGGCCAGTACACCGGCGGGGAGCTGCTTGACAGCATGGCTGCGCACACGGTCCGCCCCGAAGACATTACAGATGTGGTCTTCACGCATCTGCACTTCGACCACGTCGGGTGGGCGTCGTTGGACGGCGCGAGGGTGTTCCCGAACGCGACGTACCGCTGTGACGCACGCGATTGGGCACACTTTCGCGAGAACGAGCGCGTGCGGCCGATCCTGGCGCCGATCGAGGACCGCCTGACGACCTGGGACGGGAGCGGTCCGCTTACGCCGGGTGTCGACACGATGAGCGCGCCGGGTCACACCCCGGGCAGCACCATCATCGTGCTCTCGTCAGGCGCCGCGCGCGGCTTGTTACTCGGCGACGTGGTGCACTGTCCCGTGGAGCTGCTCGACGACGAGTGGACCGGGCTGGGCGACGTCGATCCCCAGCTGGCCAAACGCACCCGCAATGCGCTGGCCAGGGAGATCGAGGGCACCGACACGCCAGTGGCCGCGGCCCACTTCCCCGGCATGGTCTTTGGCCGCCTGCTGGCCGCCAACGGCCGCCGATCCTGGGTGGTGCCTTAGCGACCGCTAGCGTTCGCCCCTAGTCGTCGCGGTTGCCGCCCAACAGGCCGCCGATGACCGCGCCGGCGAGTCCGGCGCCGGCGGCGTTGCCAGCCGAATCCGCGCCTCGTCCGCTCGGCAGGTACTGGGCCAGCGCGTGCGCCAGGTTTGACAGCGGCAGCGATTGCAACCAGACGCGCCCCGGCCCGGTGAGCGCGGCCAGGAACAGCCCGTCGCCCCCGAACAGGATGTTGCGGATGCCAGGCAGCATCGTGATGTCGAAGTTGACCGTCCCCTCGAACATACCCACGTGGCCCGGGTGGACGCGCAGCGTCTCGCCTGGCGACAGGTCGTAAGTCACGACCTCACCGTCCAGCTCGATCCACGACGTGCCCTCGCCCGCGATTTTCTGGAGGACGAAGCCCTGGCCGCCAAACACGCCCGCCCCCAGCGACCGCTGGAACCCGACTGACAACTCGATCCCGGCGGTGCCGCACAGGAAGCCGTGGCGATGAATCAAATAGCCGCTGTTGCGCGTGACTTCGACCGGCAGGATGTGGCCGGGCACCTTGGTGGCGAACGCGACCATGCCGGGGCCGCCGTTGGCGGTGTATTCGGTCATGAACAGCGTGCCGCCGCCGACGGCGCGCTTGATCGCCCCGAGGAAGCCCTTGTTGGCGCCGGCCGACGTCGAGGTGTGCAGCGCGATGGTGCTCGTCAGCCAGCTCAACTCGCCGGCCTCGGCGATAACGCGGTCGCCCGGGTCGAGCGACATCTCGAGCACCGGCATAGTTGTGCCAATGATCTTGTGTTGCATTTGCGTCTCCTTGTCCCCGTTGATGATCACACACGGAGGCACCAAGCTCAGACAACGCCGACGCCGGGGGCGTTCGCCCGGGCACCGCGTTTTCACGCCAGCGCGTGCAGGCCGTGCTCGTGCAGGCCGCAATTGGCGCCAGCGACGCGCCGCGCGGAGAGCTGTGGCCCGCGCTCGGGCGGTCTTGTTCTGGCTCCGCGATCGGAGCCCCGACCAGTGCGCGATCCGCTTGCGGATTGCCGCCGACGCCCGCGTCCGCGAAGCTCTCTGCTCTGATCTTGCCCCTCCGGAATAACCGAGCGCGCGTGGCGTGTTCCACCGACCGATGTCTATCTACGACCTGAGCCTGCTGGCCCTCGACGGTAGCCCGCTCGACCTGAGCCGGTTCAAGGGCAAGACCAGCCTGGTAGTCAACGTGGCCTCGCGCTGCGGCCTCACGCCCCAGTACGCGGGCCTCGAGCAGCTCCACGAGCGCTTCAAGGCGCGCGGTTTTACGGTCCTGGGCGTGCCGTGCAACCAATTCGGTGGTCAGGAGCCGGGAAGTGCGGAGGAGATCGCGACCTTCTGCTCCGACACCTACGGAATCACGTTTCCAATGACCGAAAAGCTGGACGTCAATGGCGCAGGCCGCCACCCGCTGTACGCGGAGCTCACCGCCACGCCCGACGCCGAGGGCCAGGCCGGCGACGTCCAGTGGAACTTTGAAAAATTCCTCGTCGCGCCCGACGGCGCCAGTGTCGCCCGCTTCCGGCCCCAGACGAAGCCCGATTCCGACGCAGTCGTCCAGGCCGTCGAGGCACTCCTGGCCGCCGAAGACTAGTCGGGCCGACTCAGCTCCGTCAGACCGGGTGGGCCGCGGAGCGCCCAGGAGGTGGCTTCCAGGGCCCGGCTCACGGCGCCGTCCACCGTCGAGGCCTGACCGCCGAGCCAGTTGGTGGCAAACGCCGCACCCAGGTTCTGGCGGGCCACCGCCAGAAGATGCGCGTGATCGGTCTCCACGTCGTTGCGCGGTCCGAGCCCGAGCTTGGTGCGCTGCGCGGCGGCCGCGCCAAATAGCCACGCCGCCGGTTCGAACTGGTCGCTCGCCGCCAGACCCAGCGCCAGTCGCTCCAGACACCCAGCGGTCCCGCGTGCGTCCGACAGTTGCTAGCGCACCTCCAGGGCGCCTTCAACCTGATTGGCGACGGCGTCCGCGACGTCCTGGACCCCCGCGCCAACCCAGTAGCCCCGCCCTGCCGCCGGGTCCGCGGAATGCAGCCGGAGTCCGCATCGCCTCTGGAAGACCGTTCGATTCATACACGCAATTCGCGCCGGATCGCGTTGGCCGGCAGCACGACCCTGGTCTTCGAGCTTGCCGAATACCGTCACATCAACGCACACATGGCCATGCACCATGCGGAAACACTGCAAGGCGATGCGGGCCCGACGCTGCTGTCCGAGCGCATCACGTCTTTTAGCCACGCAATGAATTTCGCGTCGGGTTGTTGTCAAACGAAGTCAAGTGCGTGATCGGGCGGCCGCACAAGACCTGTTTTGAGATCAAAATCTGGTGCCCTCCCGGCGGCTCGAACCGCCAACCAATGGATTAGAAGTCGACCAACGTTGTTTCACGGCGTCTCCGTCGATCTCATTTTGATGTCAAAACTCAGCACAGACGTTCGTATGAGTCTCGTGAAACATCAGCCCATTTCTGCGCAATTGCTTCATGTTTCACGGGCGCCCCCGTAACAGCGGTCTCCAGGCTCCTCCGCTCGGACGCGAAGCACCGGTGGAGTACCGTTTCGCCCTGTCACTTCCACCTTCGAATCCACGTGGAGCGCGAGCTCCGACTGCTTCCGGAGTGAGTCGGACTACCATGAGAATCAAATGTGCACGCGCGTCGCAGACCTACCCGGAATGTCGGCAAGATGATAAATGGCATGCGTGGTCCAGCACTGCACTGCGAGATCAGCGTCAGCTGCTGGGTAGTAAGCTAGATCAGCCGCACGCGACCGCTCAGCTTGATCCACGCGGAATCCCCGGTGAGCACGACTCCGGCATCGGAGTCCTCACCGGTCGCCAGCACGAATGCGTCTGGCAACCGGAGCGACGGGTGTTGAGCGCGGAGCGAGGCCGCGTGAGCTGCGATGTTTGCCGTCAAGGGAGCGATGCTCATCCCGAAATCACTGATGAACTCCTCGAGCGAGCCCACCCCGGCGTCGCCGTGCCGGATAGGTCCTACGCGAACTTCAGCGCACACGCTTGCCGGTAGACGAGCTCATCGGATCTGTGAGCGCGGAACGCAGCAACCTGCGCGCGCGTGCAGCGCATCTGCAGGATCGCGAAACGCAATCACAACACCTGCGTCGAAAACCGCTAACGCCACTCGTCGTGCAGTTCAGCCCGATAGCTGGGCGGATAGGCCTCGAGTGCCTTACCAGCATGCCGCTCTATCACATCCACCGCGCGCACCAACACGATGCGCCCGGCGCCACTCGCTTCGACCTCAACTCGTCGCCCGCCTTAAGCCCGGCCTGCCGCAGAGCATCAACAGGGATGGTCGCCTGATAGTTGCGGCTGATGCGGGTGAAGCCCCGGTGCCGATTCTTTACTTGAGCCACGATAAGTTAAGTACGGTTTACGTTCTAGCGGCCTCGCCTATTGACCAGGACCGCGATCGAACGAGCCATAACGCCGCCCTGGGTGCGAGGCCGTTACGGCTGACAGTCGACTGCGGACAGAAGCGCCGCGCAGATCGCTGTCAGGGTCGCTGGACGCGCTCGGCCAACCCGCCGCACCAGCCTCGACTTGGCCACCAGTTGCAGGTTGTCCAGGTTGACCACGGATTCCCTCCGTACGCCATCCTCCGGACCGACCAGTACTTCGGTTGAGAGCCCACGGATCGTCGAGGTCACGGGCGCTGCGATGATCGCATTAAGAAAT
>DATGER010000212.1:0-6998 GCA_035309865.1 Chloroflexota bacterium
CGCCGTTTTTCCGGTGCAGTCTCTCGCGACACCCGTATCGCGAGCAGCCAAGGCTTTACCCGCGCGATAGACCGCGACAAGAGAGCAGCATCTCGCGGTTGGTGGCTCGCCCGAGCGGCGGCGGAGCCTTGGCGATTGAACGCTGACAACGCAGAACTGTGGGAGTTTGAACTCGCCTGAGGGCTTAACAGGCAATTGCGGCAGCTGTCTGAAGCACGATCAGCGCCGGCTACGATGACCTCCAGAGGCTGGAGAGAGGATGGCGCGTCATAGGTCACGCCCGGTTGAGGAACAACCCTCAGGACGATCGGTGACCAGCAGCGAGCTCACGCTGGAGGTGACTGCGCTTCTGGCCAGCATCGATAACCTGACCGAGTTCTACGGGGTGGGCCTTTTGACCTTCGGTCTGGTCAAAGGAGCGGACTGGGGGCTGGTCTTCAGCCTCCATCGTTGGAGTACTCGTCGCGGCGGTGGTTGTGCTGCTGCTGTTCGCTTTGCACTGCCTGCATAGCCGCAGCCCGTTGGTGGATCCCGAGCTCTTCCGCTCCCCTTCCTTTACAGGAGCATCGCTGGTCGCCATGTTCTTCTCTGCCGCTTTCGGGGCCATGCTGTTGTCAATAGTGCTGTGGGAGCAAGGTGCGTGGGGCTGGTCGCCGCTACGCTTCGGTTTGGATATCGCCCCTGGACCTCTGATGGTCCCGGTCATCGCGTTCGGGTTCGCCGCCGCTCTGATCCGACGTCTCGGCCCCGCCTGGGTGATATCCGCCGGCAGCCTCAGCTTCTCCGCCGGGGTCGTGTGGTGGGCGTCGGCGGTGGCCAGCACTCCCGACTATGCCTCAGGCGTCTTGGGCGGGATGCTGCTGATGATTGTCACGCGCGTCGGAACCCGGTAGCGTGTACCGCGGTGGACGAGTTTCTCGCTGCCAACCTGGTCACCGTGCAGACGGGATCGACCAACTGTTTTCCCGTGCCGACGGTCCACATCGCGCCCAACATGTCAATGGGCGCTGGGTTGTAAGCGTTCTGGGATTGTGCGACGGCACGTTCAATTTGACGACATGGGCTCGCTCGCACCATTACGACAGCAGGGTGACGGAGTTAGTCGTTCCGTTCCTGGCAAACTGTATGTGAGAGTGTCATTGACGGCCGGCGGCGATGTAGTGGCAGTGGGGCGCGGCTATTGAGCACGTCGACGCCGGTGCTCGTCGTTCCGGAGCAGTGGCTGCCGCGCTTGGCCGCCTGCCGGATTCAGAACGTGTACTCGAGAACGACGTGGCCAGCTCCGCTGTGGCCGCCAGCCGTGCTCGTGCGGTCCGAACCTGGCGTGGCGATGTAGGAGCCACCTCCTCGGCCGCCATGGCCACCGCCGTCTGGGTAGATGGCGCCCTCGCCGCCATCCCCACCGGAATAGCCGCCGCCCCCACCGCCGCCGTAGGCACCGCCGCCACCGCCGCCTGATCCCCCCGGGCCTCCGAAGCCATTCGCGCCGGCGGATCCTCCGTCCGCTCCGCCAGCACTGCCGCCGCCACCACCCGTGTTATCGGCCTTGCTCCACCCGGACGGACTCGGCGCGGCGGCACCGTCGTCACCCGCATCGCCTATCCCCCCTCCGCCGCCTCCACCCAGAGATGCGCCACCCGCGCCGGGACCGCTGCGAGTGCCAGCGACTTGCCCTCGCCCCCCGCCGGAGCCGGCCTTGTTGGTGCCGGGGACAAAGTCGAATGGGCCCCAGGGCACGTCGCGACCGCCTCCGCCACCACCACCGCCACCGGCGGCGAGCAGGACTTGCGAGGCGCCGTCCGGCGGAAACGCCGCGCCGGTCCAGACGAACGAACCGCCGCCCCCACCGCCACCGCCTCCAGCGTCAACTTCGTCGTTACCATGTGACTCACGGGCGACCATCGTAAATCCGCCGTCTCCACCTCGGGCGCCGACCACCACTGTCATTCGAGTTGTACCCGGATACGCAGCCAGGTCGAACGTCGCCGCGATGATCGCGCCTCGCCCGCCGCCGGACGAAATGTATGGCCCCTGCCCTTCGCCGCCCTGTGCACCGCTGGCAGTGATCTTCACGAATCTCGCCGCCACGGGGATGGTGTCTGTGTACTGTCCGGGCTTGGAGTAGCGCACGATTTTCGGCTCCAGCAATTGAGCGACCGCGGCGGGCAACTGAACGCTCGCAATGGGTAACTGCCAGGCTGATGTCTGGCCACTTGTCTTTCCCGTGGCTACGATCTGGCCACTTAGTGTGTCGTCGGGAATCGTGACGTGCGTCTTGAACGACCCGCCCGGCCCGGCCGTCACGTGCCCGAGCGACTGGTCGTTGAGCGTGAGCTGGATCCTCTCGCCCTGCACAAACCCGGACCCCGAAATGGTCACTGCGTCACCGGGCGTCACCTGATCGGGCCCAGACAACTGAGCCCCACCTTCATCGCTGACTCTTACGGCGGCCTGTGCAAGCGTCGGGGCGCTGGCCCACGCCACTGCTCGCAGCCCGAACCCGGCCACGGACATCAGGGTTAGCTTGCGCAGAAGCCCGCGGCGCGAGAGCCGAAGACTCCTCGAGTTCGCCGCCTCGTCATCGGGCGCCGCCGTTGTCTCCGGTCTTCCGGCCGGCTTCTTCGTGGCCATTACGGGCTTCCTTTCCCCAACGCCTCTTCGGATGCACGCGCATACTAAACCTTGACAAACGGTATCGACATCTCCTGATGGTGCGGAAAACGTTGAGACTTAGCCAGCTTGCAGGCGCTGCCGATGTAGACGAGGCGGCGAGCGCCTGCGCTGATCGCCCGCGTTGACGGCGCGGGAGAGGGCTCTACTGTTCGCGCCACCACAGGAAGTCCGCGCCCCAGTTCGGGGCGCGGCTTGACGAGATCACAAAGCACCGGCCCACCGGCCGACTCCGCGCGCTGCAGCCGCTCGGTTACGACCTCCAGCGCGGCGAGCCGCCGAACTTGCCCAGGGCTTCAGGGTTGTACGAAGTCAAGTGCACCTCGGCCTAGCGGACGTTCTGCCGTCGGGCCTCGGCGATGTGGTCGTCGACCATGCGCTCAGATAGGCGGTCGCGTCGACGAAGCGCGCGTGCATCGCCGGCCATAGTTCCCAGAAACTGCGCGAACCAGTCGAACACGTACTTCGCGCGCTGGGCTTTGGGCGTCTGGGCGGGCGGCGGCACACCCGCGCGGTCCGCAACATCCCACAGCGTCTCGGGTGCACCGTCCCCTCGAGGTGCATCCACGCGGGCCCAGCCTACACCCACGGGCAGCGCCAGGCATCCCACGAAATATGCATCGCCGGAGACGTACACGACCTTTCGGCGCACGCCCGATGGCCAGGAACATGTAGCGCGCCTACCAGCACCCGTAACCGTAACCAGCACTCCGACCACGAGTTGGCCGGCGATGACGCCGCCGCCGCCGGCTTGCTTCAATCCTTAGTACCCGCCGAACTGATTCAGGAGCGACGACCAGACTCCCAGCGCCGCCGATTCGGCAGCCAGCCTACGGCCCGACGCGAACCGAGAACGTGTCGCTCGGACCGTTGACCGCCTCGTTGCGTGCCAGATCGACAACGGCGATGAACGCATTGGCCATCGTCGCCAGGCCCGCGTAGTCGCCCAGGAAATAGCCTTCGATCGTCTTTGGCGCGGTGCGCATGTCGAAGCCGGTGGCGCCGTCCAGTTGATTTTCGGACCAATTCAGTGGATTGGTGCAGTCCGTTGTGGCTGCACTGCAATGGACCATGAAGTAATTGGTTTTGCCCGGGGCGGTGGTGCTCGCATTGCGCATGTCGTAGTAGGTCACGCCAATCGTGCCGTCAGCGGCGACGGCGATCTGCGGCGTAAACGCCTGCGTCGTGGCGACCTTGTTGATGCGGACGGGGTGCGTCCAGTGCAGCCCACCATCGCTGGAGCTCGCAAACGCAATCTGCGCGTGACCGTCGGCGGAAAAGCTGCCGTCCTGCCACGTGACGTAGAGCGTGCCCCTCTTTGAATCGGCCGCCCACGCCGGCAGGATGTCTCCAGTACGAACGATCTGACCGTCGAGGGTCCTCACCGTCGTGTCCACGAGCAAGCTGACAATCGTCGGGTCGGACCAGTTGACGCCGTGATCGGTCGAGCGGAGCAGGGCGACGTTATACTGGTTCGGAAAGCGGCCGCTCTTGGACGACGAGCTGAAAATCAGGTCGATGCCATCGACGACCGTGCCGTCGGGCAAGACGACGATCTGGTTACCGATGGTCTGCTTGTTTTCGCCCGGATCGAAAATGATGCGGGCCGGTTGCCACGTCTGGCCACCGTCACTCGTGCTCGCCATGTAGCTCGGCCCGCGGAACGCAAACGTGTGCAGGAACCCGTCCAGACTCGCCGCGGGGCTCGGGGAGACCAGTTGGTCCCAGACCACGAAAACACGGTTGGCATCGGTCGGGTCCGCAGTGACCGACTCCTTGTCGTTGAGCGTCGTTAGCTGCGGGCTGTCCAACAGGGTGACGGGTGTCGCCCATGTCAGGCCGCCATCGGTGGACTTGCTGACCAGAATCCGACTGTCGCCTCCAAAACCGGGGCCGTTGTTCACGAACGAGTCGCTGACCTGGTAGGCCGCCTTCCCGTCAGCGGCAAAACTGACCCACGGATCGGTCGCGCGCGGCAGGTCGCCCGGACTGCCGGGGGCCGCTCCGGCGCAGACGCTGAATTGCGGCTGGCTGGTTGCGAGGTTCCACGATTTGCCGCCGTCGGTCGAAACGGTGGTCGTCAGCCCGTTTGAGCCGCCGTCGCTCCACCGATCCTGCTGGAACGCGCCAATCAACTGCTGCGCGTTGGCTGGATCGACCGCGACGTACGGTTCGACCTCGCCATCGTTGAAGTTGATGCTGCCCTGCGCCTGTTGCTGCGCGACAACGTTCTTGCACTGCGTCGTGGCGGTGGCCAGGGGCTTGTCCGGCACGGGGGTCAGTGCCCCGGCGCTGAAGCTGCTTGCCAGTCCGCTACTCGTCCCGGCGAAGAGTGCGATCGACGCGGCGATACCCACAACGCGCCAGCCGGAAGTCAGTTGTGATCGACTTCGATGTGCCATACCCAGAACTCCTCCAAGCTCGAACCGGCCACAAGGCCAGGACCTCCATCTCACATCCCGCGCCCCAACGACGTCAACCTTTGTTGACTCTTCTTAGCCGGCGTGATTCATCACGTACGGGCGCCTGCCGGCGCGCCGGACCTCGTCGGCGGTCTCCGGCTCGATGGCCGACCCGTTTGCTGGCGGCAGTAGCCGCAGCAAGGCCGACGAGTTGGCATATCAGCGAAGATGCGAAAGCAACCGGCGGCCTGGACACGAGTTGTGGACGCACTTTCGAGCTAGTCAGAAGACCAGCGCAGCAGGTGTCTCAGAAACGACCGTTATTGCGCTGCCGCCACTGGCCGGGTAGCAGCCGCGGCGGCTCTGTCTCGACCGAGCCCGGTAACCAGCGTGCTGGCCGCTTGCGTTCGAACAGCGCCATAGCCCGTTCGCGTTTGCCCTCCGGCGACAGATCGGACCACGATTCGACTTCCGCCCGGGTGCGCTGCGCCCAGAGTTGGACCATGCGCATGTAGTCGGTCAGAAAGTCGTAGATGAACACCCAGACGTGGACCTGCTCGTCCTCGAACGGCGCCTGACAGTCCAGGTACACCTGGCGCACCACCGTCGCGACGCGCAGCATGTCCTCGGCGTCGGAGTGGACCTGACCCAGCACCGCGAGCAACTGGTCGCGAGTGCCGAAGCGTGCCAGGAAGACCTTGAGCAGCCCTTCGAACTCGAGTGACACCGGTTGCGCCGCCGGCCTGGCCAGCCACTCTTCGAGCGCTTGCTGACCGGCGGGAGTGATGGCGTAGGTCGTACGCGGCCGCTTGCCCATGCGTTCCTTATGGACGGTGGCCAGGCCGCGTGCGGCGAGGCGCTTGGCTTCGTCATAGACGCGCGGATCGGCGCGTGGCCAGAAGTACTCGAAGCAGTGCTGCATTTCGGCCGCCAGCTCGTAGGCCGTGCGTGGCTTGAGAGCAAGGATGCCGAGGATGGCGTAACAGGTGGTGTTGAGCTCGCGAGGCACAGGATCTGGGGACTTGACAAGCTCCGAACGGAGTATAAGCTATGGCCATCAATAGTCCGATCGGAGTATTGGACGAGTCTGGGGAGGGACACCCGCATGACCACGCTCGCATTGGCTCTACCCTGCCTACCCGGCGGCGCTGACAAGCTGCGCAGCCTCGCCGAGACCTGCAGGGGTGAGCGGCGCCAGGAGTTCGCGGATTTCCATCAGCGGGTCGGGTTGACTGGCGAACACTGGTACGTGCAACAGACCCCGAACGGAGAGTTGTTCATCCTCACGCTCGAAGGAGACCCGCTGGGCGCCGTCGCCAAGCTCGGTGCTTCGGACCATCCCTTCGACCGCTGGTTCAAAGAGCGCGCCCTCGAGATCCACGGCGTGGACTTCAGTCAGCCCTTGCCAGGGCCACCGCCAGAGCAGGTTTTCGCCGGTTAGCTCGCGTCCAGCGGATGGAGATCGAAGAAGTGGCTCGTCGTTGGCAAGGTTAGGGAGAGCCAGTGATCAAAACGGTCCGTCGCCTTTCCGTATCCAGGCGTACGCCTTCCGTCACAACTCACGTGAGGGGTACGGGTCCAAGAAGGTGGCCGCGCCAGCCCCGCGAGTGGGTGTCGGTCAAGCGGATCCTGAACGAGCGACCGGTCGTGGTCCTGGCCCAGCGCCCTGGAGATCTCCCGAGTCATCGCTACCCACCTCGGCCACACCTGGGAAGACTTGCTCCGCGAGGCCCAGGGCGTGTGGAGTGAGGTTCGTGAGAAACTGGAGGCTCTTTACGACCGTCACGAGTGTTAGCGGCGCGTCTCTGTAGGGATGGTCGGCTGAGTATTGGCGTAATTCGCTGAGCACGGATTGGCTCGTCGGGGGCGGTAGAGGTAGCCTGGCGGCGGCCGCGATGTCAATCGTCTGGGCGTGGCAGGAGTCGA
>DATGER010000213.1:0-28408 GCA_035309865.1 Chloroflexota bacterium
TGGCGGACCACCAGCTTCGACTGGTCGCCGTAAAAAGCAAGCCCTCAACAAGAACGCCGTCGTTCCTGTCGACGTCGACTACGCGCGCATCCGCGGTTAACTGCAGCGGGTTCCGTTACCTGGTCCGCAGATCCACCTGGCTCGGTTGCGTGACAAATCCACCCGCCCGAACGATAAACCTGCGTGACCAACGCACCTACCAGAACCTGGGCGACCGATTCACGTGCCCGAGTCACTAGCTGGCGACGGCAGATCCTGCAGCAGCCGCCGACAACTTGTAACAGAGCGTTTGCTGTCTTGTCCCCCAACTGGGCACAAATCGATCGCGATTCATGCCTTACGCGGCACCGGCCGTGCTGTAGAGGCAGGTAGGTGATCAGATGAAGCATTTTTGTAGCGGCTGCCAGAACTGGAGGGTTCGGCACCCCTGCGCTTCCTGACACTCTTGCGGGTGCTCGTTGCACATGGACGTCGCCCCGCACACCAGCGACAGAAGCGGAGCAGCTTACTGAATAACGCGTTCAGCTGGTCCGTGCCCGGCGGTGGCGGACACGCCAACCTACTCTCATGCGCACGTAGCGACATTCCCACATAAGCGTAAATTTCGCCAGTCCGATTCCGTCCGGTCCGTCGGCGAATAGCGCGTGCGCAGAAACAGGAGTTCCTTTAATGATATTCCTCCGTTCCGTAGTCGTAAGCCACGTCAAGCGCGCGAGCCGGTTCGCTCTGACGGTCGGGATCCTCGCGGGAGGTGCAGTCGCTGCACAGGCGCCGCGAGCGAACGCGGCGGTGGTTGATCCATACACCACGAGTTTCCCAGCGACAGAGAATCCGATTTCAGAAGGCGGAGCATGGCTCAACGGCAAAGCCGTGGGAGTCGACTGGCACGATGTCCGGACGACTCCGGGTAGCGCATTCGGCACGCAAGACGGAACAGTCGGAGGCACGGCCGCGTACGCTGATTCGACGGCCATTCTCAATGGGACGTTTGGACCAGATCAAGAGGCGAGCGCGACGGTCATCAACAACGACACCGGCGGAGACTGGAATGCAGAAGTAGAGTTGCGGCTGCGCAGCACAATGACGCCGCGTTCCAGCACCGGCTATGAAATAACGTTCAGGGCCAGGCGTGATGGCAGTGCGTACTGCGGCGTCGCCAGATGGAACGGGGCACTGGGAAACTTCACTTCGTTAGCAAATCAATCGGGTACTCAATGCGCAATCAGCACCGGGGACGTCATCCGCGCGACGATCATCGGCAGCACGATCACTGGCTATCGTAATGGCACCCCGATTTTCCAGGTGTCTGACGGCATGTTCACGTCTGGCAATCCGGGCATGGGTTTCTTTTTGCGGAATCTGAGTCAGGTAGGTAATTCGGCCAATTTCGGATTCGGCAATTTCACCGCCAGAACTATTGGTAGTACGCCTACTTCGACGCCCGCACCGACGAATACCGCAACTCCCACACCGACGGCGTCAGGTACGGGAGTCAATGCCTACGCCACTATCCAGGCGGAGAGTTGTGCCGCCAAGAGTGCGTCCCCAATGGCCGAGACGACCACCGATACTGGTGGGGGGCAGGATATGGGCTGGATCCGTAACGGTGATTGGCTGCAATACAACAACGTGAACTTCGGGACAACGCCTGCCGCCCAATTCATCGCCAGGGTGGCTTCGAACGCGGCTGGCGTGACCGGCCAGGTCGAAGTGCACCTGGATAGTCTGACAAACCCAATGATCGGCTCACTCGCGGTCGGCGATACTGGGGGGTGGCAAAATTGGCAGACCGCATCGACGACCGTTGGCGCAACGACGGGCACTCACACGGTATTTCTGAAATTCACCACCGGCTCGACGGGCTACCTGGTCAACGTCAACTGGTTCAACTTCACCACCTCGGCGAGCGGGTCGCCCACTGCAACCGCAACTTCGTCGCCGCTCCCTACTGCGACTTCGACGGCGACGCCGAGTCAACCGTCGTATACCAGCAGCGCCAGTGCGTCGCCCAGCAGCTTGCCAGCCGGCAGCACAGTGTCGATCAATGCCTCGGTGAAGAGCACCAGTGCATCGACGGTAGGGATCGCCATCATGGTGAGTGACCAGTCTGGAGCGATGGTGTCCCATACGCTATGGAACTCCGAATCGTTCACGGCTGGTCAGACGAAGCCGTACACCGCCCAGTGGACAGTGCCCGGCTCGGCTGCCAAGGGCCCCTACACCGTCACGATCGGCGTGGGCCCCGTAGGCTGGGGCAGTTGGTACAGCTCGAACGCCAACCCGGGCATGATCACTGTGCAGTAACCGGGTGTCGGCTGGCGTGCGTCTCAGCCGAGGCGCAACCGCCAGCCCACCCCGCGCAGAATGCTTCAGACGACGACTTTGCGGCTATAGAAGCCCTCGGCGTAGCCACTCGGTGCGTTGGACTCCATGCCGCGCAGCCGCATCAGTGAACGAAATACCCGCTCGCTGAACCACTGCCGGCCGTGCTGTGATGGGAAGTGTTCAAGCAAGTGTTCGACTTTGCGGTGCACGTGCCAGTCCTCGAGCCGAACAAAGAAGTTCGTGCGTCCAAGGTCTCCGTCGTACTTGGGGATTTCGAACTCCAGGATCAGGTGATCGCGGAACGTATTCCACGTCAGTTCCGATACCAGGCGGTGATCTTGATGCGCATCCTGGCCATAGTGGGTCAGGATCAAGTCGGGCTCGAAGCGTTGCTTGATCTCTTCGAAGCACTCTTTCACCGCGCTGCCTTCGTAGGGCAAGTAGGCATCGCGGAACGCATGGAGCACGATGTCGCGCTGCGCAGCGCCCGAAAGCATCGCCTCGGCGCTCGCGCGGGCCTCATCGCTGCGCACGCCACGCGCGCTGAGCACCATCCAGCAGACCTCGAGCTCCGGTCGTTCGTGGACGAGGCGCAGGATAGTAGCGCCGCAACCGATCTCGATGTCGTCTGAATGCGCACCAATCGCGAGCAACCGCCGCAACGGCCGGTCGTGGCCGCCTGGCTGCAGTGTGAGCATCAGAAGCCTGTATCACGATAGCCGAGCGACGTGGCCTCAGCAATGCGGCGCCGCCTGCATCTCCTAAAATGGCCTGATGCCACAGCAGCTCGCATTCGGCGGGGCGTTTGCGGGTCGCAGAATTCTCTTGACCGGCGACACGGGGTTCAAGGGGTCGTGGCTGAGTCTGTGGCTGCACACACTCGGCGCGAGAGTGGCTGGCTACGCCCTGCCGCCACCGACCCAACCGAGCAATTTCGAAGTTGCGTCTGTCGCGGAGGTGCTGGAGCGGCACTACGACGCCGATGTGCGCGATCGGGTCGCGCTGTTAGCCGCGCTGAACACGAGCGATCCAGATGTCGTATTACATCTTGCCGCCCGCACCACTGTCCGAGACAGCTATGTCAACCCGATTGAGACGTTCTCGGTAAATGTCATGGGTACGGCGGTGCTCCTGGATGCACTGCGAGAACGCGCGCGGCCATGTGCAGTGGTGATCGTCTCCAGCGACAAGTGTTACGCCAACGACGAATCCGGGCGGCCCTTCGTGGAGGACGACCCGATGGGTGGCGCCGACCCGTACAGCGCCAGCAAGGGCGCGGTCGAACTGGTGGTCGCTGCGTACCGACACTCGTTTTTCCCGCCCGAAAGGCTGAGCCGCCATGGCATCGCGGTCGCGACGGCGAGGGCCGGGAACGTTATCGGTGGTGGGGATTGGACCCCCGACGGGATCGTGGCCGACATCATGCGCGCGCTGCGTTCGGGCGTACCGGTGCCGATCCGCTCCCCGGACGCGGTTCGCCCGTGGCAGCATGTGCTCGAACCATTGGCTGGATATCTCAGCCTGGCGAGTCGACTGTTGGGGCCGGACGGAGCGGAGTTTTGCAGCGGTTGGAACTTTGGCCCGGATGAGCGTGAAACGCGCACGGTCAAAGACCTGGTCGAATGTATGTTGCATGAATGGGGCGCCGGGTCGTGGATCGATTTGAGCCGGCCGGACAATCCGCCTGAGGCCGGAGTTTTGCGTCTGTCCACTTCAAAAGCAGCGGCCCGACTCGGCTGGCAGCCACGCTGGCAAACCAATGAAGCGATTGCACGCACGATTGCCTGGTACCGTCGCTTCGAGGCTGATCCAAGCACCGCCAGATCAGCGTGCCTGGACGATATCCAGGCGTACGCAGGTCAGGCGAGGCTCACCGCGGGTGGCTGGACTTGAGACGGATGTTTCTCCCAAACCGCCCAGGGTCGTTCGCCGCTCTCGAACAGGGTGTTGAGATCCTGGCGATCCTTCAACGTGTCCATCGGTGCCCAGAAGCCGTCGTAGCGATATCCAAGGAGTTTCTGGGCCGCGATCAGTCGGAGGAAGGGCTGCTCCACCAGCTCGTCGCCGGGTTGCATGAAATCAAAGATGTCAGACCGAAGGACGAAGTAGCCCCCGTTTATTCGGATGTCGGAGTCGGAGGCTGCTTCGATGTTGCGAACGCGATTCCCCTCATCGAACGACACCACGTGAAACGAGTACGTCGGCTTGACGGCGAGAAAACTCGCCACCGCGCCCTGCTCGCGCACGCCCGCAATCATGGCCGGGAGCGGAGCGTCGGTGAGCCCATCTGAGTAGCCGGCCAGGAAGTACTCGTCATCTCCAATGTACTCACGTACGGTCTGGAGGCGGGTGCCGATGTTCGATTGCAATCCCGTCTCAACGAAGTGGATCTTCCAGTCGCGGGCCTGGCGCCGCAGTTCGTCCGGGGCCCAGCCGTCGCGCGCCAGCACCAGGTCATCGATCACGTCCGAGCGGCCGTCTTCAAAGTACGACCTGATCACCTCACCCTGGTACCCCAGACACAGGATGAACTCAGTGTGCCCGTAGTGCGCGTAGTACTTCATGATATGGACCAGAATCGGCTCCTGGCCCACCGGAATCAGCGGTTTCGGAACTGCTGCCGAAGCCTCCCGCATGCGCATACCGAAACCACCGCAGAACAGCACGACTTTCATCCGACGACCTCATCCCGTGGGATGGCGACGCCAGAGCGCGGTGGCGCAGCGCGGCAGCTGCAGGCAGGCGCGGGCTGTACCGACTGATCGGACGCAGCGGCAGGTTCGCGGTCGGCGATCGTGCGCAGTGAAACTCGAGGGGAAGGCGCCACGTTGGTTGACCCAATTCTGGGCGACGGCTGCGTCCGCAGCCGTTCAGCGCGAGTTGCGCATTGGTTGAGGAGCAGCGCGGGCTGTGTGTCGGTTTAGCGCTCCTGTATGCTCCGAAGGGTGTGCGGCCCGTAGCGATCGGACTCGCCCTGATTGGCCTTGTTTGCAGCACCGCCTCGGCGCTGGGCGCCGTGCTGGCCACTCTCCCCATCACACCGGGTCGGCTGGCCTATTACGCGCTGGTCGCGGGAGGACTCACACCCCGACTGACAGCGATTGGCGCCATGGGCTGTCTGTTGGCCGCCCCCACTGTTCGACACGCGCGCCACGCGCGATGGCTGTCATTCGCTGCCATAGGCGCTGGCGTCCTGGGTGCGGGCGTGAGCGCGGCGCTGAGCGCGCCGATCCTGTGGGCGGCCCGCTCACGCGGACAGTCGGTCTCCGTTCGAGCCAGCCTGTGTGGAAGGTACACACATCACGACCCGGGTCCAGAGGTGGTGACGTTCGCGAGCGGCGTCGGTTGGCAACTTGACGCGGATCTGTACCGCCCGCCAAAAGCGTCTCCGCCAGTTCAGCCAGTGCCCTCAGTCATCGTCGTGCATGGCGGCGCGTGGCGGTGGGGCGACAAAAGCGACAACCCGCAGTGGAACCAGTGGCTCGCCAGACGTGGTTATCTCGTGCTCGATATCCAGTATCGGCTGGCTCCCGCCGCCGACTGGCGCACCGCCGTTGGTGACATTCGGTGCGCCGTGCAATGGCTTCGCACGCACGCCGCCGAACTCGGGGCGGATCCCGAGCGCGTCGCGATCTTAGGCCGATCCGCCGGCGGACATCTCGCGCTCCTGGCCGCATACGCCACGGATGAGGCTGCGTACGCGCCACCCGTCTGGTGCGTAATTGCGATGTACGCGCCCGTGCATCTCAGGCGGCTCTACGCAGATGCATGCCGCACTCAGGCCCACGATGTGCGCGAGGGACTGTGCGCCGTGCTGGGTAGCACGCCTTCAACTGGGGGTGAGGCGTATCGCCTCGCGTCGCCTCTCGAGCGCGTAAGCCCTGACGTACCTCCCACCTTACTCATCCACGGCACCTGGGATACGACTGTGCGACCCGAGCACAGCGCCATGCTGGCGCAGAAGCTTAAAAAGGAAGGCGTTGTGGTGCAGTTAGTGCGGGTGCCGTTCGCACGCCACGCCTTCGACCTCGTGGCCGATGGTCTCGGAACACAACTCGCCCAGGCGGCGGTGGCGGGATTCCTGGCCGACCGCTCCAGGCGCTGAGCTTCACATTCCGGCGGACATTGTGCGTCGCAAGTCGAACTCGATCTGGGCGATCGACGACCAGGATGTAGGCACTCGCTGCCACGCTGTATCTGTGAAGCGCGTGCAATTGCCGCAGGTTAACCCTATCTCAACCCTGACACGACGAGGCCCAACTGCCGATAGTGAGTTAATGAGCGATGTACCGGGTCTTGCCCAGGCACTTGGCGCCAGGGGGACGAGGCGCTTTTCTCAGACGCGCACCAAAGGACGAGGGTGGCGATGACTCAGATTCGTGGACACATGTTGCATGATGCTCTTTAGCGCCAGCGCTCATCCTCGAGGGTTGCTACGGACAGCGCCCGCGACGGTTGGACGCCGGATCGATCATGACATGACTGCCCGCGGAACGCAGGAACTGGACGTGCTCCTGCTCGATGGTGAGTATCGGCAAGCGCTCGCCGCGATGCGTGTGTACGCCCGTGCCGGGCTTCGCGTCGGGTCGGTCGCGTGCGAACTCGATGCTGGCTGGGCGCCCAGCCTCCGGTCGCGGTGGTGCTCCCTGGCTGCCACCGTGCCGGACTTCAGCACGAACGCTGACGGCTACGTGAACGCCGTGCTGGCGCTGCTCGACGAACGCCCGGTCCGCATGCTCCTGCCCGCCCACGACGGTTCGATCCGCGCTTTGCGCGGCAGACGGGCAGAGATCGAGCGCCGGACCGCGCTACCGCTCGCGAGCGAGCGCGCGCTGGACATCGCCATCAGTAAGACGCGAACGTTGGCGCTCGCCACCGAACTTGGAATAGCTGTCCCTCGGGGCATTTCCATCCACACTCTCGATGACGCTCCGGCCGCTCTCAGGCAGATTGGATTCCCGGTCGTCGTCAAGCCCTACGAGTCATGGGTCGAGCAAGATGGCAAGGGGATTCGCCTGTCGAGCGAGGCGTTCCAGACAGCCGACCAGGCCATGCAGCGGCTCGACAAAGTGCTTTCCGTCGGCGGCCGGGCGTTGGTGCAGCAGTGGTTACCGGGTCGGCGTGAAGCGGTCAGCCTGTTTTATGCGCGCGACCGTTTCTGGGCGCGGCTGGCGCAGGTGTCGCATCGCGAGTGGCCGGCGATGGGCGGCGCTTCGGTCCTGTGCGAGACGATCCCGCTGCTGCCGGACATCACCTCTGCGTCCGAAAACCTGGTGCGCGGCATGGACCTCGAAGGCTGTTCGATGGTTGAGTTTCGGCGCGATGGGGACGGGCGTCCAGTGCTCATGGAAGTCAATCCGCGGATGGGTGGCTCGGTCGGGCTCGCCATCGGCGCAGGTGTCAACTTCCCGAAACTGCTGTATGACTGGAAGATGGGAAACCCGCTGGAGGAGACGACGACGTATCGCCTCGGGCAGCGCCTGCGCTGGCTCGCGGGCGACATCTGGAACATCAAGTGCGTTTTCGAAAACCAGGGCGACCCGGACATTCCGCCCCGCGGCCCGGCACTGGCGCGCTTTCTGCTGGACTTCTTTCGCGGCCGCACATTTCATGGCGTTGAACTCGACGATATGGGCCCGACGCTGTCGGAGATGAACAAGATGGTGCTGCACCACTCGATGAATCGGGTGCGCCACCTGTTCTTTGGTCAATCTGACGAATCGGCAAACTCTGAAAGGTGAATCAGTCCGTATGAATTCCTCTTCGGTTGCAGTGGTGATTATCGGTGCCGGCCCGCTCGGGCTGGGGCTGGCGACCCACCTGCGGGCGCGCGGAGTCGAACATCGCATTTTCGGGTCGCCCATGCAGACGTGGCGCGACATGCCGCGGAACATGAATCTGAAGTCACTGGGCTTCGCCACCTCGATTCCAACCCCACGCGGACACCCAACCTTTCCGGAGTACTGCCGGGCGCGCGGACTTGAAGAGTATGAGCCGATTGAATTCGCGACCTTCGCCGAGTACGGCATGGCGATTCAGCGCGATTTCGTGCCGTACGTCGAGGACACGCTGGTCACCGACCTGCAGCGCGCCGGCGACGAGTTCGCGTTGACGCTCGGAACCGGCGAGCGCCTGCGCGCCAGGCGCGTCGTCGTGGCCGTGGGCCTCGGCTACTTCCCGCGCATCCCCGAGGTCCTGAGCGGCCTGCCAGCCGAACAACTCTCGCACACATGGGGACCCAAGGACTTCGACTCCTTCGCGGGCAAAGACGTCGTCGTTGTCGGCGGGGGCTCGTCCGCACTCGAGACCGCGGTGCTCTTGCACGAGCACGGCGCCCGGGCGCAGGTACTGGTTCGCCGTGACGTGAGCTGGGGCGGCAAAGGCGCACGGGAGTGGGAACGCAGCCTGATCGATCGCATTCGGGTCCCGATCAGCTCTATCGGTCATGGTCGGGAGAACTGGGTTCTCGAACACATCCCGTGGCTGATGCACTATTTGCCCGCCAGCAAGCGCATTCCGTTCACACGCAGGCACCTCGGTCCAGCACCGGCCTGGTGGCTGCACGATCGGGTCGCTGGACAGTTCCCGGTCCACGTCCGGACGTCGGTCATCGAGGCAACGAGCCGGGCCGGGAAGGTGTTCCTGCGCGTGCAAGTCGAGGGAGCCGAACGTGAGATCGTTGCCGACCATGTGGTCGCCGGCACGGGCTACGAGGTGGATCTCGACCGGATTACCTTTATGAGCAGGGACCTTCGGCGACAAATCCGCCGATACGATCTGGCGCCCCGATTGTCCCGCCACTTCGAGTCGTCGGTGCCCGGCCTCTACTTCATCGGTCCCATTGCCGCGCTGAGCTTTGGGCCGCTGGCCCGCTTCGTGGCCGGCGCGCCGTTCACGATTCCAGCCGTGGCGAACCATCTTGCCCATGGAGCGAACCCGCTGGCGTCAGTTTGGCGGCGCCTGGCCGGAGTTCGCTCATCCACGCCGCTGTCCCCGGCCGCCCCGGACCGGATCGCCACCCGCATCGAACTCTGAGACCTGGGCCACCGCCCGGTGTTTGTTCACCGCTGACAGCTGTCAGCTAGAACGCCGGGGCGAAGGGTTTGGCGGTCACATCGCCAAGCAGCTTGTGCAGGATGTGGTTCTCGTTTCGCTCAACGGCTTCCACCTTGCTGCGCATGCGCGTCAGCACCTCAGGTTCGCCCTCGTCGATCGCTACGTCTGTATCTGCGCGAGTGCGCATCTATACTCCAGTTCGCGAACATATGTCGTTGGGCGCCATATTGCGTCGCCACCGTGGGTCGGGGGTCCAACCTGGCTCGCGAACGGGTTGAGCGCGCTTCTCGGCGCCGCGCTACGCCGGCGCGATCACGCTGCGCAGCACTTCGGCGAGGTCTTCGGGGCGCACCATGAAGGGTTGGTGGCGGTCGATCATGGCGCCTTCGACGTAGCCAGGCAACGACCGATACGCGAACTCCAGCCGGCGCGCCAGCCGCGGAAACCACGTCGCGGTCTCGCCCGGCGGCAGGATCTCCAGAATGGTACAGGCCGCGTTGCGGCGAAAAATCATGTTGCCGAGACCAGCGCCATGGATGCCCACGATGAGCGCCGCGGAGGAAAACAGCTTGACCTGGTCAGCCATTGTCAGCGTCTCCGCCTCGACAACGTTCACATCGAAACGCGCGAACACCGGCCGCAGTGCGTCCAGATTGAGGATGTACCTACCTCGGGCGCGCGATCGCGTCACGAAGACGCGGTTGTCGCCACGCGGTTGTTTGGGCGCGCCGAGCAGATCGGCCACGTACGCCGGACTGTCCTGATCGTCGGTCGGTGGGCGAGCGAACACGACCTGTTTGGACGCGACAAAAGCCTCGCCTTGAAAGATGATCTGTCGCCCGTCAATAGTGCCATCAGGGAAAGCCGACTGGAAGAACTTCTGCCCAGCGAGTTTTCGGCCAACGACGACGGGAACATCGTTCGGGACCCCGCCGACATTGGCCATTCTCACTCTGGGGAGAATGTCGTTCAGGAAGTGGAAGTAGTTGTCTTCCCAGTAAAACCGCAGCGAAAGTACGCACTCGTGGCGCAGGACAGGTCGTCGACCGGCCAGGGCGAGCAGAATGCTCGTGACCGACGGAAAGCCGATCAGGTGCCGAAACGTTTTGTCACGGCTCCACTCGCTGAAGGGCATTGAGAGATCGATCAGTCGCAGTGGCCGTTCGATGACGTAGCCATACCTGGGCTCAATGAGGCAATCGCCACGATAGCTACATAAATACGACACCCGCTGACCTTCGTCAGCGTAGCCGCGGCCGTCGGAGCTTTCTTGCCAGGTCGCGCAGCGCGCCCGCACGCGTGCCGACATGTCACGCGGAGTAACCAGGTCCCACTCGAGTCGCCTGAATCGATTGCGGGCCAGCACGGCCTGGTAGATGGCGTTCAGGCGGAGCGTGGACCAGGTCGCGGTTGGCAGCACCGGGTTGATGTGGACTACGGGCCGAGCTCGGAGCTTTGCAGTGTTCGCCGCAAGGCCTCGTACATGAGCACCGGCACCCATAGCAGCAGCTGGGCAACGACCGCATCGACGACGATGGTCCACGCCGGTCCAACGAGAATCGTGCCGCGGCCGACATTGAACACGTGGGCTACCGCCACGGCGACCACGAGTAGCAGCGACACGCCAATATATGCCCAGACTGGGCGCGAGGTATGTTCGCTCAGCCAGCCATACCCGGCCAGCCACACCGTGCAACCCAGCAGCGTCACGGCGATGAACGCGCCAGCTTGCGCCAGGAAGGGCATTTGGAAATACTCCCCCGTCCACCAACCGGCGGTGACTGCGACCATGTAGAGAATCCCGAGCACCAGGCTCAGGACCGCGGAGGCGCCGAAGACCAGCACCCGCTCGGGATGACCGCGCGTCCGCGCCCACCACAAGAGCAGGGCGACGACGACAATGGCGCAAAGGACGAGGACCGCCGTGCCGAGTGTGCTGCGCATGAACTCGAGGAACAACGGGATCTCCTCGTTTTCAATTTGGACTCTGCCGTTACGGGCAGGAAACAGTCTGGCGCACAATCGGCGGGTACGGCCTGGCTGGGCCGCTCAACCGCCCCTCAACATTGTCCCAACCCGCGCCGGGCGTGGGCGCTGCATATAGTGTCGAATCCAGATGGCTGCCAACGACCTGGCTACGCACGCGCGGTCGTCTTCGCGCGGACGAACGCCGCGACAGCGCGCACGTTCGAGAAATTCTCGGGCACCAGGTCCTCATCTTGCACCTCGATCTGGAAGTGCTCCTCGATGAACGCCGCCAGCTTCAAGACGCCGACAGAATCGACCAACCCGCTGTCAAGCAGGGGTTCCTCAGCGGAAACCTGGGGTTGCGCACGGTCATACGCGAACTCGCGTTCGATAAAGCCGCTCAGCGTGTGTTCGAGGTCTTCCAAGTTTGTGTCTCCAGAGGGTAGGTCCGACAAGATGGTAATGGTCGCCGGTCGGCACCTGCACGCCGCGGGCCCGAAACCTCGGCAATGTTGAGCATCCCGCGGAACTGCGACGTGGTCGTGATCGGCGGCGGGCCGGCTGGCACGACCGCCGCGACACGGCTGGCTCAGAACGGCTACACCGTCGTGCTCTTTGATCGTGAACGCCACCCTCGCTACCGCGTCGGCGAGAGTCTGATCCCGCACGCGTGGAAATACACCGACCTGACAGGTGCGTCGGACAAGGTGCGCGAGGAGGGATTCCTGCGCAAGGCCGGCGGAACTGTCGTCTGGAACGGCGTCATCCGTCAGATGACATTCGCCGAGTTTGGGTATCGTGACCCGGCCCTGCACATCGAGCGGGATCGCTATGACTTCATCCTGCTCGAGCACGCACGCAGCCAGGGTGTGCAGGCGTTTGAAGAAGTCGTCGTGGTGCGGGCCGACCTGCGCGGCGCCGATGCGCCGGTCGATGTCGTGTACCGTGCGACCGACACGCGCGGCGACGACGGCTGCATCACGTGCCGCTTCGTAGTCGACGCCAGCGGACAGAGTGCGGTGCTGGGCAAGCAACTCGGGACGCGGGTCACTGACGAGGGTTTCCGCTTCATGGGCCTGTGGGGGTATTTTACGGGCTCGAAGTACGTCAGCTCCGGGGGTGTCGTCCACCCCTTCGAAGACTTGCGCGACGTCCCACCCACGACGTTCGTCTCGTCGCTCGATGCGCTCGGCGATTGGGGTTGGATGTGGCATATCCCATTGCGAGAGTCGACCAGCGTCGGGCTGGTCATTCCGCGCGAGTACCTGGGTAAGGACGGACGGGCCGCGGGGCTGCGGTCCTTCTTTCTTGACACGGTCGCCGGCATTCCCTATCTCGATCGACTGCTCGAAAACGCACAGTTCGTCGAGGGCAGCTTGCACGCGATTCGCAATTACTCGTACTCGACCACGCCCATGGCCGGGCCGGGCTACTTTCTTATCGGCGACGCGGGCGCCTTCGTCGACCCGATCTTCTCGGTCGGCGTGGTCATCGCCATGTACGGCGGCTACCTGGCGAGTTGGGCGATCGACCGCTCGCTTCGCCGCGCGAGCAGCACCGAGCGCAACCAGGCCATCTTCGCTGGCCAGCTGAGGGGCCGCCTCGAAGTCGCCCGATCGCTGGCTCTGCCACGCTACGCCGCGCGCGGCGGCGTTTCGGCATTGGCGCGAGACGTGGTCCGCTTCGAGAGCAGCCTCGAACGCGAGCTCATGTACGTCGTCTCCAACGTCACCACGCGCAGTGACAACATGCTCGAGATGACCCGTGGGCTCGACGAGCAGCGAATCACGTCGCCGAAATATCGCACGCTCGACGGTCTTCAATTCGGGCCCGTCGCCGCGGGTGTCCCCGCGCAGTAGCCGCGCTAACGTGGTGTCCTTGACCGAGCTGCCGCGGGATCAGCGCAACGTCGCGTACTTCGAGCGTGTTGCGGAGCGCTACGCCGGGTTGTACGCCGAGAATTCGGCCGTGGGGGCGGGGTTCCGGCTGCGCCAGCAACGCGTGTTCGCGCTGTTCGATAAACCACGCGGCAAGGTGCTCGACGTAGGCTGCGGACCCGGCGTGGCGGTTGCGGAATTGCTCGCCCGAGGGTGCACGTACCACGGTGTCGACGCTGCCGCCGGGATGATCGAGCAGTGCCGGCGACGCTTCGGCGACCAGCCCCGCGCTCACTTCTCGGTAGCCACCGCCGAGCATACCGGCATGCCTGACGCCACGTTCGATGCGGTCCTCTGCATCGGTGTTCTGGACCGCCTGGCACATGACGGCCCGGTCTTCGCCGAGTTGACCCGCGTGCTCAAGCCGGGCGGGACCCTGCTGGTAACGGCTTCCAATGTCTCGAGCCCGTACGCGTGGTGGCGTGACTTTATCTACTATCCGGTGGTTGCCCTGGGCCGCGCACTGATCAACCGGCTCCGCGGACAGAAGCGCCCGCCGGGTGGCGGACGTCATCGGCTCCATTCGGCAGGCGCCGTCGCCGGGCGCCTGACCGATCTTGGCTGCCACGTTGAGGACATCGCGTACACGGGCTTCCTGTTCTGGCCCAGCCCGCTCGATACCGCGTTGCCCGGCCTCGTCGCCGCCAGCATGCAGCACCTCGAGCCACTTGGACGCGGTCCGCTGCGCCGCCTCGGCTTCTGTTTTGTGCTCAAAGCGCGCAAGCTCGGGCAAGCGGGCTAAACGGTGGCACAGGCGCAGGCTGCCCCAACCGAGTCCACGCGCACGCTGGGCCAATTGCGGGCCGTGATGAGCTGGAAAGTCGTCGAATATGGCGGCCTGGTGGCGTTCACGCTCCTCACACCCCGGCTCATGGGCCCTGTGCTGTATGGCCGTTTCGCGGCGCTCCTGGCTATCACCAGCTTGCTGCTGACCGCTTGCAGCCTGGGTGGACTGGTCACCTTTGGCCGATTCCTGCCGCAATACCTGGCTCAGGGCGATTGGCCCAAGGCGCGGGCGTTATTCGTCCAACTCTTCTGGGCGCGGGCGGCACTCGCCGCACTGCTGGCCGGCGTAAGCGTGGTCGTGTTCGCTTCGGTCCTACCCGGCGCCAGCTGGCTCACCCTCGCTACCGCGGCGGCGACCATCCTGCTGGGAGCAACGGCGTCGACCTGCTACCAGGTGTTCTACGGGCTGAACCGGATGGGGCGTTCGACCAGCCAGGATGCGCTGCTGCGCATCACCCTCCTGGCCCTGGTCTTGATTCTGGGTGGCGCCCAATCCATCGAGCGGGCGGTCGACGCGCTGTTCTTCACCCAGGTGGCTTTTCTCGCGCTGGGGTTGTTCTGGACGCGCGGGCTCTTCAACGGTGAACGAGACCCGTTCCGCTTCGCCTTTCTGCTGTCGCACCTCCACTTCGGAGTGTTGTTCTTTCTGGCGCAACTCATGCTGATGGCGATGTGGCGCAGCGGCGAGGTGCTCATCCTGTGGCTGACGGGCCGCAGCGAAGAAGTCGCTTTTTTTAGCATCGCCAACGCGGTCGTCATGACCGTCGCAATGCTCCTGATCCAGGTAGCTGGCATTCTCATCCCCCGCCTCACGACGCTGCAGGTTGCCGGGGATGAAGGGACCGGGCGCTGGGCCGCGGGGCTGGCTTTGAAGTACCTGGTCATCGGGCCCTTTCTGTGCATCTACGCCGTCTACGCCATCGCGCCGATCGCCATCGAGGTCTTCTTCGGTGCGGGCTACGCGCCGGTCGCGGCCAACTTGAAGGTGCTCGCGCTCGGCCTGCCGGCTGCGGGCGTGCTTGGTCTGGCGCTCGCAGTCGCAGTCGTCCGCAAACAGGCCGGTCCGGTGCTGATCGTCAATGCCACCGGCTTTGGGGCGTTCGTGGCGCTCAGTTGCGCCCTGGTGCCACCCCTGGGCGCGCTCGGCGCCAGCATCAGTATGGCCAGCGCGATGGTGGTCGCGGCAGTGGTCGCGTGCTGGGTGTTCCGCCTGTTGCCGCTACTCGGCACTGCCCGGGTCGGCCTGCTCGGTCTGGCCGGGCTCCTCGGCGTGGGCATCGTTGCCGTGCCGATGGCGCCAGGGCTCCCGCTCGGGGTGCTGGCCTCCGCCGTATTCCTGGCCGTGCTGTTTGGCACCCGCCTCGTCACGGTTGACGAAGTGCGGAAGATCGTTGGCGGAGTCGTCCGCTAGGGTTCAAGCTCGTCGAAGACGGCTTCAAGCGCGAGCGCGGCCCGGTCCCAGCTAAGCTCCGCCGCACGCCGCAGGCCGGCCGCCCGAAGCGAGCGCGCGCGCGAGCCGTCGCCGGCGACAATCCGCGCGAGCGCCGCCGCGAGATCGTCCGGGCGCTCAGCGTCCACCAGCAGGCCAGCATCGTCACCCACGAGCTCAGGCAGCGCGCCCGCTCGACTGGCCACCACCGGCGTACCACTCGCCATGGCCTCGGCGACTGGAAGTCCGAAGCCCTCATCCCGCGAGGCCAGGGCGAGGCAGTTCGCGGCATGGTACCAGTGGACCAGCTCGTCGTCCGGTACGAAGCCCGTAAACGTCACCCGGCCCTGCACGTCGCGCTGCTGAACCTGCTGACGCAGCCTGCCGATCTCGGAATGGAAGACTTCGCCGTCGGTCTGGCCGACGAGCACCAGGTGCAGGGGTGCGTCCGCGGAGTCGGCGAACGCAACGAGGCGCGCGAACGCCTCGATCAGCGTGCCGACATTTTTGTGCGGCCCAAACCCGCCGACGTACAGCACGATCCGGGCTGCGCGCGGAATCTCGTGGCGGCTCAGCAACGGCGTGCGACACGCGTCGTCGCTCGACTGGGGGCCAAAGATGGGGTCCGCGGCTTCATAGATGACCCGCACCCGCCCAGGTGAAATGGGCAGGTGCCGGGTAATTGCCTGAGCCGCGTTCTTGGAGACCGTAACGACCCGCTGCGCCTGCCAGCACGCGAGTCGTGTTTTGAGGGTCCAGGCGAGGCGGCCAGCCCGGTTCGGGAAGATGAGTGCGGGCCACCGCTCGGCGATCGCATCGTGAATAACGACCACCGGCCGGGCGCCACCGAGAACGGGGAAGTACGTGTAACTCGACGGAAAGAAGATCACATCGACACCCGCGCGTTGCACGGCGTGGGTCATCCGCCACACGTCGCCGAGGCTGCGGCGCCCCGTCGATGCGGCCGCTTGCGTGGGCGATGCAGACAGTGCCACCTCGATGAGCTCCATGCCGGGTGGAAGGTCGGCCGTTTGGGCGGTCTCGGCATCGGCGAAGCCGACATAGTGGTGGCGCCCCTGATTGGCGGCCAGCAGCGGCCGCAACAGGTTGCGCGTATACCGCCCGTAGCCGCGGTTGTTAGCCCAACAAGCGAAGTCGATGCCGATGCGCATGCGCGATTGCCGGGCGGGTGCTATTCCACCCGCTCGAGGCTGTCGCCCGGTCCGGCGACGTAGCCAACCAGTTCGCCAAAACTCCAGCTCAGCGTGAACAGCGCCAGGAGCGGCAGCGCCCGCAGGAACACCAGGCGGTGTCTTTTGCGACCGAACAAGCGCTTGCCAAGACGGTACAGAATCACCGGCGGGAGCAGCGGCGAGCCGCAAGCGAACATGGCTTTGCGCGACAGCGGCGCGTCGTGCACACGCATGCCGGCGAATCCGCGTCCGTAGTGGTAGCGCTGCGACAGAAACTCGCCGAGCCCGAAGAACTTGCGGTGGTAGACAAGCACCGACGGGTCGCGATACAGCTCGAAACCGCGCTCTTCGAGGCGGGCGTGCAGGAAGTTCTCCCAGCGCCCGTCATCGAGAAGATCCTGCATCTCCGCCAGCGCGGCCCGCTTGTAGGCCACATTCGGTCCGGGGATGTCGTGCGCCACGCCCGCCTCGAGCGGCAGGACGAAGGCGCTGTACTCACACAGAAAGGCGGCCCAATCGACCAACCGCTTCACGGCGGCATTCTCGATCGCGCCGCCGATCGCCAGGTACGGCAGCCGTGCATGGGCGTCCACGATGCGCGCGTACCAATCGTCGGCCGGCACGCAGTGGTCCTCGGTCATGACGATCAGGTCGCCGGTGCTGTGGGCGATGCCAAACGCCCGCAGTTGCGGAATCGTCAGTCGTTTTTCCATTGAGTAGAAGCGCACCGCGGGATACTCGCGGGCCACCCGCTCGGCGGTCAGCGGCCCGCAGCAATCGGCGACGATCACCTCGGCGAGCACGCCCCCGCGCTGGCGTGAGAGCGCGGCCAGACAGGCACCCAGGTAATCGGGTCCATTCACGGAAGCGATCACCACCGACAGTGCCGGGCGAGTCTTTACTGTCTCAACCGAATCGGGAAATGGTCCGCCGGCCGTGGCGGCGGGGATGCTCTGCACACCCAGACTGTACGGGAGCCGCGCGGTCGCGGGGTCGACGTGGCATTGAATGCAGGTTGCCCCCAATCACCGATTCTCGCGCAGGCGACGCTGTCCCTCAGCCGTAAACCGCCTGACGCCCGCCAGGTGCCAGCGCAGGGCGATGCGGCCCATGCGGGTCAGCCGGTACGGGTAGCTTTTGCGGCGCCCGCCCTCAGCTGGTAGCGCTTCGATGAGCTCGAGATCCTGGAGCCGCGCGAGCGCGGCGTACACCGTGCCCGAGCTAAGCGTGACCCCCGCCAGTGAGGTGATGTCGTCCATGATCGCGTAGCCGTGCTTCGGTCCCCCGGCCAGGCTCACCAGAATCATCGGCACCGGGGCGGTGAGATGTGCCAACTCCGCCAGGGAGGAGCGCCCGGCCGGGCGCGGCAACGGCCGCATCTATTCGAGATAGTATCGGTTTACGCGAGCGCCCCCGATAACTGGCCCGACGTTGACGCGGCATCGTTTGGCAGGGCCGTCGCAATAGCTTGCTCGAGTGAGAGCGCCCGGCCGGCGGCCAGCGCCTGCCCACCAAGTGGTTCGCCCACACGCTGGCGGATGCCTGCCAGCACGGGGTCGAACCAGCTCCGCCAGAAAGGACTGCTCGGGGCGCCCTCGCGCTCGCGCAGCGCCGCCGCTGCCCCGGCCAGGGTGAGCGCCTGCGTAGGGCGGTCACGGGCTACGAGGTGGGCGAAGCACTCCAGCAAGTAGGCAAGCCAGTACAGGTAGCCGCCGGCGAAGGCGATCTGCAGGCTCTCGGCCAGCGGGGCCCAGGCGGCGGCGTCGTCGCCGCTGAGCATCGCGAACTGCCCCACGAGAAACAGGTCGCGGCAGACCCCCTCCTGATTCCCCAGCGCCCGGTGGAGGTCAAGGCTCTCGCGGACGAGGGCGTGTGCACGTTCGGCGTCGGCGCCGCTCCAGCGGAGCAGCGCACCCAGGACGCCGACCGACGCGGCCGTCCCCCGCTGGTCCCCGACCGCGCGGAACACGCTCAGGCTCGCCTCGAGATCCGCGCGGGCCGCCTCCCACTTTCCCAGGCGGAACCTGGCGGTCCCGAGGTACGCGCTCGACCATGCGGCGCCAAGCGTGTCCCCGTCGGCCTCGAAGATGGAGTGGGCTGCCTCTAGCAGGGTCTGCGCGCCCGCAAAGTCGCCACGGTAGTGCGCCAGCCAGCCCGCGGCATTCAGTGCTCGGGCGCGAGTCCGCGGCGCGCCACCCGCCGTTCGCAGCAGCGCCATCAGGCGGTCGTGGCCCTCGACCACATACGCGCGCTGGTACCAGAAGCCATGGAGAACGGTACAGGCGCGCAACCCCAGCTCAGCCGCCCGCTGCGCTTCCGCCTCTTCGCCGCCCGTCGCCTGCTCGACGAGCCATAGCAGGGCCGCCCGAATGTTGTCGTGTTCGACCTCCAGACGCCCGAACCAGTGCCCCTGGTCCGGCCCGACCAACTCAGGTTCCGCCCGGATCACCAGATCGGCGTAGTACGCGGCATGTCGACGCCGCGCTGCGCTGGCCTGGCCGCTCGCCTCCAACTTCTCGGCGCCGTACTGGCGTAGCGTCTCGAGGAGTCGGTACCGCATCCCCTCCTCATGACCGTCCGCCACGATCAGCGACTTGCTGGCCAGTCGCGCGACCAGCTCGAGGACGTCCGTTCGGTCGATGTCCTCACCCCCGCAGACGGCCTCGGCTGCCTCCACCGTCCAACCGCCGGCGAACACCGCGAGCCGGTCGAAAAGTCGCCGCTCGGGGTCAGTGAGCAATTCGTAGCTCCAGGTCAGGGCTGCCCGGAGCGTCTGCTGACGTGGCGGCGCAGTGCGGCTGCCGCGGGTCAGGAGGCGGAAGCGATCCTCGAGCCGTCGGGAGATCTCGCCCACGCCGACCAGGGCCACCTGCGCGGCTGCCAACTCCAGCGCCAGCGGTAGCCCGTCCAGCCGGCGGCATACTTCAGCGAGCGCCATGGCGGTCCGGTCCGTATACGCGAACTCCGGCAGAACCGCACGGGCGCGGTCGACAAACAGCTGAACCGCTTCGGACTGTACCAGATGGCGGGCCGTCGTGCGCAACGCCGGATCGGGCAGCGACAGCGACGGCACGCGCCAGACGGTCTCCCCGGCGATGCGCAGCGCTTCACGGCTGGTGCACAGCACTCGGAGAGATGGACACCCACGAATGAGCGCTTCCACCAGACTGGCGCACGCCTCGATGAGGTGCTCGCAGTTGTCGAGGATCAGCAGCAGGTGTTTGGCAGCCAGGGCGCTGACCAGGGTCCGGGCGATGGGCTGGGCAGGGTCGTCCCGAACACCGAGAGTCGCCGCAACTCGCTGAGCGACCAGGCCGGGCTCGGCTAGCGGAGCCAGTTCCACGAACCACACGCCATCTGGATACTGCTGCAACACCTCGGCCCCCACGTGCAGGGACAGGCGTGTCTTGCCGCTCCCACCCGCGCCGGTCAGCGTCAGCAGTCTCGATGCCAGCAGCATGCGGTTGACCTCGACGATCTCCTTCTGTCGTCCAATAAACGTGGTCACCTGCAGCGGCAGGTTGTTGGGCGAGTCGTTCAACGAGCTCAGTGCGGGAAAATCCGCGGGTAGGTCCACGTGCACGAGCTGGAACACCTGCTCGGGATCGTTCAGGTCTTTGAGCCGGTGGCTGCCCAGATCTCTCAGGCTGGCCCCGATCGGTAGGCCGTCCCGAACATGCGCGGCGGTCACTCCAGACAACACCACCTGGGCACCATGTGTCGCGCCGCGCAGACGCGCACAGCGGTTGACCGCCGACCCGTAGTAGTCGCCGTCCCGAAGATCCGCCTCGCCAGTGTGCAGGGCGATCCGCACCCGCAACTCCGCGCCCGTCGGCCAGGGCTCGACCACCAGGGCGCGCTGGATTGCGCACGCCGCCGCGACCGCATCGGACGGGCGCCAGAAGACCGCGAATCGGCTGTCGCCTTCACCTCGGGGCCTCACGACGACACCCCGGTGCTCCGCGACATGCGCCTCGATCAGCTCATCGTGCCGGACGAGCGCCTGGCGCATCGCGTCCGGGTGCTGTTCCCATAGCCGTGTACTGTCCTGCACGTCGGTGAGCAGGAACGTGACCGTACCGGTCGGGAGATCCGGCCTCTCTGAGGCTAATTGCATGGTCGCATCGCGGGAGTGCTCACACCGTTACCAGGTCTTTGCGGAGGCATAGTACGCCTCTTTTGCCGGGCGGTCATTGCGCCGAGCCCCAGTACCCTTGCGCTGATTGCTCGATCTGGGAGGTGCCCCGCATGCCGACTCTACGCTTCCGCCGCTTCGACGAGATCCCACCCGAGGACGAGGAGCACGTCGCCTTCGTGCGCGCCCGGATGCACGGCGCGGAAGAGATCAGCGGCATCTACGGCGCCCAGGCCCACTGGCCGGCGTACATGTCCAGCAACCATGCGCAGTCGCTGGCGAGCTTCCAACTTCAGGGCGTGTTGCCGCAGCTGGCCAAAGAAGCTATGCACGTCGCGGTCTCGATGAGCAACGGTTGCCGGTTTTGACTGAGCGGCCATACGAGCGCCGTGCTGCGCTTGGGCTTGAGCGACCGAGGTTTGACTGAAATCCTGGCGATCGCCGAACACACGCGGAGCATGGCGGCCGTGGTGGAAGGCTTCGGCCTGCGGCCAGACGTGCCGAGTCCGCCAGACGGGGTAACCGGCGAGCTTGTCGCGCCGATCGCAGAACTGGAGGCGGGCGCGGCGGCTGAGACGTTGGGCCAGATCCAGCGTTGGGCGCAGGCGGTGCTGGGAACCGGTCATGTGCCTGCATTCTGGCGGGTGCTCGCGCGCCAGCCGCGCTTCCTGGCCGCGACGTGGGCCAAGAATTGCCTCGTTCTCGGCCCCGGCGAGCTGGACGAAACTACCAGGGTGTGCGTCGCCCTCGCCGTGGCGATGAATGTGCCCAGCCCGTACTTCAGCGCCTATTTCAACCCGTGGGTGCGACGCGCGGTTCCCCTCGACGACAGCGGCATGGTGGAACTCGCGGCGGCGGTCATGCACTACGTGTCGTTCAACACGATCGCGCACGGCATGATGCTCGATCCGCCGTTCACGAATGTGCGCGCCGAGGAATTTCGCCCCGGCGGCCAGCTAGAGGACGCGCCCGGCGGCCCACCCATCTCGTAGTTCGCACGAGCCGCGCCCGTCGCGATCAGCTGAGCTTGACGATGGCGATGCCGGCCGCATCGGCAAAGCTGGTCGCAACATCGGTAAAGATCCGCACGGGCGGAGTGTCTCCATCGGCCAAGCGACCGAAGACTTCAACCTGCCCACTGCTTCCGAACTGGGCGTCTTTGACCATGACGTAGATGTCGCCGCTGACCTGGCTGTCCGCGATGCCAGTGATCACCCGGCCGTCCAGCCCTGTCGCTGGCCCGGTGATGGTGCGGATCGGGTCCGCGTCGCCGATCGCGTCGCCAGTAAAAGCGCTGATGTGGGTGTTGGTGTCTGCGCTGACCGCGACGTACAGCCGGCCGGTATAGGGCGAATACGTCACTACGAGATGGTCTGGAGTTCTGCCCAGGCCAGTGTGGGGGCCAGTGATGACCCGATTCGGGGCGTCACCTCCGAGCGGGCCACCGCCAAAAACTTCGATCGCGTTGCCCTGAGAGCGCGTCACCGCGGCAATCACATTGCCGGCGGCATCCGAGGTGAGCATGCTGGGCCACGGATACCACAGTGACTCGTCGGTGACAATCGTCCGCAGCGGTGCCACCGAGTAGAGCTCACTCGGCCGACCCGCGGCGGCTGGCGCCAGCACGAGAATCTGGGCGCTGCTTTCGCCCGTCGCCACGTACTCGTAGCCACTTGCGTCGACGGCGATGGCGCGGCTGTCCGGCCCTCCCCCGCGGAAGACCCGGGTCGGGGCGGTGGCTGCCTGTGTGCCTCCTTGAAAGACGAACGTGGTCGCGTTGGAAAGAAAGGTCTGCACGAGGACCGAGCCGTCCGCGTCGACTGCCACTCCCCAGGGATCCCACACCGTGCCGACAAGGTTCGGGTTGGTGAGGGTCATCGTCGGCGACACGCCGCCTGAGCTTGACGCCGGGTAGGCTGTCACCGGACCCGAATCTGCATTGGCTACAAACACGACTTCGCCCGAGGCCGCCCGGCTAACCAGCGGCGCACCCGACCACATCGCCGCGAGGACAACCGCTAGCCCACCGACCAGGCGTCCACGGCGTATGACCTCGTGGGCGAGCGTCACTCCGTTCGGGCGCGGCGGCGGACCCACGCCCGATATCTTAATCTCTGCGATGCGCCGGCAGCCTCAGTTGGAAGGAACTGGCGCCTGCGAGAGCGTTGGCGTGTCCAGCTCCGACTCTGGCTGGACCCCGTGATCGGCCTCGCCACTGTCGAACGTGGTCTCATTGGCGGCGTACCTGAAGTGCCGTTTGAGTCCCAGCAAGGGGGCCTCGAGAAGATGCCAGCTGAGCCAGGCGCAGCCGAACACGATGGCGGTGGACAGCGCGAGATAGATCAGCATGCCTGGTAACGGCGAGCCCCAGAGCGACATGAAGTGCTCCGGCTGGTACAGCCGACGTGCGACCAGCAGCAGAACGGGCTGGTGCAGCAGGTAAAGTGCATAACTGTAGCGGCCGAAGGTCCGCAGAACGGGAACCTCCAGCACACGGCGCAGCGACCCGGGCTGCAGGGCCAGTACCAGCGCGGCGCCGTACAGCAGCGTCCACGCGGTGTAATAAAAGGGCCCGGTAGCCGCCAGCCCGGGCAAGTCGGGGCCCAGGCTCCGAACTGCATACAGCCCGAGGATCCACGCGCCGCTCAGCAGTCCGGCTCTGGGGGCCCAGCGCACGAGCGCCGGCCACAGGCGGCCCCGCGCTCGCCAGGCGACGGCCAGGAACGCGCCAGCGCCAAGGCTATCGACGTGGCCGAGTGTCAGGAAGTAGCTGCCACTGTCTGCGCCCGCGACGGCGAGCCCGACGCGCCAGGCGAGAGCCAGCGCCACCAGCCCGAGACAGACCTTCGCAAGACGGTCCCGTGGGCACGCGAGCACGACCAACGGCCAGAGCAGATAGAACTGCTCCTCAATCGACAGTGACCAGGTCACGTCCAGCGAGGTGTTGATGGCGCCACCATGGGCGGCCAGAAGGAGATTGGAGAGGTACAGCCAGTACCACGGGGCGTAGCTGGGTACCGGGCCGTCGAGTCCCAGAGCGTGCTGGAATGCAGGCACGTGGGGTGCCACCACGAAGGCTAGCAAGAGCACGGTGTAGTACAGCGGCAGGATGCGCAGGATCCGGCGGGCATAGAACACGCGGAAATAGCCGGGCCGGCCGCGGGCGTCGACAAGGATGCCCGTGATGAGGAAACCCGAGAGGACGAAGAACAGGGTCACGCCCGACCAGCCGAGGCGCGGCACAACTTCGACCACCCGATCGAGCAGCGTCGGACTATTCTCGGAAACCTGGAACCCGTGGAACAGGATTACCAGAATGATCGCTACACCACGCAGGCCATCGAGCGCGGGGAGGCGCAGCTCACGTGGACCGGCTCGATCGCTCCGCATGGTGCAGAAAACGCCCAGTCAGTTGGCTCGAACTGGCACGGGCGCGAGTACCGCCGCAAGCGGCTTCACCTCCGGCTCGGCCGGCTGGCCACCATCGCGTGCATACGGGACGAAGCGTTTGAGCGCCAGAACGTGCTGCTCGAGGAGGTGCCAACTCAGCCAACCCGCGGACCATGAGGCCGTTGCCAGGATGACGCAGAAGACGAGTTGACTCAGCACTGGCGAACCGAACAGCAGGCGCTCCGAGCCGCGAGTCCAGACGTCCGTACCCCACATCAGGCGATAGAGCACTTCCAGTATCGGCACCTGGAGTAGATAGATCGCGTAGCTATAGCGCCCGAAGCTGCGCAGAACAGGCACTTGCAACCAGCCGGCGACACGGCCGGGCGCGATGGCAAGCCAGAGCAAGCCGCCGAACGCGAGGGCACCAAGACTGAAGCCCGCGGTTTCCATGCCCACGGTGTCCCAACGGAACGATCCCTGCCAGACAGCCAGTGCCACCAGGCCTGTTCCACCGAGCAGTACGGCTGTGCGACCCAGACGGGCGTAACTGGCCAGGCGGCGTTCACTGCGGGCCAGCAAGGCGAGACCCGCGCCGAGGGCGAATCCGTCCATGCGGGCCGGCGTCAGGGCGTAAACACCCCAGAGGTCCATCCCCCCAAGCAGCAGCCCGACTCGAATCAGCGGGGCGAGCACGATGATGGCAATGCACGCGAGCGTCAACCGCCGCCGGTTGCACAGCAAGACAATCAGGGGCCAGACCAGATAAAACTGCTCCTCAACCGCCAGGGACCACGTTGGCCCGAGAGCCGTAAAAGTGGGGCCGCGCAGTGCTGCGTGAACGTTGGCGAGGTAGGCGACGTACCAGACAGCGGTCCCTCCGATGCCTTCTGTGTGCACCCAGTTACCGAGGCGCGGGGCGACCAGAAACATGAAGGCCAGCACCAGGTAGTACACCGGGAAAATGCGGAGCACCCGCCGGGCATAGAAGTTCCGGAAGTAGCCCGGCTTGGCCCTCGCGTCCAGCAACAGGCCACTGATCAGGAATCCGCTGAGCACGAAGAACAGGTCGACACCCAGCCAGCCGGAGTCCATCCAGAAGCGCACGAATCTGTCGACCAAGCCCTCGCCGGGCGGTACGTAGGCGTGCTGCACCAACACGAGCAGAATCGCCAATCCCCGCAGGCCATCCAGCGCCGGGATATGTCCACGCATTACAGAGACGCTAGGCCGGTGACGAAACAGCTCGAGGTGCGGGGCGGTTGAGGTCTGGTTTAGACGCGCTCGGCGAGCACGGAACGGAGGAACCGCAGGCCGTCGGGGTCCACGGGTCCGGCCTGGGCGCAGCGCACGAATTCGGGATCTGTCCAATCCCAGAATCGGCCGCGGTTAGCCGTCGCCTCGACCGGAGTGCTGGTCCAATTGCAGGGATAGTCGAACGCGCCGACGACCTGAATGAACAGTGAAAAGCCTGCTGCCGCGACGAATAGGCCGGTGGACCAGCGCCGTGTCGCAACGCTGCCCCACATTGAAGCGAGCAGCAGCATCAGGCCTGGCACCAGGTCGACCAGAAAGCGATAGCTGTAGGAGAAGCCGCCGTCCCATTGACTCCAGCACGCGTACACCAGGATCGTCAGCACGGTGCTGGCGGCGATCGCGGTCAGGAGCGAGTCGGAGCGCCGCACGAGCGCGATTACCAGGCCAATGGCACCGAGCATCAGGACGGGCGAGTAGACCAGGATCCCCCGACTGGGGCTGACCAGCAAGCCAAGCAGTGCATCCAGCGTCGGCAACGCAAACACTTCGCTCACGCCGCCCACACCAGCGTACGGCCCGAAGATGCTGGCGAAGTAGTACTCGTTGTACGCCACCAGCAGGGCACCCACGATCGCTGGAGCGACAAGAAACCGCGCGAGTTGCGCCCGATGGGCATGCGCGACGTGGATGACGAGCGCGAGCGCGAGCACGATGACCGTGGGTCGAGCAGCCACCGCCAGCGCCAGCGGGATGCTGGCATAGATCGCGTTGACCGGTTTCTGTCTGGCTTTGACGAGAAAGTAAAAGGTCAGCGCGATCAGAGGCTGACTCATCGATGTCTGCCACAAACCCTGGCTGCTGAGCGCCCACGTACTGGTGGCAAAGGCATAGATCAGACTGATCCACAGCGCGCCTGAGTGGGTTGTCAGCCGGAGCAACGTGAGGTACACGACTCCCACCGATAGCGCCGCTGCCAGCGAGGCCGCGATTTTGGACAGGAAGGTCGCCAGGATCTCGGTTCTCGAATAGCCCTGCGCCGCGACGGAGTCGTTCGTCAAACCGAGCAGGACTGGCACGACGTACACCGGTGTGGCGAGGATGCCGGCCATGACCGGGAACCGCGACAGCACGTGACCCCGGGCGAGGGTGATGTAGTAGGGCGTTGCGGAGGTGTCGACGACACCGTTGCCACTCCACACCGCGGGATAGTGAGTCAGAAATGGGAACTGATCCAGCTCCAGGGTGAAGTGCTGGAGGACACTGATCGGAATGAAGCGGGTCGGATAGGTATCGAAACTGGTGAGCTCGCGCAGGTTGGCGTTGTAGACGACGAACGCGATCAGCGCCAGCAGAAACGCGGTCTTACGCGCTCCGTTGCGTCCGCGCGCGGGACGAGCGGAGCTGTGCAGGGGTGGATCGATCTCGGCCGGCGCCGACGCTGTCTCAAGTGCCACGCAACACTGCTCTCAACCGGCGAGGCTGCCAGGTTTCTCTGGTTTCGACAAGGATGCTGGCAAGTCCAGCAGCCATCGACAGCGCCAGGAGCCACGATGGAACGTGCCTCAGTGTCGGCACGAACAGCAGCACCGGTTCCAGAACACCTGGCACCACCATACCGGCAGCCAGGATCCAACGCGTGCGGCTGCTCAGACCAGGTGTGGCCAGTGCCGCGGTCAGTGGCAGAACCAGCAGGGTGAGCCCGTGCAGATGGCTGTGATAGCTGACGATGAGCGTCGCCATCCAGAGCGCCGCCATCCTGGCCGGCCAGAGGCGCTCACGGACATTCCACGGCCCGCGCCAGATCAACCCGAGCACGCCGACCGACACGGCACTCGGCACCAGGATCAGGCCGAGCGCGAGTCGATCGCCAATGCTGGGGATGAGCGTCTGAGCGAGCACGACCAGGCTCCGCCAGTTGACCATGTCGAGCGGATTGGTGATATCGGCACGGAAGCTGGCGGTGTCGACCAGCGAATGCGGATAGGCGAGCACGGCCGGGACGCCGGCCACCACCGCCGAGCCTATGAGGACCACGAGTCCGCCCAGCAGCGCGCCAGTCACGGCACTCCAGCGAGCCTTCCACACCAGTAGCAACCCCACCAGAAGGCCGTACTGCGGCTTGAAGAAGAGACACGCCAGCCAGAGTCCAGCGCGCAGCTCGCGCCCCGCCCGCAGGGACACGTAGAACTCGGCGGTTGCGAGCGCCAGCAAGAGCATTGGCTGACCGAGGACCAGCGACGGAATGACACCGGGGAATACGACGACCAATCCGAGAAGCCAGGGCCGTATCCAGTCCGGGACCAGCGGGCGGATCCGCCAGACAAGCGCGACCATCGCCGCCAGGTTCAGACCGGTCCAGATCAGGAATGCAACGGGCGGTGGAACGAGCGTCAATGGCTGCAGCAGCCACGCGAAGAGGGGCGGATACGGCACCAGCGCCGGCGGCACGAACGTTCCAGGGGGAGCGTAGGCCGCGAGGGCCTGCTGGTACGCGTTGAGCACGTCCAGTCGGTAGATGTTGGTCGGATCGCCGGATTGCAGCGCGGCCACCTGGGCCAGGTACAGCCCAAAGTCGTAGCCGACGGCGGTGAAGAGGCCGGACTGCGTGATCATCAACCAGATCCGGACAATCCAGAGCATCAGGACGGCGCCAAGTACGAACGCGGCGGCGACGCGCGGCCAGCGCCGATCACTCAACGAGGTGAGAGGGAACCTCCCAGGCCTGGCATGCACGCCATTGACGCCGCTGCGCGGTGGCCGCGCGGCCTTGAGCGGCCGGGGTGGCGCTGCACTCATGTGACTTTCAACTCACGAACCGTTGGCGAGTTTGCCACCGGTGGTCGTCGTCGGTCGCCAGACCGAGATATCGCCATCGCCGATCGTGCCGCGGAAGGTCCTGGTAATGGCCCAGCCGCTGTTGATGCGCGCGTCC
>DATGER010000214.1:0-51172 GCA_035309865.1 Chloroflexota bacterium
TTCGGCCTTCAACACGACGCCGACCACAATCGGAAACAGCACGGCCAGCAAGCCCGGCGCGACCATCTCGCGCAAGCCCGCCCGCGCCGTGATGTCGACCGCTCGCGCGTAGTCCGGCCGCTCCGTGCCCAGCATGATGCCGGGGTGCTCGCGGAACTGGGTGCGGACCTCTTGAATGATCGTGCCGGCGGCCTTGCCGACGGCCCGGATGGCCAGCGAGCTGAAGAAGAAGATCAGCATTAGCCCCAGGAAGCCACCGATGAAGACCTGGACTTTGGACAGGTCGACGGGGAAGGTTGTGACGTTCGTGGCCTTCTTGACTTCGTCGAGATAGGCCGAGAACAACAGGAATGCGGCCAGGGCCGCCGACCCGACCGCGTAGCCCTTGGTGAGCGCCTTCGTCGTGTTGCCGACGCCATCCAGGACGTCGGTGATGTGCCGCACTTCTTCAGGCGCCTGCGCAAACTGGGCGATGCCGCCGGCGTTGTCGGTGATCGGCCCGAACGTGTCCATCGACAGGACGTACGCCACCGTGGTCAGCATGCCCATCGTGGCCACGGCAGTGCCAAACAAGCCCGGGTTGACGTTGCCCGTGGCCAGGGCGGGGGTGAGCGACGCGGCCTGCGAGCCGAAAAAGTACGACAGCCCGAGGGCGACCGAGATGATGATGGCGGTCACGCCCGTGCTCTCGAGGCCAACGGCGAAACCGGAGATGATGTTGGTCGCGGGGCCGGTCCGAGAGGCTCGGGCGAGCTCCTGGACGGGTCGCCAGTTGCCAGCCGTATAGAACTGGGTGATGTAGACGAATGCGACGCTGGTCATCAGGCCGGTGAGCCCGGCGAGGGCAAACCAGTAGTTGCCGTCGAGCATGATCCAGACCGTGCCCACGATGCCGATCGCGGCGATGACCGTCATTGCCCAGTAGCCCTGGTCGAGCTTGCGCTGCGCGTCGGTGACTTCGCCGACCGCGACCGCCATGATGCCGACCATGGACGCGATGATGCCCACCGAGCGGACGACCAGAGGGAAGAACACCCAGGCGGTGTTGCCCGTCGCGACGTACAGCGCGACCCCGAGGATCATGGCCCCGATGTTCTCGGCGGCCGTCGATTCGAACAGGTCCGCACCACGGCCGGCGCAGTCGCCGACGTTGTCGCCAACCAGGTCGGCGATGACCGCCGCGTTGCGCGGGTCGTCCTCGGGGATACCCGCCTCCACCTTGCCGACGAGGTCCGCGCCCACGTCGGCGGCCTTCGTGTAAATACCGCCGCCGAGCTGGGCGAAGAGGGCGACGAACGAGGCGCCAAAACCGAAGCCGACGATTTCGAACGGCACGCTGGCGACCCCGTCGACCAACCGCTGGGCGGCGGTCGCGCCGGCGGCCGCGGCGTTGAAGCCGCCAAACGCGGCGTACATGCCGAGCACGCCGAGCAGGCTCAGCGCCACGACCAGAAAGCCAGACACGGCGCCGCCGCGCAGGGAGACATTGATCGCGTCCCTGACGCTGCGTTGCGCCGCCGCCGCGGTTCGCAGATTGGCCTGCACGGCGATGTACATCCCGATGAAGCCCGCCAGGCCTGAGCAGAAGGCGCCGACCAGGAAGGCAATCGCCGTCCGCACGCCGTGGCCGGGGTCGTTGCCCAACCAGCCGATGAGCACGCCGATGATGACCGCGGCCGCGAGAGCGAGCACGGCGATGGTGCGGTACTGGCGATTGAGGAACGCCATCGCGCCCTCGAAAATCAGGCTGGCGACCTCCTGCATCGCCTTGGTACCGCGGTCCTGGGAGAGCACGTCGCGAGCGAGCCAGGCGGCAAACAGGATCGCGACGATCCCTGCCAGCAACACGACCGGCCAGAATTGCATAGGAACCTTGGTCCTCCTACATTCCCGACGACCGACGCAACACCGCGCCGATCAGAGTGTCAGGGATGGCCGTCGACCGTGCGGAGCGAGGCTCTGGAGGAAGACCACGCACGGCGACGCTTCACACGCTGCGATCACAGTTTACCACCTGTCGCCCTTCACGGGCCCGGCACCGTAACTAGTGATTGGCTGGCTTTCTCAGGGATAGGATGTCGCTAAAGGGGTAACCGACACACCATCATGACAAGTAGCTCATCGCCTGGGAGTCCTTTTGCTGGCGCGCGCGCCAGTCTGCAGACCGCCGGCGGGGCCGTCACGTATTACCGGCTTGCCAGCCTCGGTGACGGCATCGCGCGGCTGCCGATGACGATCAAGGTGTTGCTCGAAAACCTGCTGCGACATGTCGGCAATGGCGTCGTGCGCGATCACGAGATCGAGGCCCTGGCCCGCTGGACTGGCTCGAGCCAGGAGCCTGGCGAGTTTCCGTTCTATCCCGCCCGGGTACTGCTGCAGGACTTCACCGGCGTGCCGTGTGCCGTCGACCTGGCGGCGATGCGCTCGGCGATGGCGCGGCTGGGCGGCGACCCGAAGCGCATCAATCCCCTGGTGCCGGCGGATCTGGTCATCGATCACTCGGTCCAGGTCGACTACTTCGGCAGTACCGACGCCTTCGGCCAGAACGTGGAGCGCGAATACGAGCGCAATCAGGAACGCTATGCGCTCCTGCGCTGGACCCAGGAAGCGTTCGAAAACTTTCGAGTCGTACCACCCGGGCGGGGCATCGTCCACCAGATCAACCTCGAGTACCTGGCCACCGTCGTCCACTCGCGCCCCGATCGCGGCCAGCCGACGCTCTACCCCGACACGGTCGTCGGCACCGACTCACACACCACGATGGTCAATGGCCTGGGGGTGCTCGGCTGGGGTGTGGGCGGCATCGAGGCCGAGGCCGTTCTGCTCGGCCAGCCGCTCTATCTGCTCATGCCAGAGGTTGTCGGGTTCCGCTTCAAAGGCGAGCTCCCCGAAGGTACCACCGCGACCGACCTGGTGCTCACCGTCACCCAGATGCTGCGCAAACGGGGCGTTGTCGGCCGTTTCGTCGAGTTCACCGGTCCGGGCCTCAGCCAACTCGGGCTGGCCGATCGGGCGACGATCTCGAACATGTGCCCCGAGTACGGCGCAACGTCAGCCCTGTTTCCCATCGACGACGAGACGCTGCGCTATCTGCGCCTGACCGGCCGAAGCGAAGCCCAGATCGATATCGTCGAACGCTACGCGAAGGAACAGGGCCTCTTCCGGACGGATCAGCTGCCAGAGCCGGAATTTTCGGATCTGCTGGAACTGGACCTCAGGACGGTCGAGCCGAGCCTGGCTGGCCCCCGCCGCCCACAGGACCGCGTCAATCTCACCCAGATCGCCGAAAGTATGCGGGTGGCTTTCCCGGCGCAGTTCGCCGCCAGCTCGAATGGCGATACGACCGGCGGCGCCGGCGGGTCGGTCCGGCTGGTCGACGTCAACGCGGGCACGGTGAGCCAGCTGCCGGTGCAGCACCACCAGCTCGGGCGGGTCGAGATCGAAGTCGGCGGTCGCCAGGGCTATGTGCAGCACGGGTCGGTGGCTATCGCGGCGATCACAAGCTGCACCAATACGTCGAATCCGCTGGTCATGATCGGGGCCGGCCTGCTGGCCAAGAAAGCCGTCGAAAAGGGCCTCAACGTCAACCCCGTGGTGAAAACCAGCCTGGCGCCGGGCTCTCGAGTCGTGACCGACTATTTGAATCGCGCCGGGCTTACACCCTACCTGGAGGCGCTGCAGTTCCACACCGTCGGCTACGGGTGCACGACGTGCATCGGTAACAGCGGGCCCCTCCCGGACGAGGTCGCCCAGGCTGTCCAGGACAACAATCTGGTCGTCGCCGCGGTGCTCAGCGGCAATCGCAATTTTGAGGCGCGCATCCATCCACAGGTCCGGGCTTCGTATCTGGCGTCGCCGCCGCTGGTGGTGGCGTTTGCGCTCGCTGGCCGGGTCGACATCGACCTCACCACCGAGCCGATCGGGATCGACCCCAACGGCAGCCCGGTCTATCTGAAGGACCTGTGGCCGACGCAGGCCGAGGTCCGCGAGGCGATGTACGCGGCGGTCGGCCCGGATCAGTTCCTCAAGGAGTACGCGGAGGTCTTCGACGGCGACGAGCACTGGCAAGCGCTGCCGTTGCCCGAGCGCGGCGACCTGTTCGAGTGGGACCCGAACTCGACGTACGTGCAGGAGCCGCCCTTCTTCGACGGACTCAGCCCGCAGCCGGCGCCGCTCAACGACATCGAGAATGCGCGGGTGCTGGTCATCCTGGGCGATTCGATCACCACCGATCACGTCTCACCGGCTGGTTCGATCCCCAAGGACGCCCCCTCGGGCCGCTATTTGCTCGACCACGGCGTCGCGCTCCGCGACTTCAACTCGTATGGCGCGCGCCGCGGCAACCACCAGGTGATGATGCGCGGCACGTTTGGCAACGTCCGCCTGCGCAACGAGCTGGTGCCCGATCGAGAGGGTGACTGGACGCTCAAGCTGCCGCCGGATTGGGTGCTGGCGCCGCAAGGCGAGGTGCAGCGGATCTTCGACGCCTCGATGCAGTACCAGTCCGAGGGGGTGCCACTGGTCGGGATCGCCGGGAAGGAGTACGGCAGCGGCAGTTCCCGCGACTGGGCGGCCAAAGGCACGCTGCTGCTCGGCATCCGCGCGGTCATCGCGGAGAGCTTCGAGCGTATCCACCGCAGCAACCTGGTGGGCATGGGTGTCCTGCCGCTGCAGTTCAAAGCTGGTGAGTCCCGCCAATCGCTTGCCCTGACCGGCTTCGAGACGTTCAACATCGGCGGCATCGCGGGTGGGCTGCACCCAGGCCAGACGCTCAGCGTGCACGGTCGGCGACCGGACGGCAGCGAGTTCACGTTCGACGTGATCTGTCGCATCGACACCCCAATTGAGGTCGAGTACTACCGCCACGGGGGCATCCTGCCGTACGTGCTGCGGCTGCTGCTGCTGGAAAGCACTGACGAACCAGGGAGGGGCGCGGCGCTTCTTCGTTAGTATTTCGAGCATGGTTGGTTCGGACCGCGGGTACTTCCGTTTCCCCACCCTGCACGGGGATGACCTCGTCTTTACGTGCGAGGACGATCTGTGGCGCGTCAGCGCGAGTGGCGGGCCCGCGTACCGCCTGACGGCTGGGGTGGGCGAGGCGAGTCGACCGCGTTTTTCGCCGGACGGCTCGCAGCTCGCGTTCGTGGGACGCGAAGAGGGCCCACCTGACATCTACGTCATGCCGGCCGCCGGCGGCCCGTCGCGGCGGTTGACGTATGAAGGCACGCTCGGCTGCAGCGTCGGCGACTGGTCGACCGATGGCTCGCTCATCCTGTACTCGACCACCGCGGGGCGTCCCTTCGCTCGCGAGTACTGGCTGCGGGAAGTCCAGGCCAACGGCCCGATCCAGCCCTCACGCCAGGTGCCGTGGGGCCCCGCCGGAACAGTCGCCTTCGGTCCCGGTGGCGGCGTCGTCATCGGTCGTAACACCGTCCGCGATCCGGCTCACTGGAAGCGCTACCGCGGCGGGACAGCTGGAGCGCTGTGGATCGATCCGGTCGGCTCGGGCGAGTTCCGGCCGCTGATTCGGATCGACGGCAACCTGGCCAATCCGTGCTGGGCGAATGGTCGGATCTTTTTCCTGTCCGACCATGAGGGGTACGGCAACGTGTACTCGTGCACGCCAGCCGGCGCGGACCTCCAGCGCCACACCGACCATGAGGACTACTACGCCCGTAACCTGAGCTCGGACGGCCGGCGCCTGGTCTACCACGCCGGGGCTGAGCTGTTCCTGCTCGACCCTGACCGGGACACGTCGGTGCGTCTCGAAGTGCACATGAGCAGCCCGCGCACCCAGCGCAACCGGCGATTTGTGCCGGCGCAGCGGTTCCTGCACAGCGCCACGCTGAGCCCCGACGGGACGGGGCTGGCCGTGACGTCGCGTGGCAAGGCCTTTACGTTTCACAACTGGGAGGGCGCCGTCTCGCAGCACGGCGAACCCGACGGCGTGCGCTACCGGATGCTGACCTGGCTGAACGACCGCAAGCGGGTGATCGCGGCTGCCTCAGACGGCGTGAGCGATCGCGAAGTCCTGACGATCTTGACTGCAGACGGGTCCGCGCCGCCGCGGGCGCTGTCCGACCTGGATGTCGGACGCGTCGTCGAGCTGGAAGTGGCCCCATCAGTCGACGGCGTGGCCGTCGCCAATCATCGCAACGAGCTCTTGCTGGTCGATTTGAGCGTCGCGACGCCGACCATCCGGCAACTCGACTACAGCCCGTTCGGGCGTATCGAAGGCATGGCCTGGTCATTCGACAGTCGGTGGCTCGCTTACGGCTACGTCAATACCTCACAGACCACGGCCATCAAGCTCGGCGAGGTCGAGTCGGGCCGGACGGCGTTCGCGACGCATCCGACGTTGCGCGATACCCGGCCGGCGTTCGACCCTGAGGGCAAATACCTCTACTTCGTCGGGCAACGTGATTTCGATCCGGTGTACGACGAGCTGCACTTCGACCTCGGGTTTCCCAAAGGTTCGCGGCCGTATGCCATCACGCTGCGCAAGGACCTTGACAATCCGTTCATCCCGCGTCCGAAGCCGCCCGAGAGCCAGGAGGTCACGGCGCTGAAAAAGGCCGAAGCCGAAGAGGGGCCGCCGGCGCCGAAGCGCATCGAGATCGAGCTCGACGGCATTGCCGATCGCGTGCTGGCGTTCCCGGTCGCCGAGGCGCGCGTCGGTCGCGTCCAGGGCATCAAAGGGAAGGTCCTCTTCTCGACCTACCCGATCGAAGGCGCGCGGGGTCGCTCCAGAGTAGACGAGACCGCGCCTGCCCGTGGCGCGCTCGAATCGTATGACCTGGAGACACAGAAGCAGGAGCGGCTGGTCGATGGCCTGTCAGACTTCTGGGTCGGCCGCGACGGCAAATCGCTGCTGTACCTGGCGGGCGACCGGCTACGCGTGCTCAAAGCCGGCGAAAAGGCGCCCGAAAAGAAGGACGACAAGCCTGGCCGCGAGAGCGGCTGGATCGACCTGGGGCGCGTCAAAGTGTCGATTCAGCCGGCGGCCGAGTGGCGCCAGATGTTCCAGGAGGCCTGGCGCCTGCAGCGCGAGCAATTCTGGACGGAAGATCTGTCGGGCATCGATTGGGACGCGGTCAATCGGCTTTACCAGCCACTGATCGAGCGCGTGACGACCCGCTCTGAGTTTTCGGACCTGCTCTGGGAGCTCCAGGGCGAGTTGGGCACGTCGCACGCGTATGAGATGGGCGGCGAATATCGCCGCGGCCCGGACTACCGCCAGGGGTTCCTGGGGGTCGATTGGGAGTTCGACGCGTCCGGCGGCTATCGCATTGCGAGCATCGCGCGGGGCGACACCTGGGACCCCAAGACGACGTCGCCAGTGACCGGGCCGGGCGTCAATCTGGCCGTTGGCGACCTGGTGCTGGCCATCAACGGCCAGACCCTTGGCCCCGACGTCACGCCGGCGCAGCGGCTGGTCAACCAGGCCGGCAACGAGGTGCTCCTCACCGTTCGCCGCGCCGTGGACTCGGAGCCGCGGACCGTCACCGTCAAAGCGCTGGGCGACGAGCGGCCGGCGCGCTATCGGGACTGGGTCGACGCCAACCGCGAGACGGTGCACCAGGCGACGGAGGGTCGGGTCGGCTACATCCACGTGCCCGACATGGGACCTGACGGCTACGCCGAGTTTCATCGTGCGTTTCTGGTCGAGTACGACCGCGACGCGCTGATCGTCGACGTGCGCGTCAACGGTGGCGGTCACGTCTCGGGGCTGCTGCTCGAAAAACTGGCGCGGCGGCGGGTCGGCTACGACTTCCCGCGCTGGGCCGCGCCGAAGCCGTACCCGGACGAGTCCCCGGCGGGGCCGATGGTGGCGCTGACGAACGAGCTGGCGGGCTCCGACGGCGACATTTTCTCGCACACCTTCAAGATGATGAAGCTCGGGCCGCTGGTCGGGAAGCGCACCTGGGGCGGCGTGATCGGGATCTGGCCGCGGCATCGACTCGTCGATGGGACGGTGACGACCCAACCGGAGTTCTCGTTCTTCTTCGACGACGTGGGGTGGCGGGTCGAGAACTATGGAACCGACCCGGATATCGAGATCGACAACGCCCCCCAGGACTACGCTCGGGGCGCTGACCCGCAGCTCGAGAAGGCGATCGAGGTCGCGCTCGACGTGCTGGCGAAACACCCGCCGCACCGCCCGGCGCCGACCGAGCGCCCGCGCCGCGCCGCGCCTGGGCTGGCGCCGCGCGCCGGGCCCGGGGGACCGAGGTCAGGCGACGGCGCCGTCGCCGCGGACGCGCGCGAGCCGGCCGTCGCCCCAGCACGCCATGTCGAGCAATCGCTTCCGGATGTGTAGCCCCGCCGCGACGGTTCCCAGGACGCGTCGGCCACTGCGCGGCTCCCACCGATGCTGATGCCAACGGGATGCCTGCTCAGCTGCGCCGGGGGCGCCGGTGCACCGTGTGATGACAGCTGATCGCTGACTCCATGCTGATTCGCGATCCCTGGCTACGGGCGCTCTCTATTCTTGGCTGCGCTATTGCCGGGTTCTACCTGGTCGGCCTGCTGTGGGGCATCGTCCAGGAATTCGCGGACATCATCCTGCTCTTCTTTCTCGCCTGGCTCGTCGCCTTTGTGCTCGAACCGCTCGTCAAAACGCTGGTCGAGGGGCGGTTGCCGAGATTGGGCGCAATCGGGCTCACCTACCTGACCTTGCTGATCCTGGTGGCCGCCGGTGTGGTCCTGCTGGTGCCCGCGCTGACGCTGCAAATCGTCGAGGTCGTCCGCGGCATGCCTGGTTACGTCGAGCAGGCAACGGCCTTCCTGACGACGCTGCAGGCCAACGCCAATGACTGGTTGACCGGCCACGGCAGCCCGGTGCTCGTCGACATCGGGTCGGCGCTCAACCCGGCGGAGCTCAGCCGGCGCGCCGACGCGCTCGGTCCGCCGATCCTCAGCAACGTCGTCGGTTTCGCGACGGGCGCCGCGACGCTCCTGGCCGAACTGCTGATCATGCTGATCCTGTCCTTCTACTTCATGGTCGACGGCGCGCGACTGGCCGAGAGCATGATCGTGGCGGTCCCGCTGCGCGCCCAGGACGACGCTCGCTTTCTGGTTGCCAGCATTCATCACGCGTTCGCCGGGTTCCTGCGCGGACAGATGATCCAGTCGCTGGTCGGCGGCATCGGCACCGGCTTGATCATGTCGGTGCTGCAGGTCGACTATGCGCTGCTGGCGAGCGTTGTGGCGGGTGTCGTGCTGCTGATCCCATTTCTGGGGCCGGTGGTGGCCGTCGTGTTACCCGTGACGATTGCGCTCTTGACTCACCCGGAGGTGACGCTGTGGCTGTTCGTCGCGCTGTTGGCGCTGCAGCAGGTGATCTTCAATGTGCTGGCGCCGCGCATCCTCAGCCGCCAGGTTGGGCTGCATCCGTTGCTGGTGTTCTTCGCCGTGCTGACTGGCGCGCGCGTCGCGGGAGTCTGGGGCGCCATTTTCGGGGTGCCGATCGTCGCGGTCTTCACGACGATGGTCTCGTTCTATCGCGCCAATCAGGAAGAGCGGGTGGCGCGTTTGCAGGAGCGTCTGCCAGGTCAGGAACTGATGTCCGTCGACATGGGACCGCCTGAGCCGACTGGCGAAGCGCTGATTTCGAGCGGAAAAGGAGTTGCTCGCCCGTGACACGAGTCCGCAAGGCGGTGATCCCGGCGGCCGGCCTGGGCACGCGCTTCCTGCCGGCGTCCAAGGCCGTGCCGAAAGAGATGCTGCCCATCGTCGACAAGCCCGTCATTCAGTACATCATCGAAGGCGCTGTCGCCTCGGGCATCGAGGAGATTGTCCTGATCACTGCCACGGCCAAGCGCGCGATCGAGGACCACTTCGATCGGTTCTTCGAGCTGGAGTATCGTCTCGAAGCCTCTGGCAAACTCGACTTGCTCGCGGACATGCGGCAGCTGGCGGAAATGGCGAAGTTCGTGATGGTCCGCCAGGGCGCGCCGCTGGGGAACGGGCACGCGGTGTTGTTGGCGCGCGAAGTCATCGGGGACGAGCCGTTTGCGATGCTCTGGGGCGACGACATGGTGCTGGGCGAGCCGCCGTTTGTGCGGCAGCTGATCGAGGCGCACGAGCGCACGGGTGGCTCAGTGGTCGGGGTGATGTCGGTGCCGCCCGAAGAGGCGATAAAGTACGGCGTCATCGAAGTCGCCGAACACATCGATGAACGGCTGGTGCGGGCCTCGCGGATCGTGGAGAAGCCGCCGCGCGACGAGGTGCCGTCGAATCTGGCGGCGGTGGCGGGCTACGTGCTGACGCCCGACGTGTTCGGTTACCTGGCGCAGACGGGCGTCGGCCAGGGCGGCGAGATCTGGCTCGCCGACGGCGTCCAGAAGATCGCCGCCAAAGGCAACCTCTACGCGCTCGAATTTCTCGGCCGCCGCTATGACGCCGGCAACAAACTGGAGTTTCTCCAGGCCACGTTCGACCTCGCGCTCGAGCGCTCCGACCTCGGCCCGCCGCTCAGGGCGTATTTAGAGGCGAAGTTGCGCGCCCCCGCGGCGCCCTGAGCAGAGCTTCCTTCGCGGTGCGTCGGGGCGGCGCGCTACGCCGCGAGACCGAAGGTTTGGGCGGCGGTGTCGGCTATCTGGCGGCCGATGGCGAGCGAGCTCGTGGCCCCGGGGGAGGGGGCGTTGCGCACGTGGACGATGCGGTTGCCCTGGGTGTTGAACACGAAGTCGTCGACCAGCCCGCCATCGGGGCCGAGCGCCTGGGCGCGGACCCCGCTGGGGCCGGGCAGCAGGTCGGCCATGGTGAGCTCGGGCACGTACACCTGCAGCGACTTCAAGAACGCCTCTTTGGAAAAGTCACGCACCATCTCTTGCATACCCGTCTGCCAGAATTTCGCCGCGAGCTTTTGAAAGCCCCGATACGCGACGGCTTCTGCCAGGTCACGCGGCCGCAGATCCAGCCGCCCATAGCCCTCGCGTGAAAAGGCCAGGACCGCGTTCGGTCCCAGCCACACCGACCCGTCATCCAGGCGCCGCGTGAAGTGGACGCCGAGAAACGGAAAGGCCGGATCCGGGACCGGGTAGATCAGGTTGCGCGCCAGGTCGCGTCGATCCGGTCGCAAGATCCAGTAGTCACCGCGGAACGGCACGATGCGCGGATCGCGCGGCGCACCCGTCAGCCGCGCCACGCGGTCGGAGTGGAGCCCAGCGCAGGCGACGACGTGCTGCGCCTCCACTTCGCCGGCCGGAGTTTCGAGGACGACCCGCCCGGGCCGTTCAGACATCGCCGTCACGCCGTAGCCCGGCAAGACTTCCCCACCGGCTGTAACGACATCATCGGCGTACGCTCGATTGACCCGCGAATAGTCGACGATACCGGTATTCGGCGAATACAGCGCCTTGATGCCGATGCAATGCGGCTCGAGCTCCCGAAGCCGTTCGGGGCCGATCATCTCCAGACCCTCGACGCCATTGGCGAGGCCGCGCTCCAAGAGGTTCTGGAGCCGCGGCAGCTCGCTGTCGGCAACCGCCACGATCACCTTGCCGCAGCGATCGGTCGGGATGCCCTTCTGTTCGCAATAGGCGTACAGCTCGCGCTGTCCCTGGACGCAAAGGCGCGCTTTGAGCGACCCGGGCGCGTAATAGATGCCAGAGTGCAGCACCCCGCTGTTGTGGCCGGTCTGGTGCTGGCCCACGCTCGGTTCCTTGTCGAGGACCGCCAGCCGTAAACGCGGGTAGCGGCTGAGTAGCTCGCGACTGACTGCCAGGCCGACGATGCCCGCGCCGATGATCACGACGTCGTAACTGCGCACACGGAGTACCTTAGCGCGGAACGACCTGACCGCGAACGTAGAATCTGGTCGATGGCTCACGCAACCCGACCTGTCTCGCGGTACGCGGCCTGGCTGGCCGACGGACTGGAATCGGCCGCCAATCGCGCCGTCTCGAACCCGGCCTCGCTCGGCGTCGGCGCCGACCTGATCGGCCTCGGCGGCGGGCAGCCGGCCACCGAGTCGTACCCGCTGCGCGAGCTCGAACGCGCCTACTCTCGGGCAATCCTGGAACACGGCCCGGAGGTACTCCCGTACGGTTCAACCCAGGGACTGCCAGCCATCCGCGAGATCGTCGCCGAGCGTCTGGCGCGTCGCGGCATTCACATCGGCCCCGAGAGCGTGGTCATGCTGACCGGCTCGATCCAGGGCCTGCACCTGGTTGGCCGGGTCACGCTCGATCATGGCGACACCATCGTGACCGAGGCGCCAACATTCATGGGCGCCCTGGCCGCCTGGGAGCACCAGCAACCGCGCTTTCTGACGATTCCGGTCGACGACCATGGCATGCGCATGGACGCGCTCGAACAGGGCCTGGCCGAGACCGACCAGCACCCCAGGTTCATGTACCTCCTGCCGACCTTTCAGAACCCGATGGGCGTCTCGATGACGCTCGACCGCCGCCGTGAGGTGCTCGAGATCGCCAGCAAGCACAACCTGCTCATCATCGAAGACGACCCGTACGGCGAGTTCTGGTTCGACGAGAAGAGTGGCTCGATTCCGCCGATTCGGTCGCTTCCGGGCGCCGAGGAGCGGGTCGTCTATCTCGGCACGTTTTCCAAAATCCTGGCGCCGGGATTTCGGCTGGCGTATGCCGTCGCGCCGCCTGGGATGGTGGAGCCGTTGCTGCGGGCCAAGCGCGGCATCGACTTCCACTCGGACGGGCTCCTCCAACAGGCGATCGTGCGCCTGATCCGCGATCCCGACTTCGACCTCGAGGCGCACATCGCCGCCGGCCGCGGGCTCTACAAACAGCGGCGCGACGCGATGCTGGATGCTCTGGAGACCACGCTGTCCGGCTCGACCTGGACCCGGCCGGGCGGTGGGTTCTTCTTGTGGATCGATATGCCCGAACACCTCTCGGGCGATGCGGTGGCCGCCACCGCGCAGGCTGAGGGCGTGGCCGTCTTGCCGGGTTCGCTCTTCTATCCCAACGGCGACGGCGGCTTCAACGGCCTGCGCTTGAGTTTTTCCAACGCCGCGCCGGATCGCATTCGGGAGGGCATTCGACGTTTGCAGCGGGCAATCGCCACAGTCGCCGGGTGAGAGCACTGCTGCTCACGAACGAATATCCGCCGAACGTCTACGGCGGTGCGGGCGTACACGTCGAGTTTCTCAGCCGTGAGCTGGCGCGCCTGATGGACGTCGACGTGCGGTGCTTCGGTGACCAGCACGTCGACGACGGGCGGCTGCACGTGCGCGGCTTTCCCGAACCAGGTGGCATGACCGCCCCCGACTATCTGCGACCCGTCTTCGGCGCGATGGGTCGCTCCGTTGCCTGGGCCGGGACGAATGTCGAAGCGGACGTCGTGCACTGTCACACCTGGTACACGCATCTAGGCGGGATGCTGGTCAGCCGGGGCTACGGGCTGCCGCTGGTCATTACCGTGCACTCGCTCGAGCCGCTGCGGCCCTGGAAACGCGAACAACTGCGGGGCGGCTACGACCTGTCGTGCTGGGTCGAGCAGACGGCGCTGGGCATGGCCGAGGCGGTGATCGCCGTTTCCAACGGCACGCGCTCGGACGTTCTGCGGGTGACCGACGTCAAGCCCGAACGCATCCACGTCATTTACAACGGCATCGACACCAGGCTCTATCGGCCGGTGGCGGCGACCGACGTGCTGGAGCGCTTCGGGGTCGATCCCACACGACCCATGGTGCTGTTCGTGGGCCGCGTCACCCGCCAGAAGGGCATCGTCCACCTGGCGCGAGCGATCCCGATGATCGACGCCTCGGCGCAGGTCGTGCTGTGCGCCGGCGCCCCGGACACTCCGGAAATAGCGGCCGAGATGGCGCAGGCTGTCGCCGAAGCCCAGCGACGCCGTGGCGGCGTCGTCTGGATTCAAGAGATGCTGCCGCGCGAACAGTTGGTCCAGTTCTACAGCCACGCGACGGTGTTCTGTTGCCCGTCGATCTACGAACCGTTCGGCATCATCAACCTGGAAGCGATGGCGTGTGGCACACCCGTTGTGGCAAGCGCCGTGGGCGGCATCCCCGAGGTCGTGGTCCAGGGCGAGACGGGTCTGCTGGTGCCGCTCGAACAGCAGTCAGAGAGTCCATTCGAGCCGCTCGACCCCACAGGCTTCAGCGCCGACCTCGCCGCCGCGATCAATCGTCTGCTCGGCGACCCGACGTTGCGCGCCCGCATGGCCCGCGCCGGCCGCGAGCGCGTCGAGCGCGAGTTCGCCTGGCCCGCGATCGCGCAGCAGACCGCCGACCTGTACGCGAGCGTTATACGGGGATAGGCGCGTCGACCCCGACCGCTTGGCGGAGCGCCAACTTGACTGTTTCGATCGACTGGTTGCCGTCGATATGGCGTAACACACCCTGGCGCGCATAGCGCTTGACGACGGGCAGCGTATCGCGCAGATAGACCGCGACGCGGTTGGCGACGACCTCGCGCTTATCGTCGGGTCGCTGATAGAGCTCGCCGCCGCAGGTGTCACAATTGCCGATGATCGCCGGCGGGTTGAACACCTCGTGGTAGCTGGCCTGACAGTCAGGACACATCCAACGCCCCGCCAGGCGTTCGATCAGGACGTCCGTCGGGACGTCCACATAGAACGCGATGCTGATCGCCCCGCCGCGCTGGGCGAGCCGTGCCTCCAGGACGTCGGCCTGCGCAACATTGCGCGGAAAGCCGTCGAGCAAGGCTCCAGCGGCGGCGTCCGGCCGGTTGAGACGCTCGACGATCATGTCGACGACGAGCGCATCGGGCACCAGCTCGCCGCGGTCCATGTACGCCTGAGCCGCGCGGCCGGCATCGGTGCCGCGCTTGCGATGCTCGCGCAAGAGGTCGCCGCTGGCGACGAGCGGAATGCCGAGCGTGGTCGCCAGAAAGCGTGCCTGGGTACCCTTCCCCGCGCCTGGCGCGCCAAGCAGCAGCAACACCTCATCGTGCTGATGCAACACCATCGTTGCAGCCCTCCTGGTTAACTAATTCCTAATGTATCACGCGGGGCCGCCGTAGGCCTCATCGACAAGCTGTACAACGTGCTTGACATCGCCCGCGATTCCCGCGCGCTGCAGGCCGCGCTGGAGTTGCAGCATGCACCCGGGGTTCGCCGTGACCACGGTGATGGCACCCGTGCTGGCAATATCGCGCATCTTGTCGTCCAGGATGCGCGTAGAAAACTCGGGCTGGGTCAGCATATACAGGCCGGCACTGCCGCAGCACAGATCGGGATGCGCCATGTCGCGCAGCTCGAGGCCGGGGATCGCCGCGAGCAGCTGGCGCGGGGCCTCTTTGATCCGCTGGGCGTGCACCAGATGGCAGCTTTCCTGCAGCGTCACGTCGCGGCGCACCGCTTGCCGAAACGGCTGGAGTGGCTCGATGGCCGCCAGGAACTCGGTGACGTCGCGGGTGAGTCGGCCGAACTCCGCCCCGACGGCATCGTCCAGCAATTCGCCGTACGCCTTCATGGTCGCGCCACAGCCGGCCGAGTTGACGACGATGGCGTCCAACCCACGGCCCAGGAACGCACGCACATTCTCGCGCGCCACTTCGCGCGCGACGGTCTGTTCGCCGCCGTGTACGTTCAGCGCGCCGCAGCATACCTGCTGGCGCGGGATATGGACTTCGCAGCCGTTGAGCCGCAGCACGCGGAGCGTGGCGGCGTGCACTGGCCCGTACATCAGCGGCATCACGCAGCCCGTGAACATGCCCACGCGGTAGCGGACTGGACCCTCGGCCGGGTACACCTCCCATCGCGGGCGGAACGGGGCGGACAGGTCTGGCAACAGACTTTCGGCTTCTTTGAGCGGGCCGGGGAGGAGCCCGCTCGCGCGAACCAGCCGACGCAAGCCCGTGCGCTGGTAGGCGAGGAGCGCTCCGAACAGCAGCGCCAGCCGCGCCGGGTGGGGCAGCAGTTCTTGGAAGACCAACCGGCGGAAGATGCGTTCGGCGATGGACAGGGGGATGCGCGCGTACAGCTGGGCACGCGCCGCCTCCATGATCCGGCCGAACGGAACTCCGCTCGGGCAGACGCTCTCGCAGTTCCGACACACCAGACACCGCTCGATGTGTTCGCGGTACGCGGCGTTGGGCTCGACGCGGCCCTCGCTGAGCGCCTGAATCAAGTGGATTCGCCCACGCGGCGACTCGGCCTCGTTGCCCGTCAGCAGGTACGTCGGACAATTCTGCAGACAGAGCCCACAGTGCACGCACTGCGCCAGGTCGGCCACCGACGGCGTGGCGCTCAGCCGCACCGTGATTGCTCCGCGCAGCAGGTCGTCGCCGACGGCGTGGCGCTCAGCCGCGCCAGGCCAGCTCCGTGCGACCGGCCGGCTGCCGATGCAGCGGCGCTCAGGTCGACCTGCCCTCGGGGCGGGACCTGATCGACCGGTGCTGCGGCTAGATGCACATGCCCTCGTCGCTGGCCAGCGTCCTGACTCTCGTTTCGGCAGACAATTGCTTGCCGGACCGCACGGGGGCTGCGTCCTGGGACGCGGACCTGGGATCCGAAGCGGGTGAGGGCAGTATTTTCGACGGATTGAAATTACCCGCGGGATCGATGGCTTCGCGCACCCGAGCCATAACTCCGAGATCGGCGGGGCTGAAGATCAGGGGCATGAACGACTGTTTTTCGAGGCCGACGCCGTGCTCCCCGGTGATCGTGCCGCCGGCTTCGACACACCGTGTGAGGATCTCAACGCCGGCGGCCATGACGCGCTCCAGAATGCCCGCCTCACGAACGTCGAACAGGATCATCGGGTGCAGGTTGCCGTCCCCGGCGTGAAACAGATTGGCGATCGGCAGGTCATAGCGCTGCCCGATCTCGACGACGTGGGCGAGGATTTGTGGGAGCTTCGTCCGCGGCACGACGGCGTCGTGCAGGTAATAGTTCGGTGCAATGCGGCCCATCGCGCTGGCGGCGCCTTTGCGCGCGGCCCACAGGAGGGCCCGTTCGTCGGCCGTCCTGGCGAGGCGAATTTCGAGCGCACCGGCCTCGCGGCAGACGGCATCCACCAACGCCGCCTGGGCCTCGACCTGTTCGAGCAGACCGTCGACCTCGACCAGCAGCACCGCGCCGGCCTCAGGCGGGTAGCCGGCGTGGAACGCGGCCTCGATGGCCGACAGCGCCAGCCGGTCCATCATTTCCAACGCCGCGGGAACCAGACCGCCCCCGATCAGGCCCGAAACGGCCTCGCTGGCCGCCTCGACCGACTCGAAAATGGCCAGCGTCGTTCGCACCGCCTCCGGCAGGGGCAGGAGCCGCACCGTCGCTTCGGTCACGATCCCGAGCGTGCCCTCGGATCCGACCAGCAGCCCCGTCAGGTCGAGGCCCGGCCCGTCCGGCGACCTGCCGCCGAGGTCGACGATCGTGCCGTCGTGCAGCACGACTTCCAACCCCAGGATGTGGTTCACGGTGACCCCCAGCGCGAGGCAATGCGGGCCGCCGGCGTTGTTGGCGACGTTCCCACCGATCGTGCTGGCCTTCTGGCTCGACGGGTCCGGGGCGAAAAACAGGCCGTACGGCTCGGCGACTCTGGACAGGTCCAGGTTGATGACGCCCGGCTGGACCACGGCACAACGGTTGTCCGCGTCGATCTCGACGATGCGGTTCATCCGCGCCAACCCGATCACGAGCCCGCCCCGGTTGGCGACGGCGCCACCCGAGATGCCGGTGCCGGCTCCCCGGGCGACGATGGGGACCCCGGCGGCCTGTGCCTCGCGCACCAGCACCTGGACGTCGGCGGTGGTCCGCGGCAGCGCGACGAGATCGGGCATGCCCCGATCGAGGCCATAGTCGTACTCGTAAACGATCACGTTCTCGGTCCCGGTGAAGATCACGCCCGGCCCGAGCTCGCGGCGTAAGCCTTCGGCGAGCGTAGCGAGGGCACCGAGGTTCATCGCCCGGCTGGCTGCGGCAGGAACCGCTCGAGTGCCGCCGCGGCGACGTCGATCTGCTCAGGCGTGTTGTACACGTGCGGCGACAGCCGGACGCTGCCCGCTCGAACAGCGGCACGCACCCCGGCCGCGGCCAGCTTGGCCCGGACGGCCTCGGCGTCGTCGACCGGCACGCTGAGGATGGAGCCGGCTGGCGCGTTGGGCAGCCCAAGCTGCATGGCCAGGCGACGCGCCATCCCCACCACTTCGGCGAGCGCCCCCTGGCGCTGCCACTCGACCAGCAGGTCCAGCGACACGGCCGCGCCGGCCCAGGCGAACCACGCCAGCGACACGTCGAACCGCGCCGCGGTCGGCGCCAGGTCCAGCGGGCCACCGTAATAGCGGCCGTACGGATCGCTGGCGCTCCGCCAGTTAGCCAGCAACGGTGGAACGGCGTCCCAGTGTTCGCGAGCGACGTGGAGGAAGGCCACGCCGCGCGGGCTCAGCAAGTGCTTGTACGCGGCACAGACCAGGTAGTCGATCTCTGGCAGCTCGCGCGCCAGCGGCACGAAGGGAACGGCGTGGGTCGCGTCGACCAGCGTTCGCGCGCCGACCCTGTGCGCGGCCGCGACGATTGCGCCGAGGTCCGCTGCCAGACCCGACTGCGACTGGACCAGGCTGAAAGCCACCAGCCGCGTGGTGGGGTGGATGCTCTCGGCGAGCCGCTCGAACGGTACAGAGCGGACCTGTACGCCGCGGGCGCGTTCGGCGACCAGGAGCGGAAAGAGCACCGAGGTGAATTCGTCCTCGGGGACGACCACGTCGTCGCCGGCCATGAGCGTCGCGGCGACGGTGCCGACGCCGACCGACACTGACGGCACCAGGGCGATCGTTTCAGGTGCGGCGCCGATCAGCTCGGCGAAGGAAACGCGGCAGGCGTCGCCTGCCCGATCCCACGCCGACACCCAATCCGCGGACCCAGCCTGCCAGTCGTCGATCGCGCGCCGCATCGCCCTGACGGTCGGCGCGGGCGGCAAGCCGTACGTCGCCGCATCGAGGTAGATGGTCCCGGGCGCAGGTTCGAACAGCGTGCGAATCTCGGCCAGAGCGTCTGCCACGCCGGAATAGTAGCCGTCGGCGGTCTGCCGTCAGCAGTCAGCAGTCAGGGGTCAGCGGTCAGCGGTCAGTTGATGGTCGGTCGGCGATCGAGGACGCGCAGCGCACCGCTACACGTTGTGGCACAAACTTTTGACTGTTGGTAGCTGGTCGCTGACAGCTGGTCGCCGATCAAGGACGCGCAGCGCACGGCTACACGTTGCAGCACACATTCTTTTCTTGACTGTTGATTTGCTAGTAACTGGTGGCTGATAAGGACGTGCAGCGCAGTGCTACACGCTGCAACGCAAAGTGCCGAACTGTTGATTGCTGGCGGCAGGCGGCTGATAGCTGACCGCTGATAGCTGACCGCTGGCGGCTACTACGCGCCCTCGAGGTAGTTATCCAGCTCCCACTGACTGATGTGACGCCCGAACGCTGTCCACTCGCGCTCCCTGGCGGTCACGAAGCGTTCGAAAATCGGCTGTCCGAGGGCTTCGCGAACGACGGGGTCCCAGTTGAGCTCTTCGATGGCCTCGCCGAGCGTCACGGGCAGCGGATTGGCCATGTCGTCTTCGCGCACTTCGGCGTCGTCGTCGTCGTCGATGGCGTCGCCTGGCGGGGGCAGCGGGAGCTCGCCGCGAATGCCGTCCAGCCCGGCCTTGAGCATCGCGGCCAGCGCCAGGTACGGGTTGCAGCTCGGATCCGGCGCCCGCAGCTCGAGGCGCGTGCCGCGGCCCGTGGTCGGCTCGGGCACGCGCAGCAGCGCGCCGCGGTGAATGCGCGCCCAGGTGATGCGCGACGGCGCTTCGGAGCCGCCCCCCAGGCGTTTGTAGGAGTTCACCAGCGGCGCGACGACCGCCGCCATCCCGCGCGCGTGGGCGAGCTGGCCGGCGATGAACTGCCCGCCGACCGTGGACAGCTGATACAGCTGTAGAGGATCGAAGAAGGCGTCGCCACCAGTGCGACGGTCGACGAGCACTTGCGAAATGTGCAGGCCCGAGCCAGGCGCCTCCTCCAGCGGCTTGGGCATGAAGCTGACCAGCATGCGCCCGCGACGGGCCAGCGACCGGAGGGCCCACTTCAGCGCCATCACCCCATCGGCGGCCTGCAACGCCCCATGTTCAGCCAGGTCGATCTCGTGCTGGCCCGGGCCAACCTCGGCATGCGACGCCTCGACGTCGACGCCGAAGCTGCTGAGGGCGTCGACGGTCGCGTGACACAGGTTGGCGGTGCGCGAGTTCTGCATCTCGAAGTAGCCCGTCTGGTCGACCGGAATCAACGGCTGCCCCTCACGGCGAATGGCATCGCGATCCTCGAAGACGAAGAACTCGAACTCGATGGCGACGCGATAGTCGAAGCCCAACTCCTGCGCCTCGGCGAGAACGCGTTTCAGAGCTTGCCGCGGATCGGCGGGGAAAGGCGCGCCGCCCGGAAGACACACGTCGCAGATCAAGCGCGCTGACGGCGTCGTCTCCCAGGGCAGGACGACGAAGCTGTCCGGCTCGGGGCGCAGATACAGGTCGCTCTCGGCAGTCCGATCGAGGCCCTCCAGCGAAGACCCATCGAACCAGGCCCCGGCCTCGAGCGTGCGCTCGAGGCGATGCGCGGGAATGGTCAGACTCTTGATCGAGCCCGCCACGTCGGTGAACTGCAGGTGTACGACTTCGATGCCCGCCGCCCGGACGCGTTCGAGCAAGGTGAGTTCAGACGTCACGGCGCAACCTGCGAGCGGTGCACGAACTCGGCGACGAAGCCGAGGGCGGCGATGAACACCAGCACGGCGACGACGATCCCGGCGTTGACCAGGTTCTCCCGTGACACGAGCCTGGCGCCGCCAGTGTCGGTTGGATAGACGGGAATGTTGACCTCGTCGAGGTGGCCAAGATCGTGCCGCAGGTCGGCCATCGACTGATAGCGTTCGGCGGGCTCGCGACGCAGGGCCCGCCACACCACCGCTTCGAGCGCCGGCGGCAACTCCGGGCGGCGGGCGCGGAGCAACGGGGCGTCCGTGGTCACCCGTTGACTCATGACCGCCAGCGGACTATCGCCCTGGTACGGCACTTCGCCGGTCAGCATCTCGTACAGCATCACCCCCACGGCGTAAAGGTCGGTGCGCGCGTCACCGCGGTCACCCTGGACTTGCTCCGGGGCCATGTAGTCGGGCGTCCCAAAGCCGCTGGACAGTCGGCGGAACGTCAGGCGGCGCGCCCCCTTGAGCAGCGCGATGCCGAAATCCACCAGCTTGACGGTGCCGTCCTGCTCGATGAGGACGTTTTCGGGCTTGAGATCGCGGTGGACGACGCCGTTTTCGTGGCAGTACTGCAGCGCGCCCGCCAGTTGTACGGCGATATTGAGGGCCTCGTCGACGGGCAGCGGCGCGTGCTCGCGCAGGTATTCGCGCAGCAGCGTGCCGTCGACAAACTCGAGGACGAGATACGGCGCGATGCCGCCGTCCAGCCGCCCCTCTTCGACCAGTTGCTGGATATTGGGATGGTGCAGGCGTTTGCCGATCTCGAGCTCGCGCTGGTACCGGCTGAAGGTCGCGGGATCACCGATCAGGCTGGCGAAGGGCACCTTGAGGACGACCATGCGCCCGGTTTCGTGGTCGAGCGCCTTGTAGGCGTCGTTCATTCCACCGTGGCCGAGGACTTCCAGGATCTCGTATTTGCCGTTGACGGTCTGACCGGTTTCGAAGGGCATGTGTTGCCGACGAACCTGCGCTACGCCTTCCGGCGCTGCAATTGAAAAATACCCGATAACCAGCCATTGCGCGCTGCGCCCGCCTCCGCCGCGCCGCCGGCGATGGCCTCGATGCGGATGACCTGGATGCTGACGTTGTCGTTGCAGTCGCGCGCGAGCGCGCGGTCGATGAGCTCGCGACAGGCGCGCGCGGGAGCGTGCTCGGCCAGGACTTGCGCCATCTCGATCTCCTCTATTTCTGACCACAGGCCATCGCTGCACATGGCGAACTGATCGCCGGGCAGGACGGGGTGCCGCAAGTAGTCGGGTCGCGGGATGAGCCGACTACCCAGGGTGCGGGTCAGCACGTTGCGCCCGGGATGGTCGCGCACCCGCTCCGGCTTGAGCACGCGCAGGCGCACCAGTTCGGCCGCTTCTGAATGGTCGGACGTCAGCTGGCTCAGGCGCCCGGCTCGCCAGTGATAGATGCGGGTGTCGCCGATGTGGGCGATATAGGCCTGCGAGCCCGCGATCGCCAGCGCCGAGAGCGTCGTCTCCATCGAGCGGTACTCGGGGTTGCGGTGCGTCAGTTCGTGGATGCGGAGGTTGGCCGCCTGGACCGCTTGCCGCAGGGCTGGTTCGATACGCGTGTGATTCGACGGTGAGTAGTATTCCTCGCCGAGGGTGGCGACGGCGGATGAGCTGGCGACTTCGCCAGCGCTGTGGCCGCCCAGGCCATCCGCCACGACGTACAGATAGCCCTTGCGCTGCAACGCCAGGGGATCGCTGGGCGCAAACTCGCCGATGCTGTCCTCGTTGGTCGCGCGATGCGGACCAGCGTCGGTGAGCCCACCTGCTACGAGCTCGAGCATGGCCTGAGCACGGTGCGCTGGACCTTATCAGGAAGGTCCAGCGCACGAACGGCGGCGGCTCTCAGGCGCCCTTGACTTGAGAGACGAGCGAACGACCGGTGCGGCGGTTGCTCAGGACCACGTACAGACCGCTGGCGACGGCCCAGACAGCCGCGAAGGCGAGCGCCATGAGCGATTCAGTCTGGGAATCACCACCGCCGACAAAGCCCACCCCGAGGATGGTGATCAGCATGACCAGGTTGGCCAGCAAACCGAGGCCCGGGATCGCGAGATGCTTGATCGGGTTGAAATCCGGCCTGGACGCGAAGGCGATGATCGTCCACAGGCAGGTGAGGGCGTAGAGCACGAACGTTCCGAAGTTGGACGCCAGCGTAATACCGGTGAGCGCCACGACGGAGGTGACCCCGATGACGCCGATGATTGCCGAGACCACGGCCATGACGATCACGCCTATGTGCGGGGTGGCGAACTTCCCGTGCAGCAGGCCCAGGAGCTCGGGCATCTCGTCGTCCTGCGCCATCGCGTAGGTGATGCGGACACCCGTGTTCATGGCTGAGAGGGTGGTCCCAAGAATGGCCAAGCCGACGGTGATGGCGATCACGATCATCAAGCCAAAACCGATACCACCAAAGAGCGCGTTGCCGATCTGGATGATCATGTCGCCCATGGGCGCGCCCGACGCCGCCGCGGCGTCGAGCCCGGTCAGGACCGTACCGTCAGCGGCCGTGCCAGTGAGCTTGTCGGACAGCGCGTAGTTGGCCGCAAAGTACTCAATCAGATAGGCGAACAGGCCCTGGATCACCAGCGCCAGGATGACCGCGCGGGGCACGTCGCGCTTGGGGTTCTTGGCTTCCGCGCCAAAGGCGGTGCACGACTCGAAGCCGACCAGAATCAGGATGGCGATGGTCGACTGCAGCAGCACGTTCATCAGATCGTGCGGCAAGATCACGGACGCTCCGCCGGAGTGCACAAAAGTCGCATGCTCCGGGTTGGCGAAGCGGTACCAGATCGCGATGGCCGAAAAGCCGATCAACGCAACGAGCTGGACGACATTGATGACCAGCGCCGTGAGCGTCGAGCCGTTGACGCCGCGGTACGCGATGAAGCCGACGACAATCGAGAAGAGCACCGCGATGACCATCTGGGGTACAACCCCGACGTCGAAGCCGAACTGGCCCAGGATGTAGGCGATCAGGGTGGCCATGAACGCGACCATCACGCCCGGATAGACCCAGTAGAACAGGTGCGCCGCCCAGCCAGTGATCAGCTTGGCGATCCGCGCCCAGCGATGGTGCTTCAACTCTTCCTTGTCGACGAACGCCTTCTCGGCGAAGTAGTAGCACGAGCCGGTGCCGGCTTCGGGGTACACGCGCGCCAATTCGGAATACGACAGCGCGGTCAAGAACGCCAGAATGAGGGCGAACACAATGCCCGGCCACATATCCAGGGCCGTCGAGGTTGTGCCGCCGGGCACCGTCTGAGCCGCCTGGAGCTGGAACGTGATCCACAGAAACGCCCCGGGGGCGATCAACGCCATCGCATTGACCGTGACGCCGGTCAGGCCGAGCGTCGGCCGCATTCCGGAGGTGTTGGAACCTGGTTCAGCCGCTGCCACCTCTCTCAGTCTCCTTCCTGATGATGAGCGCTCCGCCCAGCGTAAGAGGCGCACAACAACGGCGATCAGAGTCAGGCGGCACGAAATGGCGCCCGATCTCTTGTGCAGAGTGCACAACTGGCCTCTCTCGGCGCAGCGCTGGCCCGCGGACAATCCAAAGACGGCGCCCGTCGCGTACGGTTTCAGAGACACTTGCATGGTGGCCCGGATTGTTCTGGTCGTGCTGCTCGCGGCCGGGCTGTTGTCCAGCCCGTTGCGGGCCGTGGCTCAAAGTGATCCCGAGACCGGGACGGCCGCGGCCGAGCTCGAGACGGCGCCGTGGTCAGGCTGGTGGTGGCCGGCCTCGGACGCGGTCGGTCCGACGTTGTTTGCGCCCGGGAGCCCACTGGACAAGTACGACCGCTACGTGGCCATGGTCACCGGCGAGGACCCGGGCACGCGCGCCTGGGAGCGCGAGCAGCTCTACTTTCCGGACAGTCTGTGGGCAGGTCACTGCAATGGCTTCGCCGCGGCGGCGCTGCTCGAGCCCGAGCCGACGGAGCCCGTCTCCATCTTCGACATCTCGTTCTCAGTCGCCGACCAGAAGGGCCTGCTCGTGGACTACCACTTCGGCGATGCCGCGGCCTGGTCGTTCGGCGAAGACGGCCTGCTCGATCCAGCTGATTTTCACCGCATGCTGCTGAACTGGGTGCAGGGCGCCGACAAGGGATTTGTGCTGACCTACGACATGGGCAACGGCGAGTTCTGGAGTTACCCGCTCTACCGCTTTGACAGCCAGTGGGCTGTCGACCCGGTGGACCCCGAGGTCTGGCACGTCAAGACGACGGTCTGGATGGCTGACATGGACGTGCCGCCCAATTTTGTGGGCACCCGGCCGTACCCGAGCCCCGCCGGTAAGACGTTCGAGTACGACCTGCAAGGTGATCCGCGTGATCCGACCAGCGGCGCATGGACCGGCGCGAGCCGCTCGGGCCGCTTCGCGCACCCCGGTCGAATCTGGTATCCCGAGGCAACCGTCCGCAACGGTGACCGCGACCTGGTCAGTCCTGGCCTCGATCGCCAGACGATCGCGAACATCCTGACGGGCTCAGACGGCAGCGATGTTGTCGTGGAGCTGCCCCTGGTCACGCCCGAGGTCAGGCCGGCGCCGCCCCCTCGACCCTGATCAGGACGTGGACGCGATCTTTGAGCGTGCGGCGCAAGCCTTCCAGGGTTGGCGCACCCTGCATCGCCCAGTGCTCGACGATCGGCGGCGCGATCGCGTCGATCTCGTCTGGTCCGACGAAGTGGGCGACGCCTTCGACTGAGTCCGCCTGGCCCGGCACCCGGAGTCGAACCCACGGATCGGTTCGCCAGCGGCGCGCCTTTTCCGAGAAGCCGAAGCCAAACAGATACACGACGCCGGGCGGCAGGATGAGGAACCACACGGGCACGGTGCCGTGCGTCGTACCTTCTCGAGACGTGACCAGCACCTCGTCGTGGCCCGCCAGTGCCTTGAGGAACTCGTCGGGCAACGGTTGCATTGGAGCGCGCCTGCGGTTAAATTTAGGCTACGAGGCGCTGACGGAGACAGCGCCGCCTCGAAGATACGCTCCAGAGAACCCGCATGGTGGTGAAAGCGGGTGCGGAAGGTCGAGGCGGAGATCACTCCTGAGCCGCACCCCGAAGACGTTCCCTGCCCGTAGACGTCAGGGCGCGAGGTAGGCGGTGCCGGGGTTGCCACCCGTTATCGATGGCAGAGGTATTCGACGTACCTCATGAGCGCTCCGCGCGGCGGGGAAACAGGGTGGTACCGCGGACCCGATATCGGGCCCGTCCCTCTTCACGAAGAAGGGACGGGCTTTTTTGTTGGGTGCAAGCAGAGCAGCTCATGAGCGACGAAAGGAGACACACCTTGGTCGCTCTAGACATAGTTAGCGAAAACACCGCGACGGCTGGTCGAGCAGTAGCCACGCGCACCCTCAACGGCGGTGCGCTGGCGTGTGAGGCCTTGCTCGCGGCGGGCGTGACGACGCTGTTCGGCTACCCGGGCGGAGCCGCGCTGCCCTTCTATCGCGAGCTGGCGCGCTATCCCGCGTTGCGGCATGTGCTGGTGCGCCACGAACAAAACGCCGCGCACGCGGCCGACGGCTATGCCCGGGCGACCGGCCGGGTGGGCGTCTGCGTCGCCACCAGCGGCCCGGGCGCGACCAACCTGCTCACCGGGCTCGCCACGGCCTTCATGGACTGCGTGCCGCTGGTGGCCCTCACCGGCCAGGTCGCCCGGGCCGCGATCGGCACTCAGGCGTTTCAAGAGGTCGATATCGTGGGCATGGTCGGCCCGATCACCAAGGGCGCCTTTCAGCTCCAATCGGCCGCGGACATCCCGAAGGTCTTTGCCGAGGCGTTCCGCCTGGCCAGCGAAGGTCGGCCTGGGCCAGTCCTGATCGACTTTCCCAAAGACGTCCAGCTCTCGACCGTTGAGGTCGACGCCGACGTGTTTGGGCACGCGCCGCGAGCGGTCGTGCCCGAGCTCAGTCCGGTGGCCAGGCTGGCCCTCAAACAGGTCGCCGCCCTGCTCGAGACGTCGGAGCGGCCAGCGCTCGTGGCCGGCCACGGCGTCGCGATGGCCGGTGCCGTCGCCGAGTTGCTGCGCTTTGCCGAGGCAAGCGGTGTACCTGTCGGCACAACGCTGCTTGGCCTGGGCGTGTTTCCAGAGCAGCACCCCCAGGCGTTGGGCATGGTCGGCATGCACGGGACGGTGCAGGCCAATCTCGCGATGCACCACGCCGATCTGGTCATTGGCGTCGGCATGCGCTTCGACGACCGCGTTGTCGGTCGGCCCCGGGACTTCGCGCCGCAAGCCAGGATCGTGCACGTGGACGTCGATCCCGAGGCGTTCGGTCGCGTGGTGCGCGTTGACGTGCCGGTGCTGGCCGATGCTCGCGTCGCCCTGCACGAGCTCGCCAGTGTGTGCACCCGACAGGACCGCACCCCCTGGTGGGCACGGCTCTCCCAGTGGACGGATGACCACGCGGGGTGCGGCATGATCGACGCCGACGCGGCGGCCCCCGACGAAGCCCCGACCACGCCCGAGGTCATCCGCGCGCTGCGGCGGGTCATGGGCGGCGCTGCGACCGTGGTTGCCGACATCGGTCAGCACCAGATGTTCGTAGCGCTCCACCACGGCTTTGACCGCCTGGGCCAGATGTTCACCAGCGGCGGGCTGGGCACGATGGGCTACGGGCTGCCGGCGGCGATGGGCGTCAAGACCGCGCTACCGGGCCGCACGGTGTGGGCGGTTGTTGGCGACGGGGGCTTTCAGATGAGCGCCCCTGAGCTGTCAACGCTCGTCGCCACGAACCTGCCCGTCAAAGTCCTGATCGTCAACAACAAATGCCTGGGGATGGTGCGTCAGTGGCAGGAGTTGTTTTACGACAACGTCTACAGCCACTCGATGCTGCCGCAGCCGGACTTTGCGGCACTGGCGCGCGCCCACGGATGCTGGGCGACAACGGTGACCCGCCGCGACGAGCTCGAGAGCGCGTTGCGTGAGGCCGCCCTGCACCCGGGCCCGGCGGTCGTCGACGTGCACGTACCAATCGAGGAGACCGTCTACCCGATGGTGCCCGCCGGCTCCACGCCTGGCGACGTCCGCTGCGTAGACGCTGTCGACGCGTCGGCGTCCTGATGGTTCGTGTGTTCGTGAAAGAGGCGTGAGGCCCGATAACCGGGCCGGATCCGGTAGTTGAACCGCTGGCGGAACCGCCCGTAGAAGCTGGTGCCCTTGAAGGTCACCAGTCGAAAGCGGCGTGGGTCGGCGACGATGTGAGCCACGTCGTTGGGCGCGAACTGGTCGAACGACTCCTGCCCGTCGACGCACACGTTGATCGGAAACCGGCCCACCTGGACGAGGGTGATCGGCGTTGACTCGGCCACTGAAAACGACGCGCGCATCGGCGTGTGGGCGCAGATGGGCGTGATGGCAAAGGTCTGGCTGCCGGGTGCGAGCACCGGCCCACCCGCGGCCAGGTTGTAGGCGCTCGAGCCAGGACTGGTGGCCACAATCAAGCCGTCGCCGGGGATCGGGTTGAGGTATTTATTGTCGATGTACAGCTCGAGCAACGCCATCTGCTGCCCGTTGCCGGGCACGACAAACGCGTGGAACACGACGTCCTGCACCGCCCACAGCGAGGCCACCGGCCGGCCGGCGCGTTCGAGGTCGACACGGATGGTGGCGTCGATCCGCACCTCGTAGCGCCCCTTGAGCACCTGATTCAGGCGCGCCTCCCAGCGTGCGGGTGGGACGTGCGCCAGAAAGCCGAACTGTCCGAGGTCGATCCCGAGCACTGGCACCTCGCACAGCGCCCGCGCGGCCCGAACGACCGTGCCATCTCCGCCGATCACGAGCTGGACGTCTGCCGCGGCCGGATCCGGGGCGTATGCCTCGCGCTCCACCAGCCACTTGCGCACCTTGTCGGCGAGCGCCAGCGCTTCAGGTTTGCGCGGATCGGCCACCACGCTGAGGTGGCGCCGCGGTATCTCGGCAGGTCCTCGGTCCGCGTTGCGCGATTGGCTCACGGGTCTGGATTGTGCCAGACGAGTGACCCGTCCAAGACCTCGGCTAGAGGTCGCGGAGCAGCTTCACCACCTTGCCACGCACTTCAACCTGGTCCGCCCGCACGATGATCGGCTGCATCGACGGGTTCCGCGGCTGTAACCGCACCATCGTCCCCTCGCGATAGAACCGCTTCAGGGTCGCCCCGCCGTTGCCAGTCGCGTCGTCCACGATGGCCACGGCGATATCGCCGTTGTCGACGCTCGGCTGCGACTGCACCACCACCAGGTCACCGTCGTCGATGTGATCGTCGATCATCGACGTGCCGCGGACGCGTAGCGCGAAGCAATCCGCGGGCACCGACCCGACGGGGAGCTCGACGACATCGCTCGGATCCTCGATGGCATCGATCGGCGAGCCCGCGGCAATCGTGCCGACCACCGGGATGCGGACCAGCCGCGGTTGGGTATGCCGCTGCCCACGGGTGCCGCCGACCAACTCCAGGCCGCGCGACACTTCCCGATCGCGGCGGATGCGGCCGACGCGCTCGAGGACCTTCAGGTTGTAGTCGACCACCGACGTGGACGAAATACCCACCCGGTCGCCGATCTCGCGGATGCTGGGCGGATACCCGTGCTCGTGGACGTAGGACTCGATGTAGGTCAGGATGTTCTCCTGACGATCTGACAGCTTCTTGATTGGCACACTCTTTCCCCTCCGGGTTTGTCGCTAGAACAAGCGTTCGAAAGGAATATAACAACGCGTCGCGGCGGGTGTCAATTTGTTTGGATCAATGGATACCCAGCGCCGGCGCCCATGCATGCGCCTCTATCTGCGTACAGCGCGCGATCTCACCGTTGGCGACGTCCCACAACCGGGCGTGGTCACTATCGATGTTGTTCGGCTCGTCATCAAAGCCACACGGCGCGGCGATGGCGCCGAGTCCGTGCACATACACGCTGGCCAGCATAGCCGCTAGAAAGAGCCCGCGAAGATACGCTCGAGTCACGATGAATCGCTCCCAGCAGGCGGCTAGCAACAGCGTCAACGTCGGGACCAGGTCGATCAGAAAGCGATAGCCGTACGTGTGACCGCCGGCCCAGTCTAACCACACCGTGTAGAGCGCAAATGTTGCCACCGCGGACCAGACGAGATACCGCAACAACGGAGCATCGTTTGGATGGCGCAGCACGTAGCCCGCGTACGCGACGCTGAACAGGAAGATCGGGCTGAACACCAGCAGTCCCCGATTCGGGCTGAACAGCAAACCCACCACCGCGATGGCCGGCTCGGGGGCGGTAAAGCCGGCGGCGTGATTTGACTCCCCTAGCGCCAGCGGCGTGCCCCAGTACACCCAGGAATACCACGCCAGGACGGCTGCCGGAATCATCGCGAGCGCGACGAAGCCGGGCAGCGCGGCCCGCTGATGCCGATACACGAACAGGGCGAGCGGCGCCGCGATCAGAAAATTGGTCGGGCGAATCACGACGGCACAGCCCAGCAGCAAACCGGCCAGCATGACCAGGCGCGCGCGGCGGCTCACCAGCGCGGCCAGACCGGCCGTCAGAAACAGCACCGACGCGCCGTGCTGATTCAAGGTCCGACTGTTGGCGCTCCAGACGGCGGTCGCAAACGCAAAGTTGAGGGTCAGGAAGACGGCGGTTCTTTGCCGGGCGCAGACCTGCACCAGGCAGACGTACATCAGCGCCACCGACGCGGTCGCGATCGCCGAGGTGGTGATGTGCGATAGCGAGATCAGGTTGTCGGCGACCGAGACGCCCAGCTGGCTGGCCACAAGCATCACGGGGGTATTGAGCACGCCCGGGCCGATCGGGAACAGCGAGACCACGCGACCGCTGGTGCGAATGAACCACCAGGGCACACTCTCGGTGGGGGTCTCGGGGCTGATCCGATAGGCGTACTCGGCGGCAAATGGATTGGCCGCCAGGGCGCTTGGCCCGGTCGCGTAGTGCCCGGCCGGGTCAGGCCCGAGGTAATACTGATCGAACGTCAGCGTCTGGCGTTCGATGATCGATATCGGCAACAGCTCGTTGCCGAACGTGTCGGTCGACTCGACGAACCGCCCGTTAGCGAGATAGATCCCGAAAACCACCGCGCACAGGCCCAGTGGCAGCAACAACGTTGATGGTCGGACACGCCCAGCCTCTCACTCGGCGGACGGCACGTCATGACTTCGCGTCATCGCGGCGCGCACCAGACCGACGAACGCCTCAGGCTGATCGACGTGCACGGTGTGGCCCGCCTCCGGCACCACCGCGAGCTGACTCGCTGGCAGCAGCGCGTGCATGCGCTGGGCGATGGCGCAGTAGCGTGCATCACGCTCGCCGACAATCAGCACGACTCGCGCCGGCAACTGAGGCAGGACCGGCCAGAGCGGTGTCTGCTGACCCGCGCCCATGCCGCGCAGGCTGTTGGCCAGGCCGAGCGGGTCGTTGTCCAGCCGAAGCGCCGTGTGTCGCAGACGGACGCCCTCGGCCACGTGGGGTGCGGTGGCCAACAACGGCACGCGCTCCCACTCGGCCACGAACGCGCTGATTCCGTCGCGCAGGATGCGTTCAGCCAGCAGGGCATCCGATTGGACCCGCCGCTGGCGCTCCTGGTCGTCTTCGATGCCTGGTGAGGCGCTCTCGAGAATGAGCGTGCGGACGCGTTCGGGCGCCTGCGCGGCGAAGTGCAGCGCAACCCGGCCGCCCATCGAGTAGCCGAGCACGTCCACAACGTCCAACTGCAGCTCGTCGAGCAGCCGCGACAGGTCGCGCGTGCTCCACTCCAGGGTGTAGCGCTGGGCGTCGGCCGGCGCGGCCGAGCGTCCATGGCCGATCAGATCGAGAGCCACCGTGCGGCCAGCAGCAGCGAGCGCGGGCCGCACGGCGTCCCAGGCGCGGACGCTGCCGGTGAAGCCGTGCAGCAGCAGCAGCGGCGGTCCTTTGTCGGTGTCCGGGTCCGTGTCCGCGCCGTCGATCTCGACGTGAAAGTCGAGGTCGTTGAGGCGCATCACGCAACGAGTGACGGGACGCGTCCAGCCGCCAGCGCTTCGGACACGACCCGCCAGAGGTCGCGATGCAGGACCACGTTGCGGGCGCGCTCGGTTGGCACCTCGACGACTTGCAGCCCGCCGCGCGCCAGGCCGTCGACCACCGCCGACGCGAACCCCGGCCAATCCTCGACCCGCACGTACCGCCCGCCGTAGCCCTCGACGAACGGTCGAAAGTCGAGCCCATGCGGGGTACCGAACAACAGCTCGAATTCGACGGCATTCAGCTCCGCCTGGGGCAGGAACGAAAAAATGCCACCGCCATCGTTGTTGATGAGCACCACGAGCACATCAAGTTGATGTCTGCGCGCGGCCAGCAGTCCGTTGAGATCGTGGTAGAACGAGATGTCCCCGATCACGAGCACCACTGGCCCGGTGCCCGCCGCGCTCGCGCCGAGCGCACTCGAGACCACGCCGTCGATGCCGTTTGCGCCCCGATTTGACAGGCAGCGCAGCGCGCGCGCCCCGCTGGGCAGGAAGGTGTCCAGGTCACGCACGGGCATGCTGTTGCCCGCGTACAGCACCGCGCCGTCAGGCAACAGCTCCGACAGGCTGGGCACGACCTTGCCTTCGCACAGCTCGTCGACCGACGCGAAGTGTTCGGCGATCGCCTGTCGGGCGGTACGGTTGGCGAGTAACCACGTCGCCGCCCAGCCGGGCTCGGTCGGACCTGGCGGTGCCGCGCCGGTGAGCGCTTCGCACAGCAGCCGCGCATCCAGATGCAACATGTCGCTGGCCAGGCCGGTGGGGTCCCGCCAGCCACCGGGATCGACCACCACCTGACGCGCCTCGGGATAACGCTGCAGATACAGCAGCAGCGATTTGGACGTGGGCATCGCGCCGAACCGCAGGACGAGCGCGGGCTCCAGCCGATCGACGGTCGCCCCGTCGCGCAGGAAGGCGTCGTAGGCATCCACGACAAGCGTCCGGTCGTGCTCGCCGCGACGTACGCCGGAGAGGGGATCGGCCAGGATCGGATACCCCAGGCGCTCCGCCAGACGGGTGACCGCGGCCGGCAGCAGCGGATCGTCCTGCGGGCCGCAGACGATCACGCCGCGGCCGGTCGAGGCCAGATCGAGGGACAGACTGTCGATCAGGGCATCCGACGGGCTCAGGCGGCCCGTATGCACCGCCACGCGAGGACCGGCCGCCGCCGTCTCCGGATCGGGGTGTGGCGACAGCATCAGCGGCTCGCGAAACGGCCAGTTCAGATGGACTGGACCGGCCGGCTCGGCGACCGCCGAGCCGACGGCGCGCGCCGCGATTGTCCGCACCAGGCGCACCTGCTCGGGCGTTGGCTCGGGATCCGGCTCGGGCAGGTCGAAGAACCACTTGACGTGTTCGCCATACAACCGCAGCTGGTCGATCGTCTGAGGTGCACCGCGATCGCGCAGCTCGTGTGGCCGATCGGCGGTCAGCACGACGAGTGGGACGCGGGCGAGCGACGCCTCGACGATCGCCGGGAAGAAGTTGGCCGCCGCGGTGCCAGATGTGGCGAGCAAGCCGACGGGCTGGCGCAGCGCACGCGCCAGGCCGAGCCCGAAAAAGGCCGCCGAACGCTCGTCCAGGTGCATCCACACCTTGATGTCCGGGTACCTGGCCCGGGCAAAACTCATGGCCAGGGCTGTGGAGCGCGAGCCAGGGCACACACAGACGTGACGTACACCCGCTCGGGCGAGCTCAGCCACGAAGGCGCCGACCACGACCCCGGACGTCACTCGTCGATGCCCAGCGCGGCGCGCATTGGTTGCAGCTTCCAGCCCGATTCGGCGTACTCTGTAGCCGGGTCCGAGTCGGCCACGATGCCGCAGCCTGCAAACAGCGTCGCCGAGTTGCCGTCCACCAGCGCCGAACGGATGCCCACCACAAACTCACCTTCCCCGGCGCGATTCAGCCAGCCGATCGGTCCCGCGTACCAGCCGCGATCGAGGGCTTCACGGTCCCGAATGAGCTGCAGCGCTGGCTGGCGCGGGAAGCCGCCCACCGCGGGTGTGGGGTGCAGGCGTTCGACGAGCTCCAGGACCCCGACGCCTGCCACGACCTCGCCACGAACGGGCGTGAACAGGTGCTGCACGTTCGCCAGTTGTTTGATCTGCGGCTGAGTATCCGAGATCACGCGCGTGCACAGCTGACCCAGACCATCGCGGAGCGCGCCGACGACGATCGCGTGCTCGGCGCGCTCCTTTGGATCGTGCAACAACTGCTCGGCGAGACGCTCATCCTCGGCACGCGTCGCCCCCCGCGGGCCGGACCCGGCCAGCGCCACGGTGGACGCCGTGCCATCGTGCAGGGCGATCAGTCGCTCCGGCGTGGCGCCCAGAAAGCACCGGTCGCCGTGGGCGATGGCGAAGACGGTGCAGCTGGGGTAGCTGGCGGCAAGGTAGCGCAATGCGGACCGCGGGTCGATCGGCCGGGTCTGCTCGATCTGCTGCGCTCGGGCGAGGACGACTTTGGTCAGTTCCGGCCCAAGCTGGCCATCGCGAATGCCGTGCGCCACCGAGCCGACCAGCGCCTGCCAGGCGGCCGGCGACAGCAGGCTCTCTGCATTCGTCAGGCTGGTGCTCGGCCGTGGCTCAGGCGCCTGGAAGTCGTCCTCAGGATCGACCACGACGTTGGTGACCAGCCACGCGCCACCCTCCTGCACCTGAAGCATGCGCTCGGGGAGCACCATGCGCGCATCGGGAAACCCCGCCCACAGGGCTGAGGGCTGGGTGCGGGCCGGATCAAAGCTGAAGCCGCCCAGCAAGAGCGGACCGCTACCGGGCGCACCGTCGAGGACCGCGTCCCTGAGCAGGTCGCGCCACGTGGCTGCGATCTGTCGGAACCGGCCTGCGCCGGTCCCGACGATCGTCCGCGCCGCGCCAACGCCAGCCAGCGCGTCGCCGCTCGCCGGACGCAGCCACAGCGCGCGATCCTGCACGCCCGCCGCGCTGGCAAAGAAGCCGATGGCTTCGCGCGACGCTGGCGTTGTCCAGCTGGCCAGCACCGGCCGGCCCAGGTGGCGCGCCCGGCGCGTCGCCTCACGCACGAGGGACGAACTGGTTTCAACCAGCATGCGCGCTCACCGGTGAGTCGACGACGCCTGTCGCCTGAACGCCGCGCAGGAGCAGGGCTCGAATCGTCGGGTAGGTGTCCTCCAGCCGCCCGGGCGTCTCGGACACCGCCCAGTGGGTGATGACCTCGTTGACCGCGCCGAACCAGGCGGTCGCCGCGGTCGCGGTGTCGAGCGGCGGAATGGCGTGCGCCGCGACGGCGTCGTCGAGGTGTCGACGAATCAGATCGGCAAACGCAGCGCGGATCTCGATCATCCGGGCGTTGAACTCGGGCCCCGAGCCGAGCGCCTCGACCATGAACAGTCGCGCCAGGCGTCGGTGGCCGGCGAACGTGAACAGCACGACTTTCAGCGCCGCCTCGGCGCGGGCGATGGGGTCGGTCTCGCCGGCCACGGCGGCTTCGATGCGCTCGCGCAGCATGGTCGAGAGTCGATCGAACAGCGCGAGGAAGATCGCTTGCTTGTTGGGAAAGTGGAAGTAGACGCCGCCCTTGGAGGTCTCGGCCTCGGCGGCGATCTCGTCGACGAGCGTGCCGTGGTAGCCCTTCGAGGCAAACACGCGTGTGGCGGCGTCGAGGATCCGCTCGTGACGCTGCAGGCTGCGGAGCTGTTCAACCGGCACTGGCGCTGCTCTCTCCAGAAACCGACCGACTCGTCAGTCGGTTTTCTACGGACAGTCTAGCACGGTGATCTTCCGGCGTCGCACTTCGCGGGAAGAGCCCTGCCCGCCGTTGCGCGGCTGCCTTCCGACCCGTCAGGAATTGGTGGCCGGTCGGCAGATTTGTCGCGGCGTGCGGCGGGCTCGTCAGGAGCAGGCGCTTACGCCCGGGGGAACCCTGCCTGGAGCGGAGCGGCGGGTAGGCGGTTCCCTGCTTAGCCCTTGGCTTTGGCGGCGGGTTTGCGAGCGGGTGTTTTCGCGGCGGCGGGGGCGCGTTTCGCGGCGGTGGCGGTTCTGGCGCTCGCGGCGCGTTTGGCCGGGGTTTTCGCCGTTGGTTTCGCGACGGGTTCGGCTGCCTCGCCGGGCGTTAGCGACAGGACATGCAATCGCCCCATGAGCCGCGATTTTCTCCGCGCGGCTGCATTTGGGTGAACGATGCCGCGCTGGGCCGCCCGGTCGAGCGCGCGCACCGCGGCCCGGACGGCGACCGCGGCGTCCTCGGCAGTGGTGGCGACGGCCTCAGCGGCCTTCTTGACATACGTACGCACAGCAGACCGCGCTGCCTGATTTCGGATAGCGCGGCTCTGGGCCTGGCGCCACGCCTTCTGCGCCGACTTGGTGTTCGCCAACTTGGGTGAGACTCCTACAGATCCTCAGAGATTCTGCCGCGAGTATAACGCCTGCTCTGCTGGCCAGTGGCCAGGACTCGCCTCGACGTCCGGCACGTGTTCCATCTGCGCCAGCCAGACTGTCGCCTCGCCGTCGCTGGGCGCGCGCCAATCGCCGCGCGGCGACAGTGATCCACCCGAGCCGACCTTGGGCGAGTTCGGGACCGCCGACCGCTTGTACTGGCTCATGCCAAAGAAGCGCGCGACAAACGTCCGCAGGTGCCGCTTGATGTCGCCGATGCCGTACTCACGGCGCAGGGCCAGCGGGATGCCAGGCCACTCGCCCACGTCTCGGTGGTGCCAGGCGTTGTACGCGAGAAAGGCTACTCGGGGCGGCGCGTACCCGAAGCGCAGGATGTAGTAGAGGTGGAAGTCCTGGAGCTCGTACGGACCGATCGTGGCCTCGCTCGATTGCAACACCCCGGATTGCCCATTCGCGCCCGGTACCAGCTCCGGGCTGATCTCCGTCGCCAGCACGTCGAAGAGCACCTGACTGGCCTCGGCGCCGACCCGCCGGGTCTCCGCTACCCAACGCATCACGTGCTGGATCAGCGTCTTCGGAACGCTGGCGTTGACGTTGTAGTGAGACATCTGGTCGCCGACACCGTAGGTGCTCCAGCCGAGGGCCAGCTCGCTGAGGTCACCGGTGCCCACCACCAGGGCGTTGTTGAAATTGGCAAGCCGGAACAGGTGGCTGGTTCGCTCGCCAGCCTGGACATTCTCGAACGTCACGTCGTAGACCGGCTCACCCGCGGCGAACGGATGGTCGATGTCGCTCAGCATCTGGCGCGCGGACGGGCGGATGTCGATCTCATGCGCCGAACAGCCGACCGCCTGCATGAGCTTGAGGGCCTGGGCGCGCGTGCGCTCGCCGGTGGCGAACCCGGGCATCGTGTACGCGAGGATGTTGCTGCGCGCGTAGCCCAGGACGTCCATCGCCTGGGCGCACACCAGCAGCGCGTGCGTGGAGTCGAGGCCACCGGAAATGCCGATCACGACTTTTTCGATACCCGTGAACTGGAGCCGCTTGGCCAGGCCCTGGACCTGGATGTCGAAGACCTCGGCGCAGCGCTCGTCGCGGCGTTTCGGATCGGACGGCACGTAGGGGTAGCGCTCGAAGCGGCCAGGCGACAGCAGCAGGCGCTCGTCCCGCGGCACGTCGAGGGTCAGGCCGACGGTACGAAACTCCGCCAGCCGGTCCCGCTCGAGCTGCACGTTCTGGCCGAACGTGTTCTGCCGCATGCGCTCCATGCTGATGCGCTCGAGGTCGATCTCGGCGGTGATCAGGTGCGGCTGATAGTTGAAGCGCTCGGACTCGGCCAGGAGGTTGCCCATCTCGCCGATCAACGCATCACCGTCCCAGGCGAGGTCGGTGGTCGACTCACCGGCGCCAGCGCCTGAGTAGAGGTAGGCCGCGATGCAGCGGGCAGACTGTCCGGTCACCAGTTCGCGACGGTAGTCGGCTTTGGCGACGGTGATGTTCGACGCCGAGAGGTTCAGCAGCACGGTCGCCCCGGCCAGGGCCGCGTGTGACGACGGCGGGATGGGGACCCATACGTCCTCGCAGATCTCGACGTGGAACGTCAGCTCGGGCTGGTTTTCGGCACGGAACAGCAGGCGGCTGCCGAACGGCACGGCTGGCTGGTCGCACAGGTCCATACTTGTTTGGCGGGCCACGCTGCCGGGCGTGAACTGGCGCGCCTCGTAGAACTCGCGGTAGTTCGGCAGGTACGTCTTCGGAACGATGCCCAGGAGCCGGCCGCGGTGGACCACGGCGGCGCAGTTGTAGAGGAGCTGGTCAACCTGGAGCGGCAGGCCGACGACGGCCACCAGCGGGAGTCGTTCGGACGCCCGCAGCACGACTGTCAGGGATTCCTGAACAGCGTCCAGCAGCGCGCGCTGGTGGAACAGGTCCTCGCACGAGTAGGCGGACAGGCCGAGCTCGGGGAACAGCACGATGACGCTCCGCTGCTTGGCCGCGGCCTCCATCAGCTCCACGGTCGCCGCGGCGTTGTGGAGCGGATCGGCCACGCGCACGCGCGGCGTGCCCACGGCGACGCGGACGAAATTGTGGGCGTAGAAGTTGAAAAAAGGCGTCGCGGAATCGCTCACTGGGAGTCCTGGTCCCTAGCAGGAGCGTACACGCTGGCCGGTCCGCATCGCTTCGCTCGCTCCATTGCCGGATTTCAACCGAAAAGAACGAATGCGTCTGCAGCATCGTGCCGCGACGCAGCGAGCGAAGCGGCGCAAGCGGACGAACCGGCCGTGCCGCGACGCAGCGGCGAAGCGAATGCATGCAGCTGCACGTACTGACCCGTGCCGGCGGACGGTGCGCGCGGAGTGGGGCGATGCAGTTACAGCTACTGAATTGTGCCGGCTGATGGAGCGAGCGAAGCGATGCGGGGCTGACGAAATGCTCAGGCGGCGGGAGAGAGGCGCGTGCAGAGCTGGACGATCGTCACCTCGATCGAGGGCTCTGGCTCGGCTTCGCCGGTTTTGATCTGGCGGTCGACTTCGAGGAGGAGCTCGATCGCCCGCTCGAGCTCGGAGCGGTCGAAGCTGGCCGCCTGGTCCATCCAGCGGCCAACCGTGGCGGGATTGAGGCCCAGGGCGGCGACGTCGATGCGCGCCCGCTCGGCCGCGCTCGCCAGCGACAGCTCGCGCGCGACGAGCAGACGGTGGTAATGCGGCACCATGTCGCGGCCAAACAGCGCGCCGGTTGATTCACCCTGGCTGAGGAGCGCGCGAAACGCCGCCAGCGCCTTGGCGGTGTTGCGTTCAGCCAGTCCGTCCAGTAGCGACCACACGGCCACCTCGCGCCCGATGACCAGCTCACGCACGTCGGCCCGAGTGACCTTGCGCCCGTCAGCGTAGTCGCGCAGTTTGTGCAGCTCGCTGTCGAGCCGCCGCAGGTCGCCGCCGCCGAGGCTGGCCAGTTCGCGCACCGCGGCCTCGTCGAGGTCGACACCGACGAGCCTCGCTCGCCCGCGTACCCACCCCGCAACGTCGACCACCCGCGGGTAGGCTCGCGCCGCCGAGCGCCCGCGGGGAATAACGGCGAGGAGCGACTCGGGCGCCAGCTTGCCGTCTTCGACCAGCACCAGCGACGTCGTCTGGGGGAGATCCGGCAAATACTCCAGCAGCAGCTGGTACTCATCGGGCCCGGCGTCGTTGGGCGCGCTTTTGCGGCCCCGGGCCGGTCGCCGCGGCACACCCCCACGGCCCGTCAGCCGACCGATCAGGCCGTAGACGATCACCATGCGTCGATCGGCCAGAAATGGCACGACGTCAGCGGCCATGCGCAGCCCGCTGACGGTCGTCTCGGGCCCAAGCTCGGTGAGGTTGTGCTCGCCCGCGGGCAGGGCACGCATGCGGTCCTTCAAGCTTTGCACGGCCTCGTCCCGGCCGAACGTGTCGTCGCCGTAGAGGATGTAGACGTACCCGCCAGGTGAGTTCACGCTGTTTGCATGCGCTCGGGATGGGTGTACACGTTCATGCTGCCCTGCCGAAGGTAGCCGCAGACCGTGATGTTCAGGCGTTCGGCGACCCCAAGTGCGAGGTTTGTCGGACTGGTCCGCGAGCCGACGATCGGCACACCCATGATGGCTGCTTTGAAGAGCATTTCACTCGAGATACGTCCCGACGCGAGAATTGTTCCACCCCGCGTGGAAAGGCCTTCGAGCAGCGCCATGCCCTGCAATTTATCGAGCGTGTTGTGCCGCCCGATGTCCTCGGCGACCAGGCGCGGCGCCGTCCCGCCCGCGGCGACAAAAATCGACGTGTGCACCCCGCCCGACTGGCTATAGAGATTCGACTCGTCGTACAACGCGCGCAGCAGCGAGTACATCCGACTCGGCGCAACCCGCAGGTCGTCGTTGGGTACGCGGAACTGCTCGATCTGGTCGAGATAGAGCCCGAAACTCACGCCCCCGGTGCAGCCAGAGGTGAGGATCTTGCGGGGCGGCAACTCGGGAAAGCCATGGGCCAGCCGCACGTCGGCCAGCCGGTCTTCGATGCAGACGCGCAGCATCTCGAGGTCGTCGACGCGCTCGATCAGCCCTTCGAGATACAGAAAGCCGACGACGAGTGCCCTCAATTGCCACGGCGAGCACATGAGCGTGACGAGCTCCTGGCCGTCGACGATGATCGAGAAGCGAATCTCGCCAATGACGCCCGCGTCGACGCTCTCGGCCTGGTCGCCGACGAACCGCACGTACTGGCGCGGGACGACCGGCGTGACGGCTTCGGGGCTGGATTCGACCGACTCGAGCAGCATCAGTGACCTAGTCGACCTCCTCGACCCACGCTTCGTCGGGCACCGCCAGCTCGATGCAGAAGCCCGTGCCGCCCGGCCGATGATAGCCGCGCTCGATCGCCACGACGTCCAGGTGCAGACTGGCGGCGTCGTCGAGCGCCAGCAGCTCGGCTGGCGGCGGGTCGAACGCGTTGCCGACTTTGAGATAGCCCTTGCAGCGCTCGCACACCGCGATGCGAAATCGCTTTTCGCCCTCGACGGTCAGGGTCTGGAGAGAGTGGAAGTCGTCGTTGCCACAGTACGGACAGCACAACCGCTGCGTGCGCCACCCGCTGCCGCAGGCCGCGCACCGCAGGAATTGAGCGAGCTCGACACCTCGCAGCTCGCCCAGGGCCGGCCAGCCCCCGCAAACGGGACAGTAGCCGTGCTGCCAGACGGCGCCGTCGGGCGAGCCATCGTCGAGTCGCTCGATCAGAGGCAGCAAGTGCGCGGCATACGCGCGGATTAGCGGCGCGACCGCTTGCGCGGCGACGGTCGCGAGCAGGTCCGCGTCGACGTCGGCCTGCACGGCGAGCTCGGCGAGGTGCTCGCCGTGTTGAACAAACGCTTCGCCGAACAATCGCTCGGGATCCAGTCGACCGCTGGTCGCCGCGCCGACCAGCGCGTCGAGGCCCGTGTGCAACTCGGGATCCTCGCGCTGCTCGAGGACGTTGACCAGTCGGCTGAAGAGATCGGCGGCAAAGTGAATGTCGACGCTGGCAGGCTGATCGTGCAGCAGCGGCACCCCGCCGCGGATTCGGGCCGCCACCTGATCGCGCGGCAGCGGAAAGGGCTGCGCCTGAGCCGGCCGAGCCGAGGTGAGACTCTGGCGAATGAGCTGCTCCTGAAGATCGAGGACGTCGTCGAAGTCAGGCCGTGCTCGCCTCAAGGCCGCCAGGCGGCGGTCGAGGAGCAGCAGAAGCTCTTCTGGCGCCGCCATGCTCGCTACGCTCGCTACGCTCGCTACGCTCGGGTGCAGAGGATTCTATTGCAGAGGCGGCGGGGTCGAGGGCTCAGGCAGGTTGTGCGAGTGATTGCCAATATCCGCGCCCGGACCACCGTTCCGCACGCGCGAGGCTTCGGGCGAACAGGCGACTACCGTGGCTGCGAGCACCGCCGCCAGGAGCACCGCCAACGCCACCTTCTTCACAACCCGATGCCCTCGGCGCCGGCGAGGACGGCCCATCGCAAGACAAAGCCGCCTACGAGGACCAGGACCGCCGAGAGGACCGACGCGGTACGCCGGCCACCGGCGAGTGTTGGCCGCCAGTGCAGCGCCAGCGGGATGAGCATGCCGATGACGATGACAACCGCGAACAGGATCGCCGTCGGGGTACCGAAGATGAAGCGCGCGCCGACGGCGCCGAGGGTCACCAGGAAGACGATCAGCGTGACCAGCTCGAACACCATCATGTAGTTGTCGGCTTCGGAGAGTTTTTCGACGGTCGTGCGCGGAACTCGTCGGGCAACCAGAACCAGCGCGGCGATGCCCGTCGAGATGCCCGAGAACAAAAACAGCGCGCCAATCCATGGGCTATTGCCCCAGACCGGCTCGTTGGTAGCGCTGAGCAACACCCCGGTGTAACCCGACAGGGCCAGCCCGACGACTGCGCCGAGCACAGACCACGCCTTGCCGACAGCGTTGTCACTCGCGTGCAGCCAGCGGCTCTTCCCCAACGTCGCGTCCACGAACGACACGAACGACACGATTCCAAACGTTCCCAGGATCGCCGAGCCAAGTGATATGGGCGAGTACAGCTTCAAGATCGGCACCGGGAACCGCTCGCTCTCGAAGATCATGTGCCAGAAGCGCAGCGGCTGGCCAAGATCGACGATCAGCGACAGCCCGCCCACGACGATCAGCGGAAAGGCGATCAGGTGCGCGAACCGCATCGCTGCCCGGTCGTTGGCGTCGCCAAACAGGTCGAGCCACGTCGCCGCGAAGTACACACCCCCAGTAATGCCGCCGAGGAAAAAGTACACAACAATCCACCAGCCCCAGCGCGGGATCTGGAAATTCGGATCGAAATCAGGGGGCATCTGGGCGAGCCTCCGCACTGTCATGGCGTGCCGGAGGCGCGGGCGAAAGCGGCGCGCCAGCGAGGGCGGGCTCGCCTGGATCCATGCGGCGTTTGCGGAACGCCAGCATGCTGGCGATGCCCGCCAGGACGGCGGCCGCCAGTCCAAGGCCACCCGACGCAGGCAGGTTGCGGCTGGGCAGCCGCGGCGCCTCGGGCAGGCCGAACGTGGCGGGGGTGTCTTCGATCAGATAGAACGAGTTCAGGCCGCCGAGGATCGCTTCATCCCGGCCGTAGAGCCGCGCCTGCTGGTGACCCGCTTGTTGGAGTACCTGGAGGCGAGCATCGGCCCGCTGCTGCAGCTCGCTGATTGGCCCGAACTGAATGCTGGCCGTCGGGCATGCCTGAGCACAGGCCGGGGTCAATCCGGACTGCAGGCGGTCGTAGCAGAACGTGCACTTACCGGCCACCCCTTGATCGTTGATCTGGATGACGCCGAACGGGCAGCCCGCGACGCAATATCGACATCCGTTGCAGACGTCCTGCTGGATGTAGACCGTGTCGAACTCGGTGCGGATAATCGCGCCCGTCGGGCAGACCTCCAGACATCCGGCCTGCACGCAGTGCTTGCAGACATCGGACATCATCATCCAGCGGCCGCCAACCCGATCGGGATTGGTCAGATCGAACTGCTCGATGAACTTGACGTGGCGGAATGAGGTCGCGGACAGCTCCATGGTGTTGTCGTAGGAGTTGCCCGAGAGCCGGAAGTGCTGCGGGTCGAGCTCGGCCGGCAGCTGGTTCCACTCCTTGCAGGCCACCTCGCAGGCTTTGCAGCCGATGCACAGGGTGGTGTCGGTAAAAAAGCCGACCGGTTGACCGCGCTGGAACGTGACCGGTGCGGCGGGCGTCCCCGTACCGGTCACGTTGACCGGCTGCCCGGGCACCGGGGCGTTGCCAACCTGCGGCTGGATGGGCAGCGGGGGCGCCTGCTGGGCCAGCGGTTCGAGATTGAATAGTGATTTCACCGGATCAGGCCTTCTCAACGTTGCACACGAAGGCCTTGCTTTCGTGCATCGAGACGTTGGGGTCCAGAACCATCGACGACAGCGAGTTCACAATGGCGCCAGTCGCGTAGCCCTGGTACCCCCAGTGGAACGGCATGCCGACCTGGTGAACCCGCTGGCCATTGATCGTGAAGGGTCTCAGGCGACCCGTGACCAGCGCCTTGGCGTTGATCGTGGCCCGCGGCGACGTGACGCGCACCATGTCCAGGTTGGCAATGCCCTTTTCGCGCGCCAGCTCCGGGCTGATCTCGATGAACAACTCAGGCTGCAGCTCGGCGAGCCACGGCAGCCAGCGACTCATCGTGCCGCTGAGGTAGTGCTCGGTCAGCCGGTAGGTCGTCATGACGTGCGGGTACCTGGGGTCGCCCACGGGTGCCAGCTGGTTATCGTCTCGAGCGAAATACTTGAAGACCGGACTGCTCTGCTGCTTCGGATACAGGGGATTCACGACCGGAGATTCCGCCGGCTCGTAGTGCGCTGGCAGCGGGCCGTCGACGAGCCCCGCGGGGACAAATAGCCACGCCTTCCCGTCGTTGTGCATGATGAACGGGTCGGCGCCGGTGTGCCAGGCCAGACCGACGCCGTTATCGTCGGCAGGCGTGCTGGGCGCCTTGGTGACCGTGAAGTCGGGCACGTCGTAGCCGACCCAGGCGCCTTTCTGATCGGCGCCGCCCTGTGGATCCCACCAGACATAGCGCTTGCGCTCGCTCCAGGGCTGGCCGTCGGGACGCGCCGAGGCGCGGTTGTACATGATGTGCCGGTTCGCGGGCCAGTTGAAGCCCCACCCGAGACTGACGTAGTTGTCCGGCTTGCGCGCCGCGGCCAGATTGCGATCGGGCGCGGGAAAGACGCCCGAATAGATCCAGTTGCCGCAAGCCGTTGAACCGTCGTCCTTGAGCACGCCGAAACCGGACAGGTGACTGCCCGTGGCGACGTCGTAGCCGTTGATCTCCTTGAGGATCCGGCGCGCGCTCGGCTCGTCCTTGATGCGCCACTCGAGTGTTTCCGTCGGGTCCGGGTCGTAGTTCCAGGTGAGGTTCAGGAAGCCCTGATCGCGCGGCAGCGTGCTGCCCGCGTACAGGGCCTTGAGCCGCTTGCCAAGCGAGTAGGTGAACCACTGGTCCGAGCGCGCATCGCCCGGCGGATCCTGGGCTTTGTCGTGCCACTGCAACAGCCGGTGGGTGTTGGTGAAGCTACCTTCGCCTTCGGCGGGATGGGCAGCGGGTAGGAAAAACACTTCGGTCTTGATGTCCGCCGTGCGCAACTGGCCCGCTTTGACCTCTGGCGACGCGTACCAGAACGAGGCCGTCTCGGTTTCGAAGTAGTCGCGGACGACCATCCAATCCAGATTCGCCAGGGCCCGTCGCTGCAACCCCGCATTCTGGCCACCCACCGCCGGGTTCTGACCGATGGCAAACAGGCCTTTGACCTTGCCGTCGGCCATGTCGACCATCATCGGAATATGACTATGGTCACCGGAAATACGCGGGTGCCAGGCGTAACCATAGTCGTTCTCTCTGGTGGCTGCATCGCCGTACAACGCCTTGAGATAACTGACCATGAACTTCGGCGTGTTCGAGTAGTAGGACGTCGGCACCGTGGTGGTGGCGAGGTACTCCTTCAGCGTTTCGTGACGGGCGAGGATCGATGGATGCGCGAGGTAGCCCGTGATCGAGTGATACAGCGTCGGATTGTCGGTACTGCCCTGAATGCTGGCGTGGCCGCGCAGGGCCAGGATCCCGCCGCCCGGCCGCCCGATGTTGCCCAGCAACTGCTGCAGGATCCCCGCGGCGCGAATGATCTGCACCCCGATGGTGTGCTGCGTCCACGCGACGGCGTACGCCATCGAGCCGGTGCGTTCAGGGCCGGAATTGTCGACGAGCGTCTGGGCAACCTCGAGGAACTTGTCCCGAGGGCAGCCGCACGCCTGCTCGACGAACTCCGGGGTGTACCGCGCAAAGTGGCGTTTGAGGATCTGAAACGTGCAATTTGGATGCTGTAGCGTCGGGTCCTTCTGCTCGCGGGGCGGGACCAACGCTTTGACGAGTGGATCGAAGTTCTGCGACGTGTCGGCCGCCATCGCGGCATCGAAGCCGAACGGCGGGGGCGCCGGCTGGCCGGCCGGCTGGGTGCGATCGTACTGCCAACTCGCGTTGTCGTACGTGCGCACGTCGGCGTTATAGCCTGAGAACACACCCTCGAGATCTTCAGAGTCCCGGTAATTCCCGTTGATGATGGTCGAGGCATTGGTGTAATTCAGAACGTAGTCCTTGAAGTACTTCTCATTCTGAATAACCCAGTTGATGAGACCACCCAGAAAGACAATATCCGTGCCGCTTCGAATCGGCACGTACACGTCCGCGACCGCGGACGTGCGCGTAAAACGCGGATCGATATGAATAACCTTGGCGCCATTGGCCTTGGCTTTCATTACCCAGCGGAAGGCGACCGGGTGGCACTCGGCCATATCCGAGCCCATGATGGTGATCACGTCGGAGTTCGCGACGTCCCTGGAGAACGTGGTCGCGGCGCCGCGCCCGAAGCTTGTCCCCAGACCGGGGACGGAGGAGCTATGTCATATGCGGGCCTGGTTCTCGATCGGTACGATCCCCAGGCCGCGCATTAATTTGGAATGGGCATAGTTCCACTCGTTATCGATCGTTGCCCCGCCCAGCGAGAAGATGGCGGTCGTACTCATCAACGTCTTGCCGGTGCTGGACTTTTCCTGGAAGGTCTGGTCGCGAGTTGCCTTCGTCAACTCGGCAATGCGGTCCATTGCCCAGTCGAGCGGACGATCCTCCCAGTGGTCCGAGTTCGGTGCGCGGTATTTGACCGTCGTCCAGCGTCTGTCGTTGACGGCCAGCTGATAACTCGCGGCGCCCTTGGGACACAAGTTACCTTCGCTGACGGGCGAGTCGGGGTTGCCTTCGATGTTGACGATCTGGCCGTTGATCGTGTGCGCGATCATGCCGCACCCGACCGCGCAATAAGGACAGATCGTCGGCACCGCTTGGGCGTTCTGGATACGCAGCGTGCGCGCGTGGGCCACGGGCGCGGCCAAACTCAGCCCTAGAGCGCCAAGCGTCCCGAGGGCGGCCGACGCGCCTCCCGAAAGTTTGACGAAGTCGCGTCGCGAAAATGCGCCGCGCGTGCCCTGACCTGCCTCTGGCCCGGACCGCGGGACGGGTGCAGCCATTGGAGAAGCGTGTCTCCTTCGCGCCAATTGTTCAGAGGCATACCTGCCTTGTCAACATACGGCCGTGCAGACAGCTACTGTCAGGGGGCCGGCAAGGAACCCTATACTGCGTCGGGGCGCGTCGGCACAGTCGGCTCGGCCCTCCCAGGAGGAGCCAGATGTTCAAGAAATCCGAAGAACAGGAGTGGACACGGTTCCGCGGCGCGCTGTCCAAGGACCGCGACGATACCGGTGCCGCGCCAGCCACTCCTGAGGCCAACGAAACGACCAGCAACGCCGCTGTTGCAGCGCCGCCCGCGGTGCAGGGTGCATCTGGTCCGAGTTTCCGACCGTCCGCGGGCGATGTGAACGTCGGCCTGCCCACCTCGCGATTGACCCGCAGCGCGGTCACCGATGGCGTAGAAGTCGAGAGCCTGATCGGCGAGCACACGAGCTTCGAGGGAACCTTGAAGACCGAAGGTGCAGTTCGTCTGCTTGGCTCGGTCCAGGGCGAAATCGAGAGCAAGAGCACGATCATCGTCGAAGAGAAGGCGCACGTGACCGCGCGCCTGACCGCCGCGCAAGTGACGATCTCGGGTCACGTCGACGGCCAGATCTACTGCGAGGGTCGCGTGGAAATCCGGCCCACGGGCCGCGTCACCGGTGAGATCAGCGCGGGGGCCCTAATCGTCCAGGAGGGCGCCTATTTCGACGGCAGCTCCAAGATGGCCATCCCTGGCGGCCCCGCGGCGGCGCAGGACGCCCGCGCGAACAACACCGCGGCGCGCGCGTAGAATACAGACAGGTCTGATTGGGAGAAGTCGCAGATGATCGTCAGTGAAGGGATGGAGCTGGTCATCATGTTCTTTGTGATCATGCTCAATCTCCTGATCCTGGTGTGGCTGCAGAAGTGGTCAGGCATCACCTGATCGCCGCGGTCAGCGCTGGCTGAGCGCCCGAGTCTGCGCTCCAGACGTCAAAGCCGTCCGACACCAGGTCGGCGGCGGGCGACGTGGGCAGCGGCAGTGCGACGCGTCCGAAGCTGATCGAGACGTCCGGCCGAGGTTGGCCGGCGGACGGGTGTACGTCGAGCGCTGCACCACCGCCCAGGTCGACGCGCACGTCGACGGCCGCATCGACCGGCTGCTCTGGCGGATAGCGGACCAGGGTCGGGCCAAGGCCCGCCTGCGCCGCGGGGTCGAGCGCCAGGATGCGATCGACCCGGTGCTCCCAGACCGCCAGGCAAGTGGCCACCTGACTGGCCAGTTGGACGCCGTCGAGGCGGCCAGCGACAACGAGCGCCGTGCGGCCGGTCGGGCCACGCACGAAGACCGCCTCGCCGCGGCTCACCGCGAGATGCTGCACGTGCAGTTTGCCGTCGGGTTCGATCAGGCGGAGCAGCGCGGCAACGGCCAGGCAGCTGAGGGCGCAGGCCACTGGCGGCCACAGGCGGTAGGCGAGCGGCCCGACCGAGTACGCCCAGCGCAGGCGCCGGCGCAGGCTGGCTGCTTCGGGCAGACCCCACAGCCCCCAGACGAGCAGGGCCGCGGCCAGGCAACCCGCGGCAACTGGCGAGAGCCGACCCGTTGACAGCGCCGCCCCGGGCAGGCGGCCGAAAACCTGAATGACCCCGACCAGCAGCGTACTGGGCAGCCAGGCGGCCCAGGCGACGATGCTCGCCACCGGTGCGACCGGCGACACCAGCGCCAGGACGGCCGTACTGACCAGTACGAGCGGCAACAGCGGCACGGCCAGGACGTGCGCCACCGGCGACACCAGCGACACCAGCTGGAAGACACCGAGCGTGATCGGCAGCGTCGCCAGCGTCACGGCGAGCGTCAGGCCGACGGGCTCGCCGATCAGGCGCGGCACGCCCGTGAATCGTCGCCGCAGGCGGGGCCAGAGCAGCACCATCCCGAGCGTGGCCGACAGGCTGAGCTGCAGGCCGACGTCGAACAGGATGCGCGGCTCGAGCGCGGCCATGATCGTCGCCGCGATGGCGACGCTGGTCAGCGGGTCCGCCAGGCGACCGGTCCGCGCCGCCAGGATCGCCAGCCCGGCCATGAGCCCGGCCCGCACGGCGGCGGGATGGGCGCCGGTCAGCAGCGTGTAGCCCGCGACCCCCAGCAGGATCGGCAGCGCCGCCAGCCGGGGGCCGAGCGCCCGCACCGCCACCGCACCCAGCGCCGCGGCGACGACCACCTGTTTGAAGCCGTCGATGGCCACCACGTGGGCCAGTCCCGAGCGCTGCAGCTGCAACCGAAAGTCGGCATCCAGGCGTCCCGAGCCGCCGAGGAGCACGCCGGCGGCCAGCGACGCCTGCGGCTCGGGCAGGTAGCGGCGGACGCCGGCCTGGGCGGCGGCGCGCAGGCCAGCCAGCCTGGCGACCAGCCCGAGCGTCGAGGCTGGTTCCCATCCGAGCAACTGTGGGAATAGCAGTGACGGCGGCGCCCGGGCGTCGCCGGCGAGAAGGCGGCCTTCGAGCACCAGCGCGTCGCCCGTGGCGAGCGCGCCCAGCGTGCCGGGATCGCCGACCACGCGCACCCGCGTGGCACCCGGCGCGGTACCCGCGGCAGCAGCCAGGGGCGGCGGGTCACGCCCGGTGGGCCCGACGGCGCGTGGCTCGACCAGCAGCTGCGCCGTGGCCGCGCCGATGTTCGGCGGCTGGCGCACCACGCCGCGCAGCCGGACCGTTTGGCCCACGTACGGCTCCAGCGGCGCGGTATCAGCCGCCGGGGCCACCGGGAAGACCGCGGCCCGCAGCCCGCCCAGGGCCGCCGCACACGTCAGCAGCGCCAGCGTGCGCGGCACTGGCCGCCGCCAGGCCAGCCCCGCGCCGAGCAGCGCCACCGCGCCGCCAAAACCCAGTCGCGAAGGGTCGAGGTGCCCCAGGTCCCCCGCGAGCAGCCCACTGAGCGCCGCGGCGCAGAGCACGGTCAGCCGCATCTCAGCCTCGGCGCTGCCGGTTCGACGAGCAAGCCGCCGCCAAGGTGCCCCGCCGCCAGCCCATCCGCGCTGCTGCCCGCAGCACGATCAGGTCGCCAAGGTGCCCTGCCGCCAGCCCCATCCGCGCTACTGCCCGCAGCACGATCAGGTCGCCAAGGTGCCCCGCCGCCAGCCCCACCCGGGTGGCTGCCCACAGCCCGATCACGGGCATCTCAGCTTCGGCCTCGACGTTGCCGGGTCGACGCGACAGGCGCTGTCGAGGTGGCGCGCGGCCAGGCCAGCCAGCGCCGCGGCGCGTTGCCCGCTCAGGCGCATCTCAGCGGTCACCTTTCCCCGACGGCGTTGGGTCGGCGGCTTGCAGTTCGTGCGCGGTGGTTGCGACAAACGTGGCCAGGGCACCGGCCAGGTGTGCGGCGTCGGCCGCGGTCGCGAGCGTCGTGGCGTCTGGCGCCAGCGAGTCTGGGCCGGGCGTCGGCGTGCGCGTGGGCCACGGTGTCCGGGTTGGCCAGCGGGTGCGCGTGGGCCACGGTGTGCGGGTTGGCCAGGGCGTGCGCGTCGGGCGCGGCGTGGCGGTTGGCCAGCCGGCTTGGGCCGGCGGCGGTGGGTGCGTCGGCCACGCGGTCGCGGTCGGCCGCGGCGTGCGGGTTGGCCACGCCGTGCGCGTGGGCTGCACGCTGGGTGCAAACCGGCCGGTGGGCGCATCGGGGGTGGCGGCCGGCACTGGCGTTGGCTGCACGCGCGGGCCCAGCGCCGCCGCGACCGCGCCGGGCGCCGGCGGCGGCGTGGGACGCGGTGGCGGGGCCGGCGCCGACGCCAGGGCGGTCGCCAGCAGGAACTGGTAGCCGACCAGGCCGAGCCCCGCCGCGCTCAGGCCGACCCCGAACCAGGCCGCGCGCTCGAGCAGCCCGCGAGCGCGTTCGGAATCCAGTCGACCCCGCGCAGAACGGGGCTTGAAGTGTGGCACCGGCGTGTCCTGACCCGTCAACCGTACGCACGCAGCGTCACGGGAAGCGTCACGCGGCGCGGCCAGAGCGTCACGTGGCGGCGCAAAAACGTCACAACACGGGTCACTTTTGCCAAGTGGTGGCTCGGCTAGCCACAATCAAGGCATGGGCAGAAAAGATAAGGGCCGCGAGATTTGCATCAACTGTGGCCAGACCTTCCACAAGAAACTGACGAGTAAAGAGTTGCGCTGCACCAAGTGCCGAAAGGCGGAGAAGAAAGCCGCCTAGCGCTCGTCTGAAATCCCGCGGGAACAGTGTCGGGGCCCAGCGCTCTGGGCCGACGCCGCCCTGCCCAACCCGTCCCCCATACGCAGCGAATTGGCGGCCCGCCCATCGAGCCATCCTGATGTCGGCTTGCCCCGGCGCGAGCCATGCGTTCGCGCGCTGCGGGCCCGTACGCACGCCGCCTCGGCCAATCCCCGCCGCGACCGCCGCGCATCCGCACCGAACCTGAATATCTGGCTCGGGCTAGCCACCTGAACCGCGCGGCTGAACCGGCCCAGCTGGTGCGATTGGTGTGCGCCGCGGCGGTCGCCCCGGGAATCTGGGCGTCCGGAGAGTGGTTAGAGCACAATGGGTCGACCAGGTGCC
>DATGER010000215.1:0-8981 GCA_035309865.1 Chloroflexota bacterium
CGATGTCGAGCACGCCCTTCGGAAATGCCGTGTCCCATCCCATTTGCGTGTAGATGTCGTCGAGCGGCTCCATCTTGTCGGTCACAACCCAGCTGTCGGTCAGCTCATGGCCCATGTGGATCTGAAAACTGTCGGGCGGAGCTCCGCCAAGCATGCGTGTTTTGAGCACCGCCTTGGCATTCGAGCCCGCGCCGCCGGCAACCGTAGCGTTGACAATGTCCACGCCCGGATTGCGGCTTTTGTAGAGATCGAAGAGCGCGCTGAGTCCGGCGGCCTCACCACCAGTTGTCCACCATGAAAAGATCTCGAGCCGGCCAGGTGGTGCTGGTAGGATGGCTGGGATCGGCGCGGTCAGACGACCGACGGCGGGCGCGACGGCGGGGAGCGCCATCACTGCTGTAGCCGCGGGAACGGCCGCCGTTGGCCCGACTGGAGGTATCGTCGTGGCCGGCGGCGGTTGCGCGGTCGTTGATGTGATCGGGCTCGAGGTGGAGCATGCCGCAATGAGCAGGCTGAGCACCGCAAGGCTCGTGGCAAGGTGGTGTGGCCGCAGTTTCGACACGAGTCCCCAGCATGGAGTGCCGCACAGACCGTGCCAGCAACACCGCTCTGGGCGCGATCCGAGCAGCGCGCGGCAGCCTGACTGGTGACCGGTAGAAGTTGTGGCCACCTCTCTCAATGCTGGCTCTACCGTATCCGTCTACGGCATCCGACCGGGTGGGTATTTCCGTGCCTCACGGGGGCTACGGTCGCCTGTTGACGTGATCATTGACCAGCCGTTAGGTCAAACAAGCTCGCGCAAAGATGCAGGCTCGCCTACAAGGTTCCGAGCACGTACACCGACCGCGGCCTGGCTTACCGTGGCCTCGATGCTTATCTTTGCGTTAGCGGCCGCGCTGTCAGACTGTCGGCCGGACCCAGCAAGGCGTTCTGAGGTCTCCGAATGCGACACCCACGGCGGTGGGTCGTGTCACTGACCGTTGACAACGCCGCTCAGTTCCAGCGCGGTGGCATGGTCCACGCTGCCCCGAGGCCACTCGGCGGTTCGGACGCGGACGTTGTCACTTATCGCTCAAATCGCCGTGGAGTCTCGTGCAACGCTAGCGCTGTAGTGATGACCGCCGCCGATGAGCTCAGCTCAGACCGCGTTTCAGCGCGATGGCCGCCGCCGCGGTTCTCGAGCCGACGCCGAGTTTGTTGAAGATCTTCTCAACGTGGTGCGCGACAGTCCGCGTACTGAGCACCAGCTCGGAGGCAATCTCCTGATTCCGTTTGCCGGCGGCGACCAGCCGCAGGACCTCCATTTCACGCTCGGTGAGTCCACCTGACGTGCGCGTCCGGGTCTCTTGGGTGTCAACCTCCGCCTGGACCGCTGGCACACGTTGGGCTTCGTCGATCGCTTCTTCCAGCGACAGCGCGCGGCCAGCGGACTGGGCAGCTTCGATCCGCTCCTCGCCCAACGCCTCGCGCGCCCCCACGGCGAGCCTGTCTATCGCCCCCTGGCGGAGTCAGGTGAACTCGTACCCGAGTGCTTCCCGTTGGGCGGCCGACGCGCCCAGCAGGCGGTACGCGCGCTCGGGCTGCCCTTCGGCAAAAGCCAGTCGGGCGAAGCAATAGAGTGCGCGAGCAAGTCCCACCGGATTCGCCAGTTCACGAAACAGCGTCAAGCTCTCGCCGAAGCGGGCCCGAGCGGTGGCCAGGTTGCCCTCCTCCAGGTCGACCTGACCTACGGAAGCCAGCACAAAGGCCACGCGCGTTGCATCCCCCAGATCGCGAACGAGCGCCAGCGCTTCTTCACCGAGCCGGCGGGCCGTTGCGTAGTCGCGGTTTTGCAGCGCGAGGAGGCTGAGAGTCTCCAGGTCGTTCGAGGCGCCCCAGGTGAACCCGATCTGTCGGTGGATCGCCAGTGCCTGCAGGATCAGCTCATGCGATGTGCCTGGATCACCTTCATCGCGCGCGATCTGAGAAAGCTGGCTCAGCGCGCTCGCCTGCATGCGCTGGTCGCCCTCTTCCGTGGCCAGGGCACGCAGAGATTCGAAACGCACGCGTGCAAGAGCCAGGTCGCCCCGATGCAGAGCCGCCCTACCAGCGCCAAACAGCACCTGCCGCCAGGCCCGGCTGCCGGGCCGCGGGTGCTGGAGCAGTCTGCTCAGCCATCTTTCGCCTTCGGCGATGTGGCCGCGGTACCACCAGAACCGCCAGAGGTTCGCGCCAAGCCCCAAACCGGTCTCGATGTCTCCGCCCTCAAGTGTCCAGCCAAGTGCCGCGCGCAGGTTGTCGTGCTCCCGCTGCAGACGGACCAGCCATTCGGCCTGACCCTGTCCGACCAGCGGTCCGGAAGCCTGTCGCGCGAGGTCCAGGTAATACTCCGCGTGCACCCGCCTCGTTCGATCCAGCTGGCCTCGCGCGGCAAGTCGCTCCACTCCGTATTCGCGGAGCGTCTCGTGCAGCCGATACCGGATTCCACCTTCGACGTCCGGCTCGGCGAGCACCATGGACTTGTCGACCAGCCGTCCAAGCCAGTTGAGCACATCCATTCGTTCGATGGTGGTGTCTCCAACGCAGACCGCCTCGGCGCCTTCGAGTGAACAGCCGCCGGCAAACACCGACAACCGTTCGAGTAGCAATTGTTCCTGCTCAACCAGCAGCTCGTAGCTCCAATCCAGCGTGGCGCGCAGTGTCTGGTGACGCGATGGGGCGGTGCGACGACCGGCGACCAACAACTGGAAGGACGCGGCCAGTCGGGCGGCGAGCTGTTCGACGCTGAGCAGATTGACCCGTGCGGCGGCGAGCTCGATAGCCAACGGCAGCCCATCCAGGCGGCGGCAGATGCGCGCGACGGCGACGGCGTTGGGCGCCGTCAAACGGAAGCTGGGCAGTGTCGCCCGGGCTCGCTCGACGAACAGCTGCACCGCCTCATACGCGCTGAGCTCCTCGACCGTCGCTGGGCCCGTGGGCAGCCGCAGCGTGGCGACCCTCCAGACGGTCTCACCTGCAATCCCGAGTGGCTCACGGCTGGTGGCCAGGACCCGCAGGTGCGGGCAGGCTCGCAGCAACCGCTCGACGAACTCCGCGCACGGTGCGGCCAGATGCTCGCAATTGTCCACGACCAACAGCAACGTCTGGGACGCAATACGATCCCGCACCGCGTCAAGCATGGACCGGTGGCCCGTGTCGCGAACGCCGAGCGCGGCGGCGAAGGACTGCGCTAGCAGGCCGTGATCGGACAGCGGCGCCAGGTCGATGAGCCATACACCATCTGGATAGCGTGGCTGCACCCGGGTTGCCAGACGCAGCGCGAGACGCGTTTTGCCCACTCCGCCGGGACCGGTGAGCGTCAAGAGGCGCGCCGTCGACAGCTGGGACGGTAGCTCGGCAAGCTCCCACTCGCGCCCGATAAACGTGCTCACGTCGGCTGGCAGGTTGTTCGCTGGCGGAGCTGCGTCCGCCGCGGTCGATCGTGCGGCGGCAACAAAATCCGCGGCATCTGACGAAGTGAGTTCGAGCGCCGCGATCAGCAGGCGCACGGTGCTCCAGCGTGGCGCGAGTTTGAGTCCGCGCTCGAGGTCGCTGACGGCCCGCGGGCTCAACCGAGCGCGTGCGGCAAGCTCCTCCTGCGTTAGTCCATGCGCGACGCGGGTGTTGCGAAGAAGCCTGCCGAAGCGGGACCTGTCCGCCATGCTGTCACAGCCCGGGCCATCGTAACACCACGCGTTTCGAGCGGCTCGACCGACGGCCGCGGCTCAGCCAGCGACCCTGGAGGGTGAAGGAAGATGCTATCGGCTCGGAGTGCGTGGATCGAGGCTATCGCGGAGGCCGTCGCCAAGAACGTACAGGCACAGGACGGTCACAAAGATCGCGACGCCCGGGCCGTAGACCAGCCACGGCGCGCGCACCAGGCTGGCAGCGGCACTTGTCAACAGATTGCCCCACGACGGCGTAGGCGGTTGAATGCCGAGCCCCAGGAAGGACAGCGCCGATTCGGTCAGGATCAGGCCGCCCACGTCCACCGCGGTAATGACGACGACGAGCGGCATGACGTTCGGTAGCAGGTGCCGCAGGAGGAGTCGAGTGTGCGACGCCCCGACGGAGCGAGCCGCAACGATGAACTCGCGCGCACGCAAGGTCAAGACCTGGCCGCGTACGAAGAGCGCCATATTTGGCCAGGCGAGCAGCGCCAGCACGGTCACCAGAACCACAGGACCTGGTCCGAAGAGCGCGGCGATCAGAAGCAGCAGGAAGAGTCTCGGAACCGCGTGTAAGGTCGCCACGAGCCACTGGACCACGTCGTCCACCCACCCACGCGTATATCCGGCAAGCAGCCCGATCGGCAGGCCGATCACGAGGTTCAGGAGTGCGGCGCCCGTGCCGACGCCGAGCGACACTCGCGCCCCGTACAGCATCCGCACCACTTGACTGCGCCCCAACTCGTCACTCCCCAGCCAGAGCGCAGGATTTGTCGGATCAGGTTGGGCGAACGCCCGCGGCAAATTCTGCTCGGTCGGCCCCACATGGAAGAACCAGAAGGCCAGCGGATCGGCTGAGGCGGCGAGCACCGCCAGCGTTCCGAGGATCGCCATGGCGGTCAACGTCACGGGGTCCAGACCACGTGGCCAGAGCGTTCTTGACCTCATTCGCTCGGCCGATTGCGAGCTCGGGCCGGCCACGGGGCGACCAACCGCTACGCTCGCCACGAGTCACGCCCTATCCGTGGATCCGCGAGGCAGTAGGCGACGTCTCGGAGGATGAAGCCAACCACCAGGAGCACGCTGGAGAGCAGAACCGTCGCCAGCACGACCGGGACGTCCTTTGCCTGGGCCGCGTCGAATGCCAGTCGACCCATGCCGGGCCAGGCGAAGACCTGCTCGACGACCAGTGCGCCCGAGACCAGCGACGCGAGCACGCCGCCGAGCGCGGTGATTACCGGCAAGAGCGCTGTTCGCAGGGCGTGGCTTCCAAGTACCCGAGATTCGGGCAACCCTTTTGCGCGAGCCGCACGGACGTACTCCTGGCCGAGCACGTCCAGGAGCTCGGTACGGGCGTAGCGCGAATAGTTCGCGATGCCAGCCATGCTGAGCACCAGTACTGGTCCAACCAGGTGACGCACACGATCGCCGACGTCCCACGGACTCGCGCCCACGCTCATCGCACTGCCCGACGGAAAAAGCCGTAGGCGAACCGCAAACACCAGTATGAACACCAACCCGAGCCAGAAGGTCGGGATGGCGTGCCCGGCCACCGCGAGCAGTCGGACCAGACTGTCGATCCAGCTGCCGCGAAATCGGGCGGCCAGCACCCCGAGCGGAATGCCAACGCCGAGTGAGATCAAGAGGGCGAGCAGCGCGAGCTCGAGTGTGTTCGGCAAGGCAGCGGCGATCAGCTCGGTGACCGGTCGGTGGTTTATCAGCGATGTACCGAGATCCCCCGTCGCCAGCCGACCCAACCACCGCGCGAACTGAATCGGCACCGGCTGATCCAGCCCGGCCGCGTGCCGCAGCGCCGCGGAGTTGGCGGAGGAAGTGCCGGCGTTCAGCGTCTGGTCGGCGCTGCCCGCGAGCACCTGGGCCAATGGGTCGCCAGGGGCCGCCTGCATCAGCGCGAACGTCAGTACGGTGACTCCGAAGAGGGTCGGGATCACCTGCAGTAAGCGGCGTACCAGAACCGTTGGCATCCGCGGTGCGCGCTCTGGATCCTACCCCCGAGCGGCGCTCGACACGCGCCGCCCAACGACGTGGAAGACGTGCCAATGGTGGGGGTCGCCGCGCGCGGTGTGTCCGTCGAACTCGGCTTCCTGGAGCAGCTCGATCTCGAAGCCGCGGAGCAGCGCGTTCACCGCGGCGCGTGAGTGATGTGTCCGGTCTGGGAGCGAGGCCCACTCGTCGCGCTCGCCAAAGAACTGACCAGCAAAACGACCTCCCACGCGGAGCGAACGCACAATCTCGCTCCAGACAGACGCGAACTTCAGTGGTGAGCAAAACGGCAGCGCGAAGCTGGCGTTGACCAGGTCGGCCTGGGGCCAGGCCACCTGCTCCATGGATGCGATTCGCGCGCTCAAGTATCGGCGCTGACACCGTTCGGCGCGGCGGACCAGACTCTCGACGGCCGCCGGCTCGGCGTCGACCGCCAGGACGCGCCAGCGGCGGCGAAGCAGCTCGAGCGTATCGCGACCCACACCGCACCCCAGGTCGACGGCGAAACGGCGACGTCGTGTTGGAGGCTCGCGGTCGAAGCGCTCCAGCGCATGCAGCAGTGTTGGGCGGGGTGGTGCGCCGGCGGTGGCGGCGTAATACGCAGGCCAGTTTGTGCCACTGCTTGGGGCGGCCATCAGATTGGAAAGCCGGCTAGTGCGACCGTGACCATTGCTCGACGTTCCACTGGGCGAGAAATGTGTACGGCCCGGGCTCGACGCCCTGAATAGCTTTGCTCACCACGAGTTGCGTCGTCGTCACGAAGCCAAAGTTGACCGGCTGATCTTCGTTCAGCTGGAGATCCATCTGGTGATACGCTGCTTTTCGGTCCGCTGGGTCGCAGCTAGCGCGGCCACGCTCGACCGCACGGTCGGTAGCAACACTCCGGTATCCCACTCGGTTGAGTCCAGTCAGGAGCTCACTGGAGTGCCAGTAGAGGTAGGCGTCAGGGTCGGGACCGATTTGTCCATAGCCAATCACGTAGGCATCGAAATCACGTCCGCCCTGGTCGCCATAGGTTGGATCCCTGGAGCTGATCGTCCGTTGCAGAAATGCATTGAACGCTTCCGTTTGCGGCGTGACCTCGACGCCGATCTGGCGGTATTGCTCGGCGGCCACCTGAACAATCCCGACGCGCAATGGGCTCTCCGGGTGGGTTAGCAGAGTGAACGCCAGTCGCTGGCCACCCTTCTGATAGATACCATCCGGTCCCGACTTCCAGCCATCGTCTTCGAGCAGCTGTCGGGCTTTCGGCGGGTTGTACGCGTAGTCGTTCAAACCAGTCGGGTCATACGCCCATGACGTGGGGGGAGTGTGGGCCACAACCCGTACGGCCTCGCCGCCGGCAAGCGTGGCGATAATCTGATTCCAGTCCAGCCCATAGGCCAGCGCCTGGCGCACGGTCTTGTCCGCGAAGAATTCTTTGCCGCCGCGAAGCTCATTCCAGGCAATGTAGGTGTAGCCGGTGCCAGGGATGGAGTAGACGTTGAGGGAGCTGGTTGCCTTCAGGTCGTCGACGCGGCCAAGCAGCTGAGCGACATCGATCTCGCCTGTCTTCAACGCGGCGGCGATGGCCGTTGGATTGGGAATGACTCGGTAGACCCACTCGTCGAGCTTCGGCGGCCCCAGGTAAAAATGGTCGTTTCGCACGAGGGTCACGTGGTCACGCGGCACCCATTCCTGGAACCGGAACGGCCCCGATGCAAGCGGCGGTGCGTTGTTTTCGCGGGCGTCGTCGATCGTCTTGCTTGGATCCGCCGGATCCATGTACTTGCCGAAGACGCTGCGGGGCAGGATGGGCAGCTCGCCGATGTCGGTCGCGGCGGTGCACAACGGCCCGGTGAGCTGCACGGTCAATGTCCGACCACTCGTGGAGACCCCCGCTATCTGTTGCGTCTTGCCGTCGGCGTAGTCCTGCGCGCCGACGATCTCGCCGGCGATAGTGGCTTTCCGCGGTGCGGACTGGCTGCGTACCAGCGCCTCGAGCGTGAACCACATGTCGTCGACGGTCAGCGGCGAGCCGTCGCTCCAGGTCAGATTGTCGCGCATCGTAAAGGTAATGCTCGTGTTGTCAGGCGAGACTGCCCAGGACTCGGCCAGGTGTGGACTCGGTTCACCTGTCCTGGGGTCGTACCCGAGCGGCGCGGCGTAAATGCGCCATGACGCGGTCGTCGACTGTGGGTCTGTCGTGAGCAGTGGGTTCAGGCCGTTCACGTCACTCGGCAGGCCTAGGACAACCCGTTCTATCGACCTCGGCGTGACGGATGGGGCACAGGCGGCCACCAGCAGGAGAACCGCCCCGAGAAGTCCCGATTGAAGAGACATTTGCTTTGGCATGCTTGCATCCCAGGTCTGTGGGTATACGCGTCGGGAACATCATCAATTGGTCAGGCCTCGCGGTCCATCGTCTGGAGCGTGAGCCGAACATCTTCAGCAATATTGCCGGCGTTACAGGGCGGGATGGCAGCGCCGACCGGCCTGGACGGCAGAACTGAGGCGATGATGACCACCAGTACGAACACGACTGCTTTCATGGCCCGAGCCTAGAGAGTCCAACTCACGCCGTCATGGAGAAAACGGCCCATTCGGGCGATCGGTTGACGATGGGCAGTTCTGCCTGCTTACGCGTACGACGAATCACGAGCGGATCCACGGCACCGGGTTTCAAAGGTGGAATTCGGGTCCTTGCGGCCAGTTCACAAAGCCTCGCCGAATCGGCATCCACTCCCCTGGCACCCTGGCGGTAAAAGCTGTCAGGCTACCCGTCGACTGGGCGGCAGTTCAGCTGCCAAGGGCGCTTTGCATCGACGGGCGAGCCTGACTGTCCAAAGTGTGGGTAGCGTGTGCCTCAGGCGTACGCCCCGTGGGTGGTCTGGCGAGTTTGGCTCACCGAACCTGTGTCCATGCTTGGTATGGAACCGCTAATCCCGTATGAGCTAGAGTATGTTGAGCGACGGGTTGAGGAGTTGCGGCACCTCGCACGGTGGGGGTCTCAGAGGGAGGAGGCGAGGACCGAACGCTGGCGGGTTCCGTCCTGGCTGCTATCTGGTCGAAAGCGCACCCAGGGCGCACATCCGCGCGGCTCGCTCCATCTAGATATTCCGAAAGGGTGGGCGAAGGGTGGGCCGAGCACATGGCGAGCGTGCAGTCGAGCGCTCAGGCTTGGAGCTATCAAGTGTCTCACCAGATTGATGTCCGTGTGCCAAGGTGAGGCGGAGGAACCCGCAGTCGAGTTCCGAAGGTTGGGCCGGACCGAGCTGTCGCGCGTCGTCGAGATCGACCGTAGGGAACGCA
>DATGER010000216.1:0-5559 GCA_035309865.1 Chloroflexota bacterium
TCGTTCAGGGTCGTCACATCCTTGAGCGGTGGCAGCGCATGGCCGAGTGGATTAAATTCGTGCAGGAGGGTCATCGTCATTGCCCGCCGCGCGAAGTTTTGTCCAGTTCCAGTTCCAGATTCATATCCAACCGGCCAGCCGCACGCGTTGAGAAACGCCCGGAGCAAGGGTTTGCTCCCGCCAAAGGTGCCGAAGAACAGGGCCGGCAAATCGTAGTACGGATCGCCGCACAGGGCATCGCCCCAGTCGATGATCCCGGCCAGGTGACCGTCGCGTACGAAGATGTGGTCGCCGTGGAGATCCGCGTGCACCAGGCGGTGCTCGGCGGAAGGTGGCGCCAGATAATCGTCGATCTGATCGATGAGGACCTCGGGCAGCATGCGTCGGCTGCGATGTCGGGCAGCGCAGGTGGCACGCAACGCGCCGAGGACATCGCGGCGCCAGACCGGGTCAGCGGGGCACTCGAGGGCATGGATCTCGCGCAGCGCGGCGCCGAGCTCCGCGGCCACCACCTTTTGCCACTGACCCGGGTGGTGACTTGCTTCACGCCAGGCGGTCCCGGCAATCCGCGTCGTGACGATGTACGACCACCTCCAGCCGGTCTCGAACAGGTGGCCATCCGCCACATGCCGCGGCGTGGGCGTGCGCAACCCGGGCAGGACGTGCGCATGAAGGGAGCGCTCAATGCGAAAACATTCGGCGCCATCGAAGCGCCGACCGAAGAACTTGACCACATAATCGCCCACCATGAACGTCGGAAATGTGCCTCCCGCGCCGAGTCCGGCCGGGCGCGACGGGAGCCCGTGGCGGCGCAAGACCTCATCGAGATACGGCTGCCAGAACACCGGATCCTGGAACCTGCGCACATAGCTGGACCGGCTCGCCAGTGTTGGCCGTTCGAGACGATGCATGTCTCGCAATAATCAGCGAAACGGGGTGTCGTGGTTTAGTCCCGCTAACAACCGCAATGCCGGACTCGGCTCAGGCAAGTCGTCGACTCAGTGTCCCCAGCCAGCGACTCCGCCGCGTACCATCGCCCGGGGTCGTTTTGTATGCGTACCAGACGCGAGCTCACGAGTCTTGTGATCGAACAGGCTTTCCAGATGCTGGCCGATAACGTGCGTGGCCTGCGCGTCGACGAAGCCTTGTTCGTCCCGCCAGGCGGCTATCGCTCGACCCTGGGCACGCTGAAGCACATCGCTGGCTGGAGCCACGTCTACAGGTCGTACGCGTTCGACGCGGAGCCAAGGCATTGGGAACACATCGACTGGCCGCGCGGTTTGCGCGACACGATCGACCCGAGCCAGAGCTACCTTGACGAGGTCATCGCCTGGGCTCAGGCTGCGCACACCAGCTGGCTGCGGTGTCTCGATAAACTGCCTGACGACGCTGAGTTGGACAGTCTGCGACCGACGCACTGGGGCGAGCTGAAGCCACTCTTCGACATTGTCGCCACCATCGCGCAGCACCACGTCTACCACGCTGGCGAGATCAACCAGCTCCTGTCCATCGCCCGCGGCGAGGCGTGGGAAGAGTACGAGGAGGTCGAGGAAAACCATATCTCCACGGTTGGTCATCGGGTGCGGCCGCCGTGGCTGTCGGCGTCCACGTGACATCCGACCTGCCGGAGCAAAGGGAAGCGGGTGCGACGCTGAAGGAGCGCACTGTTGGACGCGGCTGGCAGCTCTTCGAGCCGATCGACGCGGCCTACGAGCGCGGTGAAATCGATGCCGCCGAATGGCACCGGCGGATCGGCGCCATCATCGGACCCGCCTACCTGGCAGCGGCTAATCCGCGCGGCCAGTCGGGCTCGTCGAGCACACCCGCTGAATGGGAACACGCCCGCCGCTTCATTTTCGTCGCGGTGAACCGCGACGGCACGTTCCTCGACGTTGGCTGCGCCAACGGCCACTTGATGGAGTGCGCGGTCGGCTGGCTGGCAGAGCGCGGGTATCACATCGAGCCGTACGGGCTGGAGATCCTAACGGAGCTCGCCGCCCTGGCACGCCAGCGGCTGCCCCAGTGGGCCGATCGGATCGCCGTCGGCAACGCCATCGACTGGGTCCCTGAACGGCGGTTCGATTTCGTGCGGACGGGGCTGGAGTACGTTCCGCGCAGGTTGCGGCACGAGCTGGTGCGCCACCTGCTTGACGCGACGGTGGCGCCTGCGGGACGGCTGATTATCGGAGCGCATAGCGAAGTCGCCGGGTCCGAGCCGCAGCTTCAGGCCGAAGTCGCCGGCTGGGGTTTTCGCGTTGCGGGCGCGGTCGAAGTGCCACACGCCCAGGACGACCGCGTCGTGCGGCGCGCGTTCTGGCTCGAGACGTCCGCGTGATGACCGGCCCCAGCAAGCTGCTCGTCATCAGCGGACCGATTGCGGCCGGCAAAAGCACCGTTGCCGCCGCGCTGGCCGCGGCCTACCGCGACAGCGGACGCACGGCCGCGGTGGTGGACCTCGACCGCATCTACATGATGCTTGACGATCGCCCGCCCATGACCGACCCGCGGATCTCGCGCCAGGCGCGCGGTGCCGCTGCGGCCCTGACAGATCATTTCGTTGGGTTCCAGGAGCTCGGGCGATCCTACCTGGGTTCGTACGAACTGGTGTGGATGCACCTGCAAATTGAGCCAGAGCCGCAGTAGTGTGAGGTGCCGACAGCCATTCGACTAAGGACCCAGATCCGCCCAGCGCACGCCAGGCTCGGCGAGGAAGAATCTGAAAATTTCAAACAGCATCGCTAGCGGTCGTTCGGCCCAGGATCTGCCAGGAACGGCTCCACGCGGCAACGTGAGCAGGCCCAACTGGAGGTGCCGCCATAGGATGCGCGCCTCGGCAGAATCGTCGTCGAGCGCGGCGAAGTCACGGTGGCCCTGCAGCATGAAGGGCGCGGCGCGCAACGGCACACCAGCGAAATCTTCGGCGGCGTCGCCCCAACCGGCGCTGCCCCAGTCGATGACCGCAACGTACTGCGGTGGGCTTTGGACCGACCCTGATATTTGTCGCCTGCGAATCTCCGTGGAGCACACGGCTGGGAGCGGACACGAGCGCCGTCCGGGCTGAACGCGACCGCATTTACGGGGCCCGCATGGCCGAGCAGAGTGAGTTCCGTCTGGCCCGACACCGCGCTCCACACCCGGGCAGTTCCGTCCTGGCCGGCCGTGGCGACGTGTTGCCCGTCCGGACTGAATGCCACGGAAAGGACCCTGCCCTTGTGGCTGGCCAGCGTCAACTGAGCCCGCAACAGCGGCGAGACACGGTGGAGTGCGTCCTCGGCTTCAAATGTCCCGACTCCCAGTTCTCGGCAGGCGCGGTGGCCATCCGTCTCGAGTTGTGGTACGGTCGTGAAGGTAAGTCAGCGCTCACCCGGCGCGAAAGGAGGTTCATATGCAGCTCTGCGAAGCGGCGGCTATGTGTCCCTCCCGTTGGGTCCGCGCGCGGTCCTGACGGGGCGTCCTGTCGGCGGCGACCAACTCCGGTCGTAGCGTTCGTCACCTCGAGGTGAGCTCCAGCATGGATCGTTTTTCAGTCCGCTTCCTTTGCTGCCCGCAGTGCAGCGCAACCCTTATCGACGCAACTGACGACCGTATGGACTGCAGCGGTTGTTCGCTCGCGTACCCCGTCCGCGATGGTGTCCCAGTCCTCGTAATAGATGAGGCGACCAGCCGTCCAGCGCCGACCGATGCCGAGTTCGAGCGCCTGATCGATGAAGCAGTGCGTGCACCTTTCCACGGCTGGGATCTGTCGTGGCTTGATGCCCGCCAGACGAGGACTGCCGACGGCTCGGCGGACCCAACCCACCAGTACGACGAGCGCGCGACGATGGTGGTCGCCCAATCGAGCGCCGTCCTCGACATTGGTACCGGCGATGGCCGTCGGTTTGCGCGGTATGCGCCCTTCCCCTCGGTAGCAGTGGCGACAGAAGGCCATGCACCGAACGTACTGCTGGCGATGCAGCGCCTAGAGCCGCTGGGTGTCCAGGTCGTCCGGTCGGACGAGAACTGTCACAACTCGCGTGGACCTCAGCCAGGTAATCGCTGGCCGCGGCGCCGGCTACCGTTCGCCGACGACACGTTCGATCTGGTCCTGTCCAGTCGGGCCGCCTTCGCACCCCGTGAAGTAGCGCGGGTCCTTCGTTCAGGCGGGACGGTACTGACGCTACAGGGCAACTCCGAGTGGCGTGGCGAAACGCTTGCGGATGCGCTCGGCGGCACGCCACCCGAGTGGACGCTCCCTGGCTTCGGCTGGGACGTGGGCGATAGCTTTCGGCAAGCTGGGCTGAAGATCGTGCAATGGACCGACTACACCGCCACCGTCACGTACCACGACATCGGCGCGGTCGTGTACGAGCTTCTGCACGTGCCCTGGGGCGTGGTCGACTTCGACCTGAAACGTTATCGCGAGCGCCTGTTTCGCCTCCACCGCCGCATGCGGGCAGAAGATGGTTTTCACACGCGAGCCTACACAAACCTGATCGAGGCGCGTAAGCCATGAAGCCGCCATTTGTATCGGGACTCGAATTGAGCGCCGCGCTGTACACCGCGGTCGAGCCGATCTTGCGGCGCCATTTTCCAGGTCTCGCGTACGCTGCCGCGCGGATCGCCCGGGGCTCAGATGTGCTCGGCTTCGACGACGAGCGTTCGACCGATCACTACTGGGGTCCGCTGCTGGAGTTGTTCGTTTCGGATCCGGACCGCGAGCGCTGCGGGCAGCAGATCCACGATGTTCTGGCGGCCGAGCTGCCGTTTGAGGTGCGCGGCTACTCGACCCACTTTCGGCCGTTCGAAGGCAGCGAAGCCCACTTCGGCCGACTGGGCCATCTGGTGCAGCGCACCGAGCGGCCTATCAAACACGGGGTGAGCGTCATGAGTGTCCGCGGATTCTTCTACGTCTGGCTTCAGGTCGATCCGCTGCGCGAGCTGGAGCCGGTCGAGTGGCTCCTGATGTCGGAGCAGAATCTGCGGATGGTGACCTCCGGTCGGGTCTTTGTTGACGGACCGGGCGAGCTCTCCCAGGCACGACGCGCGCTGACGTACTACCCGCACGACGTCTGGCTGTATGTGCTGGCGGCGCAGTGGGCGCGCATTGGCCAGGAGGAGGCATTCCTCGGTCGCACGGCCGAAGCCGGTGACGAGCTTGGCTCGCGACTGGTAGCCGCTCGGCTGGTGCGGGACGTGATGCGGCTGGCATTCATCCTGGAGCGGACGTACGCGCCTTACACGAAGTGGTTTGGCACGGCATTCAATAGACTGCGCTGTGCATCCGAACTCGGGCCGCACCTGGAGGCGACGCTCGCGGCCACAGACCTTTCTTCGCGCGAAAGACACCTCAATCGAGCGTATGAACACGTCGCACGCATGCACAACGCTCTGGGTTTGACCGAGCTTGTAGGCGAGACGGTGGCGAGCTTCCACGGTCGGCCATACCTGGTGATTCATGCCGACCGTTTCGTGGAGGTGACCGAGCGGGCGATTGTCAGCGACGTGGTCCGCAGCTGGCCGAAACGAGTTGGGTCCGTCAATCAGTGGGCGGATGCGACGGATGTGCTGGATCGACCGTCA
>DATGER010000217.1:0-30966 GCA_035309865.1 Chloroflexota bacterium
ACACGCGGGCGATGTACATCACCCCGGACGTCACGATCACGCGGGGCATCGACGACGCGTTCGAGATCGAAGTCATCGAGAGTCGACGGTTTGCGCTGCGCATCAACCCGATGTACACGCGCCTGGCGGCGGACCTGCACCGCAGCAGCGCGAGCATGAATTCGGACGAGAAGAAGCACGTCCAGCAGTACGTCGGCCGGGCCAAGCTGTTCATCGCCAACATCAACCAGCGGCGACAGACGATGTTCATGATCACCACCTGCATCGTCGAGCGCCAGCGCGCGTATTTAGACCACGGGATCCGGTCGCTGCAACCGCTCAGTCGAGCCGGCATTGCCGAAGAGCTGGGCATCCACGAGAGCACCGTCAGCCGCGCCACGGCCAGCAAGTACGCCCTGCTGCCGAACGGCGAAGTCATCCCGTACGCGCACTTCTTCACGCCGAGCCTGAGCGTCAAGGACATCATGAAGGAAACGATCGACAAAGAAGCCAAGCCGCTCACCGATCACGACATCCAGGAGCGACTGAAAGGGCAGGGGATCCACATCGCGCGGCGCACCGTGTCCAAGTACCGCATGCAGCTCGACATCCTGCCGAGCGCGCTGCGGTAATGACCCAAGAGTCGCTCCACCGACCCTGCCGTGGACCCCGCCGGGCAGTCGGAGCCTCGTCCCGCCACCAAGGGTGGGGTGCTGGCGTGAGCGAGCGCAGCGATACGGGCAGCGACACGACGTGGCGACCCGGGAGGCGGGTGCGGGTAGCGACACGACGTGGCGACCCGGGCGGCGGGTGCGGGCAGCGACACGACGTGGCGACCCGGGAGGCTGGCGCGAGCAGCGTTCCAGTGTGAACCAGCTCACTGAACCAGGGTGAAATGCGTCACTGACGACTTGCACCACGGTGCGTAGTTTGGGCGGTGCTCATGGTCAGGGCATCGTCGGCGAAGGGCTCCGCGTTTGTCACGGATGCGTTGCTCCGCAAATCGGTGGTGGTGTGCCAATCGCTGGGTCGTCGTGGAGTGAACGTCTCGGCCGGTAGCACGACCCGTCTGTCACCGGCGTTTTTCTCGCGCTACTGCCGCGAAAGCGTTGTGTATCCGTCACCCAGGACGCAACCTGGCGCATTTGTCGACCGGCTGCTCGAGTACTTGCGCCGCCAGCCCCACGACGTGCTGCTCCCCACCGACGACGCCACGCTGACCGCCGTTTCGGCGCATCGCACCGATTTCGAGCAGCTCACCCGTGTGCCGATCCCCAACGCCCCGCAACTGGCGTATGGCCTCGACAAAGCGCGAGTGATGCAACTTGCCGAGCAACTGGGCATCCCCCACCCGAAAACGTTGCTGCCCACCCGCGCCGACGACGCGGCGGACCTGGCCCGACACGTCACCGGGTCGCTGGTGATCAAGCCGCGGTCCAGCTCTGGCGGTCGCGGCATCGCGTACCTCGGCCCCGACGACAACGTGGCGCACACGTGGACGCAGGTGCACGCGCAACACCCGTTTCCGATGGTCCAGGCGTGCATCCCGGCCGGCCCGAAGTTCGATGTCGGCGTGCTGATGGATGCGCGTGGTCATGCCGTCGCCTCGTTCGTGCAGAAGGAGTTGCGCCATTTCCCAATGCGCGACGGACTCAGCACGATGCAAGAGAGCGTGTGGCGCCCGGACCTCGTCGAGCGGGCGGTCACCCTCCTCCAGACGATCGGCTGGTACGGCCTCGCCGAGGTAGAGTTCATGGAGGACCCGCGCACCGGGGAAGCCCTGCTCCTGGAGGTCAATCCCCGCTTCTGGGCGTCGATCCAGCTCGCCGTCGCGTGTGGCGTCAACTTTCCGTTCCTGCTCTATCAACTGGCGACCGGCCAGCGGTTCCGCGACACGCACAAGTACGCGATTGGCCGCCGGTGTCGCTGGCTGATCCCCGGCGACTGCCTGCATTTTCTGGTGAATCCGCAACGCCTGCGACTGGATCCACCGTTCTTCCAGTTTCGTCCGGGTCCGAGCCGTACCGAGACGGTCTACGACGGGTTTTACCCCGAGGACCGCCGCGCGACACTGGGGCTGCTGCTGTCGACCGCCCACTACCTGTTCGATGCCGATGTGTGGACCATGCTTCTGCGCCGGGGTGAACGCGCCGGAGCGCCCGTGCTTGGACGCGCCGCGCTCGGCAATCGCATACCGGACATGTTGCGTTCACGAGAGGCCGCGTAGGCGCAGCCGTGACCATGCGCGTGCGGGTGGTCCGTTCGATCCACGACCTGGACGAAGAGCGGTGGGACTCGCTCGGCGGAGTCGAGCTGAGCATGACGCACCGCTGGCATCGGGTCATGGAGGCCAGTCGGCTCGCGTACCGTCCGCGCTACCTGCTGGCGGAGGATGAGCGCGGCCCGCTGGTGGGCATTGTCGCCGATACCAACCAGGCGTCCGGGCGGTCGCGTATGGTCGATATGCTCGTCCGCCCGCTGACGCTGGTCGTCGGCGCACCATTTTCGAGCCGCCACTGCGGCATCGTCAGGCGTCCCGACGCGTCGATCGACCACGTCCATCAACTGCTGGCGCAGTTGTCCCGGAGTGAGCGGCGGCCGCTGCTCGGCGTCGCCAACGTGGGAGCACCGGCATTGCCTGACTGGTCTGGGCGCGGGTTCCATGCGCGCGCACAACCACCGCGGATGGTCCTGGAGCTCACCGCGGCAACGTACGAGCAGTACCTGGAGGACTTGCCCAAGCGGCACCGTCAGGAGGTCCGCCGCGTCCGACGGCGGGCGTCCGAGGCCGACGTCACCCTCAGTCAGGCCCCACTCCACGGGCAAGCGGCCGGACTATTGTATCCGCTCCTGGCTGAGGTCTCGGGACGGCACGGGTCGCGCCTTTTCTCACCGGAGGTCTTCCCCGCGCTTGCCCGGGAGCTGCCCAGCGAGGTGATGGTGTTCTGCGCGGCGGTGCACGGGGAAGTCGCCGGTTTTGTCCTGGCAGTGCAGACGGGCAGCGCGATCCTGGCCGTGCTGGCCGGTCTGCGCTACGCCCTTGCCTACCCGAGCTCACTCTATTTCGTGCTGATCGATGAGCTTGTCCGCTGGAGTCTCGAACACGGCGTCCAGCGCATTCACGCGGGCATCTCGAACGAGGCCCAGAAGCAGCGCCACGGCTTTCAACCCCATGCCCGCTGGCTGTGCGTGCGGGCGTTTCCAGATTCCTTGAACTGGCTCGCCGCCAGAGCTACCTGACGGAGGCTTCTCAGAAAGATCCCATCATGTACATCCTGGGTATCAGCCGCCACCATGATTCAGCTGCCGCGCTCCTGAAGGACGGGCAGATCGTTGCGCTTGCCGAAGAGGAGCGTTTCAACCGCCAGAAGCACTTCGACGGCTTTCCGACCCGGGCGATTCAATTCTGTTTGAACCAGGCTGGGATCGGCCTCGGCGACATCGATCATGTCGCGTACTTCTGGCAGCGCTGGCCCGAGATTGTGCACGGGCTGCGCCACTTTGTCCGCTACGCACCGGGAACATTTGCCGTCTTCAAATCCGCCGCGGGTGGCGGCACCCCGACCCGGCCAAAGGGCCTGGTCGCCACCCTGGCCAGCGACGGTGAGCAGCGCCATCCCGACGACTATGACGTGGGCGGCGCCATGCTGCTCCACATCAAGCGCACGTTCACGCTCCGTCAGACGCTAAAGGAGGCCCTCCGCTACACCGGCCCGCTGAAGTTCGAGATCCATCTGGTCGACCACCACCTGGCGCACGCCGCCAGTGCGTATGTGTCCTCGCCGTTCGACGAGGCCGCCATATTCAGTGTCGACGGTGTCGGCAGCGACGGCACCTGCACGCTGCTTGGCGTCGGCCGGGGCAACTCCATCCAGGAACTGCGGCGGGTCAAGTTTCCCCACTCGCTCGGGGCGCTGTATTCGACGGTGACTGGCTATCTCGGCTTCAACCCAACGCGCGACGAGGGCAAGGTGATGGGCCTGGCGCCCTATGGCATGGACCGTTATGTGGGGCAGTTCAAACAACTGGTTCGCCTCGGCCCGGACGGCACCTACGAGCTTGACCTTAGCTGGTTCAACCACCACCTGACCGGCAAGCATGCGGTCTCCCAGAAATTTCTCGACACGTTCGGTCCCGCGCGACAGCGTGGGCAGGCGCAGATTGACCAGCACTACGCCGATGTCGCCTTCGCACTGCAGCGCACGCTCGAAGAGACCGGTTTGCACATCGCGCGCTGGCTGCATTCGGCCACTGGCCTCCGCAAGATCTGTCTGGCTGGTGGCGTTGCCCTGAACAGTGTCATGAACGGCCGAATCCTGCTCGAGACACCGTTCGAGCATTTCTTCGCTCCGCCAGCGTGTTCGGACGCCGGCACCGCCGTTGGCGCGGCGCAATACGTATCGACGTGCAAACTGGGTCTTCCGCGCTCGGAGGGCGACTACGTCTATCTCGGCCCCGAGTTCTCGGAGACAGAGATCGAGTCGGTCCTGCGCGACAGCGGCCTGGCGTATCACCGGCCCGCGGACATCGCCGCGCTCGCCGCCCAGCAGATCGCCAGCGGCAGGATTATCGGTTGGTTCCAGGGACGGATGGAGGCCGGCCCGCGGGCGCTCGGCAATCGCTCGATCCTGGCCGATCCACGCGACCCGGAATCGAAGTCACGCCTGAATGAGAAGATCAAGCATCGTGAACCGTTCCGCCCATTTGCCCCGTCGGTGCTGCTCGAACGCGCCGGTGAGTACTTCGTGAGCGACTATCCGTCGCCAGTCATGTTGCTGGTCTACGACGTCCTTGGCGAACGGCGGGCCGAAGTGCCGGCCATCACGCATGTCGACGGCACCGCTCGGGTCCAGACGGTCGTCCGCGCTGAGAACCCGGAGTACTGGAAGGTGATCAAGTCCTTCGAGGCGCTCACCGGCGTTCCCATGCTCGTCAACACGTCGTTCAATGACAATGAGGAACCGATCGTGTGCGCGCCCGAAGACGCGATCCGCTGCTTTCGCAAGACCGACCTGGACGGCCTCGCCATCGGCCCGTTCTGGGTGGCCAAGAACGGGCAGCCGTGAGTCTCGGACTCGCACTCGGACACGGTCGAGCCGGATTCGGGCGCAGCCGGGTCGCCGCGGGTTGGCTGTGGGTCGTCCCGGCGCTCCTCGGCGGAACCGTGACCGCGCTGGTGATGCTGGTCCTGCCGCCGGATCGGACACTCCACGGTGTGGGCGATTTCCTGCTCAAAGTGAGCCCGCTGGTCTGTGCGGTGGCGACGATCGCGGTCTTTCCACGGCGACCGGTCTGGACGGTGGTGTTGCCCGTCGTCAGCTTCGTCGTCTACCTGGGGTATATCGACTCGGCGTTCTTCATTCAGGTCGATCGACTCGTGCAGGCCGCGCAGGTCCACGCCGAGCAGGCCCAATTTTCGGCATACTATCGGTTTTCAATCTTTGCGAACGCCTTTGTCGTCCTCTCGGGGCTCTTCGCGTTCCGTATGGGCGGTGGAACGAGCGCACAGGTGGTCAAACTCGGTTGCGCGGGTATCCTCGTGCTCCTGTCGGGCCTGAATGACCTGACGATGTGGGCCATGTACGACTGGCCCAGCGGCCTTCGCCCGGATGCCTTCGACTGGGCGTCGCACGTCAGTATTTTCCTGGGGCGCGAGCCGCATCTGGCCGACATGCTGGCCTTCGCCGCCGTCCACCTGGTCTTGATTATTGCCGTTCTGCGATTGCCCGTCGAGCGGTGGATCCCAGACCGCTCGTAAACCAGCGCCAACCCAGCGCCTGCTGCGTGCGCCGCATCAGGAGTGTTGCCAACACCAGGTGCGACACGACATAGCCAGCGGCGGCACCCTCCAGGCCGAACCGCCACGTCGCTGCCAGTACTACTGGCGAGGCGACCAGCAGCGACTGCAGCACGCTCGCTGCGCAGCCGCGCTGACGGTCGGCGGCCTCGAGGACGCTGATGAGCACCACGGTGAGGAAAACGGGCGGGATGCCGAAGGCGATCACCTGCAGTACCGTGACAGACGGCTGGTACTGGGGACCGTAGAGCAATGGCACGCCGACGGGCGCCGTTACATACAGCGCCACGGCGAGCGGCACGCTCACCAGCGTCGTATAGCGCACCAGCTGTGAAGCCAGGCGTTCGAGGTCGGCGATCCCGCGCTGCGCCAGGCGGGTCAACTGGGGCAGCGCCACGGCGGCAGCCGCGACCGGGAGATTGGCCAGCGCCAGCACGAGATTGTAGACACTGCCGAACCAGCCAGCGTCAGCCTGGTCTCTCAGCAGTCCGACCATGACCAACGCCTGGCGATCGAGCACCAGCACGCCGATGACCGTGACCGCGAAGGTGAGATTGGCACGCGCGAGGCGCAGCCAGCTGTCGGGACGCCAGCCATAGCGCGGGCGTATCCCGATGCGGTGGAGGAGCGTGTAGCCGCACACCAGCGCGATAATGGTCGCGCCCGCGTAGATGGCGGCGACCCAGACAATGCTCTGAGTGACGGTGCAGGCCACGCTGGACGCCACGGCGATCGCGCCCATCTGGGCACTCAGCAGACCGGCCTGAGCCCGCATCCGACCGTGTCCGCGCAGGAGGGCACACGTCAACTGCAGGTAGGCATAGCCGGCGCCATAGACGGCCAGCAGCAGATACATTCCACCGCCCGCGTGGGCGGTGGACTCTGCCAGGAGTCCGGCTGCCACGGCCAGCGGCAGCGCTGGCAGCCGCACCAACACCGCGTCCCCGAGCTGCCAGTCCAGGTCGCTGGGCGCGCGCGCGATCTCTCGAACCAGGAAGTCATCCAGTCCAGGATTGACGCACAGCGCAAACAGCACGGCGAGGGTGAGTCCGACGGTGAACGTTCCGAACTCACTCGGTCCGAAGACGCGCATCAGAATGGCCGTCGCGGCAAAGCCCACGCCGCGGACAAATACGCTCCCCAGGACGAGCGAAACGAAGCCTTTGAACAGGTCAGTAGTCACGGCAGCTACGCGCGGCTCAGCGCTGGGGGTGTCGCCGAGGAGTACGTGGGGTCAACCGCGGCGCGCCCCGCGACCAGTCGGGCGGCCCTGCCGACCAGCGACGCTGGCACTGGACGCATGACCGCCATCGCGCTGAAGCGTTCGTGCGGGACCGCGCCGAAACTCCGCTTGATCGCGCCGGATGTCGGACCGAGGACCAACCGGCTTATCCCCAGCTCGATCGCGAGGCGGATCGATTCAAGCATGAGCATCTGGTAGGTGGCGGTGCCCCAGCTACGTGCGTAGTCCAGGCCAATCCATTTCGCGAGCAGTGCGTCGCCGTCCCTGAGCAGGACGGCGCAGCCGATGAGCTCGCCGCGCCGGCGCGCGGCGAGCACGTGCACGTCGTCGCCGAGGATCGCCGTCCCGCGCCCTACGAGGTCGGCAACGTAGATATCCTGCGTGCCGTGACGCTGCAGAACCTCACCGATGAGCGCGCGCACGCGGGTCGCGTGTGACTCTGGCGCCCGCAGTGGCTCCACCCCGATAACCTCGCGTTCGGCTCGGCGTCGAAGACGCCCGATCTCGCGACGGTGTGGGCCCGGCAGGTGGGCGACGTAGGCGTCGAGTGTTGGCCAGCTGATCGGTAGTACCTGGTCGGCCCAGTGACTGTGCTGCCGAAACCCGCCGCGCTGCAGGTCGGCCCACAGGCCGCGATCGGTCGAGAAATCCACGGTCGACAGCAGCGCGCGCTCCTGCAGCATCAGCCGCCGCATGGCGCCGAGCAGCACCTGGACCGGCTGGGTGCGCGGTGACCCGGGCCGCACGCGGATCCCCGTTTCGGACGAGAGCGGTACGGCACACCGCAGCCAGCCAAAGGGCCGCAGGACCCAGCCCAGACGCCGCTGGAGCGCGCGGTTTCCGAAGCGACGGCCGATCGAGCAGATCGCGGCCGCCTCGAGCTGTCCCTGCCGGCGCACCAGCACATACCGCGGCTCGTGCCCGCTGAGGATGTTCTCGGCCAAGCGCAGCCACCGGTGGTTCACGAAGCTCTGCCCACGGCAGAGGTCGTCCCACGTCGCGGCGTCGACCTGGTCGATGGTGCGAACGACTTCGACGGTCAGCTCGTGCATGCGTTCCCGGGCGCCGCCAGTATCCGTCAAGCGTCGCTTCCGCGCTGTGAACTGCGTCACTTCGCGGCCGCGCCCCGGTAAGCTGACGGGCAATGCCCAAATTCGTCTTTGTGCCCCCGCAGGGCGACGTGACGCGCGGCTGGGCGGCTGCGCTGGCAACGGCCGTGCCCGAACTGGAGGTCGTGGTCGCCGAGACCGACGCCCAGGCGCGCACCGAAATCAGCGACGCCGACGCAGCATTTGGCACGCTCCAGCCCGATCTATTGGGCCTGGCGACAGGACTCAAATGGCTGCAGGCGCCCGCGATCGCGCCGCCGCCAGGCTATTTCTCGCCCGAGCTCGTCGCCCACCCGGTGGTCGTCACCAACTTTCGCGGCATCTTCAACGAGCATATTGCCGCCCACATCATGGCGTTCGTGCTGGCTTTCGCCCGCGGTTTGCCCAGGTACTTTTTACAGCAGGTCAACCACGCCTGGGCCCCAGCGCCGCTGGACACCGGCGTCGTGCATCTGCCCGAATCGACGGCGCTGATTGTTGGAGTCGGGGGCATCGGCGCCGAAGCAGCCAACCTGTGCGCCGCGTTCGGGATGCGGGTCATCGGCGTCGATGCCCGGCTCGCGACCAGACCCGAGAGCGTCGCCGAACTGCATCCGCCAGGGGCGCTCGACGACGTACTGCCGCGGGCCGACTTTGTCATCCTGACCATCCCCCACACGCCCGAAACCGAGGGTCTGATGAATGCCGCCCGGTTCGCCCGCATGAAGCCCTCGGCGTTTTTCATCAATATCGGTCGCGGCAAAACGACTCGGCTGGACGATCTGGTCGCGGCGCTCCGCGCCGGCAGGATCGCCGGTGCCGGCCTGGATGTCTTCGAGCAGGAGCCCCTGCCCGCGGACCATCCCCTCTGGGACACGCCGAATGTGCTGCTGACGCCGCACACCGCCGGCTTCGGGCCCTACCTGGACGATCGGCGGCAAGAGATCATCGTCGACAACGCCCGACGCTTCGTCCACGGCGAGCCGCTGCGGAACGTGGTCGACAAAGCGCACTGGTTCTGACCATGTTTCAGCAACTCCGACTTGGACTTGCCGAAGCAGAGCGCGCCCGCGACGCGATCCTCGCTGCGCTGACCACCTCGGACAGCCCGATCGCGCTGGCCATCGCGGACGAGAACGGTGTGCCCATCCTGCTGCTGCGCCAGGACGGTGCCCCGGCACGGATGCTCAGTCGGGCGCGCTCCAAGGCGTATACCAGTGCCACGCTGAGCCTTGACACGGTTGAGTTTCGCGACCACCACGTCAAAGCCACACAGCGCACTCTCGACGACTGGGGAGATCCGATGCTGACGACACTCCAGGGCGGTCTCGCCATCCGGGTGAACGGACGCGTGGTCGGCGGGATCGCGATGAGTGGCAACACGACCATGCGCGATGAGGCGCTGGCCCGCGTGGGACTCGAGGCTTTGGGGCGGTCGACGTGATCCAGCGCCGGTCGATCGGCCTGGCCGATGCGCAGGTCGCGGTGGCGGCGGTACTCGAAGCCGCCCGTCCGAGTGACGGCGCGCTGGCGATCGCCGTTGTCGACGACGATGGCAACATGGTGTATCAAGTCCGCCAGGACGGGGCCGGGCCGGTGCAGGTCCGGGCCGCCGAACGCAAGGCCTATACCGCCGCGTACATCGGGCGTGATACGTCGATGTGGCGCTTGCAGATCCGGCACGACGGGCGGACGGTTGCCGACTGGGCCAACCCCCAGTTGACCACGCTGCACGGTGGCTGGACCTTACGGCGGTCGAGTCAGGTGATCGGCGGGCTGGGCGTGAGCGGGTCGGGAGACGAGGAGCGCGACGAACAACTCGCCCTGAGAGGGGCCGAGGCCGCGGCCCAGCTCGCGGTCGCCGCGTGGCGTACGCAACGCGACCCGCGGCGCATCCGCGATCGGTCGTCGCGATGAGCGGTCGGGCGGTTTACAACCTGCCTGGCCTGGCGATGCCCGGCGCGATGGCACCCGACCTGGTCAGGACCGGCAATCTGTTCTTCACGTCCGCGATCCGCGGGGTGAATCGCGCGACCGGCGAGTTGCCGCGCGATCCGGCGCAGCAGTTTCTGAACGCCTGGCAGAACCTCGGCGCGCTGGTCGAAGGCGCCGGGCTCAGCACGGATAACGTCGGGCTGGTCACGAACTTCATCGACTCGCAGGAGTACCGGGCGCACATCAACGCGGGCTGGCTGGAGCTGTTTCCAGAACGCCACAACCGGCCCGCGCGCAAGACGACCGCGCTGCCGCTGTTGGCGGGCGTCGGCGTGGAGCTCCAGGCGTACGGCGTGGTGGACCGGCGGCGGACGTCGATCGAAGTCCAAGGTCTGACGCATCGCGATCCATTGCCCAACGCGGCGCGGCTGGGCGACTACGTCTTCACTTCGGTGATCGTGCCGTGGGACCTGGCCACGTCGGAACCGGTGGTCGGCGAAGACGCCCAGACCGATCAATGCTTTGACAATATGCGTGTCGTGATGGAAGCGGCCGGCGGCACCATCGACGACGTCGTGCTTCAGTGGGTCTACTTGAATGATTTCGCGTACCAGCCGTACATGGTGGACGTCTATCTGGAGGCCTGGCCCGTTGGACAGTACCAGGCCGCCCGCAAGACCTTCCGCTACCCGATGGGCGGGCAGATTCAGATCCAGTGCATCGGGCGCGTCGGCGGCACGCGGACCAATCATGAGATTCCCGGACACGGCCACCACGATCCGATTCCGATGGGCGCGCGCATCGGCGACCTGTTCGCGTCGTCGGGTGTTTCAGGCGTCGATCCGGCCAGCAGCGACAAGCTCGAACCGGTGGCGGGCGCGGCCGGGCAGGCGCACTTCGGGCTGCAGAATGTCATCACCCTCGCCGAGCAGGGTGGTATGTCGGCGCAGGATATCGGGCACATCACCGTCCTGGTCCAGGATTACCAGGACCTGGAGGCGATCGACCGGGAGTGGCGCGCCACGTTCCCGGACCCTGCCGATCGACCCGCCCGGCAGGTCCTGCAGCTCGGTCTGCAGCGCCGCTCCCGGGCGCAGTTTCACATGCTCGCGGCCACCACCTAGCCGGCTTTAAAGAAGAGCTGATCCCACCGCTTTGTCCGCTCTGGAATGAGCTTGAGCTTCGTGACGTCGTCGTCGCGCGGCAGGAACTTGACACCTTCCAGACTGGCTTCGGGCACGACGGCTTTGATGCCTTTGCGCACGACGGCGTAGCCCTGCTGCGCCAGCAGGTTCTGGCCTTCTTCGGACAGGCTCCACTCGATCCACAGCTTGGCTGCATTCGGGTGCGGCGCATTCTTGAGCAGCGACTGACCGATCGGTGTCACCCCCACGCCGTCGCTGGGGATGATCTGCTTCACCGGAGCGCCCGCGCGTTTGTTGGCGATCAGATCGGTGTGGCCACCCGACAGGTAGATGGCGTACTCGCCCCGGTTCAACGCGGTCCAGATGGGGCCCGCCTGGGTAGCAAAGAACGGCTTCAGGTCGGCAAGTTTCTGCTCGACGTCCTGCCCGTACAGGTAGTCGATCCCGGAGATGATCGTGCCGCCCGGTCCGCTGCCGCGTGGATCGTCCATGGCCACTTTGCCCTTCCACTTCGGATCGAGCACATCCAACCAGGTCTTGGGTTCCTGGTCGGGGGGTACCAGGTTGGTGTTGATGTCGATCGTGAAGATGGTGAGCGTGCGCGGGCTCATCACGCCGCCCGGCGGCACCAGACCTGGAATCGCGTTGTCGATTTCAGCTGGTTGGTACGCCTCGGTGTACCCCAGCGACACCAGCTCCGCCTGGGTATCAGTTCCCGAAATCGCCACGTCGCCGACGTAGTTCTGGGACTGTTGCTCGGCGACGACCTTCTCGCGGGTATCTCGTCCGCGCTGATCGACGCCCTGCAACTCGATACCCGGAAACTTGTTGACGAACGCGAGCCGAATCGGCTCATACAGGTCTTGCGTGCCCACACCGTACAGAACCAGCTTGCCTTCTTGCTTGGCGGCCGGGTACAGCTTCGCGTAGACCTGGTCCAGATTGGTGCTGGCGCTGGTCGGCGCAACCGCCGCCTGGCCGGCCGCGATCGCGGGTGGCGTCGGGACTGGTTTGGAGGCGGCTGCTGGAGTGGCCGCCGGCTGGCCCGCTGTGGGCTGTGCCGCGGCCGCCGTGGGCTGCGCCGCGGCCGCCGTTGGCGCCGGTGCCGCGGGGGCCGTCGTCGGTTGTGGGGCCAACGGTGGATTGCAACCCGCAACCACGAGGACCAGGACCGCCAGACACATGCGTTGGGAAAACCCTGTCATAGATACCCCCGTCTCAGAATCGCGCGGCTTCCCCGAACGCACCGAGCCGCCGCGCGACGACCAGGCCAGCCACATTGATCAGCATGAGGACGATTGCCAGCGCTGAGACAATCTCGTATTTGCCCGCCTGGCTATAGCTGAACAGGCTCACCGCCAGGAGCTCGGTACCGGGTCCGACGAACAGAATGGTCGTGCTCACCGCACGTGAGAAGTTCACAAACAGCAGCAGAAACGCACCCGCCAGCGCCGGCTTCAACAACGGCGCCAGGATGTGTCGGAACGTATACAGCCAGCCGGCGCCATGGACGCGGGAACTTTCCTCCAGCTCCATCCCGAGCTGCACCATCACCCCCGACATCAGTCGCACACCGAGCGGTAGGCCGGTGGTCAGCAACACGATCATCACCAGCGCCAGCGTGCCGTACAGCCGCACCGGCAGCGTGATATACGCCCACAGCATGCCCACCCCGGCGACGATGCCAGGGATCGCCCACGGCAGCCAGCTGATCACGTCGAGCGCCTCGCGGCCGACAAACGTGGTGCGCGTCGTGATGTAGGCGATGGCGGTGCACAGCAGGACGGTCACCAGCGCCGCGGAGCCGCACACGAGCAGCGTGTTCACCAGACCCCGCCACAAGGCGGCGTCCGACAGGATGGCCAGGTAGTTGCCCCACGTCAACAGGTCCCAGCGCGGCAGCCCGAACACGCGCAGGAACGACCCAAGCACCACCTGCGACAGCGGTAGCCCGGTGCCGATCACGAAGTACAGCAAGCAGATTCCCAGTGTGACATACCTGAAGCCGCCGAGGCGCACGATCCGCGGCCGGTAGCCCTTGCCGGTGACCACGAAGAAGTGTTTGCCACGCAGCACGCGATTCTGGACGAGAATCAGCCCACCCATCAGCGCAAAGAAGCTGACGCCGAGTGCGGTCGCGAGGCCGTAGTTCACCGGATAGTCGTATTGGATCGCGGCGTAGATCCGGTTCGAGAACACCATGACCTTGGCTGGCAGCCCGAGCAGTACCGGTACCTCGAATGAATCCATGGCGCGGATGAAGCTGAGCATGCCCGCGCCGAAGATGACTGGCGCAATCAGTGGCAGGGTGACCGTGAGGGCCGTCCGCACGGCACCGGCGCCGGAGGCGCGCGCCGATTCTTCAAGTGACGCATCCATATTGCGGAGCGCATTCACGAGGAGCAGAAAGATGAAGGATGTCGATCCCAGCGACATCACCCAGATCATGCCGCCGAGGCTGTACACGTTGAGCGGTGCAGCCTGTAACCCGAGCAGCGACTTGAGGAACACATTGAGCGTGCCGGTGTTGGGACTCAACAGCATGATCCAGCCGATGGCTTCGAGTAGCCCCGGGATGAAGAAGGGAACGGTCAGGAGAATTTCCAGCGTGCCGCGAAACGGCGTGTCCGTGCGTGTCACGATCCAGGCCAGGGTGGACGCGAACGTCACGGCGACCAGCGTCTTGGCACCGATGAGCACGACCGTGGTCAGCAATACCTGATAGGTGTCTGGATCGGTATACGCCTGGAGGTAGTTGTCGAGCGTGAGCGTGCCGGGGAAGCCCGGGCGAGCCGTCCAGAAGCTGCCGAACACCAGCATCACCAGCGGAAACAGCACCAGGAAGGCGACAACCAGTGTGACCAGCGACATGGCCGCGAAACCCGCGTTCAGTCGGATCCGATGACCTCCGCGGACTGCGCGCGAGTGCGTCGGCACGCCGGTCAGTTGGCCCGGTCCGGCGATGCGGACTTCGCCTGGGATGGTGGTCATGGCTGGCCAGCGGCCGCGGCCATGATCAGGACCTCACCTGGATCACAGGCGACGGTCACCTGGTCGCCCCGTTCGGCCACCACCTCGGTTGGAGTCGTCACTCGCAAGAGGTGATCACTGACCTCGACTTCATACTCTCGATGATCGCCGTAGTACGCGGCGGTGGCGATGCGGCCTGCCCAGACGTTCAATCGATGGTCCGTGATCGGCACGGCGTGCAGCCGCAGTTTCTCGGGGCGGATGGAGACCAGTATCTGCTCGCCGAGGCTCGGGTACGCGGCGGCGTGGATCAGGCAGCGGATCTGATGACTGCCGCGCCGCAGCGTGACCAGCACCGCGGCATCCTCGAGCAGCGTGACGTCGGTGACCTGCGCCTGGAGCACATTGATCGAGCCCACGAATTCGCTCACGAAGCGACTGCTGGGCCGCTCGTAGATCTCCACTGGATTGCCGACCTGAGCGATGGTGCCCTTGTTCATGACGATGATGCGGTCGGCCAGGGCCATGCTTTCGGCCTGATCGTGGGTGACGAACACCGTGGTGATGCCGGTCTGCTGCTGCAGGTGTTTGAGCTCGGTGCGCATATGCACGCGCAGGCGGGCGTCGAGATTGCTCAGCGGCTCGTCCAGCAGCAGCAGCCGAGGTTCGAAGACCATGGCCCGGGCGAGCGCGACGCGCTGTTGCTGGCCGCCCGACAGCTCGGTCGCCGATCGGCGCTCCAGCCCCTGCAGGCCGACCAGCTCGAGCGTGCGGCGGACCCGATCGAGCACCTCGTCGCGTTTGACCCGTCGCACCCGCAGGGGATAGGCAACGTTGTCGAACACGGTCATGTGCGGCCAGATCGCATAGCTCTGGAAGACCATGCCCACGTTGCGCTTTTCGGTCGGCATGAACAGGTTGCGTGCGGCCGAGCTGACCTGGCGATCGCCGAGCCAGATCTCGCCCTGGTCGGGCTCTTCGAGGCCGGCGATCATACGCAGCGTCGTGGTTTTGCCGCACCCGCTCGGGCCGAGGAGCACAAGGAGCTCGCCCTGATCGACCTGGAAGCTAATGTTGTCGACCGCGCGACCGTTACCCTTGCCGAACTCCTTGACCACTGCGCTCACCGTGACGGCAGACACCATGCGGCCTCCCCGAGTTCGGACGTTACGTTGGCTCGGCCTGGGCCGTCAATTGCGCAGGGCATCTATCCTTCTCTGAAAGCCTATGTCAGGACTACGCATCACCCGCGTCAAAGCCATCTGCACCGCGCCCGATGGCATCCGCCTGGTCATCGTGAAGGTCGAAACGAGCGAGCCAGGGTTGTACGGACTCGGCTGCGCGACCTTCACCCAGCGGCCCCTCGTCGTCGTCACGGCCGTGGAGCAGTATCTGGAGCCGTTTCTGCTCGGGCGCGATCCAGACGATATCGAAGACATCTATCAGGCGGCCTACGTTAGCTCCTACTGGCGCAGCGGCCCGGTACTCAACAACGCGCTGTCTGGAGTCGACCAGGCACTCTGGGACATCAAGGGCAAGCGGGCTGGGATGCCCGTGTATCAGCTGTTCGGTGGCAAGTGCCGCCAGGCTGCGCCGCTCTACGCGCACGCGTCCGGACGGGACTTCAAAGAGGTCGAGGACCGCGCTCGACGCTTTATGGACCAGGGCTATCGCTACGTGCGCTGCCAGGTGGACGTGCCCGGGTACTCCACGTACGGCACCGCCGGCGCTCGGTCCGCGCCAGACCAGCAGCCGGCGCATCTGCGAGTGGCCCAGGCTCCCTGGGAGCCAGGGCCGTACTGCCGCATCGTGCCCAAACTGTTCGAGCACATGCGCACCCAGCTCGGCGACGAGATCGAGCTGCTGCACGACGTGCACGAGCGCGTGCCGCCAATCCAGGCGATCCAGCTCGCGCGCGAGCTCGAGCCCTACAAGTTGTTCTTCCTCGAAGATCCGCTCGCGCCTGAAGACGTGGGGTACTTTTCGAATCTGCGCCAGGTTTCGGCGATCCCCATCGCCATGGGTGAGCTGTTCGTGAATCAGGCCGAGTACGTGCCGCTGATTCGTGACCGGCTGATCGACTTCATTCGCGTGCACATTTCGGACATCGGTGGGCTGAGCATGGCCCGCAAGCTCGCGGCGTTCTGCGAGTTCTTCGGCGTACGCACCGCGTGGCACGGCCCGGGCGACGTGTCGCCGGTCGGCCACGCCGCCAACTTGCAGCTCGACCTGGCGTGCCACAACTTCGGGATCCAGGAGCAGCACATGTTCGGCGAACGCACGCGCGAGGTCTTCCCTGGCTGCCCCGAGATCCGCGACGGGATGCTGTGGTCGAACGATCGCCCTGGCCTCGGGATCGACCTCGACGAAGCGCTGGCGGCCAAGTACCCGTTCCCCGCCCATCCGCTCAACGGCGCCTGGCCAGCGATCCGCCGCCTCGACGGCACGGTCATCCGCCCCTAGCCAGCATTTCGGGAAGTCAGGTCAACGTCACTACTCGCCCCGCGGGGAGCGCGCGAAGCGATGCGGGCGGGCTTTAGACCACGTTGTACTCGCGCAGCGTTTTCCCGCTCGCGAAGCGCGCCGGATCAAGCGCGCCGATGTCGATGGAGTGCGCTTCGCCGTCGAGCATGACCTCGGCCATGAGCTTGCCGATGATCGGGCCTTGCATGAACCCGTGACCTGAAAAGCCCGCGGCCACGAAGACGTTTTCAAACGGCTCGAGTCGCCCGACCATCGGGTGGGCATCGGGCGTCATCTCGTACAGACCGGCCCAGTGGCGCGCCAGGCCCGCGTGCTCGAGCAAGGGCATGCGGCGTACCGCGAACTCGAGCGCGATGCGCTCCCACTCCAGGTCGACGCTTTCGTCGATGCCCGGCGGCTCGGCGCGGTTGGCCATGCCCGTGAGCAGGCCCGTACCTTCGCGATGGAAGTACAGCCCGGTCGCGAAGTCGATGACGAATGGAAAGTCCGGCGGGATCTCCGGGAGTGGCGTGGTGAGCAGCATCTGGCGGCGCAGCGGTGTGATCGGCAGGTCCGCGCCGTGCATCCAGCCGATGTCGGCCGCAAACGGTCCGGCGGCGTTCACCACCATTCCAGCCTCGATCGAACCGACGCTCGTCTGCACGCTGCGCACGCTGTTCGACCCGACGCCCAGCCCGGTCACTTCGACACCGGTCAGCAAGGTGACGCCCAGCCGGCGGGCCGCGCTCACGTAGCCATCGATCACGCCGCTCGGGTCGGCAATCCCGTCGCGACCGTAGAACGTCCCGCCGAGCACGTCGTCGCCAACAATCTGGGGCACACGCGCCCGAACCTCGTCGGCCGTCAACCACTCCGTCATGACGCCCAGTCGGTGTTGGAGGGCGACGTTCTGGCGGAACGCGGCCACATCCTCAGGCTGCGTCAGGATGAACAGGTAGCCACACTGGCGCAGGCCGATCGCGTGGCCCGGCTCGGTCTCGAATGCCTCGAGCATCCGAATGCTCGCCGTGGACAGCCGAATGTTGATCTCGGACGCGAACTGGTGGCGGACACCGCCGGCGCACTTGCCCGTGGCCCCCTGGCCGAACAACTCGGACCGCTCGAGGAGCACCACGTCGCGCTGACCGCGCACCGCGAGGTGATAGGCGATGCTGGTGCCCATCACCCCGCCGCCGACGATCACCACCGCCGCGCTGCTCGGCAGGTCGGTCATACGCGGTACGCTACCACCGCGTTCTCAATCGCCGCTGACGAGCGCGCACAAATGCGGGGGCTCCGCCCCCCCGCCCCCGGGCCTTCGGCGGCTGCAGACTGGTCGCCGGGGGGGGCCGCTGGCCAGCCAGGCACCGCCGGGTCGGTGGTTGATACGCTACGGACCTCATGAGTGATGCCGGGGAGATCAAGGGGCCGGGCGGGCGGATATTTAACGAAATCCAGAACTGGGCGCAGCTGCCTGCTGGCTGGAGCTTCTGCGACGTGCCGGGCGTTGCGGTCGGCCAGGACGACCGTGTCTACGTGTTTTGCCGCGGCAACTGCCCGCGCAGCGCGGATCACCCGATCATCGTGCTGGAGTCCGACGGGACCTTTGTGCGCTCGTTCGGCGACGGCTTGTTCACCATGCCGCACGCCATCGCGCTCGGCGTGGATGGGCTGCTGTATTGCGTCGACGTTGGCGCCCACAACGTGCGGGTCTTCACGCCCGACGGACAGCCGGTCCGCACCATCGCCGGGCCCGTCTCGCCCTCCGACACCGGCTACACCACCGATTTCCGCACCATCGTGCGCGCTGCCGGACCCTTCAATCAACCGACCAAGATGGTGACCGCCGCCAACGGCGATCTCTTCGCCTCGGACGGCTACGGCAACGCCCGCATCCACCACTTCAGCCCCCTGGGCGAGCTCCAGACGTCCTGGGGTGAGCCCGGCGACGCGCATGGCGCCTTCAACATCCCACATTCGGTGCTGGTGCTGCCCGACGAGCGCGTTCTGGTGTGCGACCGCGAGAACAGCCGGATCCAGGTCTTTGACTTTGATGGGCACTACCTCGCCGCGTGGACCGACCTCGCCCGCCCGGACGACGTGTGCGTCGACGACGCGGGCAACGTCTACGTGGCCGAGCTTGGGGAGCGAGCGGCGCTGTTTCCCTTTATGAAACAGCCGTACGGTCAGGACCGCGTCGCGCGCGTCTCGGTGCTGGACCTCAATGGCAACGTCCAGATGCGCTGGGGCGATGACCCGACCCATGGTCTCCAGTTCGTCGCGCCGCACGGGATAACCGTCGACCGCCACGGCAACGTCTACGTCGGGGAAGTCCGCGAGGCCGCCGGCGCCGACCGAGCCAGCTGGCGTCAGGCGGTCCGCAAACTGGCGCGGATCGGCTGAGTTACTCGGGCTGGTTCAGCGGGCGGAGCGCTAGCTCCGTGACCGTGACATGCGCTGGCTGCTGGAACGCGAACACGATGGCGCGCGCGACGTCTTCGGGCTGCAGCGGAGTGATGGACTCGATCAGCGGTCGGATCTTGGGCGCGTTACGGGTCAGCGGCGTGTCCACCGCGCCAGGCTCGACCAGTGTTACCCGGATGCCGTACGAAGCAACCTCCATGCGCACCGAGTGCCCGAAGCCGACGACGCCCCACTTGCTGGCGATGTACGCCGGCTCACCGACATACGCTCCCCGGCCGGACGTCGAGGCTGTCAGCAGCAAGTGACCAGACCGCTGTCGCTGCATGTGCGGCAGCGCGAAGCGCACGCAATACATGAGCCCCAGCAGGTTGGTCTCGATGAGCCGCTGCCACACGGCCGGGTTACCCTCGGAGGCGAGCGCCTGATCGGCGATGCCGGCGTTGGCCAGCACGAAGTCCAGGCGGCCATAGCGTTCGACCGCGGCGTCGACGAGCTGTCGCACCGCGAGCGGATCGCGCACGTCCATCTCGACTGCCACTGCCGTCCCGCCAGCACGCTCAACCGCACGCACCGTTTCGGTGAGGCCTGGAGCGCTGACCAGGTCCCGACCCCCAGGACCAGTCCCGTCTTGATGCTGATCGCCGATAGGCAGCGCGGCCAGCGTGAGCCGAGCGCCGAGTCGAGCGAACTCGATGGCGGTGGCGGCGCCGATGCCACTCCCGGCGCCGGTGATGATGCCCGCTGGCCCTGTCACGCCGTACCCGGGGAGACAATCAGGTCGGCGACTCGCTCGCCGATCATCATCGTGGTGGCGTTGGTATTGGCCCGCACGCAGTCCGGCATGATCGACGCGTCGGCGACGCGCAGTCCGTCGATGCCGTGCACCCGCCCACACTGATCGACCACCGCCAGTTGATCTGCGGAGGGCCCCATCTTGCACGTCCCGCTGATGTGATTGGTGGTCGAGACTTCGCGGGCCATCCAGGCGTCAAGCGCCGCGTCGGACGCGAGCACGTCTTCGGCCGGCGCAATGCGCTGGCCCAGCAGTCCCGAAAAGGCCTCGTGCGCCGCGAGCTGCACGCAGAGTCGGAGCGCGTCTCGCAGCCGCTGGCGGTCACTCGACTCGGCGAGATAACCGAAGTCGATCGAAGGTTGCGTCGCCGGCTCCGTCGACACGAGTCGCAGCTCACCCTGACCAGCCGCGAGGTTGAGCACCGGCTGCAACGTCACTCCAACCGGTGTCAGACCGTCCCCGCCCCGGTCGACTCGCGCAGTGGCGAACGACACCATCAGGATCTGCAGGTCGTTCCGCAGCGGGCGAACGCCCGGCGACGTGTAGCGCAGCGCCACCTGGTACCGTGGTCGCGCAGGGTCCATCCCGTACGCGGCACTCGGCTCCCACGTCGCGTAGACATGCGGATGATCGCGCAGGTTCTGCCCGACACCCGGCAGGTCCAGGTGGACCCGTACACCCACCCGGCTCAACTGGTCGGCCGGTCCGATCCCCGACAGCATGAGCAGATGTGGCGACCCGACCGCGCCCGCGCTGAGGATGATCTCATTGCCGGCCACCACCAACGCCTCATTGCCCCGGCGCACCTGCACGCCCGTGGCGCGTCGCCCGGTGAACGCCACACACTCGGCCGTGGTGTCGGACAGAATCGTCAGGTTCGAGCGTCCGCGCGCCGGATTGAGATAGCCGAGCTGGGTGCTCCACCGCACGCCGTCCACCGTGTTCAGCGGAATCGCCCCGACTCCGGACGCGGTCGGTGCATTGTGGTCCGCACTCTCTGGGAACCCGGCGGCGAGGCACGCCGCGACGAAGGCTGACTGGGGTGGCAGCCACGCGTCGCGGGGCCACCGGCGCACCGGGATCGGGCCAGATTGGCCGTGGTACGCACGGTCGAAGTCGAGGTCGTGTTCCAGCTTGCGGTAGAACGGCAGGACTCGCGAAAAACTCCACTCGGGGTTACCGAGCCCCGCCCAGGCGTCGAAGTCCTCGGGGATGCCGCGGAGAAAAATCTCGCCGTTGATCGCGCTCGAACCGCCGGTGACCTTGCCCCGCGGCACGCCCATCGGCTCCGCCTCGGCCGTGGCGCGCCCGACGAACTTCCAATCGTGGTCACTCGGCAGGATGTCGGCGGCCGTGATGTAGCCCCGCTTGAGCTTGTCGGGCAGGGCCTCGAGCCCGGCGTAATCTGGTCCGGCCTCGATCAACGCCACCGATCGGTGGCTGTCTTCCGAGAGCCGCGCGGCCAGGATCGCACCGGCAGAGCCCGCGCCGACGATGACGAAGTCGTACATTCAGTCTGCGAGGAGTGTATCGGCTGACGTATGGCATCAGTTTCAGATCGAAGACGGGCGCGCATCGGGATCATCGGCACTGGCTGGTGGGCGACCACCGCCCACCTGCCGTCCTTATCGACTTACCCCCGCGCTGAGGTGGTCGCCATCGCCGACCCTTCCCCAGAACGTCTGGCTCAGGCAGGCGAGCGCTTCGGCATCGCGGCCCAGTTCGCTGACTATCGCGCCATGCTGGATCGTGGCGACCTGGACGGCGTGGTCGTGGCGACGCCGCACACGACTCACTACGCGATTGCCGCCGACGTCCTGACGCGCGGCCTCGCGCTGATGCTGGAAAAACCCATGGTGCTGCGTGCCCGTGACGCGCGCGCTCTGGTTCGTCTGGCCGAGCAGCACGCCGTGCCGCTGGTCGTCGGCTATCCCTATCACTTCGTCGCGCAGCTCGCGCAGCTGCGGGCGCGGATCGCCGAAGGCGCGCTCGGCCAGATCCAGCTGACCCAGACGCTGTTTGCGTCGATGGTGCTCGAGTATTTCCGCGCCAATCCGCTGGCCTACGCCGACGTGTTCCAGTGGCAGGTGACCGGCCCGCTGCCAACCACGTACAGCGAGGCGTCGGTCGCGGGTGGCGGCCAGGGGCATCTCCAGGTCACGCACGCGGCCGCCCTGGTGATGTGGCTGACCGATCTGCAACCACTCGACGTGGCCGCCTTCATGGAGCAGTTCGACGTCAAAGTCGACCTGTGCGACGCCATCAGCGTGCGCTTCGATGGCGGCTCGGTCGGCACGCTGGCCAGCACGGGCGGCATTCCAGCGTCACAGACCGCGCATCAGCAGCTCGAGCTGCGCATCTACGGCAGTGCGGGATATGCGCTGCTCGACGCGATGGCCGGCACGTGCAGCGTCTACTATGTCGACGGCTCGGTCGAGCGCTTCGACGAGACCGAACCTGACCGGCGCTATCCGCTCGAAGCGACCGCTCGACACCTGGTCGATCTGATTCTGGACGATTGGACGGTGAACCAGTCGACCGGCGAGATCGGCGCACGGACGGTGGAGCTGCTCGAGGCCGCCTATCGCTCGGCGGCCGAACGTCGCATCGTGCGCGTCGAGGAGCTTCAATAGACGCATGCCCCGCATTGCATTCGTCATGGAGCTAGAGCCTGGCAACGAGGCGATCTACCGCCAGAAGCACGACGAGATCTGGCCCGAGATGGTGGACACCCTGCACCGCTTCGGTATCCACAACTACAGCATCTTCCGACGGGGACTCACTCTGTTCGCCTACCTCGAGTGCGACGATCCGGCGCGGTTGGCCAGCCAGAAAGACGACCCGGTGGTCCAGCGCTGGTGGCGAATGATGCAGCCGTACATGGTGTACAACGCCGACGGCACGCCGTGGAGCGAGCCGATCGAGGAGCTCTTTCACCTCGACTGAGACCGGCTGCTGCTTCGGGCGCTCGAACGGGTGTACCGCCCGCGACCGCGTTGGGTCGAACCCCTTGCCGCGCGTTACGGGATTGGACGGTCGGCGAGGAAGAAGTGGCGCACGACCAGGGCTTTCTTGCCGGTCACGCGCGAGTGCGCGTAGACGTACAGGTTGGTCGGCAGAGGCAGGTGAGCGCCCGGGTCGAAGGGGAGAGACCACGTGCCGTCACTGTTCATGTCCGCCACACCCAGAATCGTCGCATTGTCCGTATTGGCCTCGCCGTTCATCCACACCTCGACCCAGTCGATGCCACGGGCGCCATTCGTCGGGTCGCTGGCGCTACCGCTCAGTGGAAAGACTCGAATGCGGGTAGAGACGACTTCGTTTTCCGTTGGCGCCGCCACTCCCACCGTCGGCAGCGCGCCTTGCAGCGCCGGGGCCGGAGCGAGGCGTTCCCCGGTGCTCGTGGTCGGTTGCTGAACTTCGACGAGCACCGGTAACCCCCACCAGCCCTTCGCCGGAGTGTGGGCGTACACGTAGAGCGAGTCTTCGCCCGACGGCAGCATGCCTGGATCGATCGCGGCTTGCCAGCCGGCGGCCGACCAGAACGGGTTACCCCACGTCGCGGCCACGTCAGGACGGCTCAGGCCGATCGCGCCATGCCCGAGCGACGTGCCGCCGTCCATCGTGCCGAGGAACACCTGCAGGTCGTCGAGACCTGCCCAGCCCTCGGCGGTCGTGTCGACGAACCAACCACTGACTCTGAGTGGACCTGACAGCGAAACCGTCGAGCCACCGCTCGGCGCGTCGATAACCCCGATGTAGGTGTTATCGCCGGTGGCGCCCTGGCCGGGCTGCCACCCCGTGGGACCTGACGCTGGCTGTCCGAAGGTCGGCGTCGCAACGCTCAGTGTGAGCGCGGCCGCCAGCACCGCGCGGCGGATAGCCCCGGTCATGGCCTGTTCAGGATACGCCGCACTGCCGCGGTGATCCGCTCGGCGTTGGGCAGCGCGTGCGGACGCACGTTGCCGCTGGGGGTCGGGACACGGGCCGCGCCGACCCGAACGACGGGCGCCCGCAACGCACCCGGCGCATGCTCGGCCACCGCCGCTACCACCTCGGCCCCGACGCCGCCGGTCACCCAGGCTTCGTGGACCGTGATCAATCGTCCGGTGCGCGTCACAGACTCGACTACGGCCGCTGCATCCAGGGGTTGGATCGAGCGCAGATCGAGTACCTCGACCTCGATCCCTTCGTCCGCCAGGTGGCGCGCAGCCTCCAGGCTCGGCGGCACCATCGAGCCGATAGCCACCACGGTCACGTCGCGGCCGGTTCGTCGCACGCGCGCGATACCGATTGGCACCGTCTCGTCACCTGGACCGGTGGGGACCTCCTCGCGGGGGCCATGGGCCAGCGCCATCGGCTCGAAAAACAGGACCGGGTTGTCGTCGCGGATGGCCGCCAGCATCAGGCCGCGGGCATCGGCCGGATGGCCGGGCATGACCACTTTGAGGCCGGGCACGTGGGCGAACCAGGCTGAGTAGTCCTGAGGGTGGCCGCCGTACGGCCCGTCCCCCACGCGGGTCCGAACCACCACCGGAACTCGGGCCACGCCACCGGTCATGTAGTGCAGATTGGCGGCCTGGTTGACCAGCTGATTCATCGCCGCGGGCAGGAATTCGCCAAAGCTGATCTCGACAATCGGCCGGCGTCCGAAGAGCGCCGCGCCAATTGCCGCGCCGACCATCGCGGACTCCGAGATCGGCGCCTCGCGGATGCGCCGCGGCCCGAACGCCGCCAGGAGACCCTGCGTGCCCTGCAGCGAGCCGCCCATCGCGCCGATGTCCTGGCCGATGTAGAAGACCCGCTCGTCACGGCGCATCTCATGCCCAATCGCGTCAAGGACCGCTTCGGTCTGAGTAAGCCGACGCACGCTCGGCGCATTGACGACTTCCGTCACAGTGGGGCCATCCGGCGGTCGAACTACCAGGGTGCCGTGTGCCTGTCCTGGTCGCGTTCCGGCACGCCGCACGAGATCACCTCTCTCCGAAACCCGCATGGGAGCGAGCCGTGTACCTTCGGTACGGGTAAACGAAGCGATGCGGGCTGCGGGATCTCACGCGTAGACCTCGTCGAGGCCCAGTTCGGCGGCGCCGGCGAGTGGCGCCGAGCGCGCACGGTCCAGCGCGCCGCGGACTTCTTCGCTGACCTCGGCGTCCAGCCGCTGGAGGTCTGCCAGTGGCGTGCCGCGCTCGAGCAATCGATAGGCGAACAGGTCCAGTGGATCCTCGAGCTGCTCCGGTTCCGGGCCCAGCCGATATGTCTGTGAGTCGCCCGCCCAGTGGCCGCGCCACCGCCAGGTCCGGGCCTCGATCAGCGTCGGTCCCCCACCTTCGCGCGCCCGCGCGACCGCCGCGCGCAGCGCGACTCGGACCGACTCCACGTCGTTGCCGTCCACGCTCACGCCCGGAATCCCGTAGCCCGCCGCGCGGTCGGCCACCGACGCCAGCAAATACGTCCCGGCGGCCTGTGAGATGGCCCAGCCGTTGTGCTGGCACACGTACACGATCGGCAGCCGCCAGCACGCCGCCAGGTTCAGGGCCTCGTGGAGATCACCACGATTGGCGGTGCCGTCGCCAAACGTGCACACGCAGACGCGATCCGAACCCTCGTCCTGGAAGGCGAGCGCCGCCCCGGCCGCGACGCCGAGCGTGGTCCCGAGATCGCCCGCGACCCACGGCACCACGTTGAGCTCGACCGGGCCGTTGAAGGGAACCGAGCGACCCTTGTTGTAGCCGCCGACCCGGCCGAGCACCTGGGCAGCCAGGCGCCACATTTCGGCGCCGCGCATGAGGTACACCACGAACGGGTCGCGGTAGTGGGGCGCGACGGCGTCGTCCGGCCGCAGGTCGACGAAACTGCCGACGACGGTGGCCTCCTCGCCCTCGATCGGGAACCAGCGCGGGTTCTCGGCGCACAGCGCCTGGTCCAGGGCGCGGCAGACGACCAGCCAGCGGTAGACCGCCAGGTCGTTCATGCGTGCGCCGTTTTTTGCTGGATGGCCAGGTAGACGCGCTCCATGTCGGCGTCGGCCTTTTCAGATCGGTACGGGATCACCAGCACCCCGCCGAAAGCGGCCACGATCTCCGGATAGTCGTCGACGCAGAAGTCGGGCTGCACCTCGATGCCGGTCTTCTCCCACTGCTCCAGGAAGTCGAACAGCGGCTTCTTGAAGCAGTCGGTGACATAGGACTCGAGTCCGTAACGCTCGACCACCCCGGTTCGGATGGCGTCCCCCGTGCGCACCCCTGACCAGATGAAGATGCGATGGCCCTCGTCGACAAGTCGCCCAAAGACTTCCGTGACCAGTGGCCGCAGCGAGCCGTCATACCCGAGGATCGTCTCATCCACGTCGAAGAAGATGTTCATCTGCCGAGGAGAATACCGCCGACCGCATCGCTGCGCTCGCTCCACCCCGCTTCGCGGAACGAATGAGTCTGGCGTTTGCAGGGGAGAGAGGGAGCGAGCGAAGCGATGCGGGCTGATGAGATCCGCTACTGTAGTGAACGATGCAGTCGGCAAAGAAACTCGTCGTAATTACTGGTGGCGCTGGGCGAATCGGGACCGCGGTGCGGCCGCTACTGCGCTCGACGTACCGCTTGCGGCTGGTGGACGTGAAGCCACCACCCGAAGCGGTGGCCGACGACGAGGAGTTCGTCCTGGCCGACGTGAGCGATCTCGGCGCGGCCGAGCGGGTCATGGACGGCGCCAGCGCGGTGGTGCACCTGGCGGCCAATGCCAGCACGGCCGGCACCTGGGCCGACGTGCGCTGTACGAATATCGAGGCCACCTACAACGTCTTCGAGGCGGCCCGCCGCCAGGGCGCAGGGAGGGTCGTCTTCGCGACGACCAACCACGTGATGGGCTTCTACAACATCGAGGGTTCCTGGCCCATTCCGACCGACGCGGCCATCCGCCCCGACAGCCTGTACGGGGTCAGCAAGGCCTTCGGCGAGGCACTCGCGCGCTACTACTCCGATGCCTTCGGGATGTCGATGCAGTGCATCCGGATCGGCTGGTTCACGACCCAGACGCCGGCGATCCGTAACCTGCTCGGGCTGTGGATCAGCGCACGTGACCTGGCTCAGCTCATCAGCTTGTGTCTGGAAACGCCGCGCCAGTTTGGCATCTACAACGGTGAGTCGAACAACCGCCAGCAGAACCACTGGGACCTGCAGACGGCGCGCGACGAGCTCGGCTACACGCCCCAGGACGACGTCGCGGACATCGTCGACGCCGCGACGCTCAAAGACCAGAAATACGTCGAGCCCCAGGCCGGGGTGCTACGTTCAATCCCCGCTGCTGGCGAACGCCGTACCGACTGAGCGAAGCGACGTGGGCTACCTCCGCCCGTGCAGCAAAGCAGTGCAGTTGGCATGAGCCTGGCCCGCATCACCACCTCCTGCTGGCCGCATCGCTGCGCTCGCTTTCCAGCGGAAGTTCCGACGTTATGCCGCTGACGGGCTGCCCGCAGCACATCGCTCGCCTCGGGCCGGAAGTTCCGTTGTGCCGAGCGGCGGCCTGGCGGTGGACGTGGCGGTGCTGCCGCGCCGCAGTGACGCACGAGGCCGCCAGAGTTGCGGTTTCTTCATCGCCATGAGCCGAGGCGACCGCGGGCTGAGGCGGTAGAGACTGTTTCCCTGCACGTGTCCACCGCACACCCGCGGAAGGGAGCGAGCGCAGCGATGCGGGCAGCTGACACGTTCGTGTTGACGCGGGGCAAGTGGCGGGCGGTCGTGGGGCTGGCCGTGCTCGCGTGTCTCGCGGTTCCCGCGGGGGTGACGCTCGCGAGCGCGGCGTGGGCGCTGGGGCAGCCGGTGGGGCTCGACTATGCGGAGGCGGTGGTCTATGGGCAGGCGATGCGGATCGTCTCGGGCGACCCGCTGTACCAGCCCATCGATGGGCCGCCATATACCGTCGCGGCCTATACGCCGCTGTACTACTGGCTGGCCGGCGCGCTCCGGCTCGTTGCGGGCGCGGGATTCTGGCCAGGTCGGTTACTTTCGCTGGTGGCTGGAATCGCGACCGCCGCGATGGTCGGCGTGACCGCAGGACGACGCCATGGCGGCGCGTGGCCGGCCGCCTGCGCCGCGCTACTGTTCCTGGCGCTGGGCTTTCCTGGCCCGTTTCCGTGGCTCGGCCTGTACCGGGTCGATCTGGTCGGGGTCGCCCTCTCGGTGGCGGCAATCGCAGTCCTCGCGCGCAGTTCCGCCCCACGCGCCGTGGTCGCCGCCAGCGTCCTGGCCGGCCTGGCGATGCTGTGCAAGCAGACACTCATCGCCGCCGCGCTGGCCGGCACCGTGTGGCAGTGGCGCGAATGGCGCACGGCGAGCGCCTTCGGTGGCTCGGCACTGCTCACGTTCGTGGTCCCGTGCCTGGTGCTCCAGGTCGCCTCGAACGGCGCGTTTGGGCAGAACACCGTCGTGGCGAACATGAACCCGTTCAACGCGTCGATCGCCGCCGGGCTCCTGCCCGTATTTCTCCAAACGCAGTGGCTGCCGCTGCTCCTGGCCGCGGTGTATCTGGCTACCCGGCCCTGGCATCACGACCGCGACGCGGCGTTGGTCGTCCTGTACTGGGGTGTCACGAGCGTCTCGCTGGTGGTCGGGATTGCCAAAATCGGCGCGAACGTGAACTACTGGATCGAGTTCGCCGCGGCAACCGCGATCCTGGCCGCTCGCGGAGCCGTTCTGCTGGCGAGCACGACCTGGCGGACCGTCGCCGGTGCAGCGGCGCTGATCGTGGCGCTCGGCGTCGCGCTGGCCGGTCCCGGCGGGACGCTACGGACATTTCGATCGGACGTTCGGGCCATGGTCCAGGAAACCTCGCGGAATGCGGAATTCGACGCGCTGGTGGAGCGCGTGCGGCGCGAGCCAGGCGGCGTGCTCGCCGAACCAATGGACGTCGTCGTGTTGGCCGGGCGGCCGATGCTCCTCGAACCGTTCATCTACAACCTGCTGCTGGACGCGGGCCGCTGGCGACCCGACGCGCTGGTCGCGCGCATCTGCCGCGGCGAGATCGGCCTGCTGGTCCTCGGCTACCCGGTGGAGGTGGGCGCGCGCATGACCGACGGCCTGTACGCGCTCTGGCCGGCGCCCGTCATGACGGCGTTGCAGAGCCGCATGCTGTTCGAGAGCGTCGCGGCGGCCCGCTACGTCTACACGCCTCACCCAGGACCGGAACCAGGATGTTCCGTACCGCCGGTCAGTAGCCCATGGCCCATGCTGGAGTGAACTGGTGGACGCCGGCGGTGAGCTGACTGGTGCTCGGGTCAATGCGGATGCCGCCGGGGCGAGCGAAACGAAACGAGCTGCTGTTTTCTTCGACCAGTTTGAGGCGGTGGCCGCGGGCGCCGAGCCCGTCGACGACCTCGGGTGAGTGGCGGCCGTCCACTTCGGTGATCGGACCCTCGCAGTGGATGCGGGGCGTTGTCACCGCGTCCTGGACCCGCAGTCCAAAGTCCAGCACATTGACCAGGCTCTGCACGAGGGCCGAAATGATGCGCCGCCCGCCGGGGGCGCCGATTGCCAGCAGCGGCCGGCCGTCGTGGACGACGATGGTGGGCGTTGGCGCCCACAGGGTCCGCTTGCCGGGCTGAATAGAGTTCACGTGCGACGGCTCCGGATCGAACCAGGTCATGCCGTTGTTCAGCACGATCCCGGTGCCTCTGGCCACGACACCGGACCCGAACAACTCGCCGAGCGTCGAGGTTAGCGAGACCGTGGTGCGGTCGGCATCCACGACGTTGAGGTGCGTAGTGCAGCCGTCACCGCCCGAAGCGCCGCCTGGCCGAGCAGCCGCGCCCGCGACGGCGGGCTGGAGCCGCCAGGGGTCGCCCGCGGTCGCGTCCGGATCGGCGCGCTCGAGGCTCATCGTCGCCGCCACTCGGGCGGCGTAGTCTTCCGACAGCAAGGCGTCGGTCGGCACCGACTGCAGGCGCGTGTCGGCCAGGTAGGCGAAGCGATCGAGGAACGCTCGGCGACACGCTTCGGCGATCACGTGGACCGCGGCCGGCGAGCCGGCGCCCATGCCCGCCAGATCGAAGTGGCGGAGGATGTTCAGGGCCTCAAACGCGGTCATGCTGCCTGAGGTCGGCGACAGTCCCAGCAGCTGGTAGCCGCGATAGTGCGTCTCGAGCCCGGAGTACTCGCGGACCGCGTAGGCCGCCAGGTCGTCCATGGTGATCACGCCGCCGTTGGCCTGCAGGTCGGCCACCAGCCGCTCGCCGATGTCGCCGGCGTACAGGGCGGCCGGGCCGTGGTCGGCCAGTGCCCGCAGGGTGCGCGCGAGATCGGGCTGGACCAGGCGATCGCCTTCCCGCGTCGACGTCGCCGGCGCCGGAGGCGTCCCGTCGTCCAGGAAAAACGTGCGATACGCCTCGGCGTTGAGCCGGAGTCTACGGTGGGCGAAGGCGATGGTCTGTGCCTGATAGGGGTCGACGGTGAAGCCTTCTTCGGCGAGCCGGATCGCCGGTGCCATCACCTGACCGCGGCTGAGGCGGCCGCTGCCATAGCGCTCGTGGGCTGAGAGCAGGCAGGCTGGTTGGCCGGGCACGACCGGTGCCCGGTACCCGGTGTTCTGCTGGTCGCCGACGGTTCCGCGCCAGCCGTACATGCCGCCAACGGTGGTCGGCGGGGCCAGTTCGAACATGTCTTCGCGAGCCCCGGCGGGCGCGGCGCTCGAGCCGTCGATGACCGCGTGGCGGCCGTCGTTGAAGCAGATCACCATAGCCGCGACACCGCCGACGCCGCTCATGGCGGGTTCGACGACCCCGATGGCAAAGGCGGTCGCCACGGCGGCATCGACCGCGTTGCCGCCCGCACGCAAAATCTCGAGCCCCGCCGCGGCCGCGAGCGGATGCATGGCGGTCACCATCCCGCGTTCGGCGACCGCTTCGCGTTTTTCAATGATCCACTGGCTCTGGGTTCGGTCCATTTCGGCGCCTCGCAACAGAGGCTACCTCAAACGTGCACAACGGGTCGGGGCTGCCCCGATCCGTATCGAGTTCAAATGCCGTAGGTTGCTACGCTTCAACGCGAATGCGGTTTGTGGTTTTTGGCGCGGGCGCGATTGGGAGTGGGTTGGGTGGACACCTGCACCGGACGGGGCAGGATGCGCTGCTCGTGGGGCGG
>DATGER010000218.1:0-30707 GCA_035309865.1 Chloroflexota bacterium
ACGGCCGCGACCAGACGGGTGATGAGGGTCGTTTTGCCAGCCCGCTTGATAGCCCCGTCAACCTCGGTGATGGCACCCTCAGCTACCAGCCCGTAAACGATCCACGCGGTTTCTGACGCGGTCGTTTCGGCCAGTTGCCGAGCCGTCCGGAAGGTGAAAATACTTTCTGACGCTATAAGGGAGGGAGTTCCGTCAGAAAGTATTTCGGCCTTTGGTTGCCACGGTTGAGCCGCAGCTTGAGCCCGGCACAGCGCCTCGGGGCCAGCCAGGTTCGACACGTCCAACCAGTCGGTTTTGTCGCGGTCAGGTACATCGGGGATCAGCACGCGGACGGTCCGGCCTTCGGCCTGCAAGCGTGAGGCCGCAACCTCAGCCGCATGCTGGCCCGCACGGTTGCCCTTCTTGTCCACAACGTCACAGTCGGCCCAGACAAGGACCTCGCGTACCGACTCGGGGAGCGCTACAGCTTCGAGGTTGCCGGCCGATCCACACGCCCACACTGGCGTGCCCGTGGCTTGCTGTACGGCGAGTCCCGTTTCGATACCCTCGGCCAGACTCAGTAGCCCATCGATCGGTTCGGCCAGGTGAATGGCTGCGCCGCGTGTGGAACCATCCCGCGCCGCTAGCCATTTTTTGACCACTGGCACGTCTGGCCGGCCGATGCCACCCGACCCGAGATACGTGCGGTGCAGGCCGGCAACTCGGCCATCGACGTGGCGAAACAACGCCAGCATGGCCGGGTACATACCCGTGACGGTCTGGCCGACGCGGTACTCAAGGGACGAATGCAGTCGAAGTGTTGACGGCACGGCCGTGCCGTCCAGACCACGATGGCGGAAGTACGCGGCCAGCGTCCCATCGTCGGTACGCGTTTGATGCCACGCCGCATTGATGCGTTCTCGTCGCCAGTCGGTAGCGTCGTGACCATTGGATCGTTCGGGCCAGAGACCCCGCGCCGTTAGATGAGTGAGGACATCGCGCACGTCACACCCGCCATGGCAGTAGCAGACTGGCTCCCCGTCCTTGAGGCGAACGTTGAGCGACGGGGTATGATCCGCGTGGGTTGGGCAGTGAGTCAGCCCGTGCCCCTTCCGGGCGGTTGCGACACACTCACAACCACTCGTACCGCAGCCAAGCTCGCGTACCACTCGCGCAACCACGTCCGATTGGGATTCAATCGTTGCGAGCGTCACGGCACAGCCCACCGGACGGCTATTGCCAACGCTGTGGTTACTTTTGGTACACTTGCCATAGTCAAACTCCTTGACGCTCGCCGGCGGCTTCCACCCCGTTACCCGGCGGGCGTTGTTGTTTAATCGGTAACCGATCCTTCGAACTGGCCGAGCAGACGCCGAATTTCGCTCATGGGAATTCTTCGATCTGTGCCACCGGGCAAAACGGATTACCACTACGTTTATTACTCCTGCGCCGGGCACAAAAAACCCCGGCCGCTACTACGGCCGGGGCGAATGGAGACACCACCAGTTACACTAGATTGTATGGTGTCGCAGCCGGGAATGCACATCCAGATTGCGCCACCTAATCCAGTTCTTCCAGGCGCGCATAGAACTCGGGTGCACCAACTACAACATTCGGATGGTCCAGCGCGAACGCGTCCACGCGTGAACGTAGCTCACTCTTCGTCAAACGTTTGCTGCGCCCGCAAGAACACAATGTAGCCTGCGGGTTGAGTACGTCCCGAAGTGCGCACAGTAAGCCAGACATTAATTCGGGTGTCGCCCATTGTTTGCCGGCAACCTGCATGATCCAGTCGAGGACTTCCGCACTCGTAGTGCAACGCTCTAGATCAACACCATACAACCAGTGACCATTAGTGTCGAAAGCATCTAACGTGTAGTTAGTCGTCTCAAGTCTCCAACCGTTCCACTCGGATGCGGCGTATTTGCGTTCGTATTTGAGTTCGATAAGCGTGTGCTTACCATGCGCGCTTGCGGTCACGGCTTTACCTTCAACTCTTCTATTGCGTCATGCAGATATGCCATGCAATTGCTTACCGCCGGCACCAATGCATTGATAACTTTGATTTCGTAGTCGGTTTCCGAGTCGGACTGCTCTATATCCAGCCGGAAGTCTTCTAGCTGGGCTTCAATCACAACCAACTTACGGCGAAACTCACCGAGCACAACACGCGGTGATCGAGGTCTAACAACGCGACGGAGTTCGTGTAAATCGTCAGCACTGAACTTTGGCAGTGTGGGATGACGAAGTAACGTCATGATGCGGATACCTCAACCTCTTCGCACAATGGACAACCGGTACGAGCTTCGTCGGCATGTTTACCGGCAGCGTGGTTAGTCAAACGATTTTGCAATGTCCACTCGATTTCGAGTGCCGACAGTCGGCGCATTCCCCGATGCTCGCGCGCCCACGACCCTTTGCGACTCTTACGGGGTTGTCTCATGCTTCAACCAACGCGACGCATGATTGCCAGGTATCAACGAGTTTCTTAATGCGTTCGTGTAAAACTTTGCGATCTACGTCTGACAACGGCAGACGATTAGCGATTAGCCGACGAACGTGCTGAGCTTCGCGAGAATGTTTCGAGAGAGCGTTGACCAGTTCACCAACGCTACCGGGGTCGGGAAAGTTCGGGAGGACGGGTTGTACCCATTCCTGGCAAGTGAGTACCAGTTCGCCGGCGGAGTTGATGGCTGCGTCTTCGGTGGGTTCGTCCTGACCGCTGGTTAGGTAATCCAGCGCGTCACGCAGGCGGAAAAACGCATCGGATTGCGCATCTTCGAAGTGCGCTTCGATCCTCGGCCAGCCGCGCGCAACGGCCATATAAGACTGAGCGGTACGTACGCCGAAGTTCACATTTGCCGCCAACCAGGGCAACCAACTGCCGTGAGGACACAAAGATTTCGCTTCGGCCAACAACCCGCCAGCGATCTTGGCGTGCCAGAGCGAGGTGCGGACTGCTTTGATCGCATTGCCATGCGCTACGCCGATCTGTTCGGCTAGCTCAGCCAGGCGGTCATCGGCTGCGTGTTCAGCGGGAGAAATCGCCGTGGTCACGCAGCAACCTCCGCGTCAGACTCTTCGGACTGCGTACCGTGCTCGCGCCACCATTCGCTCAGCAGTCGCGCTAGCACGGCCGCTAGTGCGTCGAGTTCGCTATCGGTCATGGCTTCGACGCCAGCCAGGATTGATACCGAGCGATGAACGCGTCAGCATCGCCAACGCGAATCAGCCGCGTCGGATGGCCGTCTGCATCCCCCGGTCCCCACTCAAACGCCAGCTTGCCGGCGCGGAGTTGGTCATCAACCCAACCCCATGAGCGCTTCGCCCGACGCGCCACTTGCGCCGGCGTCAGCCAGCCAGCAAATTCCCCATGCACACCCATAGACCAAAACCCTCTTCAGGTACGAACAGCGCCGGGCCAAAGCAGCAACCCGACCACGTTTTTGGTTTTTGTGTGTGTACTCAGAATCTTACCACAGCGATAGCGCTGTTGGCACATTTTTATGGCCAGACTTTTACACAGTTATTCAAAAATTACGTAATCCGGTTATCGAGCCAGCGGAATGCTTTCTGCTGACGCCTTATACTTCGCTATCAAGCCGAACGGTAGCGTCTGGCGCGGCGAGCCATGCCCGGACCGGCCCACTCCCTCCGGGGGAAAGCCACGATTACCACTCTCGAAACGCCCAAAAACCGGCTAATCTAATCTCGTTGCCGGTCCGGACGCCGCTATAGGACAACTAAACGAGCATAATAACCATATGGACAAAAGTACCACTAACGAACCAAAAGTACGTAAGCGACGTACACGAATTATGAGTGCCGACCAACTGAACACATTAAAAGCCGTTATCGTGGCGAGAATGGCGCGGGGTGAGATCAGCCAGCAAGAAGGCAAAAGCCAACTTTGGACTTTGAATCAAGGGTCGCCCGGTGCCGGCATCTTGGCCCAAAGAAAAAAGCGCCGCGATGAGCGCGCAACCGGGCAACCAACCAACGCTACGCAATTGCTCGAAAGCATCCAACTCCGCGTCACCCAGCTTGAAGCTGAAGGTATCGAGTGCAGCGTCCCCGAGTTCCTGGCCGAGTACCGGACGGTCATCCAAGAACGCCTCGCGGAGTACGCCATGCACCGTAAAGACGGGTTGGATATCCAAACCTGGCTCGACCTGACCAATCGTCGGCGGCTCGCAACCGAAGCGGCAGCAATGGTTGCCGGAATGCCCACCGGACGTACGCCAGACCGTGCCAGCGACAGCGCAGGTACGGTGCGTCGTTTCGAGCGTAAGCCACTGCCGGACGGCAGCGTAATCGTGTGGGAAGCACACCCGGACGATGCGCCGATCCTCACCGGATGACCGAAAATAGCAAGTTGCTATTTTCGGTCCGTACTCTCTCCGGGCCTATCACGCCTCCCCTTTAACGTTAGTACGATGGCAAGTTGAGGTTTTCGGTCGCTGAACACCAAAAGGCCCGGAGCAAACGCTCCGGGCCTCAGTGCCAGCAAGAACGGGGTTACGCCGCGAGTTGACCCACCACCGCGGCCAGTCTAGTGCCGAGTGGTTGCCACTCAATGGTGGCCGCGTACTGACGCCAGCCGACTTTACCGATGACTACCGACTTGACCAGTCGGTCTAGCACGGCACGTTTCGCGGTCACGTTACCGACTTCGCGCAACACCCTCGCCCACCCACCGGCCAACTCGAAGATGGCTTGTGCATTCGGCTGGCGTGTGGTTCGTGCCGACTGCGCCGTTTGATTCAGCCGCTCAAGCTCGGACTGAGCGGCTTTGATGCGCGTGGTGGACTGGTCACGTAGCGCGTTGTACCCATCCGCGTCGAGCACACCGTCAGACAACAGCCCGGCGGCATTGGCCAATTGTTTATTCAACTTCGCCACCTCTCGCTCAAGCTCCGAAATACGTGCGCTGTCCAGGGTGGCCGGCGCATTGAGTGCCGTCCACTGAGCCAAGAACGCTGGCCATCCGGTCGGTGTGGCGAGCGTATCGAGTAGACCACTCACCACATCCAACACTGCCGTATCTGCTTGAGCCATGGGGGATGACGCCATGCACTTGACCACCGGTGCATTGGCACCACGCGCCCACCCGGAGCACCGGTACTGGTAGCGCCGCTCGCCTGGCCGGTCACCTCGCTGGCATGACGTGGCAACCATCCGCAGCCCACACACCGGACAGCGCACGTAGCCACTCAGCAAGTACGTACGCGACGCCGCACGTTGGAACGCTGCCCCGGACTGCTCCAATCGAGCTTGAACGCTGACCCACACGTCATCCGATACCAGCGCTTCCCAATTGGCCACCGGTCGCTCTAGCACGTCGTCTACGCCTGCGGCTGGCCGTGCAGCATACGTTGGCGAGCGGAGTAACCCACGTGGCCCAGTAACGCAGTTGACCGGCCAGGATCGGCCACCACGGAGTTCTGTGGGCAAAGACGCGAGCCATGCCGCAATGGCTTGTCCCGACTCACCGGCCGCAAAGCGCTCGTAACACTCAGCAACCACACCGCGCGTGAGTGGATCGGGCTCAATGACAGTACGCACGCTACCGGCGGCTCGCTCGCCCGTTGTCGCTTCGCGCAGTCGGTAGCCGAAGCTACACCGGCCGTAGTGCCATCCACTGGTGACGACATGCGAGCGTGTTTCGGCTACCCGGTCCCCAATGTCGGCGGCTTCTTTGGCCGCGAAAACCGCCAGGATTGACGCGTGCGTCTCGTCCAAAACGCCACCATTGGAAATCGAGTGGACTTCGGCACCCTGTTGCGCCAGCTCTTCGGCGGCTCTGAACCACTCGACTTTGTTTCTCCCGAACCGATCCAACCGAATGACGACGATAGCTACGCGCCGATGCTCACGGTGTAGTTGGCGCGCATGTTCGAGCATGGCTTGGTAGCCGGGTCGCTGCGGTTTTCGGCCACTCATCACATCCGAGTATTCGCCACTAATGGCCCAGCCGTCTTTGCCGGCGACGTAACGCCGCGTAGCCACTTCCTGCGCGCCCATCGACAGACCGGCTTTTTGGTGTTCGGCACCACTGACGCGCCGATAGAGCAAGGCATGGACGAGTCCACCATCGGCCGATGGCTCGCGTGTGGGTCGGCTCATGGGTGGTAATCCTCCAAACGGGAAAAGCCCCGGCCAATGGCCGGGGCTGTGGTGTGGTCGATAGGGTGGCGTCTCACGCGTGGCTCACGAACTCGGCCATGGCTCCCGGTGTCCCACCGTAGGCGAGTGGTGGCGTGACGCTGAGTCGGCCAGCCGTCAGCGCATCACTAAACGAGAGCCGACTGCACACGAAGTGCAACGGCACGCCAGCGCTCCACCGGCGTGGGCTGTGTTCGTAGAGCCAGGCATAGATGACTTCTTCGGTTTTGGACTGGCGTGCGTCCAATGCTTCGAGCCGAGCGCGCTTGCCAGCCGGCGCGAAGTAGGACTCTCGATACTGACGCTTCAGCGCTGACCGGTACTCAGTGGCCGCGACCTGAGCGGCTACGTAGCGAGCTTGGAAGGCGAGCCATTGAGACTCGGACGGAACAGAACCGATACTGACGCTTGCCATCGGGATAGTTCCCCTTTGGTGTGGTGTGTCGAGCGAGGTGCAATCTCGCTCGACCACCTTCAGTATAGGTGGTTCAAATGTACCTTGAGTTGGTTCCGTCTGGAACAACCGGCTGCAGCGTGACGCGGTCGCGGAGGAGGGCCAGGATGCCGGCGCAGCAAAGGAGGGCGCCGGCCTCGAGGAGGCCGTGGAAGCCGAGCAGGGGGTAGAGCAGGCCGCCGCCGGAGGCGCCCAGGATCATGCCGATGGCGAAGGCCACCGAGAAGTACGCCAGGCCGGTGCCGCGGGTGGCGTCGTCGCTGCGTCGGCTCAATTGGGCCAGCATGGGCGGCAGGGTGAGGCCCGCCCCAGCGCCGTTCAGCAACCCAGCCAGCATCAGGACGCCATCGTTCAAGGGCAGCAGGAGCACGCACGGCGACAGGGCCATCGAGACGACCCCGACGAGGGCCAATCGAAACGGGCCATACCGATCGGCAAACCAGCCGGCGGGAATCCGCGAGGCGAGCACGGCGATGGCGTCGGCCGTAAACAAGAGGCCCGGGTTGCTGCCGACCGCGCTGGCTTCGATCGGGACGAACGCCTGGATGACGCCCCACTGCGCGACAGACAAGACCGCGACGATTAGCGGCATGGTCCACGCGCGGCGAAAGGTCAGGCCGAAGGGTCGCCGGCTGGGTGACGGCGCGGGTACGGTCGCCGCGCTCAGGCCCGCCAGGATGGCCAGGCCAGCGGACGCGAGGAAGAGGGTCGGCGGACCCGCGTTCTGCAGGAGCGCGATGCCCAGCGGTGGACAGATCGCGGCAGCCACGTTACCGGCGGCGCCCAGCGAGGCGAATGCGACGGTCTGCGCGCGCGCTTTGGCGAGGTGCGGCACGAAGGAATAGGTCGAGGGCACGACCGCCGACAGGCCGAAGCCCTGGATCAGGCGCAGCAGTACCAGCACCGGGACAGCCGTAAATGCCGCGAAGCCGAGCGACGCCACCAGGTAGCAGGCCGTCCCGGCCAGCAGCAACGTCCGCCCGCCCAGCCGGTCGATGCCCGGGCCAGCCAGGAGCGCGCCAGCCAGCTCGGCCACTCCGGTGGCGCCGATGAGCAAACCGATCAGGGTCGGGTCGAAGCCGAGCCCGGCGAAGTACAGCGGGAGGGTCGCGCCGTAGATGTTGAATGCCGATTGGGCGAAGAAGAGGCCGACGCCGAGCCTGAGCAGCGGTCGTTGATCGCCGATCAACACCAGAACAGCGTGGCCAGCCCTCCGAGGCACAGCCCGGGCCCAAAGGGCATGGTCCCGCGCGCCGAGCGACGAATGATCCAGACTCCCAGCGCCAGCACACCACCCATGAGCATGCCGTCGAACAACGCCGAGGGCGCACAGGCGGCGCTTCCGGCGCCGACCATCGCGGCAATGGTGATGTCACCGCTGGCCATGGCTTCGACGTCTCCCAGGTGCCGGATTCGCACATACAGCCTGCCGAAGAGGTAGAAGAAGCCCAGGAAGGCAAACCCGCCAGCGGCGCCGGCCACGCTGGTCCACCATTCGCCGCCGTGGACTTGCCACCCGACGGCCAGTCCAATCGCCAGGCCGATCCCGGCGATCACGGTGTAGACGTAGCGCGTCCGAAAGTCGGTGACGGCCACCTGGATGTAGGGCACGGCCAGCAGGCCGGTCGCGGCCCAGCGCCACCCATCGCCTGGGACGACGAAGGGTATGACGGCCCAGACGAGGGCCGAGGCGCCCTGGACGATCGGGTCGCGAATCAGCAGCGCGCGTACGCCCGGAATCGGCAGTTTTGCGGGCGTGTCGTCCCCCGTCTGGAGATATTCCGTCAGCCGCGCCGTGGCCCAGCCCAGCCACCAACCGACAACGGCCGCAAGCAGCGCGATCGGCAGTCGTTCAACCATGGATGTCAGGCGAACATTCTGCGGCATCGCGGGCGTCCGACCACGGCCGCCTCGCTCGCCTCGGCCGCGGGACACGCAGCGCCTCGGCGATAACGGCAATCGTGCTCAGCCATGTGCGAGCAGGCATCGTTCCTACGGCGCTGTGCGAGCAGCGATACGCGATTGGGCTGCCTGCCTGCGGCAGCGCGCGAACGGGAAATGCGCGGCGCCTATGCACCTGCAGCCCACGACGAGCGGCGACCGTAAAATCCACGACATGCGCCTTGCCGTGCACGGCCGCGTGCGCGGACCGTAGAACGTACGCGGCAAAAGGAGGGCCCACGCTTTGGATCTTTTGCTACTCGCTGCTGGCGCGATCGTTTTGATCGGGATCACGCTGTGGATCGTCTGGCCCGCGCGTTCGGCCGATCCCGTCGCCGTTTCTGTCCAAGGCGAGGAGGTCTCAGAACCACCGATGTCCGAACCCGTGCGACCTGGTCCGGCGCCACAGGGCGACCGCTTCGCCGACCAGTACACCAGCGCGACCGCCGACCTATCGGCCGGAGGTGTCGCCGTCGCGGTCGCCGAAACTCTACCCACCGAAGCCGTGCCGCCACAGCGCCAGACCTACCTCACCCCGGTCCCGGCCGCGGCGCTCGCCGAGTCCCAGGAACTCGGAATCATGCGCACACCAGGGCGGCGCAGGCTGGGCGTGGGCGCCGTGCTGGCCGTAAGCGGCGGCGTTGGCGGCGCGTGGCTCTACGCTCGCTGGCAGCGCGAGCGCAACAAGCCCATCAACAAGTTACGGCGCAATGCGCGCGTGATGGCAAGTCGGCTCGGCGAGCGGATACCCGACGTCGACGAGCTGCCGTCCGGCACCGCGCCGGTGAGTGGCGCCGCAACGGCGCTCCTGCTCACGGCGCTGGTTGCCAGTCGCGCGCTGCACCGCGACCCGGCCGACCCGATAGATGAGGTTCGGGCTCGAGCCGAGGAGCTCCTTCGCGCGTCCGCTCAAGAGGCCACCCGGCAAGGCCGCGCGGCGATGAAGCTGGGCGAGAGCGAGGAGGTGCGGAAGCCAGCGATTATGGGCATCGGCCTGGGCGGCATGGCCCTGGTCGCTGGCGGCGCCTTCGTCGCGTGGCGCCTCCTGCACCGCGACCAGCCCGATCGCTCGACCTGGTACGCCGGGGAGTAAAAGACTCAGGTGGTCGCGCGCTGGCCGCGTTCGCGGGCGGGCCAGCGCTCGCGGAGCTGACCAAGCGAGCCGAGGGCGCGGCGCATGGCGGTGCGCAGCGCTTCGGCCCGCTGCCCCTCGGCCGACTCGACCAGGCGAGAAAACTCGCCCATGCGTCGAAATTTGCGCCAGCGCTCCTCGACCAGCCGACGCGGATCGCGTCGGCGCAACTCGATCAGCGCACTGACGACCTCGCCGCGCAACAGCAGCGCCGCGTAGTCCGGATCGGCATGGGCGCCGTTCTCTGGCTCCGGCACGATGGCGTCCACGACCCCGAGCACCAGACAGTCGTACGCGGTCATCTTGAGCGAGTCAGCGATCTCTTGAGCTCGCGCCGCGTCACGGTGGACGATCGCCGCCGCGCCTTCAGGGGCAATCACCGAGTACACCGCGTGCTCCTGCATCAAGATGCGGTCGGCGATACCCAGCGCGAGCGCCGGCCCGCTGCCGCCCTCGCCGATGACCACGCTTACCACCGGCACCGGCAGGACGCTCATGTTCGCCAGACAGCTCGAGAGCGCGCCGGCCAGGCCACGCGCCTCGGAGCCATAGTCGAGATGCGCACCCGGGGTGTCGATGAACGTCAGCAATGGCAACCGCAACTCAGCGGCCAGGCGCATGATGCGCGCGGCTTTGCGAAAGCCTTCTGGCCGTAAACGGCCGCCATTGCGTTTCGGGTCACCGTGTCCGCGTTCCTGGCCAATGGCGCAGACTGTCATCCCCGCGAGATCGCCGATCCCGGCAATGACGGCGGCGTCGTCGCCGAAGACGCGGTCGCCTCGTAGTTCGACGAACTGCGGCATCAGACGGCGGACGTAGTCGGCGGAAGTGGGCCGGTCGTCGCGCCGGGCCAGCTGCACCTCGGGCCAGGCGGACGGTGCCGGCGTGCTCGGCGGCCGGTACGGCTCACGTGGGCCGCGGACGTCACCTGGGCCACGGGCGTGGAACAGTTGGAGCAGCGTGGCCAGGACCCCGCGCAGGCGGGCCCGGTCCACGACACCGTCGAGCTGGCCATGCTCGAGCAAGAACTCGGCGGTGTGCGTGCCTGGTGGTGGCGCTTCGCCGGTCAGTTGTTCGATGACCCGAGGTCCGGCGAAGCCGATCAGCGCGCCCGGCTCGGCGAACAGGAAGTCGCCCTGGCTCGCGAAGCTGGCATACACGCCGCCGGTCGTCGGGTTGGTGAGCACGGTGATCGACGGCACGCCGGCCTGGTGCAGGCGCATCGCCGCGGCGGCCGTCTTCCCCATCTGGACCAGGCTGAGCATGCCTTCCTGCATCCGGGCTCCGCCGCTGGAGACGACACTGATGAACGGGTATCGCCGCTCCGCTGCCAGCTCCAGCGCCAGGGCGATCTTTTCGCCGACCACGCTGCCCATGCTGCCGCCCATGAAGCCGAACTCGAAGACCGCCAGCACGCACTCCCGCCCATTGATGCGCGCCGTGCCCGTGACCACGGCCTCGTTGAGTCCCGTCTCGCGCCGCGCCCGTTCCAATCGATCGCGGTACGAGACGCGGTCGGTGAACACGAGCGGGTCGACCGAGACCAGGCTCGGGTTGCTGGCCTTGAAGGACTCCGGGTCGGCAAGCAGGTCGATTCGCTCGGTGGCCGTCAGCTGAAAGTGATACCGACAGGTGCCACAAACTCGATAGCGCTGCCACGCGGTGCCCTCAGCGGGGGCGGAACAGGTTGGGCAGGTTGACTGGCTGGAACGTGAAGCGGAACTGGTCGGTGTGTCGTTCGCGTTCGCGTTCGGCGGCACGTCCGCCTAGCCGCTTCCCTTCGTGCCAAATTTGTCGAGCACCTGGTTCTCGACGAAAATTGGCGCGCCAGATTTGAGCGCCAGCGCGATGGCATCGCCTGGCCGGGCCTTGATCACCGTCACGTCCCCACCATTGGTCGACACGACGACCTGGGCGAGATACTCCCGCTGGGTCGCGTCGTTCACCAGGACGCGATCGATGCGCCCGCCCATTTGCTGGATGGTGTCCCGCATCAGGTCGTACGCCTGAGGCTGCTGATCGGGCGGGATGTTGGTGTTGCCGCGCTGGCGAGAGATGGCCAGTGCTTCGGTCAGGCCCACGGCCATCGAGATGCGGCGGTTGCCGCTCTTCTCCTTCAGCGTGAGCGTGGCGTTGTTGGCCGCACCCTGCAGGTCGGTCACGGTGACCTCGACTGGGGCGGTGCCCGCAGCCGCGGCTTCATTCGGCAGATTCGTGTGGCCCAGCCACAGATAGTAGGTTCCTGCACTCGCTCCGATCAGCAACACGACCAGGAGTGCGACACGCTGCCGGTACAGAGCGAGCAGCAGCCGCTTGAATATCCGTCCCCAAATTGCCACGCGCGCCGCCGCCTTTCGCCGAACGTCCGTCTGCTCAGCGGAATTCTATCAGCGCGCAGACGCGCAGCCCAAGATAGGTCGCGCTGAACGCCCTTCAACTGCCATACGTTCGGTCAAGCCAGGATAGGTCGCCCTGAACGTATTGCGGTTGAGGGAACCGGTTGTTACGGTCGAGTCTGCAATCACATGTCGTCGCGAAGAGATTATCTGGCCGAGCTCCAACGTCGCGTGCTGGTGTTCGACGGCTCCATGGGCGCCAGCCTGCAAACTCTGGAGCTGAACGCCGAGGCGTATGGCGGCGCACGCTACGAAGGCTGCATCGACGTCCTGTGTATTACACGCCCGGACGCGCCCGCGTGCCTGCACCAGGGATTTCTGAACGCGGGCTGCGACGTCATCGAAACAAATACCTTTCAAGCCAGCCGGTTACGGCTCCAGGAGTGGGGGCTGGCCGACAAGACCCACGAGATCAACTTCGCTGGCGCAGCCATCGCCCGCCGCGAGTGCGATGCCTGGGAAAAACAAGATGGTCGGCCGCGGTTCGTCGCGGGCTCGATCGGGCCAACTGGCTTCCTCCCGTCGTCCGACGATCCAACGCTGTCCAACGTTCGGTTCGCCACGCTCGTCGAGGTCTTCGCCGAGCAAGCCCGCGGTCTGTTGGAGGGCGGCGCCGACCTGCTGATCGTCGAGACCCAGCAGGACATCCTGGAAACCAAGGCCGTGATTCTGGCCGCGCGGCAAACTTTTGCAACCCTCGGCCGAACGGTGCCGCTGCAGGTGCAGGTCTCGCTGGACGTCAACGGACGCATGCTGCTCGGCACGGACGTCGGCGCTGTGCTGGCGATTCTCGAGGGCCTAGGCGCCGACGTGATCGGCCTCAACTGCTCGACCGGGCCCGAGCATATGCGCGAGCCGATCCGCTATCTCGTCCAGAACAGTCGCAAGCCGATCAGTGTGATCCCGAATGCGGGTATCCCGATCAACCTGGGCGGCGGCAAGGCGCTCTACCCGCTCGAGCCGGACGGCCTCGCCGAGGCGTTGGCCGAGTTCGTCGAAGAGTTTGGCGTCAACGTCGTCGGTGGCTGTTGTGGGACGGTCTTCGAGCATCTCGAGCGGGTGGTTCGGCGAGTGGGCAGGCGGGCACCCCGACCCCGCGCCGTAGCGGACCCGATGCCCCGCGGCGCCAGCTCCATCCGCGCCTTCGACCTGCGTCAGAACCCGCCGCCGACGCTGGTCGGCGAGCGCGTCAATACGCAAGGCAGCCGGAAAGTCAAGCGGCTGCTGCTGGCCGACGAGTACGACGGGATTCTCAGCGTGGCGCGCGGCCAGGTTGAGGACGGCGCCCACTTGTTGGACGTGTGCGTGGCGTTGACCGAACGCGCCGACGAAGCCAACCAGATGGTCGAAGTGGTCAAGCGCCTGCGGTCGTCGGTCGAGGCGCCGCTGGTCATCGACAGCACCGAGCGAGACGTGCTCGAGGCGGCGCTGGAGGCCTATCCAGGACGCGCGATCCTGAACTCGTTCAACCTGGAAGCCGGCCGCGCGAAGGCCGACTTCGTGCTCGGGCTCGCCAGACAGCACGGGGCCTACGTCGTGGCCATGACCATCGACGAGGAGGGCATGGCGCACACGGCGGACAGGAAGGTCGAGATCGCCCGTCGCATCCACGCGCTGACCTGTGAGGAACACGGCCTGCCGCCCGAGACGCTCATCTTTGACGTGCTCACTTTCCCGGTGACGACCGGTCAGGAAGACCTGCGCGACGACGCGCATCAGACGATCGAGGGCATTCGACGGGTGAAGTCGGAGTTGCCCGGCGTGCTGACGGTGCTCGGGCTGTCCAACGTGTCCTTTGGTATTTCACTTGCCGCCCGCGGCGTGCTCAATTCGGCCTTCCTGTATCACTGCGTCAGCGCGGGTCTGGACCTCGCCATCGTCAATCCGGTCCACCTGACCCCGTATGCCGAAATCGACGCGTCGCATCGGACGCTGGCCGAAGATCTGATCTTTAACCGCCGCGAAGATGCCTTGACTCGCTTCCTCGCCGCCTTCGAAGGGGTAGATGTGTCGCCGCAAAAAGACACCACCGAGGACGACGCCGCTTTACCGGTCGACGAGCGGATCCATAGCCGCATCCTGCATCGCAAGCGCGAGGGCATCGAGCCCCTCCTGGACCAGGCCGTCGAGCAGCGGCTCTCGGCCTTCGCCGACCGCGGATCGGAGAAGACGCGGCGCTCGCTCGCGGCGGTCGGCGTGCTCAACGACGTGCTGCTGCCCGCGATGAAGGACGTGGGCGACAAGTTTGGCGCCGGCGAATTGATCCTGCCGTTCGTGCTGCAGAGCGCCGAAGTCATGAAGCGCTCGGTCAGCCACCTCGAGCAATATCTCGAGAAGCAGGCGGGGTACTCGAAAGGCAGCATCGTCGTCGCGACCGTATTTGGCGACGTCCACGACATCGGCAAATCACTGTTGATCACGATTCTGTCCAACAATGGCTACACCGTCCACGACCTCGGCAAACAGGTGCCGGTCAACACGATCGTCCAGGCGGCCATCGACAAACGCGCCGACGCTATCGGACTCTCGGCGCTGTTGGTGAGCACCTCGAAGCAGATGCCGTTGTGCATCCAGGAGCTTGATCGGCAGGGCATTCATCTGCCGGTGCTCATCGGCGGAGCGGCGATCAATCGCGCGTTCGGGCGTCGATCGGCGGTCCTGCCCGATGGCCGGGTGTACGAACCGGCCGTTTTTTACTGCAAGGACGTGTTTGAAGGCCTGACCACGATGGACAGCCTGACCGATCCCGAGCGGAAGCCGGCGCTGGTCCAACAGGTGCGGTCGGAAATCGAAACCGAACGCGATCGGCCCGTCGAGGCGCCCGTGGTCGCGCGCGCGACACCTCGCCCGGGCGCTGGGCCGCGCCGTGACGTGGCGGTCCCCAGGCCACCGTTCTGGGGCGCCCGCCGGGTGCAGGCCGACTTGCCAACCGTCTGGCAGTACCTCGATCGCAACACGTTGTTCCGACACCACTGGGGCGGCCACAAAGCCAAGGGCGAGGAGTACGAGCGCATTATCCGTGACGTCTTCGAGCCCGAGCTGGCGACGTTGAGTGCGGACGCCTTGCGCGACGGCTGGCTCGAGCCGCTGATCGTCTCGGGGTATTTCCCGTGCAACGCCGCTGGTGAGCAGCTCATCGTGTTCGATCCCGAGCGACCGAGCCGCGAGGTGGCCAGACTCGACTTTCCACGCCAGCCGGACGGCGAACGATTGTGCCTGGCCGACTACTTCCGCCCCGTCGAATCGAACGAGCGTGACGTCGTTGTCCTGCAGGCCGTCAGCGCCGGCGCGCGCGCGGGGGCGTACGTCGAAGCGCTCCAACAGTCCGGCGAATACAGCCGCATGCTGTACGTCAACGGCCTGGCGTCGGGCACCGCTGAAGCCCTGGCCGACTACGCCCATCATCTGGCGCGCCGCGAGCTCGGCCTATCCGAACATCAGGGCCTGCGGTTCTCCTGGGGCTACGCCGCTTGCCCGGATCTCGCCGAGCAGCGCAAAGTCCTGCCCCTGCTGAACGCCGAGCAGGAGATCGGCCTCACCCTGAGCCTGTCGAACAACCTCGACCCCGAGCACAGCACGGCCGCGATTGTCCTTCATCACCCTGAAACGAAGTACTTCTCAGTGCGAACGGCGGCGTAAAAGCCCGTCCCCCTCGGGCAGTTCCCTCGGACGAAGGTCCCGCTGGGAAGTCCGCCGACGACGCTCCGCGGGCACGGGATTGCCGCGAGCGCCAGCTTTGCCGAGCATCGCCGCACCCGCAAGGACAGCCAACGGCACATAGACCGCATGAAGTCCGTCCTGGGCGGCCGGGCTCAGCAGCGCCCCACCCGTTACCAGAGTGAATCCACCGACCAGCACATGGCATGGGCATAGGATCCCCGTCGTCAGCAATCCCAATCCAACGCCACGACGGTGGCCGAAAATGGACATTTCTGCTGTTATCCTAGCCCCCGTGTCCACGACCGTTGGCGAAAACCAGATCAAGTTGCCGTCCCCGGGTCAGCCCGCCCCCGATTTCACGCTGGCGTCCACGGATGACCGCGACGTCAGCCTGGCCGACTTCAAAGGCAAGCAGGCCGTCGTCCTGTACTTCTACCCGCGCGACGATACGCCAGGCTGCACCGCCGAGGCATGCTCCTTCCGTGACCTGCGTAGCCTGTTCAACCAGAACGGGGCCGAGATCCTCGGCGTCAGCACGGACACCGTCAAGTCCCACAAGAAGTTTCAGGCCAAATATCACCTGACCTTCCCGCTCCTGGCCGACACCGACCACGCCGTCGCCGATCAGTACGGCGTGTGGCAACTGAAAAAGTTCATGGGTCGCGAGCACATGGGGATCGCGCGCACGACGTTCGTCATCGCCAGGGACGGCACGATCAAGGCGGTGTTCCCCAATGTCAAAGTCGAGGGCCACGCCGACAAAGTGCTGCAGGCCCTGAAGTCGTAGAGGGGGCAGCCAGGTGGGGAAGTTACAGGGGCTCGTGGCCGTCGTTACCGGGGCTGGGTCGGGGATTGGCCAGGCGTCGGCACTGGCGTTTGCCCGCGAGGGCGCCCGTGTCGTGGTCGCCGACATTCACGCTGCCAGCGCGGCGGAAACGGCCGAGCGGATCCGTGGCGCCGGGGGTCAGGCCGAGCCCGTCACGGTCGACGTCATCCAGTACGACCAGGTGGAGCGCATGATCCAGATCGCCGTCGATCGCTTCGGGCGTCTGGACGTGTTGTTCAACAATGCCGGCCTGCCCCAGGCGTTCACGCGTTTCGAGGACTCGACCGACGACCTGTTCGATCGCATCTTTGACGTCAACGTCAAAGGCGTCTTCTACGGCTGTCGCGCCGCCATCCCGCACATGAAGGCGCAGGGCGGCGGCGTGATCCTGAATACGGCGAGCACCGCTGGCATCCGCCCGCGGCCGGGACTGGCCGTCTACAACGCCTCCAAAGCGGCGGTGATCACGATGACGAAGACCATGGCGGTCGAGCTAGCGCCGCATCGGATTCGGGCGGTGTCGATCTGCCCGGTGGCAACCGATACGCCGATGCTCGGCAGTTTCATTGGGGTCGATCAGGGCGCCGACGAGGCCGAGGGACGTCGTCGGTTCATCGCCACGATCCCGTGGGGCCGGCTCAATCGCCCCGAGGACATCGCGCGGGCGGCGGTCTTTTTAGCCTCAGCCGACGCCGAGATGGTGACGGGGACCGCGTTCGAAGTCGATGGCGGTCGAGACGTCTGATCTCTACGCGTCGAACTTCTTGAACACCGCCACGCTGTTCTGGCCGCCGAAGCCGAACCCGCTCACGATCACGTTGCGCAGGTTGGGTGCGTGGCGCGGCTTCCAGGGCACGTAGTCCAGGTCACACTCTGGGTCGGGGGTGAACTGGTTGATCGTCGGCGGGACACACCCCATCTCGATCGACTTCACGGCGGCGACCGCGCTGAGCGCGCCAGCCGCGCCGAGCAGATGCCCGACCATCGACTTTACAGAACTCACCGGAATCCGATACGCGTGCTCGCCCAGCGCCAACTTGAGCGCCTTCGTTTCGGTCGAGTCATTGAGCGGCGTGCCGGTGCCGTGGGCGCAGACATAGTCGATCTCCTCCGGCTGGAGGTTGGCGTCGCGGATCGCCTGCACGATCGCCCGGCGGGCGCTCTCGCCGCTCGGTTCTGGCGCGCTGACGTGGTAGGCGTCACCGGTGATGCTGGCGCCCGCCAGTTCGGCGAGAATGCGTGCGCCCCGGGCCTGGGCGTGCTCGAGGGTTTCCAGGACGAGCACGCCGGCGCCTTCGCCGAACACGAAGCCGTCGCGATCTAAATCGAACGGCCGGCTGGCGGTTTGCGGGTCGTCGTTGCGTCGCGAGAGCGCGCCGGTGCGGGCCATCGAGATGAACGCCAGCGGGAGGATGGCCGATTCGGTCCCGCCCGTCACCGCGGCGACGATGTCCCCGCGCCTGAGGAAGTGCAGCGCTTCGAAGAGCGAGTACACGCCAGCCGCACAGGCGGCCGTGTTGGTGACGACCGGGCCTTTGATGCCGTAGTGCATCGACACCTGGCAGGAAGCCATGTTCGGAATCATCAGCGGCACCATCATCGGCCCGACACGTTCCCAGCCCCGGGTCACCAGGACCTGGGCCTCGTCGGCGACGGCACGAATGCCACCGCCGCCGGTTGCGATGATCGCGCCGACGTCCCAGGCATTGGCAGCATTGATCTCGAGCCCCGCGTCGGCCAGCGCCTGTCCGGCGGCGGCGATCGAGAACTGTGAAAAACGCTCCATGCGGCGGGCCGCTTTACGATCCATGAAGTCGCCCGGATCGAAATGCTTGACCTCGGCCGCGATATTGACGGGCAACTCCTCGGCATCGAAGCTGGCGATCTTCGCCACGCCCGAGACGCCCGCCAGCAAGTTGCGCCAGTAGTCGTCGACGGTCAGGCCAATTGGGCTGATGACCCCCAGGCCCGTGACGACGACGCGATGCCCGTACATGCTTCAGGCCGGTTGAACGGCGCGGAAGACCACCGTCGCGTTATGGCCACCGAGGCCAAAGCTGTTGCTCATCGCCGCCGTCGGCGTCCACTCACGCGCCTGATTGGGCACGTAGTCCAGGTCGCAGTCCGGGTCGGGGTGCTCGTAGTTGATGGTCGGCGGCAGCCACCCGGTTTCCAGGGCTTTGACGCACACCAGCGCCTCGAGTGCACCGGCCGCGCCAAACATGTGGCCCGTCATGCTCTTGGTGGACGAGACCGCCAGGCGCCGCGCGTGTTCGCCGAAAACGTCTTTGATGGCGGCCGTTTCGAAGCGGTCGTTGTAGGGCGTCGACGTGCCGTGCGCGTTGATGTAGCCGACTTCCTCGGGTGGCATGGCGCGTGTCCGCGACGCGTCAGCCAGGGCACGCCGCATCACCTTCGCGGCCCCCGCACCCTGGTCTTTGGGCTGGACCATGTGGAAGGCGTCGTTGCCGCTCCCGTAACCGACCACTTCACAATAGATGCGGGCGCCGCGCCGCCGCGCATGGTCGAATTCCTCGAGCACGAGCAGCGCACAGCCTTCGGCAATCACAAAGCCGTCGCGCTCGGCGTCGAACGGCCGACTCGCCCGGGTGGGCTCGTCATTGCGGGACGAGAGCGCCTTCATGTTGGTGAAGCCGGCGATGATCACCGGGAGCAGACTGGCCTCGGTGCCGCCGGCGACGATCGCGTCAGCATCGTCGCGCAAGATCGTCTTGAAGGCTTCGCCCACCGCATGGCTGCCGGTGGCGCAGGCGCTGGCGACGGCCATGTTCGGACCCTCCGCGCCGAGGGCGATGGCCACCAGCCCAGAGGCGGAGTCGGGCAGAAAGTGCGGCAAAAACATCGGCGAGACCCGATCCGGGCCGCGCTCGAGCAGTACCAGGTGCTGCGAGATGATGCGGTCGACCCCGCCGGCGGCGGTCCCGAGGATCACCCCAACGCGCTCAGGGCAGGCCGCCGCGACGTCGAGCGCGGCGTCGGCGACGGCTTCCTTCGCCGCGACCAGCGCAAACTTGGCGCTGCGGTCCATGTGGCGGAGTTCTTTCGACGGGATCAATTCTTCCGGCTTGAAGTTCCTGACCTCACCGCCGATGCGGACGCCGAACGCGCGCGTATCGAACAGGGTTATCGGCGCGATCCCCGAGCAGCCCGCGAGCAGGCTGGCCCAGGCCAGGGGCACAGTGTTGCCAACGGGGGTGACGGCGCCCAGGCCCGTCACTACGACACGGCGCGGCTCAGGCATACCCGTTCATTGTGCGGTAACGGCGCGCACTACTTGCCAGCGGACTCCTCGCGCGGGCCGAGGAGTGCGACGACGGCATCGTTGATGCTGATCGCCTTGACGTCGGTGCTGATACGCCGGATCAAACGCGAGAGCACCTGGCCTGGACCAATCTCGACAAACGTGTCCACGCCGTTGGCGACCATCTCGCGCACGGAGCCGACCCATTCGACCGGGGCGACCATTTGTGACGCGAGCTCCGCTCGGATGTGCTCGGCGCTCGTGCGGACCTGCCCGGCAATGTTGGTGACGACCGGCACCTGGGGATCGCGAAGCGGGGAACGGTCGATGATTTCGGCCAACCGGGACGCGGCCTGCCGCATCAGTGGCGAGTGCGAGGCGATGCTGATGCGCAGCGGCACGACGGTGCGCGCGCCCGCGGCGCGGATCAACTCGATCGCGCGGTTGAGCGCCGGTAGCTCGCCCGAGATAGCGAACTGCTCCGGCGTATTGGCGTTGGCGACGCTCACGATGCAGCCGGTTTCGTCCGAGGCCCGCTCACACGCGCGTTCGAGGCTCGCGCGATCGAGACCTACGACCGCCGCCATCCCGCCTGGGCGGTGATCGCCCGACTCCTTCATCAGCCGTCCACGCTCGCGGACCAGACGCAGCCCGTCGCCGAAATCCAGCACGCCGGCGGCCACCAGAGCGGTGTACTCGCCCAGACTATGGCCGGCCACGAAGCGCGGCGTCTGCCAGCTCTGGCCGAGTGCGTCGAGCCGTTCGCGCATGGCCTCCAGGCAGGCGAGCGAGACCGTCATGATTGCCGGCTGGGCGTTGATCGTATCTTCGAGCTCGTCCGCTGGACCCTCGAAGCACAGCTGTGACAGCTTGAAGCCCAGCACCTCGTCAGCCTGCTGGAAGACCCGCCGCGCGGCGCTTGAGGCCTCGTACAGGGCTTTGCCCATGCCAACGTACTGCGACCCTTGGCCGGGAAACACGAACGCGAGCTTTTGGGCATCCCTGCCAGTCAGTTCAGCCGTTGCGACACTCACGGTTACTCCTGCTTCTGCACGCTGGTGCGGACCGGACCCGCCGGGTGCGTCGGCCGACCAGTATACGCAAACTCAAGCAAGGGGTTGAAGCGTTCCGCGCGGCGGAGTATGTACTAGCCATGCCAGAGCAGTCCTCGTCGCCCGCGCCAGCTCTGAAGAAGCTGGACGTGACTATTGCCCGCTTACGTCTGCTCCTGGCGGAGGTGACCGCACGAGAGGCTGCCCACGAGGAGCAGCGGCGCACCTGCCGGGAGCAGCACAACAAACTGGTCACATTCAGCCTGTACGGCGACTCGAGCCTCGACAGCGTGCTGGCCATGCTCGCCGACGTCCAGGAGCGGCTCGCGCACCTCGAGGGGCGCTCACGTTCGCTGGCCGCGATTCGCAAGCGCGCTGAGAACGAACTCGAATCGCTCCAACTGACCAAGGGCATCGAGGAAGCCAAAGTGCTCCTGCACGAGCTACAAGCCAAACAAGCCGCCCCCCTCGACGCCGCCGACGCCCTCAGCCCCAGCGAAATCCAGGCGGAGATCGCCCGCCTGCGCGCGCTGATCAACGAAGCTGCCGAACGCGCGGCCAAGACGATCAGCGCCCGAACGTAGTCCCCGCGGCCCGCATCGCTTCGCTCGCTCTCTTGCGATGGTCAAAACAAGAACAGCCAGGGTCTCTTTTCTTTCAGGACAAGCCGCCAGGTCTGTCTCCGTTCAGGACAAGCAGAGACACGCCGTCCTCCTTCAGGTTCAGTGACCTCGCAACGAAGCGAGCGCAGCGATGCGGGCAGCCAGCAGCGGCGCGTAAACAGGCGTCGCCGATCCCGTACCACCGTCGAAGGACCCCAAACAGGCGAGCGCAGCGATGCGGGCAGGCTAGAAGCCGCGTTCGGCGAACACCGGGGCGATCATGTTGTCCACGGGGGCGTAGTCGTCGGTCAGGACCGGGGCCCGGGCGTCGTCCAGCCACTGGTGCATCAGGTCGCCGGGCATGATGTGCGTGACGGGGCTGCCCGTGGGACTCTGGCCATGGACGGTGCTCAGCCGCGCAGGGTCGACCGCGTGGTTGCCGGCGGCCACGACGTAGGTGCTTGGCGCGCTGCTCTGCCACGGGTCGCTATCGGCCAGCACCTGCACTGCCGGCCACACCTGCAGGACCGTATCGGTATACGCCGGCATGAACTTGCCACCCCGCAGCTTGTCGATGACCAGCGCCAGGTAGAAGCCGTCGTCCTTGAGCAGCCCCTTCACCTCCGCATCGAACTCGCGCGTCGTCAGGTGATACGGGATCGATAGATCGTTGAACGCATCGCCGATGATCAGGTCGTATTTTCCAGCGTTGGTCAAAGCCAGCTGATTGAGCATCAGGCGCCCGTCGACGTTGTAGGTCGTAATGTTGGTGGTGCGCGGGTCCACACCCAACTGCTCGTAGACCGTCTGCGTCACGCCCGGGTCGATCTCCATGATCTCCTGCCGCGCGTTGGGGTAGGTCGCCTCGATGTGCCGCGCCAACGTGTAGCCACCTCCGCCGATGTACAGCATCCGAATGGCCTGGCCCGGCACCCGCTGGGCCAGGTAATCGGCAATCTCGGCGTACACCTTGATGTAGCCGTACTCGAGATAGTTCGGGTTGTCGAGCGAGTTGTAGCTGTGCACCAGGTGGTCCAAGATGAGCTCTTTGACTGGCTGGTTATCCGATGGCACCAGATAGTCGGCGACCTTGATGCAGTAGTACGGCGTCTCGTGCAGACAGCCGGTGCTGGTCGCCTGGTTCCAGCCGTCGGTAGCCGCGCGCTGCACGCAGTCCACGCGCTCGACGTTGACGTCGTCGAAGCAGCCGTAGGCCTTCACATTCCGCGCCGGCACCAGCAGTGCGACCAGCACGACACCTACCGCCAGCGGTACGCCGGCGCGTCCCACGCGGAGCAGGTCGCCGAAGAGCGCCGCCATGAGCAGCAACACGACGCCGACGCCGAGCACGATCAGGCGGGTGCCGGCCAGTTGGACCAGCACGAAGCCGGTGGCGAAGGTTCCGACGATGCTGCCCAGGGTCGAGAGAGCATACACCTTGCCCACCAGCCCGCCGCTGTGCGCCAGGTCCCGCAGCGTCAGCTTGATCACGACGGGCGAGACCATGCCCAGGATCAAGCTCGGCGGAAAGAAGATCAGCGTGGTGATGAACACGATGCGCAGGATCAGGAGTGAGGCACGGTCCACTGACAGCACCCCGCCGAGCCGGTTGCTCGGATCGATCAGATCGCCAGTCGGAATGGCGGTGGCGATGTTGATCAGTGGCAGGATGGCCAGACTGGCCAGTCCACCCGCCACCAGCAGGATGCCCAGCGTGCGCCGCTCGGGCCAGCGATCGGCGATGCGGCCACCCAGGTAGTTGCCCAGGGAGATGCCGGCCAGGACGACGCCGATGATGCTGGTCCACGTGTACAGCGAGACGCCGATGAACGGCGCCAGGATGCGGCCCGCCACCAGCTCGAGGATGAGCGTGCAACAGCTCGAAACGAACACGACGAGGTACGCGATGGGGCGAGACATGTCAGGGGTCGCGCAACGATCTCAAGTATCCGCGCCATAGCGTAACCGCCACGCCTGCCGCCATGACGCCGAGCACGAGTAGCGCCACGGCCGCCCAGAGAGGCAAGAAACCACGCGCGCTCACCGCCGCGGCGATCAGCGACGCCAAGCCCAGATTGACCAGAACCAGCGCCGCGATCGTCATCAGCACGGCAGGGCCACGTGTCATCTGACCGATCTGCCCACCACTGACGCACTTCCCGTCAATTCGGTACCCAGGGTAGACCCGCGTGCGGCGATTGTGGCGAGCACGGCAGTGCCACGAATCATCCGACCGACACGAGGTAGCCGAACGAGCTGACCGCCAAACGACTGGCCTCCCTCCAAGGCTCTCCTCCGACGTGCTCCGTGGGTGCCGGCCAACGCCGGCCCGCGTGCTCCCAGGAGCAATCCAAATGCTCAGCATGGAAATTGCCCGGATGTGGACAGCGGGCGCGTCTCGCCCTCACACACCAGCGGAGAAACGACTGAGACGTAGCTGCAACACCCGGTACTTCCCGGGCTCTGGCTCCGTTCTTGCTGCTGAAGCATACTTGCCCGCCCCCCGATCGGAAGCACCAGGAGCCCACATGCGCGTCACTGACCTCCTTCGCACGATGGATATCTTCTCGGCCCTGCCGTCCGAGAAGCTCGAGACCATCGCCCAGCTCCTGCGTGAGCGCCGATTGGCCGAATCCGAGGTCCTCTGTCGCCAGGGCGATCCCGGAGACGCCATGTTCATCGTCACCGGCGGTCGCATTCGCCTGTCGACTACGGATCCAAGCGGTAACGAAAAGATTCTGACCTACTTCACGGATGGCCAGTTTTTTGGCGAGACCGCGCTGCTCACCGGTGCGCCGCGTTCGGCCACCGCGACAGCCGAGACGGAGAGCCAGCTGCTGGTCCTGGACAAGGTCGCGTTCGACGACTTGCTGGCCAACCACGCGCAGAGCATGCGCGAGATCCTCAAGGTGGTCTCGCAGCGCACACTCCAGACCAACCAGCAACTGCTGGCCGAAGAAACCGGCAACGCCGTCAGCATCGGCGCGGGTGGCGTGTACGCCATCTTCTCGCCCAGGGGTGGATCGGGCAAGACCACGCTGGCCGTGAACCTCGCCGTCCAGCAAGCCCTCGAGCAGCCGGAGCGGACTGCGCTGATCGACCTGAGCTTGACGTTTGGCCACACCGCTGCCTTGCTCGGCCTCGAGCCAGAGGTCTCGCTCGCCGGAGTACCGGCTGAAAACCTGGCCGACTTCGACCGTCGCACACTCGGCCAGTACCTCGTCGAGCACTCCAGCGGCTTGCAGCTGCTGGTGGCGGGCACCCGCCCCGAAGAAGGCGAAGTCGTCACCGCGGCGCACGTCCGAGCGGCGCTCGGCACCATGAAGCGCCAGTTCAGCGCCACGTTTGTCGACTGCGGCAGCAGCTTCGACGAGCCAACGATCGCGGCGCTGGAGATGGCCGATCGAGTGATCGTCGTCTGCACGCCCGAGCTGAACACACTGCGCGACGTGCGCGAGTGCCAGCGCGTGTTCGGGGAAATCATCCGCCTGGACGTCAAAAAGGTGTGCTTCGTGTTCAATCACAACCAGCCCTTCGCCGTCCTGGGCCGCGAGCAGTTCGAGTCGGCTCTCGAGCAGACGATGCTGTTCGAAATGCCGCACGCTGGCGAAGCCGCCTACAAAGCCGCCAGCAAGGGCATTCCGCTGGTGACGAGCACCAGCGGTTCGACCTACAGCAAGGCGATTGAGAAGCTCGTGCACCTGCTGGTGGCCGCTGAGCCGAAGCCAGCCCAGAAACGTGGATTGAACGGACACAGTCGCGCACACATCCCACGGGCCGCCTCGACTGCCCTGGCAGGTGGACTACCGAACGCTTCGCCCGCCAAGCGCGCCAGTTAAGGAGGCCAGAATCATGTCTGAACGAGTGCTCGAGCTCCTACGCTCGATGGACCTCTTTGCTGAGCTGCCCGACGACGAGCTGGCCAGGATCGCTCGCCTGCTGAAGGAGCGAAAAGTCTCAGAGAACGAAGAGATCTTCGCTCAGGGTGAGTCCGGCGACGGGATGTTTGTCATCCTGCAAGGCCGCGTGCGCATCGCGACCACTGACAATTTCGGCCGAGAACGCGTGCTGGCGTTCTATGGCCCGGGCGAGTTCTTCGGCGACATGGCGGTCCTGACGGGCGAGCCGCGCTCGGCAACCGCCACCGCATCGACCAATCTGCGGCTGCTGCAGCTGCGCAAGGACGACTTCGACATGCTGGTCGCGACCAGCGTCGGGATCATGCGCGGCATGCTGCGCGTCATGGTCGAGCGTCAGACCACCATGAATACCCGCCTGACGCAGGAAGCGAACGCCAATCAAGGCGATGTACGCGGACAGGTCACGGTTGTCTTTTCGCCCCGCGGCGGCGCTGGCCAGACGGTGCTGGCGACCAACCTGGCGGTTGCGCTCGCTGAGCTCACGCCCGACCGAGTCGCGATTCTGGATCTGGACCTGCTGTTCGGGCACGTGGCCATGCTCCTGGACCTGGTGCCTCGGACATCGCTGGCCGCGATCACCCCGGCGGCGATCCGGTCGTTCGACCGCGACAGCCTGGCGTACTACCTGACCAAGCACGCCGAGTCTTCACTGCAAGTGCTCTGCGGCACTTTGCGACCCGAGGACAGCGAGCTCGTCAGCGGCGACCACGTGCGCGCCATCGTCGAGTTGTTGCGCCGACAGTTCGTCCACGTCGTCGTCGACGCTGGGTCGCGGTTTTCAGACCCGTGCCTGGCCGCGATGGAGCTTGCGGATCATGTCATCGTGCTGAGCACCGCCGAGCCGAGCTCGGCTCGGGCGACGCACGAGTCGCAGCGCGTCCTGCGCGACCTGCTTGGCGTACCGGCGGAGCGGATTCGATTCATTCTGAATCAGTCGAACCCGTATGGCATGGTGTCGATTGGCGACATGAGCACGCTGCTTGGCACCGACCGGGTCATTGAGATCCCCTTCGGCGGCGAAGACGTCAGCAAAGCCAGCCTCAACGGCTTCCCGCTAGTGATGAGCCATTCGGCTAACCCGACCAGCCGGGCCATCATCAGTCTCGCCCGCGAGCTCGAACAGGCCGGCCGAGAGCTAGCGGCGCTGTCGGCGCGCTAGCGCTTCTTGCTCTTCTTGATTCGCTTGGCCGCGGGCACGGTCATCTGGCCCGCGGCCTCGGCCAGCGCGAGCGAGACCGGCTCGTCCCAGTCCACCTCGGGGAACAGCTTTTCCACTCCCTCGGCGAAGCGATCGGAGTCCACGATCGTCAGCACGTACTGCGGGTCTTCGGCCAGCGGGTCGTCCGGGAACGTCAGCTCGGCCCAACCCTCGTCGATGCCGCGGATCATCAGCCGCGTCACCATGTTCCTGAAAATGTCGTAGTTGGTGAACTTGGGTGAGACCCCGGTATAGAGGCGCTCGCCCTGCCCGTTGGCCGTCCACAACCGCTCGATCAAGTACGGCACGTTCGGCTTGACCAGATCTGCGCGCCAACGGCGTGGCTCCCACCAGCGTGCCAGGAGCTGATCCAGCTGAACGACCTTGCCGAGCTGCTGACGGCAAGCTGGACACTGGCTGACGTCGCCGGCGTGCTCAACCGACACAACCGCACCGCACTGCGGGCAGGCAAGATCAAGCGAAGCGGACCCGTGCGCAAGGACCGCGGCCTTGCTCCTTTTTTTGGACTTGTTGCTCTCGGACATGTCGGGAGCCGAAGGGTACACGAAACGCGGCTTCAGAGGTCAGGATCAGACGTCGTCGTAGCGATACAGGTCGTACCGATCCATCAGCCCGATGAGCTTGCTCGCGTACGCCGGGTCGGTCGCGTAGCCGGCCCGATTCACTTCGCGCGCAAACTGCTGGGCGTCGTTCTTCACCGCCATAGCTGCCGCGTAGCGCGCGTTTTCCATGAAGAAGCGCCCGTGGTCGACGAATGACTCGGCGATCGTCGTATAGGCCCGAAATGCCTGCGACTGCATGACGCTGCGGCCGCCGATCACTTCCCAGACGTCAAACCAGATCGAGCCCGCCGAACCACCGCGTGTCTGGGCCTTGATGCCGAAGTAATTGTTCGCCTCCTGCGCCAGGCGGCTGGACCCCCAGTAGCTCTCCAGGATGGCCTGCGCAATCGTGACGCTGGCTGGTACGCCGGTCTCGTCGGCGGATTGGACTGCCGCGTCGGCGATCGAGGCGATGAACTGTTCCTGCGGAGTCCCGCCCAGCGTAGGCAGCTTGTGCTTCGGCGTGACGACTGCCGCTTGCTGATCATCGTCGCCAGGTGGCGCCTGGGCAGTGTCGCCGGTCCCAGACGGCGCGACGATCACCTTCTGCGGCAGGGCGCGGTACCCGCCCGGCACCGCCAGCTTCTGGCCCACGACGATGATGTATGGATCGCTCAGCCGATTAGCGGCGATGACCGCGGAGACGAGTGCGTCGTAGCTGTTGGCGATGCTCGCCACCGTGTCGCCCGGTCGAACCTCGTGGATCAGCCCACTGAAGGGCAGGATCTGCAACTGCTGGCCAACCTGCAGGACATCCGGGTCGGTCAGGTCATTCTCCCAGATGATGGTCTCGTTGGTGACGCTGAACTGTGCCGCGATCGTGCGCACCGAATCGCCCGGCTCCACGACGTAGGTGCGGACCGCGAGCTGCACGTCGGGCAGCGTGGGCGCCGCGGCGTTCGGCACCGGCACGTCGGAAATAACCGGCGTCGCCTGCGGGAGCGTGAACGTCGGCGCTGCCGACGGCCGTGCCGACGCATCGATGCTCGCCTCGACCGCAGCGCTACGCGTCCCGGCGGCTGTTCCGAGAACAGCGGAGTCGAGCACCTGCATGTCAGCAGCCGGCTCCGCGGCTGGGCCAGGCGACGCGTCCCGACCGGCTCCAGGCATCGACACCCCAACCGCAATCGTCACAATTGCGATCCCTGCGATGACGTGCAGCAGCGGCCGCCGCCAACGGTGGACGAACTCAGAGACGCGCTGCGGCAGGGCTCACTCTCTCCCGAACGGAGGCATCTTACGCATAATCCGGGCGTGGCTGGCAACCCTGGCACCTTCGCGCCCGGTGAGTTGGTGCTACTCCTCGACCCCGACGGGAAACGCTTCCTGGTGCGCCTCGCCGAGCAGGATGCGCTGCACCATCATCGCGGCGCGGTGCGGCACGCCGACATCATCGGCCGGGCCGAAGGTGCGCTCGTCCGCTCGAGCCAGGGCCGCGTGTTCGCAGCCGTGCGCCCGCGCCTGGTCGACTACGTGCTCGAGATGCCGCGCAAGAGCGGCATCGTCTACCCGAAGGACGCTGCCCATCTGCTGGGCTGGGCCGACATCGCGCCCGGACAGCGCGTCCTCGAGTCGGGCGTGGGTTCGGGAGCCCTCACGCTGGCCCTGCTGCGGGCCGTCGGCGAACGCGGCCACGTGGTCGGCTACGAGCTGCGCTCGGATTTCATCGACCTCACGCTCGGCAACGTGCACGCGTTTGGCGGCGCCCTGGCGGGCAACCTCCTGGTGCGCGAGCGCGATATCTACGCGGGTCTGGTCGACGGCGACCTCGATCGGGTGGTGCTCGACCTGCCCGAGCCATGGCGCGTCCTACCGCACCTGCCAGGTGCGCTGTGCCCGGGCGGCTGGGTAGCGGCCTACACGCCGTCGATCATCCAGGCCAGCCAGTTCATCGAAGCCGTCCGAGCCGACCGGCGCTACGTGCAGGTCGAGACCCACGAAGTGCTGCTCCGGGGCTGGCATCTCCAGGGTCTCGCGGTCCGCCCCGAACACGAGATGGTCGGTCACACGGGCTTCGTCAGCGTCGCCCGACTCATTGCCGAGCCCTGGGAACCTGGCAAGCCGAGGCGCCCCACATGATAGAATTCAGCCGCACTCGGGCCCTCCGGCGAGGGTAGTGTGGCTTCATGCCCTTGAAAGGATGCCCCAGTGGCGGAGACCAAGAACACACCGACTGGATCTGGATCAAGTCCCACGCGCGCCGGGCTGTTTGGGAATAAGAACCGCGAACAGGGCCGACGCGGTGCCGCGGTCGGCGGAAGCAACGGTGGGCGTGGTCGGAGCGGGTCGGCGGTTACGACCGGGGCAAACCCACCTCGCCAACCCCTGCCACTCCCGGGTGCAGGTGGTCGCCGCGGCCGCGGCAATCCGATCAACTTCGTTCGAGACGTACGCTCGGAGCTGCGCAAAGTGGCCTGGCCAACTCAACGAGAGACGATGAATCTGACCGCGGTGGTGATCGCGCTGTCGGTGGCCGTGGGTCTGTTTCTGGGTGGCACCGATTTCGTCTTTCAGGAGCTGTTCCGATTTCTGCTCGGCATCCAGAGCGGCGGGGGCATCTAGACCGTGGTCGATCAAATGAGCATTGCAGATAGCGGGAACGGCTCGGCAGAGCAGGACCGCAAGTGGTACGTCATCCACACCTACTCGGGCTACGAGAACAAGGTCAAGACCAATCTCGAGCACCGCATCGAGTCGATGGGCGTCCAGGACAAGATCTTCCAGGTGGTCATCCCGACCGAAGAGGAGATCGAGATCAAAGACGGTCAGCGGCGGACCGTGCAGAAGAAGGTCTACCCGGGCTACGTCATGGTCGAGATGGCCATGGACGACGATGCCTGGTACGTCGTGCGCAACACGCCCGGCGTCACGGGCTTCGTCGGGACCACCACCCGACCGTCACCGCTGCAGGATGATGAAGTCAAGAAGATCCTGAAGAAAATTGGCCAGGAGCCGCCCAAGGTCAAAGTCAGCTTTACCAAGGGCGAGCGGGTCAAAGTGGTCGATGGTCCCTTCACGGATTTCATCGGCGTCGTCGACGACATCAACCCTGAAAAGGGCAAGGTCCGCGTCCTTGTATCGTTCTTCGGCCGCGAGACGCCCGTCGAGCTCGATTTTCTCCAGGTACAGCGGATCGTCTGACCGCGTCAGCCCACCCTCACCAAGGACCCTGAATGGCAAAGAAAGTCAAAGCCGTCATCACGTTGCAGCTTCCCGCGGGGAAGGCCACGCCCGCGCCGCCCGTCGGCCCGGCGCTGGGCCAGCACGGCATCAACATGATGGCGTTCTTGAAGGAGTACAACGAGCGCACGGCCAGCCAATCGGGCATGGTCATCCCCGCGCTGATCACGATCTTCGAGGATCGGTCGTTCAGCTTCGTCACCAAGACCCCGCCGGCGGCCGACCTGATCAAGAAGGCCGCGGGCATCGACAAGGGCAGCCAGACCCCCGGCCGGGTCAGTGCCGGGACGATCCGGCGGGCCAAGGTGCGCGAGATC
>DATGER010000219.1:0-2974 GCA_035309865.1 Chloroflexota bacterium
TCATGGCGGTGATGGGTTGGAGCAGTCTGGGATGGTTGCACCGCTTGCCGCAGCCGACGCTGGTGCTGGCTGGGACCGATGACCCGATCGTCCCGGTGGCCAATGCACGGGTAATGGCCGAACGCATTCCCAATGCGCGCCTGCAGCTGTACGACGATGGTCACCTGTTTCTGATGACCCGACTCGATGAGGTTGCGCCGCTGTTGAGTGAGTTCCTGACCGAAGTGACGATTGGAGGCACTGGACAATGACTGAGCGCAGGCCGCCGGCTGGCGACGACGTATTCCACACCTGGACCAACGCGGAGCGCGGTGTCTGGAGTGCCTGGTCGAAGGTCGAACAGGACGTGAGCCAACCCGACTCGACGCGGGTGTGCAACGAGGTCCTGGACGCGATGGAGGCCTCAGTCGTCCAGGTTGCCAAACTGCAGGCGGGGCTCGTTCGCGGCGCCTGCGGGAGCCTGCAGGCTAACCCGCTCCTCCCGCCTGCGACGCGGGCACTGGTGGAGCAGGCCTGCAAGCCCCTGTCAGGCTGGCAGCCACACCTGGTCGGTGCCTGGTTTGGGATGGCCCGCCACGCGGCCCTGAGCGTGCCCGCTGGCCGGCGTCCAAACCCGCGCTCCTGAGGACTGGTTCGCAGCGTCGCTATCCGCGCCGACGCCACCGGTGAACCCGCGGGTGCGCCCCGCTATTCGCCAGTGTCGTACTTGAACGAAATATTGACGCGCGCGCGATAGCTGGTGACCTTGCCATTTTCAATGGTCAGGTCGAGCTTATCGACTTCGGCCACGCGCAAGTCGCGCACGGTCCGCGCCGCGGTTTCGACGGCGTTTCGCGCGGCGGCTTCCCAGTTCTCGCTGCTCGTCCCAATGATCTGCGTCACGCGGTACACGCTTTCGGCCATGCAACGGTTCCCCCTGTGTTGGTGGCTGTGCCGCGTCTGAGTGTAGCGGTGTTCGAGTAGCCACCGTCGCCTCCGACAGGTGCTCGCAGATGAGGAGTGGCAAACCTATCCGAGCGGCCCTTGCTGATCGTGCCGCCGCAGGTGAATCGCTACTACGCGGTTGATCTCGCGCCCGGGCGGAGCCTTATCGAGCACCTCCTCAAAGAGGGGCATGGTCTGGCGCAACCCCACTGCCGAGCAGCGCGACTGGGGCCTCGACACCTATGCCAACGCTGTTCTTGAGGCCAGCGACGTCGTGCGCGAGATTACCGGCAGCCCGGACCTGAACGCGGCTGGCGCGTGCGCCGCCGGCATGACGCTGGCGATGCTACTGGCCCATCTGGCCGCCACGAACGACCGTCGGATCAACGCCGCGACGCTGTTGGTCACCATGCTTGACACCAGCATTGAGACGCAGCTCATGCTCCTGGCGGACGAGCACCTGCTCAAAATGGCGCTGTTGGCGTCCCAGCAGGCAGGCATCCTGACCGGCCAGCAACTCGGGCAAGTCTTCTCCTTCCTGCGACCGAATGAGCTGGTCTCGAATTACTGGACCAACAACTATTTGCTGGGCGAGGACCCGCCCGCGTTCGACGTACTGGCGTGGAATAGCGATGCCACCAACCTGACGGCCGCGCTGCACCGCGACCTGATTGGCCTGATCTCCTCCAACGCGCTCGCCAGGAAGGGCGCGGCGCAGCTACTGGGGACGCCGGTCGATCTGGGCCAGATCACGTGCGACACGTTTGTGGTCGCCGCCCAGACCGATCACATCACCGCCTGGCAGGGTTGTTACGCGGCGACCCAGCTGCTGGGGGGCAACACGCAGATGGTGCTCTGCGCCAGTGGCCACATCCAGAGTATTGTCTCGCCACCCGGCAACCCGAGGGCCCGCTACTTCCTCAATCCACGTACGCCGGCCGACCCGCAGGCCTGGTTAGCCGGCGCGACCGAGCAACGCGGCTCCTGGTGGGAGACCTACAGCAAGTGGCTCGGCGAGCGGGCCGGCGCGCAGCGCCTGGCGCCGAAGACGCTCGGCAGCCGTGCTCACTCGGTTCTCGGGACGGCCCCCGGCACGTACGTCCTCGAGTAAGGCGTGTGTCGCGACACCGGTCGCGGCAGGCTACGTGCCCCTGGCGGGGTGCCATCGTCGCGAGGATGCCGCGCCCGGAGCGGCCCGCCGAAGGCCCTTCGGGCGCAGCCACATGGCGGAGTCTAATCACCGAGCGAGCGCATGCTCGCCGGTCTGGAACTTCTGGCGCAGAAGTTTCTTGTCGAATTTGCCGACACCCGTTTTGTCGAGCGCGTCGGCGAACCGCACGCCGACAGGAACTGCCCAGCGCGAGATGATCCCCCGGTCCACGTAGCGCTGAACGTGGCTCACGACCTCCTGTTCGGTGGGCTGTCGTGTGGGAGTCGCTTCGGCACAACGACCGCAACGGCACGCTCTCCCCAGCGCTCATCTGGCACGGCGATGACTGCCGCCTCACTCACGCCGGGGCACTCCAGAAGGATGTCCTCCAGTTGGAGTGACGAGATCCACTCACCGCCGGATTTGATCACATCTTTGATACGGTCGGTAATCAGCAAGTACTCCTGTGGATCGAGGGTGCCGATGTCGCCGGTATGCATGTAGCCACCGTTCCAGAGCACCTCCGAGCTCACGGGATCGTCGAAGTATCCCTGCGTGAGCCACGGCGCTCGAACGACAACTTCACCGGATGCGACGCCGTCGTGTGGGACGTCGCGCAGCTCGGAGTCCACGATTCGAAGGTTCACCAGCGGAATGGTGCGCCCGGCCGCGCGAGCGCCTTCGGCAGCGCCGAGCCGCCGAAGGACCACGCGCCAGCCGTGCAGATCGACGGTCTGACTCGCCGGGTGATTGAGCAGCATGTGCAGAATAGTCGGCACGCAATGGGAAAAGGTGACATGCTCGGACTTGATGAGCCTTCGCCAAAAGCGAACCCGTCGCGTGTTTCGAGGCGCGACCTCGTCTCGCGCCAGATGCGCTCATCGGGCCACTCGTCCACCG
>DATGER010000220.1:0-4036 GCA_035309865.1 Chloroflexota bacterium
CTGAGGCCTGGCTGGTGTACGGCCACCACAAGGTCGTGCGGGACCCCCAGGCGGGGGAGAAAAGAGCGGGTGGGGGACTATCGGGCTATCTCAGGCACCCGTCGCGAACGCGGAGCCCCACGGCTTATACGAAGTAAACCCAGCAGCGCCTGCGTTGGCGAGAATCCGCATTGCTTCGCGGACGCCCTGAGAGAGCCGTGGCCAGGCGGCGTTGACCACCGCTAGGTCAGGGTCGACATTGCCGAGCTGAGCCTCGCCTGGTAGGTAGCCTACGAGACGCAGCAGTTCCTCGTGCGGCACGCCGACGACGGGAGCCAGCTTGGCTAGGTTCTTGGGAGAGGCACGAGGCGGGTCGGCCCCCAGCCACCGACTGATGACGTTCTGGCCGATGGTCGTGGCCCTGGACAGCTGAGCCGGCGTCCAGCCACAGCCCTTCAGCCAGTTGTCGAGGAACTCTTGGAATGCCTCCACCGCGGAGCCAGCCTATCCCCTTCCGTGGAAGTCTGTCAATCCGTCCGTTGACATCCTGACGGGGGAGGGATAGCCTACTTCCGTGGACGGAAGGACCCCTCACCCCATACGGGAGATAGTCAGGCGGCAGGGTCGGCTGCTCACGTGGCTGGCGGCCCAGTTGGGCATCAGCGCGAACTATCTGCACCGCATCCTGCTTCCGCCTGAGCACGTCGATCATCGGCCGGCGCCGGCATGGTTTTACCAGCGGGTAGCCGAACTCCTTGACGTGCCCCAAAACGAGCTTCGGCCACCTTGGGAGGAGCTGAGCGCGGCCTAAGACCCCAGCCGGCGCTGGGGACGCTCCCCAGCAGACACCAAACGGCCGCCCCCCCCAAGCGCACTGGAAAAGGGAGCGGCCGTCAGAGACCAGGAGCCGAGCAGTGAACCCCCACTCCTACGCCCAGAAATATACCCGAACCCCGCTCTCAATCGCGCTGGCCTGCATCGTCGACGTCGTGCTGGACTGGCTGCGCCGGCGGCCGCCACAGCGCTACTGGGTCACCGACGCGGGCATCGAGGCGCTCACCAGTCGCTACACGGAGATCTCGCTCGACGATTGGGCCCGCGCGCCGGTGTGCGAGCTGTGCATGCAGTTCTCGGCGTTCGGGCTGCCACACGCCGAGTGCGTCGCGGCGGAGGCCTGGGCAGCGCACCTGCGGTCGCACCTCGCTCAGGCAGGCATCGCATGACCGCCGCCGCGGCGACCGCCAAGAGCTCGCCGAAGGCCACGGAGTTGCGTCTCGCGCGCCTGCGAGAGAAGGCGCAGCCGTCCATGCTTGGCCAGACCACCGAGGGCTACGGGGAGGTGCTCCGGCTGCCGCTCGAGAGCGTCATCCCGTCGCCTGACAATCCCCGCAAGTCGTTTCCCGAGGACTCGCTGCGCGAGCTCGCTGACAGCATCCTGGCCGGCGGCTTGATCCAGCCGATCGTGGTGCTCGAGGCGACGCCCAGCACGTACGAGATCGTCGACGGCGAGCGTCGCTGGCGGGCGGCCGCGATCGCCAAGCTGACGCACATTCCGGCCGTCCTGTCGAGCACCTTTGGCTCGCTCGAGGCACAGGCCGCGCGGCTGGTGGCCAACGTACAGCGCGAGGACCTGGCGCCGATCGACAAGGCGCGCGCCTTCCAGCAACTGCTCGAGGTGTGCGGCACGCAGACCGAGGCGGCGCGGCGCGTGGGCATCAGCCAGTCGCGGTTCGCGCACGCGCTGAGCCTGCTCAAGCTGCCCGAGAGTGTGCAGGCGGAGCTCAGCGCGGGCCGGCTCACCGCAGCGCACGGCGAAGCGCTGGCGCGCTGGGCGGCCTTTCCCGATTTCGCGACCGCGCTGACGGCGATTGCCGTCGAGGCGCAGCCGCCAATCTCGGCCCGCGAGCTGGCGCAGCCGTTCAACTTCGACGGGGTCATGGACGACGACCGCTTCGACGAGCTGTACGACCCCGTCGGCTACGACGTCGTCGAGCGCGCCAACTGCGCGGAGTGCCCGTGGAAGGCGTTCACCCCCGGCGATTACCACGGCGGCTGGTGTGTGAAGCCCGAACACGCCAAAGAGATACGGCTGCTGCTCAACCAGGAACACCACGCCGCGGCGAACGAACGCCGTGCGGCGCAGGACCAGCACGTGCAGGCGGCCCGCGAGCTGGTCGCGGGCCGCGCATCGGCCACGGTAGATGGCAAGCCCGCGCTGCCCAGGTACGCCGATCTGCCGCCGAACGCGGTGAAGATCCTGAAGTGGGCGAACCCCGTCCCGCCGCCCTGCGAGGCCGGCACGTGCGAGTGTGCGGGCCAGGTCGACTACTACGGCACGCCCGAGCGGTGCTGCACGTCGCCGGGGAAGCTGACGGCGCTGGGCACCAGGCTCGCGAAGGCGCGCAGCGCGGAGAACAAGCGGCGCCACGACCAGGCGCTGGCGTTGCTCCTCGAGGCCATCCACGTCTCGGTGCGCGTCGGTTCGCGCGAGCTGGCGGTCCTGGGACACGCCCTCGGCGATAAGGGCAACAACTACCACCCGAACGGCACCCGCTGGAGCGAGATATCGAAGGTCGCGGGGCTCCCAGTCCCGACGGGCGCTGACCAGATCGGACGTCCGGCCACCGCTGAGGTCCTCGCCGACGTGGAGGACCCGAGCGCGTTGGCACGGGCGCTCGTCGAGACCGTGTTGCGCCAGGACCTGGCGATGCGGTTCCACGCGGAGGGCGGAGCGACCTACGGCGCGTTGGCCGAGTGGTACGTCGGCGAGAAGCTGCCGGAGCGCACGCCCAATGACTGGCAGCCGGCGAAGCAGGTGGTGTCGTGATGGCCACCGAGACCGCCGTCCACTGCATCTGTGCGCGCGAGGACGTCGAGGTCGACGAGCAGACCGGCCGCTGCCTTCGTTGCGGGAAGCCGGCGCGTGAGGCCTTCCTGACGGGGGCGGTGCGTGACCGCAACAACGGCGCAGGCCCGCGGTCGCCGTCGCAGGCGTACCGCTCGAGGGTCGACGTGCTCAAGCAGGCCACCGCGCCATTCGACGCATCCAGGAGCGTCGCCGCGGTGGCGCCATCGACGCCGCCGGACCCGAAGCCCGAGCCTGAGCCAGACGACCTGGACCTTCAGGCCGAGCCGGAGGAGTTGCCTCCGGCGGCGCTCCAGCCGGCCACGGGGCCGGCCCCCGCGCCTGAACCCGGCCGACCGGACCGCGCGTGGATGGAGGCAACGCGCGCGCTGGCCGATGGCTTCCTCCGGCGCGCCGACCTGGAGGACGTCGCGGCGGCCGACGCCCGGGCAACCGCCGCCGCGCACACGGTTGAGGCCACGCGGCTCCGCAAGCGCGCCGCGCTCTTCACGCAGCTGCTGCAGGCGATCGGGACCGACGTCGAGCCGGAGCCTGAGCTGTCGAACGCGGCAGCAGAACATTCCGCCAACATTCCGACGGCCGCCCATCCGACTGGCCGGTGGTGGTCGCGCAACAGCGCCGTCCAGGTCGACGCCTGCATCGACTGCGGGCGCGCGGATATCCCACACTGCGCGAACGGTCGCTGCCGGGTGTGCGACGGCCGTTGGCGATGTGCGGGCCAGCCCAAGAAAGCGGCGGCCTCGTGAGCCCCGGGCCCATGCACGCCGCGATCGCGCGCCTCGTGCGGGATGTGGAGGAGCGCCAGGCGAAGCTGGTAGAGCGGTCAAAGGGCCGCGAAGCGCAGCACGAGAAGGTCTGGGCGAAGAAGGCGGCCTACTACTTCAACCTCGGCTGGCATCTGCACAAGGCGCTCGACGCCGCGGAAAAGGGGATCGAGTGATGGCCACCGATCCCGGCGCCGTCGTGCGCGCGGACGCCGTCTGGGAGGCCTGGAACGACCCGCGCGAGGTCATGCCGCACCTGGCGGAGCAGTGCCGCCAGTGGACCGTGGCGCTGCAGCAGCTCGACCAGGACCTGGCGGTGGTCCAGGGCGCGGTGGACCCGGGCGAGCACCTGTCCGCGATCGCGCACGAAGCGCGGCGCATCCAGCTCCAGGAGTGGCTGACCACCATCCGCGCGCAGCTGCTGGAG
>DATGER010000221.1:0-16374 GCA_035309865.1 Chloroflexota bacterium
CCGAACTGGCGAAGATCGACGAACGCATCGGCTGGGACGTAGTCCTGGATATCCGGGGCACCCAGATAGAGCGGCACCGTCCCGGCAAAGAAGCAGTCGAAGATCTTCTCCGAGACATAGCCAGGGAAACTCGAATTCTCCAGACACAACGCGAACCGGTACTGCGCGAGCGTCGCCAGTTTGCCATTGGCTGGCCCGCGGTAGGCGCGCAGAAAAGCGGTGTGCAGTCGCTGCGGAACGGCCGGGTGGCGTCGGTCCCAGCCCTGGCCGAAGGTATCGAAGTCTGGCCGCCCGGAGAAGTGGGCGACGGCCTTCAGGCGCTCGATGTACAGGTCCGACGCCAGCGGACGGTAGCGCAAGCTGGCCAGCTCGCGTTTGACGGACACCTCCCGGGGTTGGTCGAACCAGCGCGTAACGCTGCGCACGATGGCCTTGTTGGCGACGATCGACACCAGCGTCCGCCGCGCCGACCAGTCCGGCCAGGCCACCTCGCCCGGTTGCCTGACCTGCGGAAAATGCAGTTGTCGAAACGCACCACCCGGTGCGATCCGCTTGGCGGCTCCACCGAAAAGAAACGTGATCGGGAACAGTGCGCTCAGCCTGGGCAGCCGGTAGTAGAGCTCCCAGGCGATAACCGGCGGCTCGAGGCTGGTGAGGACACCTGGCCGCGCCCCGGCCGCGACCAATTCTTGCGCCGCGGGCGGCCAATCGTAGGCCAGCACGATGGCCGATCGCGGGTCGATGCCAAGCGCGGGGATACGGTCGGCGGTCATCAGCAGGTATCCGTGCTCGCGCGCCAACTCCCGAACCAGTCGCCACGGCGTATAGGGCGCCTGATCGACCGGCCCGTCGGACACGAGCTCGAAGATCCGGTCCTGCAGGAAGTCGACGTTGCGGATCGCCAGCGCGACGGGTCTGAGCGCTGCACTCACCGCGTGAGGTTCACGCGGCGGCGATGCTCGACTCGATTCCGTCCGCTCGCTGCAGTTCGGCCCGCACTTGCTCTTCGATCCACGCGTACGTCTGGCGGATGCCGTCCTCGAGCGAAACCCGCGGCTCCCAATCGAGCACCTGGCGGACCCGGGTATTGTCGCTGTTGCGACCCCGCACGCCGACCGGACCGGGAACGTGGCGCCGCGTCAGCTTCACGCCGGCGATCGCGGCTACCAGGTCGACCAGTTCGTTGATGCTGATCATGCGATCCTGGCCAACATTCAGCGGCTCCACATAGTCCGAGTGCATCACGCGGTACAGACCTTCGAGGCAATCGTCGATGTAACAGAAGCTGCGGGTTTGCTCGCCATCACCCCAGACGTCGATCACACTCTTGTGGGTCAGCTTGGCCACCGCGACCTTGCGACAGATCGCCGCCGGTGCTTTTTCGCGACCGCCCTGCCAGGTTCCCAGTCGGCCAAAAATATTGTGAAAGCGCGCGATCCGCGTTTCGATCCCGTACTCGTCGCCGTAGTGCCGACACAGTCGTTCGGTCATCAGCTTCTCCCAGCCATAGGCATCCTGCGGCTGGGCCGGGTAGGCGTCCTCCTCGCGCAGCGGCGCAATTTCGTTTTCGCTCTGGCGGTACTCGGGGTAGACGCAAGCTGAGGATGCGAAGAAGTACCGCTGGACGTCGTGCACGCGTGCGGCTTCAAGCATGTGCAGGCTGATGAGGCTGTTGTTGTGCAAGATCTCGGCATGATGCGCCGAGATGAACCCCATGCCGCCCATGTCACAGGCCAACCCGTAGACTTCGTCCACACCCCGTGCGGCCTGCAGGCACGCGTCCCATCGCCGCAGGTCGAGAAGCTCGAATTCGTCCGCCGCGCTTGCGGCGTACTCCGGGAGCTTGAGGTCAACCCCTCTGACCCAGGCGCCACGCGCCTTCAAGAAACGTACGAGATGATGCCCGATGAAGCCGCCAGCTCCGGTCACCAGAATGCGTGGCTGGTCGCTCATGTTCTGACCCACTATACCGATTCTCGCATCGCGCAGAATTGAACCCAACGAAATGCACGCAACGCGCCATCTTTCGCGGGCGACGATGCTGTTTTACGCCGCCGGGTCGATCGGCACCGGCGCGTTCTACGCGTTCAACAACTTCGTCCTGCCGCTCATCCTGAACAAGCTGGGTGCCCCAGCACTGCTCATCGGGCTGCTGTCGAGCACACGAAGCATTGAAGGCGCGGTCGTTCAGCCGACCATCGGCGCGCTGTCCGACCGTGTCTGGACACGCTTCGGCCGACGCCGGCCATTCATCTTGATCGGCATTCCCCTGTCGGCAGCGTTCTTTGTCGCCGGCGCCTTTGTCGACAGTCTGGTGCCGTTGGCTGTGGTCATCTTCCTGTTCTCCATCTTCTTCAACGTCGCGGTCGATCCGTACACCGCGTTGCTCGCCGACATTGCGCCGCTCGAGCAGCGCGGATGGCTCTCGGGCCTCTCAGTTGGCGTCCAACTGGTGAGCTCGGTGGCGTTTCTACTGGTGATTGTCCTCGCGACGAACGGCTCCAGCGACGTCCCGCTGTGGGCCTACGCGCTGGTCGCCGCGGCCCTGGTCGGAAGTTTTGCGCTGACGGTCCTCGGGATTCGGGAACCTCGCGAGCTCGAGGTGGAGGGGTCAGCCAAGCCTCCGCGGCTGCCGCCGCGGGCCTATCTGGATGCGTTGCTGCTCCACCAGCCGGCGATGCGGTATCTCGGCGCGCTGTTCGTGTATGCGTTCGGACTGAATGCCATCCTCCCGTACCTGGGCCTGTTCATCGTCGAGGAGATTCACGAGTCGCAACAGGTCGCGATCGGGCTGTCGGCTGGATTGCTGGTGGTCACGGCGCTCGGGGCGGTCGTCTTTGGGACGCTCGCCGACCGCATCGGTACGCGGGAGGTGCTGGCTATCGGCTGGGGCCTGCTGTCAGTGAGCGCGATCGCCGGGGTGTTCATCACCACCTTGCCGCAGACGGTCGCGGTCGTCGTCGTGGCCGGCATCGGTAACGGTGCGGCGACCGCGGTGACCTGGCCGCTGCTGACGGCGCTCATCCCACCCGAGAAGACGGGCGTCTTCGCGGGCCTGAAGGCCGCGGCCGAGTCGGTGGCGATTCCGCTGTCGGTAGTGGTCGCCGCAGAGCTTTTTCTGCCTCGCTTCGGCTACCACGGTATTTTCGCGATGCTGGCAATCAATATCGTGCTGGCGTTGGTGTTGCTGCTGCGCTTTGTCCACATGCCCCGCTCGGCCGAGCCGTTATTGGCCACCGTCATCAGGTCGGACACGTAGAGGCGTTCCGTATACTCGTCTGCATTGCCGGGGTGGCGAAATTGGTTAGACGCGGCGGACTTAAAATCCGCTACCCCAAAAGGGCATACGGGTTCGAGTCCCGTCCCCGGTACTGAACCTCACGGCACGGTTGGTGCGACTGCCCTGGTGTGATGAGCGAGGGCTCGAGCTCGCCAGTGCGCGGGGAGGGCCCCGATCTGAATCAGGCCCTTTCGGCGCTGTGGACAAAGTTCCGCGCAACCAACCTCGAGCGCGTGGCGCACATTCGCGAAGCCGCCGCTGTGCTGGCGGACGGCACGCTCGAGGAGCCGAAGCGCCGAGCCGCGGAGCGGGAAGCGCACAAGCTGGCGGGCGCGGTCGGCAGCTTCGGCTTTGTTGAAGGCTCGCGGCTGGCCCGTGCCGCCGAACAACTGCTGCAGGCAAACGACCTCCCGGTCCAGGCGCGGGCCTCGGAGCTCGAAGCGATCATGACCGCTCTCGTGCTGGAATTGCGACAGGACGCCCGGCCGATCGCCCCCGAGTCGGGCCCGGCCGCCAGCAAGCCGTACGTTCTGCTCGTCGACGACGATCTCGAGCTGTCGCAGTTGTTGATGCTCGAGGCCGCGGCTCAGCACCTGCACGTCGGACATGCCGTCTCGATCGAGGCCGCCCGCGCGGTGATCCGCGTGCACACGCCCGATGTCGTCCTGCTCGACTTGAGTTTCGAGGCGGGCCAGGCAGAGAGTCTGAGCTTGCTTTCGGAGCTCGCCCACCGCGAGCCACCCGTGCCAGTCGTCATCCTGACCGCGAGCACCGGACTGCTGGACCGCGTCGAGGTGGCCGAGCGCGGCGCGATGGCGTTCTTGCAGAAGTCGATGCCCGCGGTCCAGGTGATCGACGCCGTCTCACAGATCCTCAAGCGCGAGCGAACGGTCGAAGCGCGGGTCCTGGTGGTGGACGACGACCCGCTGGTGCTCGAAGTGCTGCAGACGCTGCTGTCGCCGCACGGCTACCGCGTGACCACCCTGGCCGAACCGATGAAGTTCTGGGATGTGCTCGAAGAATCGCCGCCCGACCTGCTGTTGCTCGACGTGGACATGCCCGAGGTGACGGGGATCAAGCTGTGCCGCGCGGTGCGCACCGACCTGCGCTGGGCGGGCGTGCCCATCCTGTTCCTCTCGGCGCACGATGACGCGGGGACGATCCAGCGCGTCTTCGCCGCGGGTGCCGACGACTACCTCGCCAAGCCGATCGTCGGCCCGGAGTTGCTGATCCGGGTCGCCAATCGGCTGGAACGTACGCAACTGCATCGGCGGCTGGCCGAGACCGATGTACTCACGGGCCTGGCGACGCGTCAAAAGGCGACCCAGACCCTGGGTCAACTGCTGCGGATGTCGGAGCGGCACGGGAAACCCGTCTCGCTGGCCGTGATTGACCTGGACCACTTCAAGGCCATCAACGATCGCTACGGCCACGCCGTCGGCGACGGGGTGCTGCGCCGCACCGCGGACGTTCTTTTCCGGGCGTTCCGTCGCGACGACGTTGTCGGGCGCTGGGGTGGCGAGGAATTCATCGTCGGCCTCTATGGCATGCCCCTGGCCAGCGGCAAGGAACGTTTGCGGCGCGCGCTCGAGGACCTGCAGGCCCAGGAGTTCGAGGCGCCCAACGGTGAGCAGTTCCGCGTCTCGTTCAGCGCGGGCGTGGCCGAGTTTCCGTCGGACGGCCGCGACATGGCGAGCCTGTTTCGCGAAGCGGACGCGGCGCTGTACGTCGCCAAGGCGGCCGGGCGGGCTCAGGTTGTCGCCGCTCGGTAAATCTTCGCACCCGCCGTGTGACTCGGCCCGAACCTGCTACCGTTGACCCACTTCTGACGGAGGCTGCCGGGGGCTTGATGGATCGCGCGACGTTTTTTGCCATTATGGGTGCGTTTCCGACCGGCGTTGGCATTGTTACGACGATGGATGAGCACAATCAGCCGAAGGGCCTGACCTCGAATGCCCTGTGCAGTGTGTCGGCTGATCCGCCGCTGCTGCTGCTGTGCGTCGACAAGAACAGCAACACGCTGCCGGCGCTGCGACGCACCCGGAAATTCGTGGTCAACTACCTGTCCGCGGGGCGGGGCGACCTGGCCAATCTCTTTGCCTCCAAAGAGCCCGACAAGTTCCAGAACGTCTCATGGCGCCCGGGCAGCAATGGGATGCCCTGGCTGCACAGCGACACGATTGCGCACGCCGAATGCAGCGTCTCGGAAGAAATCGACGCGGGCGACCACGTCGTGTTCATCGGGAAGGTCGAGGCTGGTCAGCCGCCCGCCCCCGGCACCAAGCCGCTGATGTATTTCCGGCGCACGTACGGCACCTGGCACGACTGATCCGGCACCGCCGCACGCGTTGAACCCAGCCCGGTCATTGCCTACACTAAAGTTGCTGTCGGCAAGGTCCCAGCCTGGAAAGCACCGATGGAGAACGAAGAGCTCGCTGCGCTCCGTGCCACGCTTCTTGCTGCGCAGCGCCAGCCCCTGGCGGTAAAAGTCGCCCAGGCACGGCTGAGCGCGTTGCTGGCGGATGGCGACGACCTGCTGCCGTACGTGCTGTCGCGCTCCTGCAGCGATCCTCGCGACCGCACGCTCGCGCGAGACGAGTTGTCTCAGTTACGGGTGCTCGAAGGCGCCGCTGACGTGCCGAGGTTCGGGGCGATGCGCCAGCTCGCGACCCACGAGCCCATCCCGACGCGGCCGAGCCGGTTGGCGGCGCTACTGGCGGTGCTGATCGTGTTATGTCTGCTCAGCCAGATGCTCGGGATGGCATTCGTCCCGGTGCGTTAGGGCCGAATACCGATCCGGGCCAGAATCCAGTCACGCTCCTGCTGGGTGAGCTGCAACTTCACATCCTGGCTGTTGCGGCGCGAGGCGAGCCAATCGGTATACGCCTTCTGGCGTAGCGTCTGAAGCTGGGCCGCTGGCACTGCCCGGGCCGGGTCGCGTTCGAGCACCTGGATCACGCCGAAGCCAGTGGCGACCTGGATGACGTCGCTGAGTTGGCCGGGCTGGAGCGCGAAGGCCGCGTCTTCGAGAGCCTTGTCGCTCAGCCCGCCTTTGGCGAACCACCCCAGGTCGCCGCCATTGACCCGGGACGTCGCGTCGGTCGATGACTGCTGAGCCAGTTGCGCGAAGTCGGCGCCGCCCTGGAGTTGAGCCATCAGGGACACGGCGTCGTCCTGGGAGGCGACTACGATCTCACGCGCGTGGATCTGTTCCTGTGTCTCAGGCACCTGCTCCTCCCCGATCGCGGTCTGGAGCTTTTCGGCGAGCACGCTCTGCTGCAGTCGATCGCGGAACTCGGCCTCGCTCAGGAAATTCCGATCCAGCAGTTGCTGCAGGGCAGTGCCGTAGGCTGAGCCCTCCAGCGTCGGTACGGCTGTGGGCGTTGTCGGCGCCGCGGCGAGGTCGGCCGTCGGAGCCACCGTCGCCTCCGGCGTAGCGGCGCTGGTTGCGTCAGGCGTGGCGCCGCTGTCGGGCGTGGCCGTCGCCGCCGCGGTCGGCGTCGCGTTGGTCGCGCTCTGGAAGTCGGCGACGGTTTGACGCTCGCGATCGTCCAGGTCTGAGGGAGATAGGCTGATCCCCCGTCGCGCGGCCTCCTGCTGGACGACGTGGTTGTCGATCAGCGTCGTGAGCGTCTGATCGGGCAGACCGCGCTTTTGCTGATCGATGTACTGCGCGATGCTCGCCGAGTTCGCGCCCCCGCCCAACGTTTTGGCCTGCGCGTCGAGCGACTTCACCGACGGCCGAACGTCGTCCAGCAACTGAGCGGCGGTGATGCTGTCGGGTCCGATCTGAGCTACAACTTCATTGGCGCGCACGACGTTGTCGTAGAAGACCCCGCCCCCAAAGATTGCCAGCACCACGAGAACCAGGACACCGATGAGCAGATACAGCGTGCGTTGCTGGTGCTGCTCGCGCTGCCACTTTGACTGCTGGCGGCGGCTGGGTGCAGCCGCCGCGGCGCGCACCGCGGCACTCTTGCTCTCGTGCGCCGAGCGGATCCGACGCGGGGTGGGCGGGGTGTTGCGCATGAACGCCGGATCCTCGGATCAGGCCTCCGCCGCCACAGCGGCCGCGGGGGTTTCGAGGCCCTCCGCCGGCTCGGTTACTGGCGCTGGCGCGGCTGAATCCGCAGGGACAGCTTTGACCGCACCGTCAGTCGGTGCAGCCGCAGCGTCCGCGGCGGCCGCGACGCCATCGGTGACCGTCGCCGCCACATCGGGAGTCTCGGCGCCGCCGTCGGGTGCTTCGGCGGGCCGTGGCCCGCGGGTACCCCGCCACGGCGGCGTACCTGGCTCGCGCAACAGCATGCCAGTGATGCGGATATGCTCGGCGGTAAACGGCAGCAGCGCGAGTTGACGGGCGCGCTTGAGGGCGACGTTCAACGAGCGCTGATGGGCGGCGCAGGTGCCGGTCTTGCGGCGCGGCTCAATTTTGGCGCGGTCGGATAGGAACCGCCGCAGGCGTCCGAGATCCTTGTAGTCGACCTCTTTGATCTTGTCGACGCAGAACTGGCAAACCTTCCGTCGCGGGGTGAATTTGCGGCCGCCGCCTCCCCCGCCGCCACCGCCGCCGAACTCGCCGGGTCGGCGTCGCGGCCCTGGGCGAGCGCCGCCTGTTCCGACCGAAGGGCTGGTCATAGTCACGGGTGTACTTCCTTTCCTAACAGGCTGAGGGCTTTTGGCGGCTCAGCATCAAAATGGCAGGTCTTCGAGATCGGCCGGCTCGTCCATCGACGGGCGGCGTTGTTGTTGCTGAATGGGGGCCGGTCCGCCGCCGCCCTCGTGATCGCCTGAACCGTCTTCAGATTCACCGCGCCGGGGGCTGCTGTCGGCGAGCAGTACGTCGTCGGCAATGACGTCCAGGCTCGGCTGCGGCTGGTTGCTGCGGTCGAGGTAGCCGCTGGCTTCCAGACGGCCCCACACGATGATGCGCGTGCCTTTGGTCAGTCGACCCGAACCCGCTTGCTCCGACAGGCGTTCAGCCAATCGTCCGAACACCGTGACGCGATACCAGTTGGTGGCGTCCACCCATTCACGGTTATCGGCGGCGCGCTTGCGATAGTTCGAGGCGACCCGACAGGTGACCACCATCTTGCCATCCGGCGTGTAGCGCACCTCGGGGTCGACGCCAAGATTTCCAACGAGGGTTAGCTTTGCAACCACTGGTAGTCTCCCGAAGGAACTGGCAGGCGGCGCTAGTCGCGGGCGGCAGAAGCGGCAGCCGCTGCCACCGGGGCCGCGGACAGGCCCTCGGAGCGCACCAGGAGGTGGCGGATGACGCTCTCGGTCAGCTTCAGGGCACGCTCGATTTCCGTCGCCGCCGTCGGCGGCAATTGCAATCGATTCAAGATGTAGAAGCCGTCTCGGAAGCGTCCGATGGGATACGCCAGGCGTTTGCGTCCCCAGGTATCGACGTTGTCGACGGTCCCTCCGCGCTGGGTTACCAGACTCTGGATCCGGGTATTCATGGCGTCGATCGCCGCTTCGTCAAGGTTCGGGTCGAGCACGATCATCAATTCGTAGTCTCGCACGACCGGATCTCCTCCTTTCTATGGCTTATAGCCCCCGCGCTAGCGGCGGGAGCAGAAAGGAAATCGCGGAAGTATAGCAACGCGGCGCTATTGCCAGCCGTACCGTTCCTCGGCCCATGGGTCGCCGTGCATGTGGTAGCCGTACTGTTCCCAGAAGCCAGGCTTGTCGCCGTGGATGAACTCGAGCCCCCGCACCCACTTCGCGCTTTTCCAGAAATACAGGTGGGGCACGAACAATCGAACGGGCCAGCCGTGCTCGGGACTGATCGGTTCGCCGTTGCGGGTATCGACCAGCATGTTCTCGTCGCGCAAGAAGTCGTCCAGGCTCAAGTTGGCGGTGAAGCCGTGTTCGGCGCTGACCATGACGTGCGTCGCCTCGGGCTTCAACTGGACGAGCTTCATGACCTCGGCGATCGGCACACCCTCCCACGTGCTGTCCAGCAGCGACCAGCGCGTGACGCAGTGGACGTCGGCTGTCACGGTTTTGCGCGGCAGCTTTTTGAAGTCGTCCATGGTCAGCTTCGCGGGTTGTTCCACGAGACCCTGGATCGAGAAATCCCACGTCGCCAGATTGACTTTCGGGACGCCGCCGTAGTGCAGGACCGGCCACTTTTCGGTCAGGTGCTGGCCAGGGGGAAGACGGTCGGCCATGGCTCGCTCGCGCTCGCTGGGTTGGCGGCGCAGGAAGTTGAACGCCATATCGCGGTGAGGGAGTCTAGCAACTGCGCTCTGGACTTGCTTGCTATCCTCAGCGCATCACGAAAGGGGAGCAGTGTGGCGTCGGCAGAAACTCCACCTGATGTGCTCCTTGAACCGGTCAAGCGCAGCCGCATCTACGAGCACATCGTGGAACAGATTCACGCCCTGATTCGTGAGGGGCGCTGGGCGCCGGGCGATCAGATCCCACCCGAGCGCGAGCTCGCCGAGCGCTTTCGAGTTTCGCGCACGTCCGTGCGTGAGGCGCTGCGGGCGCTCGAGATGCAGGGGGTGATCGACAGCCGCCAGGGTGGCGGGACCTTCGTGCGCACGGCCGACACCGAAGCGCTCGTGCCGCCGCTGGCGGCGGCCATCTTGCGGGGCCGACGCGAGTTGGCCGAAGTGCTCGAAGTTCGCGAGCTCATCGAGCCAGGGATCGCCCGCCTCGCCGCGGCGCGCGCCACGGCGGAGCACTCGGCTGAGCTCGAGACGCTCCTCGAACGCCAGCGCGAGTGCATCGTCGCGGGGCGCTCCTTCGTGGACGAAGACACGGCGTTTCACTACACGCTCGCGCGCGCGGCCGACAACCACATTCTGCTGCGGCTCCACAACGTGATCCTGGACTTGCTGCGTGAGTCACGCCAGAGCTATCTGCACGTCCCCGATCGCCCGCAGATGAGCCTCCGCGGCCACGAGGCCATCCTCGGCGCGATCAAGCGCCAGGACGCCGAAGCTGCCTACGCCGCGTCCCTGGCCCACATCAGCGAAGTCCGCGACGGCATCTTGCGTTCGCTCGAAGCCGATCGTGACCCGTAGCGAGCAGGCCTATAACAAGTTACGGTTTTTGGCATTTTAAAAACCGTAACTTGTTATCAAGCCTGGTCACCTTAACGGTTAGGAGAATTTCGGCGGGCGCTTGGCTTTGAAGGCGGCGACGCCTTCGGCGAAGTTGGGGTGGCGGGCGGCGAGCGTTTGATAGTTAGCTTCGAGATCCAGGACGCGTTCGAGGGGCAACTCGTGCGACTGGTTGATCGCGCGCTTGATGAGGCCGAGCGTCGCGGCGGGCCCGCAAGCGAGCCTGGCAGCGATCGCCTGGGTATGCGCGAGCACCGCATCCTCCGGGAGCACCTGGTTGACCAGGCCGAGTGAGTACGCTTCCTGAGCGCCAACGGGATCGCCAGTCCAGGACATCTCGAGCGCCTTGCCCGGCCCCACCAGGCGTGGCAGAAAGTACAGACAGCCCGCGTCTGGCACCAGCCCGATCTTGACAAAGGCCACGACCAGGCGTGCCGACTCGGCGGCATACCGCAGATCGCAGGCGAGCGCCAGGCTCAGTCCCGCGCCCGCGGCGACGCCGTTGATCGCCGCCAGCACCGGCTTGTCCATCGACCGCACGCGCAGCGTCAGCGGATTCAACCCCGTACGCAGATGCTCACCCAGATCGAGCGGCTCGTCCGCCACGTTGAATTCCGTGATGTCGGCACCCGAGCAAAAGGCCTTTCCGGCGCCCGTGAGAACAATCACCCGCACACTGGCGTCGCGTTCGGCGGCCCGGAGCGCCGCGGCCAACTCCATCGACATCACCTGGGTCAGGGCGTTGAAGTGGGCGGGCTGGTTGAGCGTGATCGTCAGAACGCCACTGACGGTTTCGGTCAGGACCTGGCTGCTGTCTGGCATGGACCTAGCGACCCTCGTAGGTTGGCTGGCGTTTGTCGACGAAGGCGTGCATACCTTCGTGTGCGTCCTGCGTCGCGAAGAGAAAGTAAAACAGCTTGCGCTCGAATTCGATGCCGTCGTCCACGCGCCCCTCGAACGCCCGGGTAACCGCCTCCTTTGCGAGTCGGACAGAAATCGGCGGTTTGGTCGCCAACTCCTGGCCGAGCCGTACGGCCTCGTCCACGACCAGCTCTGGCGGCACGATGCGCGCCGCCAGGCCGCGCTGAAAGGCTTCTTCGGCGCCAAGCATGCGACCTGTCAGGATCAGGTCCATCGCCACGTATTTGCCGACCGTTCGCGTCAGGCGTTGGGTCCCGCCAGCGCCCGGGATCAGCCCGATGTTGATCTCGGGTTGCCCGAAGCGGGCGTTCTCGGCTGCAACGATAATGTCGCAGAGCATCGCCAGCTCACACCCGCCGCCCAGGGCATAGCCGGCGACGGCAGCGATCAACGGCTTGTCCAGATGACGGATACGGTCGAACAGGCCGATGCGATCGCGCAGCAGCATCTCAACGGCGGATGCGTCGGCCATTTCTTTGATGTCCGCGCCCGCGGCGAAAACAGTCGGGCCGCCGGTGACGACGATGGCGCGGATCGACGCGTCGGCGTCGTGGCGCTCGAGCGCGTCGACCAGCTCCTGCATCACTGGACCCGCCAGCGCATTGAGCTGCCTGGGCCGATTGAGCGTGACGATGCCAACGGGGCCGTCGACCGTCGACAGAATGTACTCGTAACCGGGCATACAGGGTTAGGGTACGCCCGTTCGGTTCGCCAGAATTGACACCTTCTCAAACGCAGCCATATGATGGCAGTTAAATTGGTCCGACCATTCGTCCATTCCGAGGAGGTGCGCACTTATGGCTGCCCCTGACGCCAACGGCTCCCACTCCCCAGGCCAGAACGGCACGCCGTTGCAGGCCGCCTCCTGGTCCGTTGAGGTGGTGTACCGCGGCATCTTTCAAAAGCGGTTAGCCAACCGCATTTCGCGCGGCGTCGTGCTGGGTGCGCGCAAGGAAGGCAAAGTTGGCACCGCCTTCGCGCGGTACGGCGACTCGCCCGAACGCAACGGCGTGCCAGCCAAGAACTTCGCCGTGGTGGCGACCGACGAGGTCGAGCTCGAGTCGTCGCTGGCGCGGTACGAGCCGACCAACGTCGACGTCTCGATCATCGTCGACGACACGATGTGCAAGGGCATCGAATCGTGGGCCTGGTATGGCATCCAGCCGATCAACAAGCTCGTCGTGCCCGGCGGCGCGCTGCTGGTGACGTCCGATCGGGAGCCCGACGATCTGCTCAAAGCGATCAAAGTCAAGCCTTACGGTTGGAACCTCGTGGTGGTGCCCAGCCCGGTCCGCGCTGGCGTGTTTGCACCCGAAGGCACCGCCAGCTTCTCGGGTCTGTGGCTCGACAATGACGACAACACCGATTTCAACTGCCTCGCCGCGGTCGCCCGGGTCGCGCCGAAGATCCTGTCGCTGGACTCGGTGCTGGACATCGTGCGTGAGCGAACCAATGACGAGTCGCGCGTGGCGGCGGTCCGCGCCATTTATGGCCAGATCAAGATCCGGCCTGTCGAGCCGGGCGAGGGCAGCCTGGTCGAGTACGAGGAGTACACCAAGCCGGGCTGGACGCAAATGCGCGAGGGCATCATCGTCGAGGCGATGAAGGTCGGCACCCGCAACCCGATTTACAAGAAGTGGAGCACGCGCACGCGCCGGCCGCTCATCAACTTCGACACGTGCATCAAATGTACGCAGTGCTGGCTGCAGTGCCCCGACGAGTGTTTCGAAGTGACCCCGGAAGGGACATACGAGGTGATCTACGAGGCGTGCATCGGCTGCAGTATCTGCGCCGAGGTGTGCCCGGTGCCCGACTGCGTCACGATGGTCAACGAGCTTGACTTCGACAACAACGATACGCTGTACCCGCTCTACCAGCAGAACCGCGAAGCATATAACCAGTTCCTGGAGTTGCACGGTATTCCGCTGCACCCCGAGTTGATCGAGAAAGCCAGGAAGACATCAGCGGTCCACCACCAGCCACGGGCTGTCGCCGGAGGTGAGGAATAGATCATGCTCATTGCTGTCCGACCCGAGACGCCGCCAGCTGCCGCGCCAGTTCGCAAGCTCGCCGGTGAAGAAGAGCTTCTCCTGACCGGGTCCGAAGCCATCGCCCACGCGCTGCGGTTGGCCGACGTCGACATCGTCGCGGCTTACCCGATCCGGCCCTACGACGCCGTCATGCAGGCGGTGGCGGTCATGATCGCCAATGGCCAGATGGACTGCGAGTACATTGTGGCCGAGGGCGAGCATTCGCAGTTCGAGATCGTCAAGCACGCCAGCGCCGTGGGCGCGCGGTCGTTCGTCGGCTCGTCGGGCGTTGGCTGGTTCTACGCGTTTGAGGCCATCGCGGTGACAGCTGGGCTCCGCCTGCCGGTGGTCGCGAACGTGGGCAACCGGGCCCTGGACGATCCGGGCGCCTTCGGCGTGGAGCACAATGACGCGCTCGCCGTCCGCGACCTGGGCTGGTTGATGACATGGGTGGAAACTGGCCAGGAGGCATTCGACTCGGCGGTCATCGCCTATAAAGTCGCTGAGGACCCGCGCATCATGCTGCCGTGCGCGGTCAGCACCGACGGGGCTTTTCTGACCCACTCGCAGCACCTGGTCAAGATCCCGCCAAAAAGCGTGGTCGAGCAGTTCCTGCCCAACTACAACCTGGGCGACCGCTTGTTCCACCCCGACAACCCGATCACGATCGCCCCGCAGGTCGACCAGGACTGGCTGACCGAGATCCGCAAGCAGAACGACGCAGCGATGCGCCGCGCACCCGAAGTGATTCGGGCGGCCTACCAGGAGTACTACGAGCTGACCGGCCGACAGAAGGAGCCGTTCATCGAGGAGTACATGACCGACGACGCCGACTTCGTGCTCGTCGGACAGGGGACCATCGCGATGCCGGCGCGCGTGATCGTGCGACGACTGCGTGAGCAGGGACACAAAGTTGGTTTCGCCCGGTTGAAGTGGTTCCGGCCGTTCCCCGCCGACGAGGTCGTCGCGCGGCTGAACCGCTTCAAGGCCGTCGCGATCATCGACCGCGACTACAGCTTCGGCTCACCCCATCACGGTGGCGTGCTCTTCACCGAGTTCCGGGCCGCCTTCTACGACAGTCCGAAGCGTCCCGCAATGATCAATATCATCGGCGGCCTCGGTGGCCGGGAGTTCACGGCGCCGGACGGCCAGGAGATGTTCAATCTGTTGCAGCAGGCCGCCGCCGGTGAGCTGAAGACCAACGTTCACTGGATCGGCGTTCGGGAGTAAATTCATGACACTCACTGCTACCCCACCCGCTGACCTGGTCGACCTGAGCTCGATCAAGACGGTCAAGCAGGTTCCGTACACCGAGTACTTCGTGTCGGGCCATCGCACCTGCCAGGGGTGCGAGAGCGCCCTCGTGATGCGCTATATCGCCAAAGCCGCGGGGCCGCGAACCATCGTGATGGGCTCGACCGGTTGCATGTATGTGGCCAACACGAGCTACTACACGACGCCCTGGGTCGTGCCGTGGATGCATACCCAGCTTGGCTCGGCTGGGTCGGCCGCGCTCGGCGCGGCGGCGGGACTCAAGGTGCTGATGCGCAAGGGCAAGCTTGCGGACGAGCCGATCAACGTTATCGCGTTTTGCGGTGATGGCGGCGGCGCCGACATGGGGCTGAGCGCCATCAGCGCCGCGCTGACCCACGCCGACTATCGGTTTCTCATCATCCTGTACGACAACGAGTCATACGCCAATACCGACATTCAAGTGTCGGGCTCGTCGCCGTATGGCGCCGTGACCACGTTCTCGCCAACAGGCAAGAAAAAGCGCCTGATGCACACGCGCTGGAAGAAGAACACACCCGGCGCATTGGTGGCGGGACATCCCGACGCGGCCTACATCGCGACCGCGTGCGCGTCGTACGGCGTGGACTTCATGAACAAGGTTCGCAAGGGCCTCGCGGCGGGCGGGCCGGCCTTCATCCACACGCTCGATCCGTGTCCGAAGGGCTGGCACTACGACCCGCAGCTTTCGCACGAGCTGGGGAAGCTGGCGGTTGAGACGGGCATCTGGTCGCTGTGGGAGATGGAAGACCACACGGTCAAGCTCAACGGCACGACGAAATCGCTTGCCGCGGGGAGCGCCAAGCGGAAGCCGGTTCGGGAGTACCTGTCGAAGCAAGGCCGCTTCGCGCACTTCATCGACGAGGACTACGACTTTTTCCAGGCCCGCGTGGACGAACAATGGAACGACTGGCTCATCCCGGGGGTGGTTTCCTTTGGTTTGGAGGCGGGCACACCCTTAAACACAAAGTAGCGCCTATGGACGAGGAGTAGTTACGACGGGTCAGGCGGCCTGCGGAGTTGCGTGCTCTGTAGTTGTTCCGGGTCAGGGGGCCTGCGGCCCCCCGGGGCCAGTCGCTGCTGCGCGCGCAAGCGCGCTACGCGCTCCTTCCCGCCCCGTCCCCCCGCGAAGGGCGCTTCGCGCCACTCCGAGCTTCCGCATACCTCGGAGATCCGCGCCGTTTACATTCGTTCCAATTGGGGGCCTGGAGATCCGGATTGGTTACATCGGGTTCCAATGGGGGTGGCTACGGGCTTCCCGGATGTTAGCCCTGGCGCGAAGCGCCCTTCGCGGGGGGACGGGGCGGGAAGGAGCGCGTAGCGCGCTTGCGCGCGGAGCAGCGACTGGCCCCGGGGGGCCGCAGGCCCCCTGACCCGGATCAAGTAAGCACCACGCCGGTCCGCAGGCCCCCTGACCCGCATCATGTAAAGAGCAAAGCAACTCCGGTGGGCCTGCTGGCTTCGACTATTCCCCGATACGCAACTTCGCTTCTTGAATGAGTTCAAGAATGCGCGGTGGCGAGAGCGGCATCTCCCGTATCCGAACACCAAAGCCCGAAAGAGCATCCTCGATAGCCTCTGCCACGAGGGCGGCCACGGGGATCGTGCCGGCTTCGCCGACGCCTTTGACGCCGAGGGGGTTGAGCGGACTGCGCGTCTCGAGATGGGCCACTTCGATCTCGGGCACCTCGACGGCGGTCGGCATGAGGAAGTCCATGAAGCTGGCGTTGACGAGCTGGCCGCTGTCGTCGAAGAACAGGCGCTCGTAGAA
>DATGER010000222.1:0-16882 GCA_035309865.1 Chloroflexota bacterium
ATCACGGTTGGGCCCGATCCAGTGGACAAGGCGTACCGTGTCGACGCCTCGCTCTCGAACAAGGAGGAGTTGCAATGCACGAGCGTTGACAATCCGCACGGCCAGAAGCTGCGCATCCTGGCGGTTGACGGAACGTATCTGACTACGCCGCTCGATACGCCAGCCACGCCGCCGCCGAGCGCGTCCTAGCGCAGCCGGTTCGCTCCCGATCCTGACCGCGCTGTGGCCGACTGGGCGGCCCGGGCGCAGTGCTGAGCACGACCGTGCCCGAGGCGTCCAGCCCGACCACGTCCACGTCGTCGGTCGCGATCCACCAGGGGCACGAGCAGACGGCCGGCCTCTGGTTCAATCGAGCCGGCAATTGACCAGCGGGCTTGGCACCCGGCCATCGGACATCTGGTTCCGCGAGACCCGGCTTCGCGCCCGCACGCCGCGAGAACACCATCGCACGGCCGCGGCTTGCGCGACAGCTGGGCTGCGTCAGTCCAGGCAGAACTCGTTGCCTTCGGGGTCGGTCATCACGATGAAACCGCCGCTCATCGGAGGCGCGGGCTCGTAGCGCCGCACCCGCGTCGCGCCCAGCGCGACGAGACGGTCGCACTCGACCTCCAGCGCCGCCATGCGCTCCTCGCCCTTCAGTCCGGGCGCCGCGCGGACGTCGAGGTGGAGGCGGTTTTTGGCGACCTTGTCCTCCGGCACCTGCTGGAAGAACAGCCGCGGGCCGTGCCCGTCTGGGTCCTCGATGGCCGATCGCGTGTTTCGCTGGTCCGGCGGTACGCCCAGCCGCGTGAGGAAGTCGTCCCACGCGGCCAGCGGGTCGGCGCCCGCGGGCAGGTCGACTCCAGGCGGGCCGGGGTACACATAGCCCAGTACGTCGCGCCAGAAGGAGGACAGCGCCCGCGGGTCGTGGGCGTCGAAGGTGACCTGGATGTGGCGGCTCATCGGGTTGCTCCGTTCGTAGCGGTTCAGGTCTCGGTTTCGAACGGCGCCAGCGTCGCGAGGTGGCTGGCGTCGCCGTGGCGCAGGAGGGAGCCGGACTGGGTCGTCGCGTCCCAGACGATCTCGGTCAGACTGGCGTTCGGCACGACCCACTTGCGCCAGTTGGCGGCCGACTCGCCGTGCAGCAGCGTCAGCAGCGTGGCGATCAGCCCACCGTGGGTCACCACGCCCACCGGCCGGCCCGGGTGACGGCCCGCGATCTCGTTGATCACCCGCAACGCCCGCGCGGAAAATCCGCTGCGCGACTCGCCGCTGGGCCACATGAAGTCTTCGACGTCGCTGTTCTCGTCGGCATCGAGCAGATGCGCATACGCTTCGCGAAGTTCTTCAAACGGTCGGCCGTCGAGCTCGCCGAAGTACATCTCACGCAAGTCGTCGATCAGGATCGGGGTGTGGCCGGTCAACGCGCCGATGGCTTCGGCCGTGCGACGCGCGCGGATCAGCGGACTCGAATACAGCGCTTCGATCTGGCCGTGCTCGCGATTGAAGTGGTCGGCGAGGAGCTCGATCTGACTTTCCCCGCGCAGACTCAGGTCCGTGTCCGTCCAGCCGGACAGGCGCATCTTGACGTTGTCGTCGGTTTCAGCGTGCCGCATCAGCAGCAGCGTCGTGGCGGCCACCGAGAATCAGTTGGACGCCAGACCGGCGTAGGCGGTCAGCGCAGCGCCGAGCAGCCCGGCGTCATTTCCGAGTTTGGACGCGACGATGACCACGTGGCGTGCCGCCGAAGCCAGGATCTGGCGGCGGGCGATCTCGGCGGCACACTCCACGTACTGCTCGCCGAGGGCTTCGGCGATTCCGCCACCGATCACTACCACCGCCGGGTCGACCAGGTTGACGACGCCACCGATCGCCAGCCCGACATACCGCGCGCTGCGCCGCGCGGCGCGAATCGCGACCGCGTCCGAGAGGGCGATGGCCTGGGCGAGGTCGCGGCTGGTCAGCGCCAGCAAGTCGCCGTTGAGGATCTCGGTGAGGAGGGTCCGGTGGCCGCGGGCGACCTCGTCGATCACGTAGCGACCAACCGCGTCGCGCGCCGCCAGTGTTTCGAGGCAGCCGGCGCGGCCGCAACCGCAGCGGTGCCCACCCGCACGTAGCACCATGTGACCGATCTCGCCGGCCCCGCCGTGTGCGCCGTGGTACAGACTCCCGTCGATCACGATGCCGCCGCCGACGCCCGAGCCCACGAAGACCGCCAGTGTCGAGTCGTAGCCTCGCCCGGCGCCCAGCGCGTGCTCGCTCAGGGCGGCGGCCCGCACGTCGTTCTCGACGAAGACCGCTTTCGTGGGCAAACGCCGCTCGAGCTCTTCTCGCACGTGGATCTGGACCCAGCCCAGGTTCGGCGCCATCGCGACCACCGACCTGGAGCTATCGAGTGGACCGGGGACGCACACCCCGACCGCCGCCAGGGCCTCGAACGGGAGGTCGGCCGCGGTCGCCGCCGAGAGCGCGCCCTCGGCCATCCGATCGAGCAGCTCGGCCGGGCGGCCGACGAGGTCGCGGCTCGGCAGCGACACGCGCGAGCGCACCGTCCCGTTCGCCTCGACAACTCCAGCCAGCGCCTTGGTTCCGCCCAGATCGATGGCCACCACGGGCGGCGCGAGAGCGCTCACAGGTGCCCTCGGCCACCCTCGGGCGCGCGAGGGAAACCAAAAGGTAGGTGGCGTGCATGCGGCCGATGGCAGCACCCGAGTCGCGCTGTTGTGCGGCTCATTGTGGAGCCCCGGGCCGCGGCTCGAAGACGCGCGGGAGGCCAGGTGCGGGCTCCAGGTCGACCAGGTGCGGATACAGGCCGAACTGTTCGATCGCGAGCGCGCGCAGGGACGTCGGGTCCGCATGGCCGTCGACGTCGGCGACGAATGTCAGGTGCTGCTGATTGCCCAGCAGGACGAACGTCCGCGGTCCGTTCAGCCCCTCGGCGTGCGCATAAAACAGCCGCGTGCCAGGCACGGGCAGCAGGTTGCGGCCCGTGGGGTTCCAGGCGTTGGTGGCATGGATCACGGGTGACTCCGAGGGGGTGAGGTCTCACGAAATGGTGAGCTGCGTTTCGAGCGGCACGATTTGTATCCAGACCTGACCGGTCGGCAACGCCCACGGCGCCCCGTCGGTCCGTTTGAACTGCGTCGCGGCGCGCACGCTGGCCCGGCTCCACTGTAGCGGCACTTGCGTTCCGTCGGCTATCAGGACGCCCTTGCCGCCGCCAACCAGACCGACGTCCACCCGTCCCGCGTCGTCATTCGGGATGAGTTCGACGTCGGCGAATTCGACGATGACCGAAACCGCGGTGTACTGGTCACCGGTGGACCCGTCCTTGTGGGGTAGGCCGTCCATGATGCGCTTGTAGTCCTTCTGACTGGCGTCGTAGTCGTACTCGACGCTGTAGCCCTCAGGGCCCGGGTAGGGGATCTTGATCGTGGTCGCTGGCTCCGCTCCTGGTACATACGGACCAAAGTTGAGCGGGCCTAACGTGGCCTTGATCGGTCCGCCACGCTGCTGCAGCACCTCGCGAATCGACCCCGTGCTGACAAAGGCGTTGTGCGGCGCCTGACGGCTCTGCACCCGCACGAAGCCGCCGTCGCCACGCGCTTCGTCCACATCCGGCAGGCCGGTGGTGCTGAGCGCATCGAAACCCTGCGGCGACGAGCCGATGTGCACCAGGGGCGTACGGTACTCGTTGGCGAGATACACGAAGTAGTGGCGGGTGCTGCGCACTGGACCGATCGAGTCAGCCTGGCCGCCCGCATGCAGATAGACCGGCATCAAACGCGGGATGCCGGCTTCGGCGGGCGCTTCGTAGACGACGTCCGCGCTGGCGAGGCCAAACTGGGGCCGCGCCTCGGCGATGTTGTCGATCATCACCGCAAACGGATAGTCGTCGATCTGAAAGTTGGCCCCGGCAACGGCCGGCGAGGGCACGGCCGACGGCGACGCGACTGGCGAGGGGACCGGCACGGCCGGGCTCGGCGACGGGGCAACCGCCGCCGAGAGGCCGGGGCTCGGGCTCGGCGCGGCGGCCTCGGGCGCCGGGTTTTGCGCGGGGGTTGGCGAAGGCGTTGGTCCCTGACACGCCGTGGCCAGCAGGATCAAGGCAAGCGCAGCGCCGGTTCGCTTCAGGCTCAGTGGCTGCGACCTCACTCCCCCGGCGGGCGCCGAGGTCTTCCTCAGGGCAAAGCTATTCACCCTCGAGGAATGCCAGTGCGGCGGAGTAGTACGGGGACGCCACGGGGCCATGCAGCAAGGGATCGTTGGTCTCCTGCATCCACCGTAGCAGGCGCCGCCGCAGATCTGCTTGCACGGACGCAACCTTCGGATCGTCGGCCAGGTTGTGTTGCTCCCAGGGATCGTCCCGCAGGTCATACAACTCCACGACCGGCCTGACCGCGTTCAACTGGTCCAGCATGCGCGGATAGATCGGGCTCGCGCGGATGTCCGCCGGCACGTCGACGCGCGTGCTGACTTCCAGGTTCACGATGAGTTTCATATCCGCGGTGCGGATCGCGCGCATCGGCTCGTAGTAGGTGTGGAATGTCTTTTCGGCAAACACCGCGTCACGCGGCGTATACCCGCCGCCCTGCAGCAGCGGCCAGAAACTCATGCCCTGGATATGTGCCGGCGCCGGCACCCCAAGGCCATCGAGCAGTGACGGGGTGACGTCGACATTGCTGACCAGTTCCGAGACGACCCGCCCGCCGTACAGACCGTCGACGGGCCAGCGCCACAGCAAGGCGACTTCGATCCCCGGGTCGTACAGCGTGCACTTGGCGCGCGGCATTGCCGCCCCGTGATCGGTCGCAAAGACGACGCACGTGCTGTCGCCAATACCGAGCTCATCCAGCGCCGCGAGGATCGTACCGACGCCGCGGTCCATCTGCCGAATGGCGCCCTGAAACGCAGCCAGATCCTGGCGCGCCTCGGGCAGGTCGGGCAGGTACGGCGGGACGGCCACTCCCCGACTCTGATCCGGCTGTGCGCCCCCGAAATCGTACGGACGATGCGGCTCCTCGAACCCCACTTCGAGATAAAACGGGCGACCTCCAGCGGCCAGATCACGCAGGAGCGCGACGGCCGCGATGGCTTCTTCGTCCGCGGGCGCCACCGGCAACACGCGCTGGTAGCCAAGCTCACGCGCCGACCCGCGCTCGATCAGATGCTGCATACCGACGAGTGTCGTGCTGTACCCCGCGTCGGCCAGCAGGTGGGCGACGTGCCGTTCGCGAGGGTCGAGGCGCCAGCCGTACGGCGAATGCGCCAGCCCCATCACACCCGTGCTGTGCGGATAGCGACCCGTGTGCAGCGACGCCCGACTCGGGCTGCACTGTGGCGCGGTGCAAAAACTGCGCGCGAACCGAACGCCGCTGGCAGCCAGACCATCGAGGGCAGGCGACGTCACAGTCGCCTGCCCATAGCAGCCCAGGTGCTGCCCCAGGTCGTGGCAGGTCAGGAACAGAACGCTGCTGGGCAGGCCGGGCCTTTCGCTACCCCTTGACGGCCCCGGCGGTCAGGCCCGAGATAATGCGGTTCTGGAAGATCAGGGTCAGGACAACGAGCGGGATGGTCACGATGACCGTGCCCGCCATAATCGCCCCCCAGGGGATCTCGTAGCCGCCGGCGCTGCTCGTCGCGAACAGGAAAATGGCCAGCGGCACCGTGCGGTTCTCCGGGGTCTGAATGAAGGACACCGCGAAGAGGAATTCGTTCCACGACGCAATGAAGGCCAGCAGGCCCGTCGTCACCATGCCCGGTGCAACCAGCGGCAGCATCACCTTGTACAGGGTCTCGAGTGGCGTACAGCCGTCGACGTAGGCGGCTTCCTCGAGCTCCTTGGGGAGGCTCTGAAAGAAACTCGTCAACACCCATACGGTGAACGGCAGCGTGAAAACCAGGTACGTGATGATCAGTGACAGCAGGTTGTTGTACAGACCGAAGCGCTGCACGAGGTCGAACAGCGAGCCGAGAATGGCGATAGCTGGGAACATCGTCATCGACAGGATGAGGTACATGATCGGCAGACGGCCCCGGAACTTGAAGCGTCCAAGGGCGTACGCGCCCACCGTGCCGATGAACAGCGAGAGCAGTGTCGAGGACCCCGCGACCAGCGCCGAGTTGAGCAGCGCGCGCACGAAGAGGCCGTCCCCCAGCACCTGGGCGTAATGGTCGAACGTCGGCTGGAACGGCCAGTAGTGAACGGGCGTGACGAACAATTCGCCGTCGGGCGAGACCGATGAACGCACCGCCCAGTAGAACGGGAACACGATGTAGACGAAAATGATCGCCAGAACCACGTAGAAAAGCGTGCGAGAGAGGAGATACGACTGTTGCCTGGTCATGACTGCTCGACTTTCAGCAGCGTCACGTAGGCGACGACAAACAGGGCAATAACCACGAAGATAGCGATGGCTACCGTAGAGCCGTAGCCCATCAACGAAAACGACACGATCTCCTGTTGCGCATAAATCGCCATGGTCATCGTGTCTGGCCGACTACCGAACATCACATAGAAGACATCGAAAACGCGCAGCGAATCCAGAGTTCTGAAGATCATCGTGACGACGACGGCCGGGCGCAGCAACGGCAGTGTCAGACGCCAGAATTGCTGAATAGCATTGGCGCCGTCTACGCGCGCCGCTTCGTAGATGTCACCCGGGATGACCTGCAGGCCGGCGAGCAACAGCAACGCGACGAACGGCGTCGTCTTCCAGATATCAACCGCGGCTATCGCCGGAATCGACGTGGCCGGATCGGAGACCCAGGCGATATTTTTCGAGAGGATGTGGAGTTTGTCGACCAGCAGGTCGTTGACGACGCCGTAAATGTCGTTGTACATCAATTTCCACATCTCGGCGGAAACGACGGTGATGATCGCCCACGGCACCAGCATCGCGGCGCGCATGAACCCGCGACCCTTGAAGTTCGAGTTCACCACCATGGCGATCCCCAGGCCGAGCACGAACTCGATGGCGACCGTCATGACCGTGAACTGGACCGTCACCCAGATGGAATGCAGGAAGTCGCCGTCCTGCAACAGCGTGACGTAGTTCTGTACTCCAACGAACGAAACTGGTCGTGCGCTGGCGAGACGGGCGTTGGTGAAGCTCTGGGCAATCGTTTGCGTGAGCGGGACAAGCGCAACTATCGCGACGACGAGCAACGACGGCGACAGCAAAATCCAGGCCAGGCGAGTCTGTGCCTGGATGAGTTTGCTGTGGACTACGCGAGTCGTTACCGGCCGCGGTTGTACGCGGGCTTCGACTCTGACACTCATGTTTTCCCTCCGCCTCCCTGGGCGGACGCCCTGCGGCGCTCCCCCTGATAGATGCTCCAGTTGGACGATCGAGAGATGGCGCGGGGCGGCGTGGTCGCGCGCGCCCCGCCCACTCCTCTGCTAGGCCAGGAGTTGCGTGAGTTTCTGCTGGACGCCCGGCAGGACCTGGGCGGCATCTTGCCCCCCAAGGATCTGGCTCACGCCCTGGAAGAAGGCCGTCGAGGCCTGGTTGTAGTTCTCCCCATAAAGACCGGCCGGGCGACCCACACGCTCGACGTTCGCAACGGCTTTCAGGTACGGCTGGGCCACATTGACGTCAGCGTTTTCGGCCACCGATTGGATCGTGGGCACAAAACCGCCGGCGATCGCCCGCCAGGTCTGAACGGGTGCGCTGGTGACATAGCGAACGTACAGCACCGCCGCGTCCTGGGCCTTCGAATACTTGGAAACGGCCTGGCCCCAGCCGCCGATGGTGCCGCTGGGCTTACCACCGGCATTCGCCGGCAGGGGCGCGATATCAAATTTGCCCTTGACCGGCGAGTCCGCCGCCTGACTGGGCGCGTAGGCGTAAGGCCAGTTGCGCATGAACGCCGCGTTCCCGCCGCCGAACGCGTTGCGGGCTTCCTCTTCGCTGTAGGCGGTCACGCCGCGCGGAACGATATTGCCGATCCAACCCTTGACGATGTTCAGGATCGCCACGGCCTGGGGATTGTTTACCGTCACCTTGCCGCTGGAGTCGACGATGGTCCCGCCGCCGCTCGAGGCGATCCACTCGAGCGCGTCGCACGTCAGGCCCTCGTAGGCTTTGCCCTGAAAGACGAATCCGGCGAACGTCGGGTTGGCGGCCTTTTCGCCGTCGACGATCTTGGCCGCCTGCATGGCCAGCTCGTCCCAGGTGACCGGTGGCTTGGCGAAGCCGTTCTTCTGCAGGAGATCGGTGCGGTAGTACAGCATGCCGAAGTCGGAGAAGTACGGCATGGCGACGAGTTTGCCGCCCACGGTGTTGTTGGCAATGATGCCCGGATAGTGCAGCTTGGCGTCGTCGCTCGCCGCCTGGTTCAGGTCGACCAGATGCTGTGCCAGGATCCCCGGCCACACCACGTCGATGCTCATCGCATCGATGTCGGCGGACTGGCCCTGGAAGAAGCGCTGGAACAGTGCCAGCGACTCGGTACTGTCCTGTGGACGCTGGGTGAAGGCGACCTGGATACCGGTGTCCTTGACGAACTGGTCCGTCATGGTTTTTTCGAGCTCGCCCGCGGGGCCTACGCCGTCGCCGTAATAGACGATCTTCTGATTGGACAAGGCTTTGGCGGAGGCGACGATGTTCGCCGGCACTGGCGGAGCAACGGTCCGTGACACGTTGGATGCGGCTGCCGCGGGCGATGCGGCAGCGGCCGCCGCGGGACTTGCGGCCGGCTTGACCGCGGGAGACGCCGCCGGGGCCGCGGATGCCGCGGCGGCCGAGGGTGACGCTGCCGGGGCCGCTGAGGCCGCCGGCGCTGCCGGTTTCGCGGCGGGTGCCGCTGTCGGTGCGCCGGCCGCGGCTGGCGCGGTTGCTGCAGGTGAGGCTGGCTGGGAACAGGCCGCAAGAACTCCGGCCGCCGTCGCGCTGAGTGCGCCAAGCAGGAATGCACGGCGGGTTGACGCGCGCTCGACAGCTCCGTTGAGGTCCATAGGTTCTCCTTTTAACCGGGTAATGTTACACAGTTGAGAGCAACCCATAGGAGACCCGCTCGGGTGTTGTGCGCTGGTTGGGGCCAGGCGCCGGCGATACAGTGCGTAGTAGTAGAGGTGAATGTAAATGACGACCGATCGCTGGGATCCTTTCCGCGACATGATGACGTTCAGAGAGGCGATGGATCGGTGGCTGCAACAGAGCATCAGCGGCACCGGTCAGCTGCTCTCGAACATGCGGCCCGAATCAATGCCCGTCGATGTCGTCGAGCGCAGCGACTCGTTCGAGGTCCGCGCCGCGGTGCCGGGCGTGAAGCCCGAGGATGTTGAAGTCACCGTGCAGGGCGAACGGGTCACCGTGCGCGCCGAGGCGCGGCCCGACGCGGAGCACGTTGGCGACAGCTGGCTGATGCGCGAACAGCGCTACGGCACCATTCAGCGGTCGATAACGCTGCCGAGCCCGGTCAGCTCCGAGCACGCCGAGGCGCGGATCGAGCTCGGGGTGCTGGCGCTGCGGCTGCCGAAGGTGCAGGGCGCGACGCCGCGCCGAATTGTCGTCGCGGCAAGCGGCGCGCCGTCGGCGAGTCCGACGCCGAACGCGTCCACCTCGGGCGCGGTACAGCGCGGGTCAGGTACCGTCGAACACGGTGGTCGCGACCACACGGCGCAAGGTGACAAGGTCACCGAGGAGTCTCAGGAGTCCTTCCCCGCCAGCGACCCGCCATCCTGGACCCCGGAGAGAACTTGAGTGACGATCTGGGTGCTCAAAACGGAGCCGAGCGATTTCAGTTTCGACGACCTCGTCGAGCGCGGGGTCGAGCCCTGGGACGGGGTCAATAACCCGACGGCGCTGCGGAACTTGCGCGCGGCGCAGCTTGGCGAAACGGTGGTGATCTATCACACGGGCGATGAGCGTCAGGCGGTCGGGCTGGGCAGCGTCGTCCGGACGTTCTACCCGGATCCGAAGAAGAACGACGACAAGGCGATCGTGATCGACGTGCGCGCGGGCGCCCGCCTGCCCAAACCCGTTCGCCTCGAGCAGATCAAGTCCGACGGGCGCTTCGCCGAGAGTCCGCTGGTGCGGATGGGCAGGCTGTCAGTCGTCCCGCTGACCGATGACCAGTACGCGGCGCTGCTCGAACTCTCAGGCATGTAACGCCGCCGCTGCCCGCATCGCTTCGCTTCGCTCGCTCCCTCAGGGGCGGCGCCGTGGGTGTCAGGCGGGCTGGCAGTGCGGGCACCAGTACGTCGGGCGGTTCAGCGTGCCCTGGCGGCGGGTTTGGATGTGTGTTCCGCAGCGGGTACAGGGTTGGTGCGTACGACCGTAGACCCACAGGCTGGCCCTGGCTGACGGGTCGCCGCGGGTGGTGACGCGGTGCGGGTGGCCGGGGCGAATGTTGTCGAGCAGGAGCCGGCGGGCGGTGGCGATCAGCCGCTCGAGCGTGGCGTCGTCGAGCGCGGCGACGCGCGTCCAGGGATGAACCGCTTCGAGAAACAGGACTTCGCTCTTGAAGACGTTGCCGACGCCGGCCATGGCCCGCTGATCGAGCAGCGCCTCGGCGACCTCGAGCTCGGGCCGAGCCTTGAGCCGTTGCAGGGCCACATCCCCTGGAAACTCGGGCGCCAGAAGGTCCGGCCCGAGCGCCTGCAGCGCGGGATGGAGCTCGATCGCTCGCGCGTCCATCAACTCGGCGACCGGTGCGTTGAAGCAGACCACGACGTGCTCTGGCACTGCGAGGACAACGCGCGCCTGCCAGGCCGGCATCTTCCATCGCTCGCCCGGCGCGTAGCGATGCCAGGTGCCCGCCATCCGCAGGTGGGTGTGCAATGCCAGCCCGTTGTCGAACCGGATGAGCATGTGCTTTCCGACCGGTTCGACCGACGTCACCGTGCTGCCGACAATGCGTTCGATCGCGGGGCCAGGTGTTTTTGCCCGCGCGGCCAGGACAACCCGACCGACCAGGAGCGGCCGCAGCGCGGCGGCCGTCTGAAAGATCGTGTCGCCCTCAGGCACTCCGCGCCCGAGGTTGAGGGATGGCCGCCGCCGACAAACGTAGTGTCAGCCCCAAATACTCGCGGTTAAAACCGGCGTGCTCGAGGAGGGGGCGAAGCGGAGAGCCGAGGATGGTCTCGCCATCGACGCGTTCGAGAGCCAGTTCGCGGCGCGGCGCATTTTCCGCCAGGCGGCGCAGCGCGTCGATGGCGTGGGGCGCGTACTGCTCGAAGGCGGGCAACACGATCAGGCCTTTGTGGCTGCGCTCAACATACAGCGTCGGCTCGCCGTCGACGAGCACGACGTACGCCCCGCCGACGCGCTGGATCTTCGTCGGCCCTTTGGCGTTCGGGAACTTTGGCCAGGCGAGCGTGGCGCCGTACGGATTGGCCGGATCAGCCGCCGCGAGGACCTGCACCGACGGGCCGTCAACGGGCGTGCGTTCAGCGCGCAGACGATCGACGGCGCCGGGCAGTGAAAACTGGGCCGCACCCAGGCCTTCGACGAAGTAGCCGCGGCGAATCTTGCCCGCCTCCTCCATCGCGCGCAGCACCGGATAGACCGACGCAAAGCCGCCCGGCACACCCTCGCCCAGGACGGACTCGCGGGTCACCACGCCGTGCCGCTCGAGGAGCGACAGGGCCATGGCGTGGGCGCGCTCGGTGCCGCTCTGGGCGCTCAGGGTGGGGATCAGCGACCAGCGACCCGCCGCTTCGGGCGGCCCGATGCGCGCCAGGTGGCCCGGCCGCCGCGTCTTCGTCTTGCGCAACAGCCGCAGGCGCAACGGCGTGAGCGTGTCGTTGGTCAATTCGCCCGACCAGACCAGCGCCCAGAGCGCCTCCAGCACGACGGCATCGGTGGGCCCACCAGCCGCGGCGAAGATCTCGCGAAAGAACGAGGCCCCGCGTCCGGCCAGATGGTCGCGGATCCGCTGATGAATCGGCTCGCTGGGCGGTTCCTCGGGCGTGCTCGGCGCCAGCAGGCTGAGCCGTTCGCGGCGGAACAGGGCCACGCGCCCGTCTTCCGCGCCGAGCGAGCCGCGTCCCACCCAGACGACCTCGCCGCCCGCGCACAGCTCGTCGAGCTGACGCGGCTGATAGCCCCGAACGCGCGCGGCAAGCACGTCTCGCTCGTAGACCGACCAGGGTAAAAACAGGCCTTCGAGCTGGCCGACTACCTCGAGCACACGGTCGAGGCTGCCCGATTCGCTGCCGATGCCGTGCCACGCCGGTAAGAATCGCCCGAGCGTGGCGGCCGGCACGGGCTCGACCTCGCGCCGCAAGCGGGCGAGCGATCGCCGACGCAGCGAGCGGAGGACGTCGGGGTCGCACCACTCGCGCTCGCTGCCGCCCGGGCGGAACTCGCCGCGCAGCACGCTGCCGGCCTCCTCGAGCCGTCGCAGCGCGTCCTGGACGAGCGCGGCGGGCAGGCTCCAGCGCTCGGCCGGTTCGCGCGCCGTAAACGGCGAGTGCGTGCGCGCCCAGCGCAGCAGCAGACTGTCGAGCGCATCGACGCTGGGTTGGAGGAACACTTCGGGGACGCCCCGCGGCGGCTGGACGCCGACGGCATCGCGGTAGCGGGCGACATCCTCGACCGCGACCCAGCGTTCGTCGCCGGCGATGCGCACCTGCACGGCGCGGCGCGCGGTCGCCAGGTCCGCCAGCCAGTCGGCGGACCGGTCGCCGGCGGTTCGCTGCGCGACCTCGGCGGAGGTCAGGTCGCCGACACGGCGCAGGAGGTCGTGCACCTGGTCTGGCGTGCGCGCCCGGCGCTCGCCCAGCCACTGGAGCTCGATCTCGAGGTCAGCCAGCGCCGACGGGTCGAGCAGCTCGCGCAGCTCCTCCTGACCGAGCAGCTCGCGGAGGCGTTCGCGATCGAGCGCCAGCGCCTGGGCCCGGCGTTCTGCGAGCGGCGCGTCGCCCTCGTACATGTATTCGGCGATGTAGTCGAAGAGCAGCGAGCGCGCGAACGGGGACGCCGAGGCGGTCTCGACCGAGGTGATCCGAATCTGGCGCTGCTCGATCCCGCGGAGCACCTCCTGCAAGGCAGGCAGATCGAAGACGTCTTGCAGGCACTCGCGGTAGGTCTCGAGCAAGATCGGGAAGGACCCGTAGCGGCTGGCGACTGCCATCAGATCGGACGCCCGCTGGCGCATCTGCCACAGCGGCGTCCGCGCATCGCCGCGGCGTCGGGGCAACAACAGGGCGCGCGCGGCGTTTTCGCGGAAGCGGGCCGAGAACAACGCCGAGCCGCCCAATTCGCGCACGACTAGATCTTCGGTACGGTCGGCGTCAGGAAACAGGAGCTCGTCGATCGGGCCGTCTTCGAGCCCCTCGGGCAGGCGCAGTGCGATCCCGTCGTCGGTCCAGATGGCGTACAGATCCGTCCCCAGGCGCTCGCGGATCAAGGCCCCAATGGCCAGCGCCCAGGGCGCGTGTACCCGGCCGCCGAACGGCGTCAGGATGCAGATGCGCCAGTCGCCGAGCTCGTCGCGAAAACGCTCGACGACGATGGTGCGGTCGCTCGGTACCGTGCCGGTCGTGGCCTTCTGCTCGGCGAGATAGGCCAGCAGGTTCCCGGCGGCCAGGGCGTCCAGCTTGTGGTCGGCGGTGAGCGTCGCCAGGGCCTGGTCCGGGTCCATGCCGACCATGCGCCGACTGAACTCGCCGAGCGCGCGCCCGAGCTCGACCGGCCGGCCGGCCGCGTCGCCGTGCCAGAACGGCGTCTTGCCAGGCTCGCCCGGGGCCGGCGAGACGATGACCTGCTGCGGGGTGATGCGTTCGATCCGCCAGGTGCTGGCGCCCAGGACGAACGTCTCGCCGGGGCGCGACTCGTACACCATCTCCTCGTCCAGCTCGCCGACTCGCGGCCCGCCCTCGCCGAGGAACACGCCGTACAGGCCGCGTTCGGGGATCGTGCCGCCGCTGGTGACCGCCACCACGCGGGCATCGCCGCGCGCCACGACCGAATCGGCCACGCGATCCCAGATCAGGCGCGCCTTCAGGTTGGAAAAGTCGTCCGACGGGTAGCGGCCGGCCAGCATGTCCAGGACGCCCTCGAACATGCTGCGCGACAGGGTGGCGAAGTTGTACGCACGGCGGCACAGGGCATACAGCTCGTCGACCGACCACGGCGCCTGCGAGCAGATCGCCACGATCTGTTGGGCCAGCACGTCGAGCGGGTTGCGCGGCACTCGCGTCGATTCGATAGCCCCCTCGAGCATGCGTCCGACGACCACCGCCGCCTCGAGCAGGTCGCCGCGGTACTTGGGAAAGATCTTTCCAGAGCTGATGGCGTCGACCGTGTGCCCGGCGCGACCAATGCGCTGCAGGCCGCTGGCCACCGAGATGGGCGATTCGACCTGGATCACCAGGTCGATGGCGCCCATGTCGATCCCCAGCTCCAGCGAGCTGGTGGCGACCAGCCCGCGCAGCGTGCCGGCCTTGAGCGCCTCCTCCACGACGAGCCGCTGCTCGCGAGAGATCGAGCCGTGGTGGGCCCGGACCAGCGGGGGCGCGCTCGGGTCGTGGTCCGAGCGCGCCTCGGCCAGCTCGTTCAGCCGCTGGGCGAGTCGCTCCGCCAGGCGGCGGCTGTTGACGAAGATCAGCGTCGAGCGCTGGGCCTGGATCAGATCCAGCAAACGCGGGTAGATCGACGGCCAGATCGAGTTGTTCGCCTCGGCGCGCACTTCGGCGCCAAGCACCGAGCCTCCCGACGGCGACTGTTCCGGCAGGCCCGGCGGGTTGGCCATGTCCTCGATGGGCACGACCACCTCCAGATCCAGGCGCTTGCGCTGGCCGACGTCCACCAGCGTCACCGGCCGATCGACACCCACCAGGAACCGCCCGATCTCGTCCAGCGGACGCTGGGTGGCCGAGAGCCCGATGCGCTGCACCGGGCCGTCGGCGACGTGCTCGAGGCGCTCCAGCGACAGCGCGAGGTGCGCGCCGCGCTTGGTGCCCGCGACCGAATGGATCTCGTCGACGATGACCCAGCGCACGCTGCGCAGGATCTCCTGCGCCTGTGAGGTGAGCAGTAGGTACAGCGACTCTGGCGTCGTGATCAGGATGTCCGGCGGCGTACGCGCGATGTCGCGTCGGTCCGCCGCCGAGGTGTCCCCCGTCCGAATCGCGACGTCGATCGCCGGCGGGGGTTTGCCCAGGCGCTGCGCCGCGAGTCCAATCCCAACCAGCGGCGCCTTCAGGTTGCGTTCCACGTCGTGCGCGAGCGCCTTGAGCGGCGACACGTACAGCACCCGACAGCGGCGTTTCCTGTCCAGCTCCACCGGCTGGGTGGCGAGCTGGTCCAGGCACCACAGGAAGGCCGCGAGCGTCTTGCCCGACCCGGTCGGGGCCAGGATCAGCGTGTGCTCGGATTGGGCAATCGCCGCCCACCCCTGCGCCTGCGCGTCCGTGGGCGCGGCAAACATGCCCTGGAACCACTCGCGGGTAGGGGCGCTGAAGCGGTCGAGAACGTCGGTCACGGCGACAGCTTACTGTAGAACGTCTGTTCTGTACACGATTTATGGCAGGGTTTTGAACGCGTGCCCGTCGCGCATGATCAGCGCGAGCCTGGCCCTGTCCTGGAGCACGCGGATATCGGCCAGCGGATCGCCGTCGACACCGAGCAGGTCGGCGCGTTTGCCGGGTTCGAGGGTGCCGGTCAGGTGGCTGAGGCGGGCGCACTCCGCGGCCGTTTTGGTGGTGGCGACGATCGCCTGCAGCGGGGTCATGCCCCCTTCGACCATGCGCTCGAGCTCTTCGGCGTTCGAGCCGTGCGGCCCGACCCCGGTGTCGGTGCCCATGGCGATCCGCACGCCGCGCTCGACCGCCAGACGAAAGCTGGCCTGGTGGTCGGCGGTGACCTCTTTGGCCTTGCGGACGGCGTAGGGCGGGACCGACCCGGGCTCTTTTTCCGCCCGGCGGACCACCCACAGCGGGGCCACCAGCGTCGCGACCAGGAACGTCCCGCGCCGCTTCATCTCGTCGATCACTTCCTCGTCGAGATAGATGCCGTGCTCGATCGAATGGATGCCGCCCATGACGGCGTTCTTGATGCCCTGGGTGGCCTGGGCGTGCGCCATCACGGTCTTACCCGCGGCCCGCGCCTCGTACACGATCGCCGCGATCTCGTCGGGCGCGAAGCCAGTCGCGCCTGGCTCGTCGTTCGGCGACATCACGCCCCCGCTGGTGTGGACTTTGATCTGGTCGGCGCCCGCCCGCAGCACTTCGCGGGCCGCCCGACGCACCTCCTCGACCCCGTCCACGACCGTGTGCGGCATCTCGGAGTTCGTCGGCCGGATGTTGGCGCCGTTGGGCATCAGCGAGTCGCCGTGCCCGCCGGTCTGCGACAGCGCCGAGACGGCAATCCGCAGCCTCGGCCCGGGAAACAGCCCCTGGTCGATGGCCAGCTTGACACCGCGCGGGGTGCCGGCCGCGTCACGCACGCTGGTAAATCCAGCCTCGAGGGTGATGCGCGCGTGGTTAAGTGCGTGCGCGATCGTCAGGCTGTAGGGCGTCAGCAGCCGCTCCTGCAGGCCCCACGTCGACGAGCCCAGGTGGACGTGGCAATCGATCATGCCCGGCATGACCGTCAGATGCCCCGCATCCACCACCTCGGCCCCGCGCGGCACCTGGCCGCCATGATCGACACTCACGATCGTGTCGCCTTCGAAGACCAGCGTCGCTCCGCGCACTGGCTCGGCCCCGGTGCCATCGATCAACGTGCCACAACGCACAGCAGTCGGCATGGCGTCATTATGGCCGTGCACTCCGACTTCGGGAACTAACGCGCAGCGGCGCGCCGCTTATAGGTAATCTATGGGTACGAAATCCCTTGGCTGATCCCATCGTGTCCAGGTCGCTCGTCGTCCTGCCCACCTACAACGAGCGCGAGAACGTCGAGCCGATCGTGACGGCCATCCTGGCCCAGTCCGCGGACCTCGAGGTGCT
>DATGER010000223.1:0-2240 GCA_035309865.1 Chloroflexota bacterium
GGCGCGCATTGGGAATGCGTTCGGCCATTACCCGTGCATTGGCCACCGGGACGATCGGGTCATCGGTCCCAGCCAGCACCAGCGTCGGCTGCGGCAAGCGGTGCAACCATCCCAGACTGCTCCAACCCATCACCGCCATGATCTGGCCGTAGTAGCCGGCGAAGCTCGGCCTTCTGGTGTCGCGAAACACCTCACGCCCGCTCGGGCTCAGTGCGGAAGGCACCGCCGTAGATCTGCGGGGCGATTCCCTGCATATAGGCCAGATCGTGCCAGCGGCGCGGATTGGCGAGCTTGAGCATCGTGGAGATGTTGCCGGGCACCGCGCTCGCGCCCGGTCCAGTCGACACCAGGACCAGGCGGCGGACTTGCGCGGGGTATTGGCCCGCCAACTGCTGCGCCAGGAGGCCGCCCCATGAGACACCAAGCACGTCGATCTGGCGATAGCCAAGCCGAGCAACCATCATGGCCACGACCTGGGCAAGCCCTTTGAGGCGCATCGGCTCGTGGGACGGTGGCGAGCCACCCGTCCCCGGGACCGCTATACGCTGGCGCTGGCCGAGCGCATCACCCGCAACGCACCACTGGCGGTCTCGGCGATGAAAGAGCAACTGCGGCTGCTCCAGAGCGCGCACGCGTTGACGCCCGAGATGTTCGAGCGTCTGCAGGGCCTGCGTCGAGCGGTGTATGACAGTCAGGACTACCGCGAGGGAATCCACGCGTTTCTGGAAAAGCGTGCGCCGGTCTTTATCGGTGCCTGACCGTGCATTCGCATTCCCATTAGCGGCCCTTCCACACCGGCGAGCGCTTTTCGACGAACGCGGCCAGGCCCTCGGCAGCATCTTCGGACATGAACAGGCGCGCGATGGCTTCGCGCTCCAGCGCCAGGGCACCTTCCAGCGGGAGGTCGGCACCCATCCGGGTGGCGACTTTGATGTTGCCGATGGCCAGCGTGGCGCCACTGGCCAGGCGCGCGACGTAGTCGATCGACTCCTCGACCAGCCGGTCGGCGGGAAAGAGTCGATCCACCAACCCCAGTTCGAGGGCCCGCTGCGGGTCAGCCGGGGCGCCAGTCAGGAGCATGTCCAGAGCTCTGGTCCGTCCGATCAGGCGCTGTAGCCGCTGCGTACCACCGTTGCCCGGCAGAATGCCGAGCGTGACCTCCGGCAAGCCGAGGCGATAGTTCCCCTCGGCCGCGAAGCGCAGGTCGCACGCCAGGGCGAGCTCGAGTCCGCCGCCCAGGGCGTGCCCGCTGATCGCGGCCACGAAGACCTTGGGCGTGTGCTCGATCTTGAGCAGCGTCTCATGCAGGTGCAGCACCAGCATCACGTTCTGCTCGAGGGTGCTGCTGCGGAAATTGGTGATGTCGGCGCCCGCCGAAAAGAAGCGCGGCGCGAGGTCGCTGACCAGCACCGCACCGCGGATCTCGGGGTCCCAGCGGACCTCGTCAATTGCCGCGTTCAGCAAATCCGCGACGCTCTTTTCGTAGCTATTGGCCGGTGGGCGGTTCAAGTGGATCAGCGCGACTCCGTCGCGCTCGCGGGTGACGACCACAGTCCGATTCGAGGTACCGGTTTCGACGGTCATGGCGCTACTCCAGTCTGCATTGCCAGAGGCATGCTCAGCTCAACGGCACGCCGTCGAGGATACGCACTTCGCCCGCCGCGTGTGTGCGACGCGCCAGTTTGCACATAGCTGCATTGTGTCGTGAGGTTATCCGGGCGTATATGGCGAAATCTAGCGAGTCTCTTCCTGCCGCCGAGGCCGTCGACGAGGCCATCCGCACCCTCACCGAGGCGTCGAGCGCCAGCGCCGCCACCGCGCAGCGCGCCGTCGCAAATTCGCGCTCGGTCCTCACCGAGGCTATCGCGGTCAACCGCCAGCTGCTGCATGCCTGGTCGGCCGGTATGGAGGCTACCTTCAAGGCCGGCTGTGAGGCCCAGTCAGGACTGTTCGCCGCCGCCCCGCCGCTTTTGGAGAGCAGTTTGCCTCCACCCGGAGCCTGGTCGAGGCGTGGAAGGCGGCCACCGAGCAGCACCACACCGCGGTCCTCAAAGGCTGGCAGCGGACCACCGGGGTGCTGGACAAGGTCGCATCTCCACCGGCATAGCCCGGTGTTTGGGTCCGGTATCGGTCCCCGCGACCGAGCATCAGTTCGCTGGTGCTCGGTCGCTCAGTTCGGACAGGCGATTCGCGCCCACTGCAAGTTAGCCGACGGGCGCAAACCGGGGGTTGGGCTCCAG
>DATGER010000224.1:0-77038 GCA_035309865.1 Chloroflexota bacterium
GTGCGCGTTGTTCGCGATCCAGATGGGCGGGCGCGGTTTGGCGGCCGGCTTCGGCTCGATGGTCACGCCGGCGCAGCGATAGTGCTTGCCTTCGAAGGTGACGTTGTCTGTCGTCCACAGCAGCTTCAGCAGCGCGATCCACTCGATCAACCGACTGACCCGGTCACGCGGCGTCAGCCCGTACAGCTCGCCCTCGATGCGGGCGCCCGGTTGCTCGACGATGCCGGTGCAACCAACCAGCACGGTCCGACCGCCCGACAGGAGGTCGAGGCTCGCCCACTGATAGGCGAGCAGCACCGGATCGCGCAACACGAAGCTGGCCATGCACGCGGGTCCCAGGCGCACGCGTCGGGTGCGCGCGGCGACACCCGACAGGAGCGCGACGGATTCCATCCGCGGTTTACCCAGCAGGCTGTCGCCGACCCAGACCGATCGGAACACTCCTGACCGGTCGGCCGCTTCGGCGAGGTCCAGCATCTGGTCTGGAGTTGTGGCGCCCATGAGCACGCCGCGGTTGGGCAGTGTCAGCCCGATGTCCATCGTTGGCTCCTTCATCGCATACGCAACGCAGTCGGTGCGATATGGTAGCCGCGTTCGCGCGTTACCCAGGCACCCTGGCGCGCGACCATCGCGCCGCGGCGCTTATGGGCGAGATGCGCTCAACGTGCCGAGCACGTCAGTGTAGAAGCGCTTCGAAGCCGCTTCATCGGCGACCCGCAGGTTCACGTGCCCGATTTTCGAGATGCGAATGGTCATTGCGAGAACCCTCCCTACTCAACCCGTCCGACCCGCGAGCGCCGCGCGCGCACCGCGCTGGCGAGCTCGTCCAGCGTCGCTTCGGTCGCCTGCCAGCCAATGCAGGCGTCGGTGATGCTCTGGCCGTAGGTCAGTTTGGCGGGTTCGCCAAACTCCTGTCGACCTTCGACCAGGAAGCTCTCGAGCATGACGCCAACCAGGCCGCCATCGCCGCCAGCGATCTGGCTCGCGATGTCATGGAGCACCGCCGGCTGCCGCCGGTAGTCCTTCTCACTGTTGCCGTGGCTGGCGTCGATCACCAGGCGTGGTAGCAGGCCGGCGTCGCGCAGGGATCCGAGCACCTGTCGCACGTTGGCAGCGTCATAGTTTGGCCTGGATCCGCCGCGCAGGATCACGTGGCAGTCCTGGTTGCCGCACGTGGTCACGATGCCGGCGAGGCCCTGCTCGGTGACGCCGAAGAAGCTGTGCGGATGCGCCGCGGCCCGAATCGCGTCGATCGCGATTTGCACGTCGCCGCCGGTGCCGTTCTTGAAGCCGATCGGCATCGACAGACCGGACGCCAACTGGCGATGCACCTGGCTCTCCGTGGTGCGCGCCCCGATCGCTCCCCAGGTCACCGCGTCGGCGAAGAACTGCGGCGTGATCGGATCGAGGAATTCGCAGCCCGCGGGAAGACCCAGCCGGGTGATGTCCAGCAGCAGGCGTCGCGCCAGGCGGAGTCCCTGGTTTACAGCGTAGCTGCCATCGAGGTTCGGATCGTTGATCAGACCTTTCCAGCCGATGGTCGTGCGCGGCTTTTCGAAGTACACGCGCATGACAATCCGCAGATCGTCCGCGAGCCGGTCGGCCAGCACCGCCAGCCGCTGCGCGTACTCGAGCGCGGCCGCGCAGTCGTGGACGGAGCACGGGCCGACCACCACCAGGAGCCGTGCGTCCTCCCGATTCAGAATACGCACGACGTCGTGCCGCGCCTGGCTGACCACTCGGGCACCGTGGGCATCGAGCGGCAAGTCTTCTAGCAGCAGCGCCGGTGAGAGCAGTGGGCGCAAGTTGACGACACGCAGATCGTGCGTGCGTATCGGCGGGGCCTCAGGTTCGGTCATCGCGCTCCACGATTCAGGCGCGGACATTCTAGGCTAGCTCAGCCGGGACTCCCGGTTGGCGCCCGCGCTGATCACGGGTTGATGCGCGCGGAGAAAGCCGCGCACGTGGCGGACCGCCTCGGAGATCTGGTCCGGGGACTCTTTCCAGGGATAGATGCTCACTTCGGCATTCGGCGCCAGACGCACGACCTCCATGGCCACGGCGTACGGGTGCGCCGGGACGTCGTCGGGCAGAACCAGGATGGGCGTCTGGCAGGCGCGGACGAAATCGCGTGTGACCGTAAAGACGAAGTCGGCGTTGGCGCGGTACATGTTGTTCAGGAACGCGTCGACCATGCTCATGGTGATCTCGGGCCGGCGGGCACACAGCGGCGGGCCCCAGCCGGTGATGTTGTTGGTGTAGAAGAGGTCGGGTAGCTCGGGGCGAAACCCGCTGGGCTGCGCCATCACCGCGGCAACGATGCGCCCGGGCGCCCGACGCAACAGGTTCCAGATGAACGGGCCGCCGATGCAGAAGCCCATCACCATGAATTCTCCGATCCCCAGGTGATCCATCAGGCCGAGATGGTCGTCGGCGTAGGCATCCCAGGGCCGGTCGATCTCGATGGGGCCGGACGATTGGCCGCCGTTGGCATTGCGCAGGTCCAGTGTGATGCAGCGGTACTCGTCCTTGAACTCGTCGATGGCGTTGAACGGCGAATTTCCGGAGAAGAACGAGATGGTCGAGTTCAACCCCCCGCCCGGGATGAGCAACAACGGGAAGCCGGCGCCGGCCTCAGCGTAGTGGATACGGACGTCGGCTTTTTCGTAGAACGGCATGGTGGTTTCTCCTCAGGAGCCCTGTTGAATGAGGCGCTGCAGCGAGGGACGCGGGAAAGCGTGGCCGGCCATGAACTCGATCAGGACCGGGCCGTCGGCGGCCAGCGCCGCGTCCCAGGCGGCACCGATCCGTGACGGGTCGTCGACGCGGATGCCCTTGAGGCCAGCGGCCTCGGCCAGCCGGGCGTAGTCGACGTCGCCAATCTCGGTGGCGTACGGCTCGCGTCCAGCCAGCGTCTGCATGTAGTTGATCATTCCGATCCGCCCGTCGTGGTGGACGCCGATGACGACTGGTAGCCGGTGCTGGGCGAGCGTCACCAGGTCGGACGACGACATCAGGAACGAGGCGTCGCCCGCCAGACCGACGACCTTGACGCCCGGGTGGGCGAAGGCGGCGCCGAGCGCGGCCGGCAAGGCATAGCCCATGGTGCCCCACGAGCCGGCCTGCACGTGCGAATGCGGCCCGAAGGTGCGCAACTGGAAGGGGACCCAGAGCTTCACGTTCGAGACGTCCGAAGTCACGACCATCTCGGGCGTCAGCCGCTCCGAGAGCGCCGCGATCGCCCGGCCGATGTGCCAGGGGCGGGTGCCGGCGTGGCGCTCCATCTCGACCTCGAGCCCGCGGGCCAGCGCGCGCTGCGCCGCGGCACAGATCGCCCGGGCTGGTCCGGCGGACGGCGACGGGCCGACCAACGTCGCGAGCGCGCGCAGCGATGCCGCGAGGGCCGGGACCGAGCCGATCGCCGGGCCGTATTCGCGCGTCGGGTTGTCGGCCGCGTCGAGGATCACGAGCCGATCGCCGTAGTCGTCCCGGAGGACCTGGAAAGGCTCGGTCCCGACCCGCACGCCGACGCCGATGATCAGGTCGGCCGCGCCCAACTCGGTCAGCACGGCGGGGTGCGTCTCCATCACGCGGTAGGGCCCGAGCGAGAGCGGGTGGACGGTCGGCATGGCCCCGTGCCCCTCCCAGGTGTGGCAGACCGGCGCTTCGAGCGCCTCCGCCAGGGCGATCAGCGCGGCCGAGGCGAGCGGGTACCAGGCGCCTTTGCCGGCCACGATGACCGGGCGGCGAGCCCGCCGGATCCGCCCGAGCGCCAGGTCGAGGTCGGGCGAAACATCGGCCGACACCGCCGCCGCAGCCGCGGGCGGAGCGGCGTCAAATGGGTCACCCTCGAGCACGTCGCGGGTCACCTCGACGTGGGTCGGGCCCGGACGGCCGGCCACCGCCAGCTCGAAGGCAGCGCCGATTGCGCCCTGGATGTCGGCGGCGCGGGTGACGCGACGGGACGACTTGGCGATCGACCCGAAGGCGCGCTCGGTGAAGTCGACCACGTCGACGCCGTGAAAGGTCTCGAGCGCGGCGCCGTTCGGGACAGCGCCGGTCAGCGAGACGAGCGGCGCACCCGACGCCATCGCGCTGGCGACGCCCGAAATCGAGTTGAGCGCACCCGGGCCGGCGGTCGTGATGGCGACGCCGGGCCGCCCGGTCAGCCGCCCGTATGCCTCGGCCGCCAGGGCGGCGTTGTTCTCGTGCTTGACGGTGACATGCGTGATCCCGCCCAGGTCGGCCAGGCCGTCATACAGCCGCAAGACGTGATCGCCGTTCAGGCCGAAGACCACCTCGACGCCATTGGCCTTGAGGACCTCGATCGCCGCGTGGCCCGGCGCGATCATGCGTTCAGTGGCAGTGCTGATCATGGAAAGCCTCTCCTTAGAGGTTACGCAGCCGCGGATCGAGAATATCGCGCAATCCGTCGCCGAGAAAGCTCAGCGCCGCCTCGCTCAGGATTCGCCTGGGACAGACTGGCGCCCAGCACCAGTGCGATGCTCACCGCCAGCGCTGGCCTCCCCGGCTGCCCGCGGGCCCGTCTATCCTATTCAAGATCGACGCTCGGAGAATACGACGATGCGACTCGTGCGATATCAGACACAGGATCGCCGCCCGCGGCTTGGTCTGCTCCAAAGCGGTCAGATCTACGACCTCGAGACGACGTCTGGAGGTCGAGCCGCCGGTGGGGATATGCGCGCCTTCCTGTCACACGGCGCGGCGGTGATCGACGAGGTGGCGTTAGCGGCCCGTGCCGGGCAGCCAGTTCCAGAGGACAGCGTGGCGCTGCTCGCCCCGATCGCGAACCCTGGCAAGCTGATCGCGGTCGCCGGCGGCTATTACGAGCATGACGGCGCCGAACCGCTCGGACCCGACGCGCTGCCGCTCCTGTTCGCCAAGCGGACTGACGACATCAAAGGCCCCGGCGACCCGATTACGATCTGGCGAATGTCGCCCGGCGTGATCGACGAAATCGAGGTCGCGATCGTCATCGGGACGGAAGGCAGGGACATTCCGCGCGAACACGCGATGGAACACGTCTTCGGCTACACCATCTGCAACGACGTCTCCGGCCGCCAGCTCGCGGTGCCGCCGCCTGGCCGGCGCGACAAGGCAATGGACGGATTCATCGACTGGCTCAACGGCAAGTGGTTGGACGGCTTCGCGATTCTCGGACCAGCACTTGTGACCGCGGACGAGGCTGGCGACCTTGGAGACGTCCGGATCGTCAGCCGAATCTCCGGCGAGGTTCGCGTGGACGGATCGACGAAGAATGTCAACGTCGCGTGGGACGCGCTGATCGCATTCACCTCACAGCTGATGACTTTGCGGCCGGGCGACATCATCACGACGGGTATGCCGCACGGCATCGGCGAGGAGAAGATGCTCACGCCCGGCGACATGGTCGAGGGCGAAATCGAGCGTCTCGGGGTGCTGCGCAACCCGGTTGTTGCCGAAGCTTGACGCCGTTCGTACGCGTTAGCGTGCCGGCGGAGAAGCGACCCGGACAGGGACGTTGCCCTGTGCCTGCGACTCCAGAATCGCCTGGGTGATGGCAACAGTTCGTCGCGCCGTCTCGGGTGAGCTGGCGGTCGGTCGGCCGGTCTCCACCGCGGCGATCAGGTCGAGCAGAGCGGCTTGAATGCCGGACACCGTCCAGCTGGGCGACACGCGCTCGATGCGGGGGATCGGTGGCCTCGAACGCAGATCTCCACTCTCGAACGTGATCAACCGGAATCCCTCCGCGTCGATTGACAATCGACCGCGCGGACCGGTGAGGTCGACGCGGACCTCGGGCACCGTGTCCTTCATGCCGGTGACATACGCTCGGACGCCGTTGGTGAACGCGACGTAGTAGTTGGCGCCGGGATCGGTCGAGGGATCAGTCCCACCATCGCCCCGATACGTGGTGCCGTAGTCGGCACAATTGGGCTCGAGTTCGGCGACCACCCAGTCCGGATCGGCGTCGGCGTAGTAGTTGAGGAGGTCGATCATATGGGTGTGATTCCGGAAGAGCATCGCCCGGGGTCCGCCGAGGTGGATGACGATCTGCGACAGTCGCCCGATCGCGCCTGATCGGGCGAGGCGCCGCGCCTCCACGAATTCAGGCATCCACCGCCGCGTGTAATCGACGCAGATCTTGACTCCTGAGCTGGCCGCGGCGGCGACGATCTGGTCCGCCTCAGCGAGGGACGTGGCCAGCGGCTTTTCGCAGAAGATCCCCCGCGCGCCAAACTCGATCGCGGCGAGCACCGGCGCGGTGTGCAAGTTGTCGGGAATGACGACGGAGACAAGATCTGGCCGCTCCCGTTCGAGCATCGTGCCGTAGTCATCGTAGACGCGGAGCCCCGGCCAGCGGCTGCTCCACTGTGTGACGAAGCGATCCCTGGCCGCGGCAACGATGTCACAGGCGGCGACGACGTCGATCTCCGGGATCGCCGCCATCGCCGACGCGTGGCTGTACGGCACTGCGGTGCCCAGCACGGCATCCGACGCCGGGCCGGCGGGATCAGCGGCGATCCAGCTGAGTCCGATGAGCGCGGTGCGATAGCTCACGCGGTCCTCCGATGCTCTCGAGAATATCCGAAACAGGTCAAACGTCCGTCCGCCGGGGGTCAACGGCATCGCGCAGACCATCACCGACAAAGTTGATGGCCAGCACGAAGACGACGATCAGGATGGCCGCGGGCGCCCACTGCCACAGCTCTCGGCTCAAGACGCTGATCGAACGGGCATTGTTGAGGAGGTTGCCCCAGCTGGGCGTGGGCGGCTGGACTCCGAGGCCAAGGTAGCTCAGCGCCGCCTCCAGAAGTACGTTCGTGGCCACCGCGATGCTCGCGTAGACGAGCAGCGGCGCGATCGAGTTCGGCAGAACGTGGCGCAGGAGGATCGAGCGATCCTTGCCTCCCAGTACCTTCGCCGCGATGACGAAGTCGACCTCGCGCAGTTGCAGGATCTGGCCACGGATGATCCTCGCTGGGGTCGGCCAGGTGATCAGGGCGATGAGCACGATGATGTTGACAATGCCCGGTCCCACAAATGCGGCGGCCAGCAGCAGCAGGATCCACAGTGGAAAGCTCATCATCACGTCGACACACCGCATGATCACGAAGTCCAGGCGGCGGAAGTAGCCGGCAAGCGAGCCGACGAGGAGACCGATGGCGGTCGAGCAGAGGGCAGACACGAGCCCGACCATCAGCGAGATGCGTCCACCCAGCAGCGTCCGCGCGAAGACGTCCCGGCCAAGGGCGTCAGTTCCGAACCAGTGGACCTGGCTCGGTGGCTGGTGGCCCTGGCCGAGACCCAGATCGTAGGCCTCCTTCTGCGGAGCAAGGATCGTCCCGACCAGCAGGCCGGCGATCACGACGACGCCAACCATCGCCAGCCGGTGACGCCGGAAGCGGATCATCGTCCGACGCAGTGGGGACTGCTGGTGGGCGACTGGCCGAGCGAGGATGTCGAGGCTGGCCACGCCGGGTGGGCTCAGTACCTGATCCGTGGGTCGGCCACCGCGTAGCCGATGTCGGTGAGCAGGTTCGCCCACAGGACGGCAACGGCGAGCATCAGGGCGATGCCCATGATCACCGGGAAGTCTCGGCCATTGGCCGCTTCCACGACCCGGAGCCCGAGGCCGGGCCAGGTGAAGACCGTCTCCGTGATGGCGGCGGCCCCCACCATGTCCGGGAGGTAGACCCCGACGACGCTCAGGATCGGGATCAGGGCATTGCGCAAAGCGTGACGCACGACGACGGCGCGGCTCGGCAGGCCCTTCGATTCAGCGGTGGTGATGTACGGCGACCTGATGACCTCGAGCATCGCCGCCCGCGTGTAGCGCATGAAGATGGCTACGTAGCCGAAGCCGAGAATCATGGCTGGCAGCGCGAGGTGCGCCAGAAAGTCCGGGACAGTGAACGGCCTGGCGGCCGTCTGCATACCGCCGATCGGAAAGATCCGGAGCAGCAGGCCGAAGACGTACAGCCCGCCAATGCCGGCCAGGAACGATGGCGTCGAGATGCCCAGGAAGGCGATTCCGGTGAGCTGAAAGTCGAGCCAGGAGTACTGGCGGAGCGCCGATACCACCCCGAGCGGGATACCGAGCAGGACCCCCAGGAGCAGGGCCGGGAGCATGAGTGAGCCAGATGCCAGCAGACCGTTCCACACGACGGTATTGACGGGCTCGCCGCTGATCGCCGAGTAGCCCAGGTTCCCGCGCAGCGTCTGGCCCAGCCAGGCGAGATAGCGAATCGGGAGCGGCTCGTCCAACCCGAGCTGATGGGCAATCAGCTGGCGCAGCTGCTGATTGCCCGCCATCTCCGGCCGCAGGTACGCGTCGACCGGATCGCCCGGAGCCAGGGCGACGAAGCCAAAGACCAGCAACGTGATCCCGAAGAGGATCGGGATGGCGATGAGGACTCGACGCGCGATGTAGGTGGTCATGCCACTTGTCTAAACAGCGTCCTTGGGTCAGGGGAGCCTGCGGCGGGGGGCCGCAGGCTCCCCCGACCCGGAACACCTAAGCAGACCAGTCCTCTTTATTGCTGGATGGCCCAGGTCTCGGCCGCGTCGTAGTAGGAGCCGCCGCCGGGCGCCGGGGTCAGTTGGAAGTTCTGGACCTTGTTGTTGACGATCCAGTAGCGGGTCGTCTGCCACATGATGTTCCACGGTAGGTCGTCTGCCAGGACTTTGCACAGCGACTGGTAGATGGTCGCCCGCTGTGCCGGATCGAAGGTCGATCGGCCCTGATTGATCAGCGTGTCGACCTGGGGATTCGAGTAGACGTAGCCCTTCCACCCGTTGTTGCCCGCGCCGGCCTCCTGGGATGCAGTCGACAGGAAATACGTGGCGGCGATGTTCCCGTCCGGGCCGTTCTGGGCACCCTCGAATGAGACCTCGGACTTGCCCTGGTTGTAGAACTGGTTGGTCCAGGCGGCCGAGTCCATCTGCTTGATAGTGACATTGAAGCCGACGTCGGCCCAGTTCTTCTGGATCGCCGTCATGACGTTCAGCGACAGCGGGTCGTTGTAGTACGTGTCGAAGGTGAAGGTTGGCAACGACGCCATGTTCACACCCGACTGTGCGATCAGCGCCTTCGCCTTATCGGGGTTGTAGTCGTACATCTCGGTGTCCGGTGCGACGTACGCGGGGTTCCCGAAGAGGCAGGGCAGCGTTTGACCCGCGCCGTTGTACAGGTTGGCGATGATCGACTTGCGGTCGATCGCGAATTCCATGGCCTGTTTGAAGGTCTTGTTGCCGAAGGCCGGGTTGACGAGCGGATTGAAGACGATCGCGTTGTCCACCTGCGAGGGGCCCGCGATGATGGTCGCGTTCGTATTGCCTTGCTCGCGGTTGACTTCGTCCGCCGTGACGTACGTGAAGTCGATCTCACCCTTATCGAAGGCGAGCAGCGCGGTCGCCGGGTCCTTGAACTCCCTTCGGACGATCTTGTCGAGGACCGGTTTGCCACGCCAGTAGCCGTCATACCGGCTCAGTTCCATGAACTGGCCATCCACGTAGTTGGTGATCTTGAAGGGGCCCGTGCCGACCGCCTGGCCTGGGGTGGTCCAGTACGGGCTTTTGGTAATCTGGTCGATCGGAATCGCACTGAGCGACTTCTTCTGAACGATCCACATGACCGAGAGCGCATCCAGCATGGCGGCGTTCGGCGTGTCCGTGGCGATTGTCACCGTCTGCGGATCTGGCGCGGCCACCCCAGCCAGGGTCGTGGTGTTGCCGTTCTTCACGTCAGCGGCGCCGGTGATGTTGCTGATACCGCCGCCATAGACGCAGCCCACGTTCTTGCTCTCGCACAGGGTCAGCGTGAAGATGACATCGTCTGCGGTGAACGGCGATCCGTCCTGCCAGGTCACGTTGGGCTGGAGGTGGAAGGTCCAGGTGAGCCCGTCAGCGGACGTCGTCCAGTCTTTGGCGAGCGCGGGCACAACCGGGCCATAGCCGCCCGTCGTCTTGTCGATGCTGTAGGTGACGAGCGGCTCGTAGATCTTGCTGAGGAAGTGCTGGTCCCCGCCCGCGATCAACGGGTTGGCGTTGGCAATGCCGACACAACACGGGCCAACCCACGCGCCCGTAAACGTGCCGCCGCCGGCCGTGGCCTGGCTGGAAGCAACGCCCGTCGATAAGAGCGAAGCGACCAATGCAATGAGGATCGCAGACTTCAAGGCCCGTCCGGGCGCGAGATGACCACCCACGCGATGAACCTCCGCTTGCCATTGAAAGGGCCGCCGTGAGCCGGCTTCCCGACGGATGCGCGGAGAGTATCACCTTTGGCGGTGGCGTGATATGGCCGCAGTACCCGCCGCGCCGCGGTGGCAGGACGGCGTATCGTAGGCCTATCGGCCCCGTGAGCACCGGTCAGCGGATCGTCGTGGAGGCGACTGGCAAGATCAGGATCGAGTCATTCGAGTTGCCCCGGCCCGGGCCGCGCGACATCCTGGTGCGGACCCGCCTGACGCAGGTCAGCGCTGGCACTGAGGTCAACGCCATCCGCGCTCGGCGCTCGGGAGCTCCCCTGGCAGGGGTCGCCAACCTCCCGCTCGGCTACACTTCCGTCGGCACGGTCGAGGCGGTTGGCCCCAAGGTCACGGGCCTCGTGCCAGGCGACCGGGTCCTGGGCGACGGACCACACGCGAGCCACTGGCTCGTGTCGGAGACAGCAGCGGCCGAGGAGCACGGTCTGCTGCCTGTGCCGGACGAGGTCGACGACGCGGCGGCGGCATTCGCGATCCTCGGCGACGTGGCCCTCCACGCTGTCCGGCGCGCACATATCGCGATCGGCGAATCGGTCGCCGTCCACGGCCAGGGCGTGGTCGGCCTGCTCGCGCTACGCCTGGCCCGCCTCAGTGGCGCCCACCCGCTGATCGGGGTCGACGTCGTCGACGAGCGGCTCCACGTTTCGAAGCTGTACGGCGCGAGCCACGTTGTCAACGCCGCGTCGCAGGAGGTCGCCGCGGCCATCCATGCAGCGACACCGGTGCCACGGCGCTTCGCCGGGGTCGCCGCTGCCGGCCTCGAGCCAACGTCGGGAGCCGACGTCCAGATCCACGCGACCTCGCGGATCGACGTGCTCCCCCAGATCCTGCAGGCGGCCGGGGACCGCGGCCGGATCGTCATCGCCGGGGCGACCGCCGCCTGGCCGGATCCGGGCCCCACCGTCCCACTGAGTCTCGACGTCCTGCTGCGCCGTGAGATCTCCGTCGTTGGCTCGTACGAGACTGGCGTCGCGGCGAGCCACCCGTACTGGCCCTGGTCTCGCGCGCACAACCACGCCACGGTGATCGACCTGATTCGCCGGGGCGAGCTCGACGTTCGTCCGCTGATCAGTCATGTCGTCCCGTACCGCGACGCGCCCGCCATCTACGACCTGCTGGCGGCCGGTGGCGAGGGCTGGCTCAGCGTTGCATTCACCTGGACCGACTGATGGCTGGGCCGCTCGCTCGAATCCGTGTCTCGGTATCACGGCTGGTCGATGGCCTGGGTGACCCCAGCACTCAGCAATGCAGCCCTGCGCCGGGCAAGGCCGCGGATGTGCTCATTGTGGAAGGTGCGCGTGACCGGGACATCCGAGCGCTGCGACGGCCGCGACTGGTGATCGCCGCCGGTCGCCTGGTCCAACCCACGCCGCCGCCAGCCTGGCCTGGACCGTTCGAGTGGTAAGGCGCAGATCAGCTGACGCGCAGCCGCGCCAGACGGATCATGCTCTGGCAGTCCTCGATGCACCAGAACGCCACGATGACGTCGCCGTCAGGCAGCACCAGTGGTGACGGATAGCCAAAGCGGAGCGCCGCCAGCGCATCGGCGGAGTTGCTCGGGCTGACCGCGAATGACCCGACCCCCTGCCAGATCGCCAGGTCGCCGACGTTGGTCCACACGTCACCCGGTCCCAGCGTGGCCAGGTTCGCCCACAGCCCCGGCTGGTCGAGACGCCGGTACACGCACAGTAGTCGACCATCTGGAAGTTGCAGCCCTTTGCACGTCTGGCCGTGCAATCCGGTCGATCGGGCCGCAGTCCAGGTCGCGCCGTCGTCCTCACTCAAGGCAAAGGCGTTCGGCTGGTCCGTTACGGTGCGTGGATCGTGCACCCAGGCAACCGCGAGAATACGCCCATCTCGGAGCGGCGCGACCGACACTTCCCAGTGCATGAGGCCCGAGTCACGGCCATCAAACACCCGCCCGAGAGTCGGCCAGCTCGATCCCCGATCGTCGCTGATGAGCACGACCGTCTGCTCACCGGCGGGCAGTTGGCCATCCCATCCGCGCCACGTGGCGGTCGGCGCCAACCAGCGACCACCCGGGAGCGGCACCACGTGATGGCACGTCTCCCACGCCGGACTCTCGATGGCCGGTTGGAGGAGTTGCGGTGGCGACCAGGTGTGACCGCGATCCAGACTCCGCAGCAAGATCAGGTCCGTCGGCACAAACCCGAGCGTGGCGCGATTGACCAGGCCTTCCTCCGGATCGTCGCGATAGTGGAGGCTGCCGAAGGCGAGGACCTCGTCGGCAGCCCGACTGATGCGCACGGAGTACGAGGTCGGCCGATCGACCGGATTGGCGAACACTGCTCCTTCCAGCTGCCATGACTTGCCGCCATCGATAGACCGCGCACGGTACGTCCGATAATCCAGCGATTCGTCGGTCTGGCCCAGGTCGAAGGCCATCAGCAATTCGCCGTCGTCGAAGCGGACCAGCGACGGATGGCGTGCCTGGATGCTCCGCAGGTACGGCTTGGGATTCCGGTACACGATGTCCGAGTCGACCAGCTCGATCATGGCCGGACCTCCCGTGCCCTGGCCGACGCTGCGCTCATCTTAAAATCTCGCTGATTGGCACCCAGCGGCGTTCCGCGGCTGCGCGGTGCGCTGCTTCGACCACCGCAACGGCGGCCAGACCGTCTTCCGCGGTGATCGCTGGCCGGCGCCGTTCGAGGCTGGCGCGCACGAACTCACGCGCGACGCTCGCGTAGGCCTCCATGCGCAGGAGCGAGTAGTGGCCATCCCAGGTCGGCATCGCGGTCTGGACCTGCCAATCCGACTCCGTGCTGAGCCGGACCTCACCATACATGTCGACGGCGATAACGCCCTTTTCTCCCGTCAGCTCGGCGGCGAAGCGCGCCACACCGGATCCCACCTTCGGCCTGGACAGGTTTGGAATGACGGAGTTCTGCATGATGGCATGCGTCCCGCCGGCGAACACCAGCATGAGCTGACTTCCGTTTTCCACCTCCACCCCGCGATAGCGACCGGTCAGCGCGGTGACCTCCTCAATGTCCCCGAGCCAGAACCGGAGGAGATCGATGCCGTGTATTCCGGACCCAAGCAGGTAGCCCCCGTTGGCTGGAGAGTTCAGCCAGGTGGTTTCATCGGGCTCCGTCAACGTGATGCTGGCCATATCGACGGGCCCGATGGTGCCACGTTGGAGCATGAACTTGACGGCAGTTTCGGTGCGACGGTACCGATGCATGTGGCCGCCGGGCATCAAGGTCACGCCGGCTGCCCGAGCCGCCGCGATCATCGCCTGGCACTCGGCGACAGTCATGCCCATTGGCTTTTCAATCAGGATGTGTTTACCGGCGTGCGCCGCTCGAATCGCCTGCGGCGCGTGCATCGGGTTTGGTGAGGCGATAATCACGGCATCGATGTCGTTCGATTCGAGCACACGATCGACTTCGGACGTTGGGAGCGCGAGTACGTCATGCCGTGCCGCCAGACCGGCGGCTTGATGGCCTCCCGCGATGACGACGAGTTGCGCCTCGGGCACATAGCGGATCGCCTCGGCGAAGGTTGAGCCGGCGAATCCCGAACCAATTACCGCACACCGGAACGTGGGTTGCGTGCTCGTCTCGCTCATCATTTCTCGCGCTTCAATTTGCGCCAGCCCCCAGCGCGGTTGTTGGCAATAATCTGCTTGAACATCGCGGTGAGTGCTACTGCGTTGATCGGTTCGCCACGGTAGACGGCCATGGTGCGGGCGGTCTGGTTGGTGTGCCCAGCGGTGATGATGCCGGCCGGATCAGGCACGATCGCGCCATCGTACAGAAAGACGTTGACGTGATCCTTCGCCGCCAGCAGGGCGCAGATGTTCCCCTCCAGCACGAAGTACGGACGGTTGGTGCGCTTGATGGTTTCCACGACGTCCGGGTCGGCGGCGTGGATCAGCGCGCGGACCTCGCGGCAGATGGTCTGCTGCCACTCCGGGAGAGCGTCGATGTAGGCATCGATGCGTGGGTCGGCGGTGTATGGCATGGTCCGATCAGCTCATCAACAGCACAGCGTATGCGGCCAGCCAGTGCTCGACCATGTAGTCGTCGCCGGCGACGTGCGGCAACGCCGCGGCGGCATGGGTGCGCATCGCGGCCAGGGCCGGCTCGACGCGCGGGTCGTCCTCCGGCAGCAGCTCGGCCAGCCTGCGCCAGCACCAGGCGCGGCTGGCGTTGAGGCCGTGCAAATGGGCGATCTGCCCATCGCTCGCGTCCGACACGATCGCGGGCGTGAAGAGCGCCGCGGGCGCGCGATCTGAGATATCGGGGAGAAAGGCCGCGAGCCACCTGGCAAACGCGTCGGTCGGCATGAGCTGGCCCATCAATTCGGCTTCGGTCAGCGCGGGCGAGAGGAAGTCGGCGCCCGACGGTTCCCAGCGCCCCGGATAGTCGGTATCGCGCCCGAACCAGCGCTGCGCCTTGTCCGTCAGCGCCTTGAGCAGGCTGTCGTCGCCGCCACGAGCGCGCCAACGCGCGTATGGCAGCGCCCTCGAAAAGCCGAAGGCCGAATTCGGATGCACGCCGTAGCGGACCGGGTACGTGGCATTCGGCAGCCAGTCGAGGAAATTGCGGCTGAGCGTTTCAGCCAGCGGCTGCATGCTCGCCCCCCACACCCTCGCGTCCGCGTCGTCCCAGCTTTGCACGTCGTGGACCAGCTGCAGCGCCCAGCCCCAGCCGTAGGGTCGCTGGCGGCCGCGGTTGGCGGGGTCGCCGATGAACCGGGCCTCCTGCCGCAGCGCGTCCGCGGTAAAGTGGTCGTGCAGCAAGCGCCGGATTGGCGCCTGGGGGACCGCCTCGGGCGTCACGCGCAGCAAGCGCACCAGCACCCAGTGCATTTCTACGCACGAATGCCAGTCAAAGCTGCCGAAAAACACCGGTGTGCGCTCCCGCGGCCGCCGCGGCAGATCATCCGGACTGCGCATGCGATGCCAGACGTCCGACGGAAATTCCCGCTCGACGTTCCGCATCGCCACCTGCGCATACGTCTCCGCGTTGCGAGCCAGCGTGTCCGCCCATTCAGTAGTCACGCCCACGATTCTGGCATCCCGCCGCTGTTACGAGCGTTCGCATCGCGTCGCTCGCTCCGCGCCGTTCGCGATAACCCATCGGCTGACCCCCCCGTGGACGGACAGACGCATCGTAGCGATCGCCAGTGGCGAGCCTACCCTGCCTTGCGTCGTTGCGACCGCCGGTGGCGAGTTGACCCGCGCGTGCGACGGGCAATCTCGCGAGCGGCGAAGCACTCGAGCGACAAATTCGGCGCAGTGCTATTGACGCGTTGCGACACCTGAGAGAGATCGTCCCAAAAGGAGCGAGCGAAGCGATGCGGGCAGCAGGGCCCGCAGGGGACTATGGGTTGACGACCACAGGGGTGCCGATCGTGGCCCAGTCCCAGAGCCATTTGCTATCCGCCAGGCTCAAGCCCAGGCAGCCGTGCGAGCCGGCGCCGCCGAAGTTCGAGCTCCAGTAGTTGTCGTGCAGACTGGCGCCGTCGGGTGTGAAGTACTGCGTGTACAGCACGTTGGTGACGTAGTAGCCGAAGGGACTGTTGTGCGGGATGCCGACGGTCAGTGAATCCATGATCTCGTTCGGCACGCGCCGCTGAATGCTGAAGACACCCGTCGGCGTCGGAAATCGCGCGATCCCGCGCAGGGCGAGCATGGTCCGAACGGGGGTTTGACCGTCGTACGCCACCACACGCGTCGTCGGGCTCAGCGTGGCCAGAAGCCAGCGTCCCGTGTAAGCGCCAGACTGACTGGCGAGGAACACCCCGGTTGATGGGACGTAGTAGAAGTCGCTGGTCTGGTACCAGATGGCGCCGTCCTCGCCGCGCACGGAGCCAATGACGCTCTCCACGTCACTGGCTGGCAGTGGCATGAAGGTAGCTTCGGCGGCCGTCGTCGGGTAGGTGGCCAGCACGGAATCCTGCGTGAGGACGACGGTATCCTGAAGCTCCTCGAGCAGCGGTGGCGCGGCGAGCGACACGTACCGCGATGGTGGGTCCGCCGGCGCCAGGAGGTTGGCGTACACATACGCCGTGCCCTGCGTGTGGGGATTGAAGACGTACGCCCAGTCCCCTGTATAGCTCAGCACGCGCAACGGCGTTCCGGGTCGCGCAAAGCCGAAGCGATTATCGGCGATATCCGGCTGCCCACGCAGCGAGGCGTCGCCCGTAGTCACCGTCCACATCGGGCTGCGATCTGGTGAAGTCAGGTTGAGGGCAACGTCCGGTGCGGGCACCGAAGCGTCCTGGGCCGCGGCCGGTACGGGCAGGCAAATCAGGCTCAGCAGCGAGCCCAACGTCCAGCCCAGGATCGCTCGACGGGTTGGTTGCTGACCGGTACCAGCATTCTGCATACGAGTCACATTAGCAATGTCGATGCCAACCTCTCACCTATAGGCGCAGATACTTCTGCGAGCGCGGCTCCCAGTCGAGCAGACGGCGCGCTTTGCTCAGGTTGTGCTGCTCCTCAGCTTCGTCGCCGGCGATGAAGACGGCGTCGAAGTGGCCGTGGCCGATCTGCACGGCTTCGAGAGCCGCCAGGTAGGCGCGGGCGAGGTCCTCTTCATCCGTCCAGTACAGGGCCCGGGGGCCATCCGCGGCCGCGCCGCGCTCCGCCAGGAATTGCTCGCGGGTGCGCGGCCCGGTGATCCGCAACGCGATCAGGTTCATGTCGAACCACCGCGTGAAATACTCGCAGATGCGTTCGCCGAAGCCTTTGGTGAGCCCATACACGCTCGGCGTATCCAGCGGGACCAGCTCCTCGGCCGGGTACCAGGTCCGCTCGCGGTAGTGAACGCTCATGGTGCTGGTGTGGACGCCCTGCTTGATGCCCATGCCCTGGGCGGTCCACAACAACAGGTGCAGTCCGAGCGTATTGACCTCGTAGTTCTCGACGATCTGCGTGAGCGTCTGGTCCGTCGACGATCCGCCCTGCGGGCTCTTCATGACCATGTTGATGAACGTGTCAACGCCGTCGAGGGCCAGCCGCAGGTCGTCGGGGCTGGTGATCGAGCCGGCGACGTACTCGACGTCGTGCTGTGGCGGTCGGAGGTCGAGTACTCGAAGCGAGTGCCGCCGTCGCAAGTACGGCGTGATGAAGGTGCCGACCAATCCGGCACCGCCGACGAGCAGGACCTTCATACCGCGTAGACCACCGAGCCGTCGCTGCGCAGTGGAATGTCGTGGAGCGGTCGGTTGCCCAGCGGACCGAGCGGCGCGTCCACGTGCGTATCGACCAGGCGGATGCCCAGCCCGGGCGTCTCGGGTGGCAGCAGGTAGCCGCCGCGGCGCTGCAGCACGCCCCGGAATCCCGACCATTTGCTGGTCTCGTCCGTACGCGCGTACTCCTGGACCACAAAATTCGGAATGGCCGTATCCAGGTGCACGGCCGCCGCGGTGAGCACCGGGCCCAGGTAGTTGTGGGTGACCACCGCGCTGTGGAAACTTTCGGCGATGGCGGCGATCTTGCGGGTGTGGGTCAAGCCGCCCGCCAGGCCGACGTCGGGTCGCACGTACTGGCTGCCGCCGTATGCGAGCAGCTCACGGAACTCCCAGATGGTGTGCATGCGCTCGCCATTCGCGATCGGCGTCGTCACCCGCCGGGCGATCTCGGCCTGTGAAACGATACTGTCGATCTGCACCGGATCTTCGACGAACAGTGGATTGAACTGCGCGATGGCCTCGATGACCGGGGGAGCTTGTAGTGGCGTCAGCTTGCGGTGCAACTCCAGAATGATATCGACGTCGCTATTGACCGCCTCGCGCGCGGCCGCGACCCGTTCGGCAACACCGCGCACCAGAGCATCCTGGGTCATGTCGCCGAAGCCCTCCGGGATGGGGTCGAATTTGATGGCGGTGAAGCCTTCCTCGGCCGCCGAGCGAGCGTTGGCGGAGATCTCCGCCGCCGATGCGCCGCCCATCAGCAAGTGGAGGCGGATGCGATCGCGGTACTTGCCGCCGAGAAGATCCCAGATCGGAGCCTGCAGGATCTGGCCCTTGATGTCCCACAGGGCGATGTCGACGGCGCTGATGGCGCCGCTCAGCACCGACCCACGAAACGGACCCATGCGATAGAGATGCTGCCAGTGGCGTTCGATCTGGCGTGGATCCTGGCCCAGCAGATAGCCGCGGAATGTCCGCACGACAGCGTCGACCGCGTCCGGATACCCCCAGCAAGCCGACTGGCCGAGTCCGACCTGGCCCTGTTCGGTAGCAATGCGCACAAAGTGCGCGCCGCCCAGCACGAGCGACTCCACCTCGGTGATCTTCATGCGGCTGGTTGTATCCCATAGAATCGGGCCGATCCATGCCTGCTTCAATCGGACCCATCCGACTGCCTGAGAAAGGCGAAAAAGCCAGCGGCCACTTCACGTTCGATGACCCGCGGTTGAACCTTGGGAAATACGAATGGCCGTACTTCGCGGTCGTCGGCGCACATCCGGGACCGACCTTTCTGCTGACGGCCGGCATTCACGCCGCCGAATACACCGGCATCCTGGCGGCTATCCGCCTGGGCCGCGGCCTCGAGCCTGCCGATATCCACGGCACCATCGTGGTGATCCCCCTGCTGAACCGGCCGGGGTTCTTCGAGCGCTCCATCTACGTTAACCCCGAGGACGGTGAGAACCTGAATCGGATCTTCCCGGGTCGACCGGATGGTCCCTGGAGCGAACGGTTCGCGTATCACATGCTGAACGACATCGTCGCCGGGTGCGACTACGCCGTGGACCTGCACGCGGGCGACATGATCGAAGACCTGGAGCCGTTCGTGATCTTCAGCGTGACCGGCAACGCCGAAGTCGACGCCCGGACCCGCCGCATGATCGACAGCTACGGGGTCCACTGGGCAACCTGCTCGGTGCCCACCGGTGAACGGCCAGGCATGTTATATGCCGCCGCTGCCCAGCGCGGCGTGCCCGCGATGATCGCCGAGTCCGGCCGATGTGGCCTGGTGGAGGAAGACGCGATCGTCCGCCACGTCGATGGCGTGCGAAACATCTGGCGGACGCTCGGCGTGCTCACCGACGCTCCGCCAGCCGTGGTCGATCCACCTCAAGTGCTCAGCCGCTTCGAGTGGTTGCGCTCAGATCACGCCGGCATCTTCGAGTGCGGCGTCCACGTCAATGACGCGGTCAAGACGGGTCAGTCGCTGGGCCAGATGGTCGACCTGCTGGGTAACCATCTGGCCCAGGTAACGTGTCCGGCCGATGGCGTGGTGCTCTTCAGCGTCACGAGCCCCGCGATCAAGCAGGGTGGCCTGCTGCTCGGCATCGGCGTGCCATAGAGCACCCAGCAGATCACCGCGACCCGCGAGACGGACTTCGGCTTTGTCTACGGCGCCCGCCGCGACGCGCCGGACGGCCAGTTCTACTGGCGCGTCACCACCTACGCGATGCCGACGTTCACCCAGATCGCCAGTCAGTCCCGGGCAGGCAATGGCATCTTCCTGATCCCGCGCGATGACGAGTCCCACTGGTGGATCACATCGTGGTACTTGAAGGCGACGACGCTAGCGCGGGGGCGCGAGACGCGCGGCGGCGACCGGGTCCAGCTGGTCGGCGAACGGGCCGCCTGGCTGGTCGATGATCCAGACGTGCATCATGCCCGGGGTGGTCACGTTGACCGAAAACGGCGGGCACCCGCCGAGCGGGGTGGCCAGTCCGGCCAGAACGATGACCGGCAGCGAGATGCACACGTTGTCGTGCGTGTGCCAGTGAGTGATGGCGCCGCCGGGAGTGGGGCCCTCCATCCCGAGGCGGGGCAACTCGAACAGCGCGCCAACCAGCACCAGCCCGCCGCCCGCGGGCGCATACACCAGCCCTTGAGGACGGCTCGGGTCAAGCACATCGTGGTACGCCTTGTTGGCGAAGTGCACGGCGGCCACCGTCAGTGGCGTGGTTGGCGCGTAGCCGGCCGCGCGCGCCATGGACACGTCGGCGTACGGGGCGATACCCGCCCGCGTCGCCGCCACCAGGTCAGCCGCCGCCAGACGTTCCTGGTACGTCGGCGTGGCGGTCACCGCGGGCAGGTGGGTGTGCTGGCCAACCTTGCCGTCGCGGGCCAGACTGGTCCAGGTGATCGCGCCGGTCAACAGCGTGCACGCCACGAGCCCCAGCGCCGCGCGCGGCGCCAGCAATAGCCCGAGCGCAACCAGCTCGACCAGCTTTGTCGACAGGCCGAGCGAGTCGACGCCTTCGCGGCCCGGTCCGACGGCGACCAGGTACGCCACCAGGTTGGCCGCCAGCAAACCGCCGGCGGCGACTTTCCAGCGGCGCCCGCGCTGCACGCTCAGCGCCGCGCCGGCGAGCGCGACCGCGTCCAACGCGAACCAGGCGCCCAGCCCGCCGCCCGGGCTCTGCCAGTGCTCCTGGACCAGTGCGAGATGCACTCCCGCCGTGACGAGCAGCAGGGCGGGGATGGCCTTCGCCGCGAGCGCCGCGGGGAGCCGCGGACCGAGCAGCACCGCCAGCGGCAATCCGATATTGACCAGCAGCCAGATCCCGTCTGGCCACGCCTGCGCCTGCAGCGCCTGAACCAACCGCGGCAGCGTTCCCAGCAGCATCAGCCCTTCGACGACGTAGACCCCCCAGCGCGCCCCGCGCCAGCCGCGCCACATCCCGATGGCCAGCCCGAGCAGACCCACCACGCCCACGATCGCCCGCGGCTGGACGCCGATGAACACGCCCTGCACGACCGTCGCCAACGCCGCGTTGCTGGCCTGCACCAGGAGCAGCACAAACGTGATGTGTCGTTGCTCCATGCTCGCCAGTGTCGCCGGCCGAGATGAGGCGGCCGTGAGCTCCGCCTAAGCTTCGTCTAAGACTCGCCTGACGCGCCGCCGCCCGCTCGCCTCACCGCGCTAAGCGTAACGACGAAGCGTCACGGGGAGCGTCACGTGAAATCCAAAAAGCGTCACGCGGGCGTCATGGCGGCGTCACAATTCGGGAGGCGGACTGAAAACACCGCCCCGCCGCCGATGCGATTGCGGGCCTCGATGCTTCCGTGGTGCTGTTCGGCGATGGTGCGGGCGATGGCCAGTCCCAGCCCGGCGCCTTCTCCCGCGCGGGCCGCGTCCGAGCGGAAGAAGCGATCGAAGATGCGTTCCAGATCGCTCGCCGCAATCCCGACCCCGTTGTCAGATACGAGCAGCTCGTGCACGTCGCCGCGGCACGTCAGGTGCAGGTCGATCTGGCCACCTTCTGGTGTGTACCTGGCGGCATTGTTCAGCAGAATCCACAGCAGCCGGGTCAGCGCTTCCGCGTCGCCGTTGACCACGGCCTGCTCCGTCCAGGTCGACAACGTCCGGGTCGGGTACGTGCGCCGCGCCTGACGCGCCACGTCGTCCACCAGCGACGCGAGGTCCAGCGGTTGGTGCTGGACTGGCTGCCCGGCGTCGGCGCGGGCCAGCGTGAGCAGGTCGCCGATCAGCCGGCCCATGCGCTCGCTCTCGCTGGCGATGTCCTGCAGGGCGGCCTGGCGGTCTTCCTCGGCCAGGTCCGAACGATGTAAGAGCAGCCCGGCGTTGTTGCGCACCGTCGTCAACGGCGTCCGCAGCTCGTGCGATGAATCGGCCACGAAGCGACGCTGCGATTCGAGCGCCCCGGCGAGTTGCTGATTGGTCTCCTGCAACTGCTGAAGCATGCGGTTGAAGGCCACCGTCAGCCGTCCAACCTCGTCGTGCGTCCGTGTCGGTGGCAGACGCCGCCCCAGGTCGCGCGTCAGACCGATCTCCTCCATCAAGCGCGCCACCGTATCCAGCGGGGTCAGGGCGCGGCCCGCGGCCAGCCAGCTGGCCAGCAGCGCCGTGATCAGGATCGCTACCCCGGACAGCACCAGGAAGCCGCGCAGTCCGGCCAGGTTGGCCTGGACGGAGTTGGCCGCCCGCGCGGCGACCACGTAGCCGGTCACGCCGACGTCCGAGCGTGCCCACGGACGCACCGACACCCGCATCGCCGTGGGTGCCCCGCGGTCAATCGTCGTCAGCGCACTGCCGCGCTGATCGGCCTCGCGCAGGACCGGGTCGGGCACGGTCAGCAGGTCGTCCACGCGTGGCACGCCGTCGACGAGCACGTAGGTCTCGATCGTGTCCGAGGCATCGAGCGGCAGCAGCGCCGGTCGTGTCGCCAGACTCGCCGGGTCCCCGACCTGCTGGACCGCAAGCGCGGCCTGCTCCGAGCGACTGGTCAGCTCACGGTCGCGCTGCTCGGCGGCGCCGAGCGACGCCAGCGCATACACCAGGCCGCTGAAGCCGAGCATGGCCAGCGTGACCAGCCCTGCGCCGAAGAGTGCGACCCGCCAGCGAATGGGCATGTCGCTCAGCCGGCCCGGAGCACATAGCCGACGCCGCGTACGGTCTGGATGACCCGCGGCTCGCCCTCGGCCTCGAGCTTCTGCCGCAAGTAGCCAACATAGACGTCAACGACGTTGCTGGCAGTATCGGTCGGAAACCCCCACACGGATTCGAGCAGCCCCTGGCGCGTCAGCACCTGGCGCGGATGTTCGAGGAACTGCTCGAGGAGCTTGAACTCCAGCGCGGTCAACTCGACGGCCCGTTGTCCACGCCAGGCCTCGTGCGCCGCCACATCGAGCCCGACGTCGTCCCAGAGCAGCCTGACTCGCCGCGGCCCCGAGGGATGGCGTCGCAGCAGCGCGCGCACCCGTGCCAGCAACTCTTCGTAGGCAAACGGTTTGACCAGGTAGTCGTCGGCGCCGGTATCGAGCCCACGGACGCGGTCCGCGGTGGTATCGCGGGCGGTCAACATCAGGATCGGCACCTCGTCCGACGCGCGCAGCCGACGACACACTTCGAGTCCATCCAGCCCGGGCAGCATCAGGTCGAGCACCACCAGGTCGGGCAGGTGCGCGCGGACTCTGGCCAACGCGGCGACCCCGTCGGCCGCCACCTCGACCGCGTAGCCCTCGTACACCAGCGCCCGGCGGATCGACGCCGCGATGCGCGGATCGTCGTCCACCACCAGGACCCGACTGGGCGTTGGAGGCGCCTGCATACACTCGAACGATACGACACACGCCGGCGTCAAACCGCCGAATAAACGAGCTCAGGGGACACGCCCGGCAGCTTGTTGGGCGAGTGCCAGCAAACTGCTCTGTTCGGCGGGACCGCTACCGAGGCCTTTGAACTCGACAGCGAAGAGCTTGTCCCCTTTGGCGACGACCAGGCCTGGCCCACCGTCCCCAACGAAGCTGAAGGCCCGATCGCCGAGTCCGGCTACGGCCTGTACTCCATTTGGCTCCGCGGTCGCGTGAAACGAGTCGAAATAGAACGCGCCGTTGGCCTGGAAATAGATCAAACTGGTGGACGCGGAGTCGGTGCCGTCGAACTCGCATCCCTGCGCTCCAGGCGCCCCGAACGGATCGGCCGGCGTGGCTGTCACCGGCTGCTGCATCGCGACGCCGACCTCCGTCACGGTGACCAGCACGCAGGCACTCCGGTCCGTCTCGACCCGGTTGTCGGGGCCATCGGGGGCCGGCGGCGCGACGGTGGCCACCGGACCGCCGGACGGCGGCTCCATCCGCGCCGGATTCGGTGGCCCGTCCGATGGATCGGTCGACGCGGAGACCGGGGCTGGCGTTGCGCCGGCTGGCGCGCAGAACATCTGCACCAGCGGTTGCTGCATCGCCAGGTCGATGAACGCCTGGCTCGGCGGCACGTCCTTGTCGACGGCATCCGATTTCAAATATGCCAGGTCAATGGCCGCGGAGCACGCTTCCGGATCGGCGGGCTGGGCCGCCGCCGGTTGCGCGCTCGCGAGCAGCAGCGCGAGCACAGCGGCAGTCAAGCGTCTCACAGGTGGCTCGCGGCGGCCCGCGCCAGAGTCAGCAACGTCGCGGTCGGGGCACCGTGGTCAAAGGCGCGGTCAAATGGAGTCACCACGATTTCGAACAGCGTCGACCCCTTGAGGACGTACAACGCGCAGCAGTACGGGTCCTGGCCCGAGCTGAAAGCCTTGTCGCCGAGTCCCGGAATGTCAGTGATCCCCGGCCCACCGGCGTGGCTTGTCGTGAACATGAGCTGGGAATAGGTCGCGCTGGCGCCCCCGGCGCTGTCGATGCCCACGGACGAGCCATCGGCGGCGCGGTAGCGGCAGGCCGTTGGCCGGTTTTCGGAGGCGACGACCGGGGCGCCGAGCATCGCCTCGGCTTCCGCTTGTGTGACCAGCGTGCAGGCGTCGAAGCCGGCCGTCGGCGCGGCGCGCTGAGGTGCCGCCGCCGCGGCGGCGACGGCCGCTGGCTTCAGCGGCCACACCCGCACGACGTGGTCCTGGCCGGTCGCCACCCCCGCCAGGGACTGGCTGTCCGGACTGAAGGCGAATGCATCCAGCACGCCCTGGTTCAGCACGGTCGTGATGGGAACGGCCTTCCAGGTCGCCACGTCCCAGAGGTCCAGGCCCAGGATGCTCGCCCCGGCCAGGTATTTGCCGTCCGCGCTGAACGCAACCGAGTTCACGTCACCGTGGTCCGTACTCTGGTGGACCAGCGTCTTCGGCGGAGTCCCCGCGGTCAGCTCCCAGACGGTGATATCCTGCGCCCCGCCACCCGCCAGGTACTTGCCGTCCGGGCTGAAGGCGATGCTGTTGATCTGGATCGCGCTGCCAGTGAGGGTCGCCGCCTTCTGGCCCGAAGCCACCGTATACAGTGTGACGGCGTTGGCTGGACCGGCGCTCGCGAGCGTCGCTCCGTCCGAGCTGAAGGCCAGACTCCGCGTCGCGGTGGTCTCCGGCCGTGCGCTGGAACCCTTGGTGTCGACCAGGACTGTCCGCGGCGCGCCCGTGGACGCGTCCAGGATCTGGAGGCTGAGCGCATCGCCGACGGCCAGGCTCTTGCCGTCTGGACTGAAGGCGAGCGCGGCTGGCCCACCCCCGGAATCGGAGGAATTGAAGACCCACTTCTCGAACACCGGTTGACCGGAGGCGACATTCCACACGACCAGCGGCGGGCCGTCTTTGGCGACCCGGGTGCCATCCGGACTGAACGCGATCGTCCGCAGGTTGAAGTCACGCGCGTCGTCTGTCGGACTCTTGAGTTTCTTGAGCGGTTGGCCAGTGCCCGCGTCCCACAACTGGACGAACGGGTCCTGACCACCGGCCGCCAGGATCTTGCCGTCCGGACTGAACGCCATCGCGCTGATCGATCCGGCCAGCCCGGCGAATGGCTTCGGCTCGAGCGCGCCGACGATCAGCGCCGCCGAAGCAGGCACGCCGGTGGGGGCCGCCTGCGCCGCTGTCACGCCCGGTTTCGTGCCGCTGCTGCTCGTGGCGACTGGTACCGCCGCGGGTGCGGTGGCGGGCGTCGCCCCGCCCGAGCATCCCGCGAGGGCGACTGAGAAGATCGCGACCAGCGTCGCGCGTCCGATTGGGGTCATGAACCTGGGTCTCCTGTCAATGCACGCGCGCGACGGCTTGTTGGGCGAGCACGAGCAGACTGCTCTTTTCCGCGTCACCGCTGCCGATACCACTGAACTCCAGCGTGAAGAGCTTCTGGCCTTTGGCCACGACGATCCCTGGTCCGTTCCCGCCGATATACGCGAACGCGCGATCGCCGAGTCCAGAGATGGTTTCCACTCCGTTGGCCTCCGCGGTGGAGTGAAACGCGTCGTACACAAACGCGGCGCTCGCCTGGAAATACATCACGTCGGTGTAGGCGTCGGCGGCGCCATTGAATTCGCACCCTTGCGCACCTTCAACGCCGGCCGGATCAGATTCGTTGGCGACGACGCCCTGCTTCATCGCCGCGCCGACTTCGGCGACGGTGACCAGCAGGCACGCGTCGCGGCGCGTGGCTGAGTTGTCGGTTTCGCCGATCGGGTCGGCGGGTCGAAAGACTGGCGTCGGATCAGGCGCTGGAGTTGGCGCCGGCTCAGGGGCGAGGGGCGCGGGTGGCGGCACCGAGTCGTCGCCCGGCGTGCCGCACGCGGCATTCCGCACCATGATGGCGTTGGCCAACAAATCCACGCCTTCCTTCACCCCCGCGTCCTGGATGAACGCGCCCTCGTTGACCAGGTAGCGAATCTGTTCCTTGATGTCGGTGCACGCCTGCGGCGCCACCTCCTGCGCCGCGACGGAGTGCGCACCGGTAGCCAGCATCAGCGCGAGCGCCGCGGTCGCGCGACCAAGGGCCCGCACGCTAGTCGCCCGTCGCGTCGGCGCCGGCCGCGGGCGGATTCACGACCTCGATGACGACTCGACGCTCCACACGGTCGTTGCCGGTATCGGCCACGTACAGGTTGCCCTGGCCGTCGACGACGACGCCGTTGGCGTCAAAGAATTGGCCCGGACCGGAATCGGCGAGCACGCTGCAGTCGTCGGGGCCCGCGCATGGCGGGTACTGATCCACCGCGGTGCCGTCCGGAGCGAACTTCATCATTCGCCAGTTGTCGGAATCCGAGACGTACATGTAGCCGTCGCGGTCCACGGTCACGCCGCTGGGCAGATGGATCTGGCCAGGGCCGTTGCCGTCGGTGCCAAACTGTCCGATGACCGCGCCGTCGGGCGAGAACTTCTGAATGCGGTGGTTGCCCCAATCCGCGACGTAGACATTGCCCACGCGGTCCAACGTGATGGACGCGGGCACGTCGAACTGGCCGGGGCCGGTGCCTTGCGTGCCCCAGACCTTCTGGATCTTGCCATCGGGACTGTAGCGGCTGATCGTGTCGGCAGATTTATCGAGGACATACACGTTGTTGCCCGTGCCGTCCACGGCGACACTGACGGGCGTGACCATCCAGCCGGTCTCGCCCGGGCAGTCGCAGCTCTTCCAGGTAGCCACCTCCTGGCCGCTCGGCGAGAGCTTGTGGACCTGGCTCAGGTGTTGATCGGCAACGTAGAGCGTCCCGTCGGGAGCAACCGCGACCGCCGTCACGCCGTCTGTGCCTTCCTCGCGGGCTGCCATCGTCCAGGCCGCGACCTGCTGGCCGTCGGCGTTGTATTTCAAGATCTGATTGCTGTCTTTGTTGGCGACGAAGAGGTTGCAGCTATGATCCAGGGCGACTTCGATCGGCTGCCCGGCATACGTCGCGACGTTCTGCCACTCGGCTTCAAAGTGATATCCAGCTTTGGGTCCCGGCCGACCGGGGCAGCGCAGATTGTCCGGGGCGGTCGGCTCGAGTCCGCCGGCCTGGGCGAGCGGCTGCGCGGCCGCCGGTGAGACGAAGACGAGGGCAAGCGCCGCCGCGGGCAGCAGCCGGGCCACACCGTGGCGGGCGCGCTGGCCAGGGTTCAGAAGGTGTGTCATCGAATTGCCTCCAGTGGGATTTCAAGTTTGGGCGGGCTCAATTCCAGCGCCTCGGTGACGCTGGTGAACGGAATCTGGGCGTCGTCGTTGAGACTGCGCACACACTCGGCGTCGAGGGCCTCGAACAGGCACAGACAGCGCGCTGCGTCAGGCAGGAAGAGGCTGCGCAGATAGCGGACCGGCTTGCCTTCGGCGCGATAGCGACGGGCGGTCTCCGTCGCGGCACGATGGGCCGCCGCCAGCTGGTCCCGGGTCATCCCCGGTAGATCGCGATCAACCAGAAAGGTTGGCAAAGCAGCGCCTCCTCGGGCACGCGGTCTCGACGTGTTTGGGTGCCACGCTCTCACCCTAAGGTCGCGCGTGCCTCGACCACATATGCAACTCTGCATAGGCGCCCCACATATTTGCTGCGCGGGCACCGTTCGGCTGAGGCGAGCAGTACGCTGTGAGCCAGATCTAACTCAGCGGGAGGCGACGACCATGGCTGACGTGAACGCTAACGAAACCATCTTCACACTGGACACCTCGAGTATCAAGTTCGGACCAGGCGCCACGCGCGAGGTCGGCGATGACATGCACGCCCTGGGAGCCAGCCGGGTCATGGTCGTGACCGACCCGCGGATCGCGCGCCTCGAGTCCGTGGCGCTCGCGCTGGAATCGCTCCGCGCGGCGGGCATCGACGCCGTCCTGTTCGACCGCGTTCGCGTCGAGCCAACCGACGCCTCTTTCCAGGAAGCGATCCGCTTTGCCACCGATGGCCACTTCGACGGCTACGTTGCCGTCGGCGGGGGCTCGAGCATCGATACCGCCAAGGCGGCCAATCTCTACGCGACCTATCCGGCCGACTTCCTGGCGTACGTCAACGCGCCAATCGGTCGCGGCGAGCCGGTGCCGGGCCGCCTCAAGCCGCTGGTCGCCATTCCGACCACCGCCGGCACCGGCAGCGAAACCACCGGCGTGGCGATCTTTGATCTGGTCGAGATGCACGCCAAGACAGGCATCGCGCACCGCGCGTTGCGACCAGCGATCGGCATCATCGACCCGAACAATACGCGCGACCTGCCGGCGATGGTAGCGGCCTGTTCAGGGTTCGACGTGCTCAGTCACGCCATCGAGTCCTACACCGCGCTCCCGTACACCGACCGGCCTGCACCGCTACACTCGCGCCTCCGACCGGCCTATCAAGGGGCCAATCCGATCAGCGACCTGTGGGCCGAACGCGCGATCGGCATGGTCGCCAGCTACCTGGTTCGAGCGGTCGAGGACCCGAGCGATACCGAGGCGCGCGGCCAGATGCTGCTCGCGGCGACCTTCGCTGGCATCGGCTTCGGCAATGCCGGCGTGCATTTGCCGCATGGGATGTCCTACCCGGTCGCGGGCATGGTCAAGTCCTTCGTCCCGAACGGCTATGACCCTGACCACGCCATCATTCCGCACGGGATGTCGGTGATCCTCAATGCGCCGAGTGTCTTCCGCTGGACCGCGTCGGCCAATCCCGAGCGGCACCTGCAGGCCGCGGCATGGCTGGGCGCGCAGTTCCGCGACGCTGGCCCGGATGATGCCGGCGAGGTCCTGGCAACGACGCTGATCGGACTGATGCGTCGCACGGGCATGCCCAACGGACTCGAGGCCGTCGGCTTCGGCACCGCCGACCTCGACGCGCTGGTCGCCGGGGCGGTGCCCCAGCATCGCGTCACGAAGCTGGCGCCGCGACCGGCGAGTCCGGACGATTTGAAGCGACTGTTCCGTGGCGCCATGCGCTACTGGGAATAGGCGCGTCTTATAGACTCAAAATGCGTTCAGCTTTACCTATACAGGGGAGTACTCGGATGGCACTACTGCACACCGAAGCAATTCTGAGCCCCGAAGGCACCTCACACGCCAAACACCGGCAGCTCGCCCCGCGCCGCTTCAAGTCGCTCGACGGCGTCCGACTCGGTCTGCTCGGGAACTCGAAGCTCAACGCGGACGCGGTGCTGCTCGCCATCGGCGATCTGCTCAAAGAGAAGTACGCCGTTCGGTCGGTCTTCATGCGCAGCAAGCCCACCTTCTCCAAGCCCGCTCCAGACGAGCTCATCGACGAGGTCGTCCAGCACGCGGACGTGGTCCTCACTGGTGTCGGCGATTGAGGGTCGTGTAGTGCGGCCAGTGTGGCCGACGGGACGATGTTCGAACGCAAGGGACTGCAAACCGCGACGATCCTGACAGATACCTTCAGGCGGCCCGGTGACGCGATGGCGCGAGTCCAGGGCTTCACCGACTTTCGCTATGCCGTCATGACGCATCCGATCAGCAGCCTCGATCCAGAGCAGATCCGCGCCCGCGCGCGCGAAGCACTGCCCGAGGTGCTGTCGATCCTCGGACTCGAGGAAGACGGACGCGAGCCCGCGGGAGCAGCGGATGGTTACCGTCACGCGTGAGTTCGTTGCCGCCGAGGCAGCACTTGGCGCACGCGAGCTCATTGAATTCTGCTACGCGCGCGGCTGGACAGACGGCCTGCCGGTCGTGCCGCCCATTCAGGAATTCGTCGACGAGTTCCTGGCCTATACCACGCGCAACCCGGACGAGGTCCTGATGGCGCAGGATCACCTCGACCGGACCTGCAATATTCGCCAGGCGGCGATCAACGCGGTGATGGCTGGCTGCCGCCCGGAATACTTCCCGGTCCTGCTCGCCATCATGGACGCGTTCGAAAGTGGCGGCACCGCGCGCACCAACCTCATGCAGAGCACCACCGGGCAGGCCGAGATCGTCATCGTCAACGGGCCGGTGCGCAACACGCTGGGTTTCAACAGCACTGGCAACGTCTTTGGTCCAGGCGATCGCGCCAACGCGACGATCGGTCGCGCGCTGCGGCTGATCATCATGAACGTGCTCGGCATTCGCCCGCACGAGTTCGACCAGAGCACCCAGGGCACCTCGGCCAAGTACGCCTGCTGCATCGCCGAGAACGAAGAGGACAGCCCCTGGGAACCCCTACACGTCGAACGTGGCTACGCGGCTGACGCGAGTACCGTCACGGTCCAGATGATCCGGAGTGATGTGTATGTGGAGCACCGCTCCACGCAAGTGCCCGAAGAGATCCTGATGACCATCGCCGACACCATGTCCTACGGCGGGATGATCACCCAGGTCACCGACGCGCGGATGCTCCACGGCGCGGTCGTCGTCATGGGCCCGGAGCACGCCCAGCTCATCGCGCGCCAGGGCTGGTCGAAACAAGACGTCAAACAGTTCTTGTGGGAGAACTTCGGCAAGACCAAGCGCGAGCTACGCCGCTACGGCAAACTTCATCCGGATATCGAGGCCGAGCCAGAAGATGCCTTCATCCGGGTGACGTCTTCGCCGGAGTGGATTCTCCTGGTCGTCGCCGGAGCCAACAACGGCGGCGTATCGACGGTGTGTCCGTCGATCACGATCGGCCGCGAGATCGGCAAGAACGCGACCAGGCCAATCGTCCTGCGGAGCCAGTAACGTGGAAGTCAAACCGCCCGCATCGCTTCGCTCGCTCTCCCTGGACGCGCCGCTGTGCAGGTTCCCGGCGACAGCGCACGCTGCGCAGCTGCAGGCGACGCTCGCCCCCAGGGCGCCCACGTCGGTGCAGACTACACAGCCACGGGATGCGACGCTCACCTCCCCCGCGGAGGCGCGCTCTATGCGGCTCCCGGAGGCGGGCCTCAGTCAGCGCGCTTTCGAGCGGACCGCCTCAGGTGGCTTGCTGGCGGGCGTCGTCGCGCCCATGCGCTACGGCGTCAAGGACGTCGACTACACGCCCGATCCCAGAGGCAATCCGATTCTGACTCAGCACGGCAAAGCCGACACGCTCATTCCGTGGCAGTACATCACCCAGCCGCCCAACGCGCTGTACATCCCGACCGCGCCCGAGTATCCACAGGTCATGCAGGCTGCCGAGAAGGCGTTGTTGCCGTTCGCGCAGATCGATCCGACCGCGACGCTCTACTCAGACACCTTCGCCAGCAAGGGCACCGGCCTGGCGCAGCTGCTGTGGTCGGCTGCTCAGCCGCGATTTTCAGGCCGCGTGGCGCTGCTCGTCCGCCACCGCGACGGGTGAGAGCGCCAGCGAAAGTACTTCTGCCACGGTGCTGACCAGGTGGATCTCGATCTCAGCCCGGACCGACTCCGGAACATCGTCCAGGTCCGGCTCGTTCCGCCGCGGCAGGATGACCTCCGTCAGCCCCGCGCGGTGGGCGGCCAACAGCTTCTGCTTGACACCGCCGATCGGAAGCACCTTGCCCTGCAGCGTGACCTCGCCCGTCATGCCGAGCTGCCCGCGGACGGGCCGTTCGGTGAGCAGACTGGCGAGCGCGGTGACCATCGTGATGCCCGCGGACGGGCCATCCTTCGGCACGGCCCCGGCCGGGACGTGCACGTGGAACTGTCGATCTTGGAACGCCGCGGGATCGATGCCGAGGCTCTCGGCGTGCGACCGCACGTACGACAGCGCGATCTGCACCGACTCCTTCATCACGTCCCCGAGCTGGCCCGTGAGCGTCAGCCCGTGATCGCCGGCCATGTGCGCCGCTTCGATGAACAGCACGTCGCCGCCAATGCCAGTGACCGCCAGCCCGGTGGCAATACCGGGCGTGTCGGTTCGCTCCGCCACCTCCGACTGGAAGCGCGGCCGGCCGAGATATTTTCTGACCTCGTCGGTCCCGATGATGGCTGGCATCGCGAGTCCGCCAGTGTCGGCGCCAGTTGCCACCTTGCGCAGCAACTTGCCGATCTGGCGTTCCAGACCGCGCACTCCGGCCTCACGCGTGTGGCCTTCGACGATCGCCAGCAGCGCGTCGTCGCTGAACACGACCTCTGAGGCATCCAGGCCGTTGCGCTCCAGTTGACGGCGTACGAGGTGATCGCGGGCGATGACAAGCTTTTCCCGAAGCGTGTAGCCGTCGAGCTGGACGATTTCCATACGATCCAGCAGCGGCCCCGGAATCGTGTCGACGATGTTGGCGGTCGGAATGAACAGCACATCCGACAGGTCCAGGTCCACCTCCAGGTAGTGATCCCGGAACGTGTGGTTCTGAGCCGGATCGAGCACCTCGAGCAGTGCCGAAGATGGATCACCGCGCCAGTCGCTGCCGACCTTGTCGATCTCGTCCAGCATGATGACCGGATTCATCGTGCCGGCTTCCTTGAGGGCACGCGCGATCCGACCCGGCAACGCGCCGATGTACGTCCGCCGGTGGCCGCGGATCTCCGCTTCGTCGTGGATCCCACCCAGCGACACGCGCGCGAAATTGCGCCCCAGGGCGCGCGCGACCGACTCCCCCAACGATGTCTTGCCAACGCCTGGGGGGCCAACCAGGGTAATGATCGCGCCCGAGCCGCGGCCACCTACCGGCTGCAGGTGTCGGCCCGCCCGTCGCTTCTTGATGGCCAGGAACTCAACGATTCGGTCTTTGACGTCGTCCAGACCGGTGTGGTCCGCGTCGAGGATGCTCCGCGCCTCGGCCACGTCGAACCGGTCCTCAGACTTCTTGCCCCACGGCAGCTCGAGCATCCAGTCCAGGTAGTTGCGGATCCAGCCCTGCTCGGGGTTCTGCTCGCTGGTGCGCTCGAGGCGGTCCAGCTCACGCTCGACCTCTTTGCGGACCTCGTCGGGGAAGGGCGTCTCGGTGACCTTCTGGCGATAGTCTGAGAGCGCATCGCCGTCGGTCTCGCCGAGCTCTTTTTTGATCGCCGCCAACTGCTGGCGCAGGTAAAACTCGCGCTGCCGTTTTTCCAGGCCTTCGTTGACTTCCACCCGGATTTTGTCCTTCAAGGACGCTTCGGCGAGGATCTCGCGGCTCCAGCCAATGAGTTTTTCCAGGCGCGCGACGACGTCGCGCTCTTCGAGAATTTCGACGTGCTGGTGGAGCTGCAGATCGGACGAGTAGCCCGACATGTCGGCGAGCTGGCCCGGGTGCTCGATGCCCCGCAGCATCTGTGCAATCGCCGCGGCGCCCCGCAGATCCAGCAAGTTCTCGAGCACTGCTCGGTATTCTCTGGCCAGGTCCAGGGCGGCAGCTGGGAGCGCGCCCAGGTCAGGGTCCGGCGCCGGCTCCACGGTCACCCACAGCGCGCCCTCGCGCTCGACCGCGGCGCTGTTCAGCACGCCCCGGTGCTGGCCGCGGAAGACCGCCGCCTGACGCCCATCCGGCAGTCGGCCGGATTCCTCGATGTGGGCGATCGTCCCAAGTCGGGCGTAGTGGCCGTCGATGCGGGGGATGAGCACGACCAGGCCATCGGTCTGGCGCGCGGCGAGGACGGCGGCGCGGGCACTTTCGGAGTCGATGGCAACCGGGACCGTCATGTGCGGCAGGATGACGCGGTCATCCAGCGGCAGCAGGGGTAGCAGGATTTCAGAAATTTCAGCAGGTGAAGTAAGTGGCACGTCAACGCGCTCCTCAGCCATCGTGGTGAAGGCTGACCTTAGTCTAGCACCATAGTTTGTATTCATAACTATTTACGGTGTAGACTATCATCTGCACCGTGGACTGTTGCAGAGGCGCACGCCTGGCGGGCTCGGTCTCGCTCGCCGATCAGGCCTGGGCGCTGCTCTTGCAGCTGACCTTCGAGCGCGTCCACGCCCATTTTGCCACCGTCGTGGCCGAGCTCGACCTGGCGCCGGTGCACGCACGGGCGCTGCACGAGCTCGACGTCGAACCGCCCATCTCCATGCGCGAGCTGGCGGCGCGGCTCAAGTCCGATCCGTCAAACGTCACCGGCCTGATCGACCGCCTCGAAGCGCGCGGCCTGGTCGAACGCCGCGCCGATCCGAATGACCGGCGCATCAAAGGCCTGGCCCTGACCGCGCTCGGCGCCCGGTTGCGCGAGCGCCTGTTCGCGCGCTTGTATTCAGCCCCACCCGCCGTCGCCGGGCTGTCCGAGGCCGATCAGCGCGCCCTGCGGGACGTGCTGCAGCGCCTCCTCTCGATGTCATCAGCGTACGAAGGAGCGGCATGACCCCAGCTGGAGTTCTCCGCAACCCGTTCATGTACTGGGTCGGGATGGACACCGACCCTCGAACCACGCCGGCGGCGTTGGCCGAGTTCAACCGTTTCTACAGCACGATCCACGTTCACGAAGTGATTGCCGCCCACCCTGGCTTCGTCAGTGTCAGCCGGTATGAGCTCCTCGACCCCGACCCGCGCGGCGGGGTGCACCGTGGTCCGCGTTGGCTGGCCGCGTACGAGATGACGGACGAGGCCGCGGCGGAGCGGTACATCAAAGACAACGAACGCCCCTGGCTGCATCGTCAGCGGTATTCGCCGTGGCCAGCGGCCCGCCGGCGAGCGAAGACCGTGTGGCGCATGCTCTGGCGCCAGGTGGCCGTCGCCGGATCCAGCGCTCAGCCGCCAGCATCGGTCTTCATGGTCGGCATGAACGTTCCGCCCGACACCGACGCGACCGGCCTGGCTGAGTTCAACGCGTTTTACACCGAGACCCACCTGCCCGAAGTCATGGCCGGGGGCGGCTACGCCCGCGCCACCCGCTGGGAGCTCTATCGCGCGTACGCGCATCCGGAGCCAGGCTGCCCGCGCTTCTGCGCCATCTATGAGGCCGACGTCGCCGCCACGGAGGAGCGCGAGACCCGCCGCGCGGCCCGCATGGCGCTCTCTTCGGGTCCGCCCGCCTGGGAGCAGCACGACACGCTCTGGCGTCTGGTCTATCGTCTCATCCCACCGCCCGACTGACTATCTAGCGGCCGCGGGGCACCGCCTGCCCACTGTCGTCGAGGGTCGCCCAGCGAGCGCCGCCTGGCTCGACTGGCGTGGCCGGGTCTGCGTCGGCTGGGATCGGCTGGTCCATCGCTTCGCGTTCGGGCAGTCGCGCATTCGCCTCATCGCGCTTCTGGAGGGCCGCGTGCACAAACGACCGAATGGCTTCGACATTGATGGTCTCAGGTCGCTCATCGGCTGGCGCGTACGTATCGCGGAGGCCCTGCGCATCGAGCTCCACCACGCCGTCAGACGACACGGGAAAGCAGCTCCGGAAGTAGGGCACGAAGGCCCCTTCGTGCCGCTCCGCGGCGAAATACGGCGTCAAGAACAACAACAGCCGATCGCCCGCCCGCATGACCGAGCTCCACTGCGTGTTGTAGCCGTCCACCTGTCCACCGATCACGCGCACCGTCACCTCAGGGCCCGGCGCCCGACCCGACAGGGTGTCCTCCACCGTGACGCGAAACTGGGAGTGGACCTGGGGCGGTTCGGTTCCATAATCCAGCTGCGAGAGCGGACCCTCTTCCACGGTTCCGACCACGACCAGGCTCGCCGCCAGCGCGCGCGCCTCCAACGAACGTTGTTTGTGAGAAAAAGTGGTCAATCGTCGCGCCTCCGTTGTCATTCAGATGCGTACCACAGCACGGTTTCGCCCATCGCCTGCATCGACGCCAGGCTGGGCGCGGTATTGCTCGAGGCATCCAACCGGACGTGGTCGGCCCAGAGCCGCGCGTCCGGTGCCATGCGCGCGGTGCTCAACGAGGTGTGGAAGTTCTGGTCGCGCCAGGCCAGGATAAATTTCCGGGCCGTTTCGTCGTACGTCAGCGACGGCTGGATGCGCGTCAGCTCATCACCCTGGATCTGGTCGATCTTTTCGATGTGGCCGTCGATCACCGCGCACACAAAGGTGCGAATCCGGTTCAGCCCATGCGGCGTATGCGGCGCCCAGGCGAACGAAATCAGCACGTGGTTGTCGAAGTCGCCGGCCACGCTCACGCCGGACAGCGCCTTGTAGTCCGGATCGATGATCGCCGGCAGAGTCCAGCTCTCGCCATGGTCATTCGAGAGGCTGACGCGGATGCACCCGTTGCAATCCTGACTCCCGCGGTCGAAACTCGACCAGGCGAGGATCCAGACCGTTGTCCCGTCGACGATCGTTGAGCTGAGACCGGGTGTGCCGTAGGTGTGGGCGTCCTCCGGCGCGGCCACCCGCTGCCAGCGGAAACCGTTGTCACGCGAGCGGAGCACTTTGATGGTGCCCCGGTCGTCGTTCTGGACCCAGACGGCCATCACCATGCTCTTGCCGTCTGATGCGAGCCCGGGCCCGTAGATGGAGTGCTCGCCGCCATAGAACTGCCAGTTGCGCATCAGGAAGTTCCCACCATCGCCCCGCAGCCAGGTCGGGGACCCATTCACCAGCGTCCAGCCCACCAGATACATGCCGACCGGTGGCAGCGCCGCGACGCCCGGCGACAGGTTCGTGCGCGCGTGGATATGGTTGTACGTCGTCAGGTCGTTGCTGGCCGGCGACCAGGTCACACCGCCGTCGGTCGACCGCAGCTGGCGGAGTCGATTGCGGGTGAAGTCTGGATAGACGTGACGCGCGCGCGCGATGTCGTTGTCGAACGGACCGAAACGGTAGGTGTGGTAGTCGTATTCGTTGTGCAGGGTCTGGCCAGCTTGCGGGGTATGGTCGAGACCCAGACAGTGGCCAAACTCGTGCATGAGGATGGCTTGCATGTCGCATTCGTCGGGACCGCCGTTGTACGGCACGAAGTTCCACGGCGACAGGTCCTCGCCACTCATGCGGTGGAAGATGATTTCGAGCTGGTTGTATTCGCCGACCGTGGACGTCAGGCGCGGCTCGGAAGGATGCCGGTCGTCCATGTAGATCAGCACTTCGCCAGCGGATGCGTAGGTTTTGCTGGTGTAGCCAGTGAACTGGAATCGCAAGTCGACGCCGGCGACATTTGACCAGCGCGTATAGGCATTGATGACGTCGCTGGTGAAGGCGCTGCGCCAGCCAGGGGGGATGCCGCGGCGCTCGAACGTTTCCCAGTTGATGAGGACCCTGGGACGCAGCCCCTCGGGGTACAGCTGCTGATCGGCCATCCGGCTCCCCCGCAACGTGGCGCGGTCTTCGTCAGTGCCCACCCGCACCGATGTTGCCTCTTGTGCGCGCGTATGTCACCTCAGCCGGGAAGTATGTTCCCCGAGAGCGCATCATGCGGGAGCCGCGATGCGGGCGCAAGTGGGTGGGCGGCACAATCGGGTCAAACGATGCGCGGTTCTCACGAATGCGCGGGCGCGGGTTCGGGCGTCAATGCCTCAGCCGGCAGCAGGCTGAATTCCTTCGCCAGGTCGCCGCCCAGGACGACAGTGACTTCGCCGGGAGCCGCCCAGTCAGCACCGTTGACCCATTCCTGGAATGCGGCGCGCTGGGTGCGCAGCACGTACACCTCGCCAACGTCGCTCATGTTGACCGCTTTCGACGTCGGCAGGCCCCAGAGCTGAATTGGATCCGCGCCGCCGGGGGCGCCGCAGTACTTGGCTTTTATCGCCGGCCTCGCATCCAGCCAGGCCAGGCGGCGCGCGGCGATGACCTCGTAGGGCAGGCCGGCATCGTCGACTTCCTGCGGCGGCGGGATCTGCTTGTCGGCGCGCAGGTCATCGTCGCGATTTTCGTCGTGCATCAGGTCGAGCACATTGGCGAACTCCACCTGACCTGTCACGGGCGACCACTGGAGAACCGCCCGCTGAGTTGCCTGCGACAGCGCCCCATGCCATTTGAACCGACGACTCGCGGGGAACCCGAGCGCGCGCCAGCCGCCTAACCGCTGAAACTCCGACCACATTTGAGCATCAGCGTCGTCGACGATCGAATAGCCCTGATCAGCGTCGGTGGATGTCCTGGCCTGGGTAAAGAACCAGCCATTTGGCAGCGCCCAGTCGGTTTCCGGCGTCGACCCAGCAGCTTGCTCGTTCACGCTCCGGCTTGGACCACACGCGTTAGCGGTCTGATCCAAAGGCGCGACCTGGACAGCGCCAGCGGCACCGGGTGCGGCCGCAGCGGGGGCTGCAGCAGCAGCCGGCACTGTCTGCGCACCCGGGACCTGGGACGGCGCGGGGGCCCCGGCGGCTGGCACACTCGCACTCGCGGCTGCGGATACAGCCGGAACTGCAGTTGGCACCGGCGCCGGCGGCGTGCTCGAGCATCCCGCCAAAAGTAACACGCCGACACACGTACCAATCGATCGCAAGCGACAAGCGAATCTATGCGTCATGACAAGCAAAGGACCTCCCCGCAAGAGGTGTCGCCGCAACAGCCTACCACGTGGTTTGCGTTGCACCACCATCAGACAGAACCACCCGAGAAACACACATCTAGCGAAGATCACGCCCAGAGGACATTCGCACGCTCACAACAACTCCTCCTTCTGTCCTGCCTGGCCACGAGTTGCCAGGTTCGAAGTTGGCGACGAACTCATATGCCGGCTGGTGCTCCCCCGCGCTGACCGATCCTGTCGCATGGGTCACGTCGTTCCTCATGGAGTTGTACGGACTCTGGCGAACAGAATACCTGGCCCACCACCGTCGACAAATCGGCCCCAGATTCGTCAAATTTCACCAGCACGGAGTAGTCGGGCGCATGCCCGAGTAGTTGTCTATAGACCTCGGCGATTGCGACGCGCCTCGGCTTGAACAAGGTGTCGGATATGCGAAGTACTCGCACGGCGGAGTTGACAAAGACCTGATCGAGTGCGTTCTCGTCGCTGTCGCGTGACAGCCACGCCGGCCAGGCTCCCAACTGGGCTTTGCGGTCGATGATCAGGTATTGGACTCCGTAGAGGGCTGCGAGACTAGCGGCGTCCTCGGGTTTCTCGGTAGCAAAAATCTCGCGAGCAACGGTTGCGTCGCGGCGCTCTTGCGCAACGTTCAGGAACCTGAAGTCCGCCGTGGCGTAGGACCGACGCTGCGCCAATCCTTCGACCCACCAGGCCAATTGAAAGCCGTCACGTGTCGGCGAGGTGGCGGTTAGGGTCCCGGGAGAAGAATTGGCCTTGAGCCACTCCATGGCAACGATTTCATCGTGAGTCATCGATCCGTACCAGGCTGCCGCCGATTTGAACCGTGCCACACCGACGTCCGCGATAACCAAACACAATGCACCAGCGACAACCATGGTGGCGACCTGACGCAGAACCGGCGCATCCGGGGTCAGGCGTCCAACCCACGTCTTAATCAAGACCAGGCACCCCACGATTCCCCAGGCATTCAATGGCAAAAGCATGCGCGGCACGAAGTGCATGACCAGGAAAGCAACGATACTACCGACCTGGATCGACACCAACGTCAACGCGAATTGCTTCCTGCCGGAACGCCAAAGGGGAATCGGCGCGTACGTGGCGAGCACGTACATCAAACTCCACAGGAGTGGAGCGTCGCTTACGGCGAACAGGTATTGATCGACCGCTGTGGCCAGCGTAGGGTTAGGATCAAGGTACGGCGACGAAATTTGTGCGAATTGCCAGTAAATGGGTACGAACGGAGAGGAACTGACCGCAATTGCAACCGCGGTTAGCGCGCCGTTACGTAAAGTCTGTCGCCAATGACGATGGAACAGACACACGAGTATGAATGCGACGCCGTAGATAGTCGTGGTGTAGACGATCGCGGTATAGCTGGCTGCAACGGTTGCAGCAAAAGCACCTGCGGCGAGCAGGAGCAGTCGCGTCCGATTTGTGAGTAGACCTCCGACAAGGGCCGCGACCCCCGCCAGAGTTGTTCCGGTGCCGACAATCTGCGGGTACCCGCCGAAAACGAAAGTCTCGCTGAGCCACCCGCATAAGGTGAAGGCGATCGCACCAATGATCGTCAGGCGAGCTCCGAGCAGCGCCCTGAATGCAAAGACAAACCCGGCGCCCGCGATTGACAAAGAGGCGACGCCGACGACCCTTGCAGCGACTACTGGATCGAGAATGAATTGCGCGATCTGGATCGTGCCCGGCACCATGGGCGGATAGATGACGGATGCGGCCTTCACATGTGCACCCATCAATTCCTGCCCGATCGCGAGCCAGTTCCCGGCATCTCCGCCGGTAATCGCAATGCCTGGACCGAGCAGCACCGGGACTGCGACTACCAGCACCGTAAAGGAGACGAGCGCGTATACACCGGCGAGCACGACTTGCCACGTCCAAGCCCGGGACCCGGCTAACTGGAACGTGCTCATTCGCCGTGCATCTTCTCGGATCAGATGTTCGGCACGGAGCCGACGGGAAGCTCATGCGTGACCCCTGATGCCAGGGCTGGGCTCGGGCGTCGCACAGTGACGTACTCGGAGGTAATGGCGAAGGCCAGGAAGGAGCCGAAGAAGGACTGTCCACCTACGATCAGGAAGAATGCGCCCAGCAGGCCTAGATCGAGGCCGGGCAATGGCTCGGCGGCGCCGAGTTGCGTCAGGCCGATCGCTACTTCTATGAGTCCACCCGCCAAGAGTAGCGCCGTTGCAACCGCAAGCGCCCTTTCGAGCGTGAATGCCTGCGTCAAACGGTCGACAACCCAGCCCTGCCGCCTCAGCAGAGTTGTGCTCAAGAAAATCTTGGCCAGAAAGCCGAACCAGAGCAGTTGCGCACCGAGGGCACCGGTAATCAGTGCGGCGAATCGCGGTTGCCACTGACGTGAACCCAGGTCCAAACCCGCTGGATAAAGATTGCCGATAACCATGAACACCAGTGCCGCCGCGAGCAGCAGCAGCCCAGGCGCCACAAAAACATAGTCAGGGCTCATTGCCAGGAGGTACCGCAAATGCCGCCAACCGTCCGGCACCGTTTGCAACTTGCTTTCGCCTACGCGCGACGCGAAGCTGATATCGACCTCTGAGATGCGCAAGCCGTCCTGCGCAGCTCGCAACAGCATCTCTGAAGCGAACTCCATGCCGGGTGAACGAAGGTCCAGTGACCGAACTGCACTTGCCCGGAAAGCGCGCATTCCGGATTGGGAGTCAATGACCGGGGATCTCGTGATGAGTCGTATCAGCAAGCTCAGGATCGGCGTGCCGACGTAACGGTGGGACCACGTCATGGAGCCGGGTTGAATTCCGCCGAAGCGGTTGCCGAGAACGAGGTCACATCCATCATTCAATCGGTCGACGAACGGTTTGAGCTGGTTGACAGGGTATGTGCCATCACCGTCAGCCATGACAATGTACTGGCCCGCTGCATCGGCGATTCCACGCCGAACCGCGTTCCCGTACCCCTTCTTCGGCTCGTGGATTACCTCGGCGCCTGCCGCGAGCGCCTGTTGTACGGAAGCATCAGTACTGCCATTGTCGACGACGAGAACCTGGCCCTCCAGCCCCGCCGCGGCAATTCCCCTTGCAGCCTGAACCACGACCGATCCGATCGCACGCTCTTCGTTCAAGCATGGTACGACGACCGTGATGGCGACTGGTTGACCTTGCTCGTGCGACATATGACTACGCCCCCCCCACCAGAGCCATCGCCGTGTCCGATTCGCGCACTTCGGCCAGCAGCCGCCGCAGGCCGTCCTCGAGTGACGTCAAGGGCTTGAATCCCAGCCATGCATGAATCTTCTGGGTATCAGGAATCATCTGCTCGATGTCGCCCTTCCAACTGTGGCCGCTAAATGTCAGGCTTCGCTGATCCCGAAATCCGAGCAGGCGCAGCATCACGTTTGCCAGTTGAGCGACGGTCATGGGTTCAGCTCCACCGAGGTTAAAGACTTCCCCGATTGCGCGCGGATGTGCCGCGGCCAGGAGTAATCCCTCACAAGCGTCGCGGACGTAGCAGAACGCTCGAGTTTGTTGGCCATCGCCCAGTAGCTCGAGGGTGCCCTTGGGGTCGATCTGGATTTTGCGCAGGAGATCGTACATGACGTATTTGCGTTGGCGCTCGCCGTATACGTTGAAGAGCCGAATGCCCACGAATGGAAGCCCGTACACGCGCTGGTAGGTGAATCCAAGTCGCTCCGCGGCAAGTTTACTGGCACCATAGGGGGACACCGGATCCAGCGGGTGGTCCTCATCTATGGGCGCATACACCGGCCGACCATAAACGGCTGCGGTCGACGTAAAGACAACACGTTTGACCCTCGCCGCGATACACGCGGAATAGAGCTGCTGGCTGCCGACGGCGTTCGTTTCAAAGTCGTAATCGGGATCTTCGACCGATTCCGGAACGCTCGCATTGGCACCCAGGTGGAAGACGACTTCGTTGCCGTCAACCGCGCGGGTCAATTCCGGCGCATCTCGAAGGTCCCCCTGCCAGAAGCGCACTGCACCTGAGTCTACTTGCGTACGCACGAGGTTACGAAGGGATCCCGAGCGCAGGTTGTCGAACACGGTAACGGTTGCTCCCGACGCAGCCAGCAGCTCGACGAGGTGCGAACCGATGAATCCGGCGCCACCCGTCACCAGTACCCGTGAGCCATTGAAGGCACGCGCTGCTGTAGTCATCACGACCGACTCACATCTGCGTCGAGCCTGCCGGCCATGGCGGCGGGCCGTGTGGCTGGCAACCCTGGGTGCCAAAGTGGTCGCGCACCCGCCCCACCGTCACAAGCCTGTCGCAACAGTCCTTCGAGGCTGTCAACTCGCGTTTCCCAATTGAATCGCTCTGCCGTCGCCCGGGCACGTGTCGACATCACCCGAGCGCGGGCCGGCTCATCGCGCAGCGCGACGATGGCATCCGCCATGGCTTGCTCGTCGTTCGGATGAATGAGCATTCCGTTTTCACCAGGCTCAACAACTTCCTCCGGCGAGCCGACCCGCGTCGCAATGATTGGCAAGCCGCTAGCCAACGCCTCCATGAGCGAATTACTGAATCCCTCACCCGTGAGCGTGGGGAGCACGAAGGCGTCCGCAGCTCGATAGTAGTCGGCAAGGTCCGCGTCTGAGATCGAACCGATGAGTTGAACATTGCCGATTCGTTCAGTTTCGATAAGCCTCCGAAGGTGTGCTTCTTCGGGCCCGACTCCGCCGATGACTACGCGTGTGTCCGGTGATTGCGGAAGACGCGAGGCGGCCTTCACCAGTGTGGCTACGCCGTTCCTGAAGACCAGTCGCCGAATCGTCAAAGCGATGAACGCCGATTCCGGTATTCCAAATCGGCGCCGGATTTCCAGGCGCTCCGTGACGTTCCCTGGGGGCCGAAACCGGAGAGTATCAACGCCATTGTAAAGGACGTGAATCGGGCGGTCACCTGCCAACCGGCTGAGATGGTCGCGCGTATGTTTGCTGACGGCAGCCAGGATCGTCGCCGCGCGTACGACCCTTCGACCTACCAGGTAGTCGTCCGTCAGCTCGAGGACGTTCCACGGAAAGCGAAACTGAACGAAGGGGTTGTGTTGCAGCAGCACGCTCGGGCGTCCGTATCGTTTGGCAGCCAGAACGGCGGCCACAGAGCCAAGGAACGCGTGGCTGTGTGCGAGTACGACGTCGCTGGTACGGATCAACTCGGCGACCATTGGAAGCAAACGCCAGGAGAACAACGGGAACGGAATCCCGTGCCGCTCGAACGGGTTGAGCGCGCGAATCCTGTGGATCCGGATGCCATCGGATTCCTCGAAGGCCGGATCCCCCGTCAGACGAGAGGTGACGACGGTGACTTCGTGGCCGCGCCGAACCAAACGTTGGGCGTGCTCCGCCGCAATGACCTCAATGCCTCCGACGTGCGGCTCCCAATAGTGTGTGACGATGACAATTCGCAAGTTGGTTCCGTTTCGATAGTTCTACTGAACCGGTTTCCGGCCAGACTAAGGCTTCCCGCCGAAATCGCTCGGCCCGCTTCCGTCCTGAAGCTGTTCCTCGAAACTGCGGACCGCGGTGGTCGCGGCCTGCAGGGCTTCGTCAACGTCACTGCCTGGCTGTGCAGATGGCTTCGGTAATTCGCGACCGACCGCCAGGCCGCTGTCGATTTGAACGCCCCCGTACTGTTGCGCCTGGCGAGTCGGCGGTGGCTGCGCGTCGCCTGGTATCTCCGCGGTCGCCGGAGTCGGCTCTGTTTCGGGACCTCCTACACTGATCTCGAGGCTCGCCGGGGTGGGCGTCGCGGCGACCTGTACCCCCGCTATCTGCGGGGCGACAGGTCGAGGGTTTGGACACCCCAGCCGGATCACCTGGTTGCACGTCACGCTCGCGACCGGCGGGGCATCATCCGTGACCGGCGTCGGCTGTTCGTCGACTGGCGTCGGATCGAACACGGTCAGCTCACCAATGCCAGGTGTCGGCTGGACCGTCTCATTGCTCGAGGGGGGGGCGGGGCGAGGCGTCGCGGTCGCCGCGGCCGGGAGTCCGACAAGCTGGATGCCCCCCAGCGAGAATACCCCCCGCGTATCGGGCGTGGGCGTCGGCGCACCGGGTGCCAGCGTCGGCAAGGGGGGCGGAGCTGGGCGGATCGTGCCGCTGGCGAAGGCGGTGCCGAGCAGCACCACGACCACCAGGCTGGCGACTGACGACGCCCAGATGCGCGGGGTATAGAAGAACTTTTGCAGCGCCGTCTCACGCGCGGGCGCGACGTTGCGCTGCGTGATGCGCACCCTCAACGCCGCCGGGTCGCCGCCGAAGCCAAGAACTACCGACTCGCCAACCGTGATTGGCTGAATATTCTCGTCCATCGAAATCTATCTGGCTCCGCGAGCCGGGTCGTTGGCGAAGGTGAAGCTGAGGCCGTGGTCGTCGGCGTACAGCGCCGAAAAACGCGCCTGATTCCGACTCGGCCTGGCGCCGCGCCAGGCTTGCTCGATGCGCGCCCGGACGTCAAGGCGATGCTCCGACTCGAGAAACTGCCGCAGGAACTCCGGCGCCGCGGTGGCGCCGTTCTCCTGACCGGCCAGGCACACCAGACCAAACTGACCGCCGGAGTCGGCCTCTGGACCACCATAGGTACCCATGGCGCACACCAGGCTCGCATCTTCAAGTCGGGGCACCGTGGCCGGCCGACTGGCGCCGCGCGCACCATCGAAGCGCACGACGATTGCGCTCATGTTGTCCAGGCCGAGCTCATTTTGCCGGGTCGATGCGCCGGACTTCTTCTGATCCTGCTCGCGATTTTCACGTGTGCGTTTCGGCAGCCCGACGGTCACCCGGTCAAGCGGGTGTCGACGCAACAGTTGCTCGATGGCAGGGATCTTCATGTTGTCCGAAATGCCGTCGCTCATCAGCACCAGATACGTGCCGCGTTGGATTCGAGACTCTGCACTGCCGCCCTCTTTGTTGGGCCACCACGTTTCGATCAACTGATCCTGATTGATGTTGGTCGACCGGGTCTGGCCGGACCCAACCGCCGTGCTATCTTCGTAGCCGAGTTTCTTCGGCTTCTTCGACCCCTTCGAAGCGTGCTCCGGAGACAGCACCGCCAGGACCGAGTCGCCGATGGACGCGGCTCGCGCCGTGCCGTCAGCTGACAGGAACAAAGCGGTCAAGGTGGTTTGCAGCGAACCTTCATTGGCGTCCTGAATCGTCCGATCGGCGGCCCGCAGGCCATCGCGCAGCTTGTCGAGCGGGTCCGGTTGCTGGCTATTCATGAACCCGACAACGAACGCGCCCTGCGCCACCTGGCTCGCGCGCCAGCCCGCGTGTCTGCCGCCGCTGCTGGTTTCGACGATATCGACGTGCGGGCCGAAGGAACTGCTGGTTGCGCCGTCGGCGACCAGGCACAACATGAACTCACGCCAGGGCGACGAGGTGGTTTCACCGAGGTCCTTGAACGTCACGACAAGACAGCGATCATCGTTCCACGCGTGCGTCGTGCCGATGTCCGTGATCATGGCCACTTCGGCCCAGGTCACTGGCTTGCCATACGGCGTCTCGATGCCCAGCAGTCGGCTCATCGCGGCGGGTGGAGGCGGCGCCTCTGACCTCGGGCGGGTCACGGTGCTCACCCGAAAAAGACCTTCGAGGCGATCGCGGCAACCAGACCGACAAACAGGAGCCCGCCGATCCCGGCAAGCGCCCGCTTATCCATCAGAACGCGCATGCGTCCGGTTGGCAGACCCGGCTTGGGGCGCGTTTTCTCCACGTCGAGCGCGTCATTCAGGTCCTTCCACAAGCGGTTGTCCGCGAGGCACACGTAATCCTCTTCGACCTCCGCCTCGGCCGTCAGACATTTGATCACGAGCCGGTCGAACGCGGCGTTGCCCGTGTGCGGATCTGGCGTGCTGTCGGTCGGTGGTTCTCGGCCCGTTGCCAGGACAAACAACAGCTCGCCGAATCCGTGCACGTCGCGCTGGAGGAGCTCGGCGATTTCTCGCGGCGCTGATGCAAAATCCTCCAGTGGTATATCGAGCTCCTCCGACGCGTCCAGGTCGATCAGCGTGAGCTCGGTCAACGGCGCACCGGGAAATGGCAGGAGCACGTTTTGAGGCTTGACGTCGAGGTGCACCAGTGGCCGGGGCAAGCGCAGCATGTCGCGCAAGACGCCACCGACCTGCTCGCCCACCTGCAAGCCGAGGTGCGCGCCGAGCCGGCCGGTGCGCGTCGCGTGTTCGCCAATCCATTGCACCAGGTCGCCGCCCGACAGAAACGGCATCAGCATGGCCGATACCGACATCGGCGGACGGCCATCGGTCCCTTCGACGGTGAGCCACTCCAACTGGGGGCGCGTGGGCCGCACGATACCCTCGATCTCGACTTCGCTGCACCAGTTCAGCAAACCCAGCTCGCGCTCGAGCACCGGCGCATAGGTCTGTCCGGTCAGCTTGAGCACGCCCTCGGTGTCCTTGCCGAAGACGCCGCCAGCGGCGATGAACACGAGCGCGGTGGACGTCTTGCGAATCCGTCCTTCGAGCCGGTAGTCGCCAAGCATGCAGGGCGCTTGCAGGCGGTCCGCGAGCTGATTCAGCTCATCGTTGCCGGCCCCCTGGTCGATCACGCTCAGCCCTCCTCCGCCATCGACTCCTGGTTGTTGGCGGCCTGGCGGCGGCGCGCATCGCTGACGGGTATAAATTTGGCGCGTCCGTCCGAAGCGCGCGCTTCGAACGGGCTCAGCTTCTTGCTCTCAGGCGTAGCCTTGTCGCGCAAACCGACCTGACTGAAGGTGAACACGATGCCTGAAGCCAGGCGCACTTCGTCCATGTGAGCCAGCACGACTGGCTTGGTCGTGGCATCCTGAACCTTGCCGAAATGAGTGACCTGCGACTGGGGCTTCGGCACGATCGGCTCGCCTGGAGTCGATCGGTCGGCCTTGCCACCTGGCCAACCCAGTTGGATGTAGCAGTCGTTGGTCTTCGGATCGCGCCAGATGCACGCCACGTAGCGACTGAGGTCCCTGACTGCCTCGTCGTCGCCGCGAATATCTTGAAACGGCAGCTTGGAGAACTCGCGGTGGTTGACGGTATCGTCCATATACGGCGGGTGGTAGCCGATCCGCAACTTGCCTTTCGCGGGAAAGGTGATCGTGTCGGGCGACAGATACGTGTGACTGTCGGGCGACCGCGTGAGCCGCAGCATGGGCGGGAATTCGGTCGTGGTGCCCGCGCCGCCACCTGACAGCCGGCCGAACCGAATGAAGAGGTAGAGCACCAGCACGTTGGCGGCCAACAGGGCAGCGATCAGACCCCACGATCGCACCGCGTTGCGCAGCGTGCGGAGGATGTCCGCGGGAACGTAGATGGTGGCGCCAAAGAACGGACCCGCACGCCCCTGCGAGGTGATCCGCGCGGTCAGATCGTGCTGGCCATCACCGAGCGCTTCGGGATCGAGCAGGATGGCGTACGGCTCGGTCGTGACCTGCGTCACCTTGCCATCGATGCTCCACTCGACGCCATCGATCGGCAGATTCTCAGCCGGCCGGGCCTGAACCCAGGTGGGCTCTTTGATTTCGCCGCCCGACTTGAGCGTCCCGTTCGCCGTCTCCAGAGACACGATGGGCACCGAACGACCCGCGGTGACGAAGGTGGCCGCCACCGGCAGCACCCCCGGCGCGGCAACTGACAGCGTGTGGCTGCCCTCATTCGGCGATGGGAGCTCGAATCGACGCGCGCCAAACGCCGGAGCCAGGAGCGGACCGACGCGCTTGCTGATATCGGTGCGGTTCGTGGCGTTGAAGACGTACTCGACGCGGCCACCCGGCGTCGCTTCGGCAAGCGCTTCGGCAGGACCCTGGCCACCCGCGCCCGGCAGCGCCACGATGTTGATCTGCACCCCACTTTCGACCGCGAAGGTGCGTACCGTGCCCAGCGAAAAGTTGACCGATGTCCCGTTGACAAGCGGCCGGTTGGTGTACAGCAGGAGCACCTTCGTGTCCTTCTGTTGGGCGGCGAGCGCGCGCAGCGCACCCGAGACCTGCTCCAGGGACGCCATGTCATCGTTCGGGTCGGCTTGAATGACCTGATTCAGCGACTTGGTGAACTCGTCAGGCGAGTTCGTGAACACGGCCTGGTCCCACGGCTTGGGATCAGAGGTACTGACAATCGTGAATGAATCACGATTGAGATCAATGCCCTTCACGTTCTCGGCGAGGGCATTGGCGAGCGCGTCCCGGACCTGGGGCGTCGCTGCCGAATCAAGGTAGAAGCCCGCCGCGAACGCGATTGACGGTCGGCCCTGCACCAGCGACAGCTCGACGGAGCGCCCGTCGAGCGTGGCTTGCAAACTCTTTGGATCCAGGTTGGTGATCGCCTGTCCGTTCGCGTCCTGGCCGACAATGACCCCCGCGATATTTTTCGCGGTCGCGTCACTGATGACGCGCATACTCAAATGGGCGACTTTGCCGGACGCCTGCGGTGATGGCGTGGCAGTCTGCCCAAACACTTGCAGTGGGCTCAGCAACGCGCAGAGCATGCCGAAACCGACCACGATTCTGAGAATGCGGCGATTTCGCTCGCTCTGCGTCATAGTATTTGCCTCCCTGGGCAACAACAGTTCCCTCGCACCACGGCCCCTACCCCTGTTGCCCGCCATATCGAATACGACGCCCCATAGCCTGTGCCAAGAGTAGGCCAGGGCTGGGACGCCGGCACATGTTCGTACGGGCTCGGCCATCTGTCAAGACCCTGTAACAGCGGCTCGGTGCGGCCGCATCACGGCGTGGCGCCGGATCTCAACGCGACTCACTGCGCACGGGTTGAGCAACACGCTAGCGGGCTCTTATGGCACCTTGGGGTCGGCGGGTGGCCCCACGTTGAACGTGTCACGCGGAGTGCCGCTGACGGTCGGCGTTGCCACGCTTGTGGCGAATACGGGCGGCGTGGCGCGCTGCGGCGAGATCGAGCGTGGGTTGAGGAACGCGTTCAACGCCACGGCCAGGACCAGGATCAGGACAACCACGGTCGCGTACACGATGAATTTCGGCTGCAGTGCGCCCAGCAGCCGCTCGGGTAGCGACTCGTGGCGAGGCCGACGCGGGGGATCCGGCGGCGGCGGCACCCGGTTGTAAAACCCGGTCGGCGGACCGCCAGCCGGGTGTTCGTACTCGTCGAGGAAATCCCGATCGGTGTCCGTCAACGGATAGTCAGGGCGAAGGGAGATCACCGCTTGCAGATAGCGCAGCGATCCCGCCCAGTCGCGCATGCGCCGCGCGTCCATCGAGCGGTGGTACATCTCGTCGGCTTGCGAGCGAATCGTCTCGGGGTCGAGCCATTCGTCACCCGTCTCCACCGGCGTGCGAGCGTCATTGGGCAGCGCGAGCAGCCACTCGCCAAAGGATGGGCATTCATCCAGGCTGGGACTACGCCACGCGCGATCGAACAGGTCCGCCAGCGCCGTTCCCCATTGGACCCGCAGGACCGACATCAACAACGCGAACCGCTCGCAGTTGGGATCCTGCAGCTCCGCTGGTGTGAAGTACGACTCGTCGGTCGTGGTTTTGCAAATCTGCGGGTTGCACCACCCGAGCATTTCGGCGATCAGGATGGCGCCCCCAAACCGATCGGCGCGCGGCCCCCACTGACCCCGCGCCGCGGTCCGGTGGGCGTAGCCGGGCGATCCCGCGGGCAACTCGGCGGGTCGATCGAGGATCCGTCCATAGAACTGGTCGACGTCCACCAGCTCGACGAAACTGCCGGCCCCAAAGGTTTCGGTCAGGCCCGGCAGCAGCACGTTCGATCCCGAGACATCGCAGTGCGCGAGCCCGCGCTCCTCGAGGCCTTGCAGCACGTCGGTCAGCGCGCGGGCCAGATCCAGCGACTCGTCGGGCGCCAGTTCATGTTGTTCGATCACCAGTTGGGCCCAGGTCGGCCCCTGAATCCAGGGCATGATGACCGCGTACAGCAGTTCCGGCTCGGATTGCAGCAGGCTTCGGTGGCGACGTGGGCTGAGGACCTTCTGGCGACAGGCGGCCAGACCGGGCACGTTCGCCAGTGACGACAGTCGGCTGGCGAGAACGACGTGCGCTGGATCGCGCGTGTGCATGTCAAAGACTTTCAACGCAAACTGATCGCCGGACTCGCTGTCCAGTCGGTACACGTGCCCGGCGCGGCCCCTGAGGGCGTGCGCCATGCCCGGCGCAGCCGGGTGCTCGGCCACGCGGTAGACCATGTCGGCGAAGTCGAGCACCTCGCCTGGTTCAGGGTTAAAGGACATGGTCCGCCCCGCTCAAAACGCGTGCGCTACTCGGCGTACGAGACTTTCCACGTGTTGTCGACCTTCACCAACACATACGTGGGGCGCGTCGAGACGCCGTATGGCACGGGCTGGTCCGGGGCAACGACATTCGTGCGCTGGTCGATGACATCTATCTTATTAACGTCGGTCAGCACGATTTCATCGCCACGCATTGCGGCTCCCCGCATACTGTGCTGGACGCCTAACTTGACTGAATGGGTCTGTGCCACGACCAGGCCGCGAGTGAGCGTCAACTCGCTGCCGACCATCACGTCGGCGAGTTGTGCCGGATCCTGGCTAAGGAACGCCTGCTGCGTCACCGCCCAGTAGTGGTCGTACGCCGCCTGGATCGTCGGCGGGATGCCCTTAAATTGAGGTTGCCAGTCCAGACTCGACAGTAACAGCACTGGCGTGCCGGCCGGGACAGCCCGCGCCGAGCCAGCCGGCTGATCGCCCGGCAGGCTGACCTCGGGAAATACCAGGGACCTGAGCAGATACCCGAGGACCACGACGATGCCGACCAGCGATGCCAGCACCACCGGATCGCGATGCAGCGGCGTGCGCTGCCGCCGGCGCCGTTCGCGGAGCGGCGGCGGCAGGTTTGGCGGCTCTTCGTCCGCCTCACCGACAGGCGCACTCGCCTGAGCGCCGACCTCGGTGAGTGCCGGGGAACTCGACTTCGAGGCGGCGTGCTCAGCCGGACGACTCTCGACCACCGGAGTCTGGGCGGGCTCCGGAGTCTGCGTCGGTACCGGAGTCTGGAATCGCACTTCGATGAAGGCGATGTCGTCGCTCTGGCCGCCATGCCGCGTCCCGGTCGCCATGCTCTTCAGGTCGTCGTTGGTCGGTGGGTCAACCAACCGGTCGAGTCCGGCCAGACCGTCGGTGTACGCCATCAACCCGATGACCGCCGGCGAACCGTCGGCGCCGCCGAGCGGCGTGATCAGGAGGTGCGGGTCCCCCATCACCGGGCCGTTTTTGCTGGACCAGCGCTCGTCGGTCTGGAAGGTCTCGGTTGGCAGGAGTGCCCGGAGTTCCCCCGAGGGGCCCCAGGCGCGCAGGCGCGTATCACCCATCCACGCGGCGATCAGCCGGCCCTCGGGCAGGTTGGGTGTGGGCAGATCGACCCGGGCGCAGACAAAGGTGCTCTCGCTGCCGCTTTTGCGCTTGTCGTTGAGCACCTCTTCCACCATCTGCGGCGTTCCGACCGGCACCTGTACCGCGGCCACTTCGGCAGTCGCTTGCTGCGTGACCTGCCGCAGCAGCTCCCCGAGGCGGACGCGCACGTCCGCCTCGGAGACGCTGGCCTCGAAGTCCGGGCTGCACAGCCAGCCGCTCAGCACCTCGCCGAGCAGACGCGACGCCAGATCGCCGAAAAACGACTGACCCACACCGTCGCACACGGCGAACACGAAGCTGTCGTCGTTGTACTGGTACGTCAGATAGTCCTGACTCGGCTCGAGATTCGCGAAGCTTTCAGCGGAGCGGTAGAAGAGATACCGCCAATACAGGCGGTCTTTCTGGATTTCGCGGAGCGGCCGATCCTCGATCTGGCGGACGCGATAGCGGCTGTCACTCTGCAACATCGGTGTCTACCGGCTCGGCGCCGTGCCGCTGAGGCCCGACATCTGAAACGCCAGCCGAACCAGGTCGGTGCTCGTCCCCGGGAGCAGCATCACGGAATTGGGGTTGAGTGGATAGGCTTGACGGTTCAGTTCGACGCGCCAGGTCTCGGGCAGCACCGAAGACATGCTGCGCAGTTTCTCGGCGTACTTATCGACCAGTTTGGTCGATGGATCGATGCCCCGCCATTGGTGAATGTTGGTAATCGGTGAAGGCCACACCGAGTCTGACATGAACACCGTTTCGACCAGCACGTTGCCGTCTGGCACGCGCATGTCTTTGATTCGCCTGGCCACCGGTTCAGGGTCAGCGGTTTTCGTCGTGTAGATCCCGTCGGTGAGGTGGCAGACGAGCGGCGCCGGGCATTTCTCGAGCTTGGGCAACTCCTGCTTGAGAATCGCCTCGACCGCCTCCAGGCCGGCGGCGGTGTTGGTGTTGTCGCCGATCTCAATTTTGAGCCCGGCGATGAGGCGCTTGAGCGCGATTTCCGTGATACTTTTGACGGAGCCGGTCTGGCCCACGACGACCGGCTGGCCCGTAAACAGGTCGACGACGCCGTCACTGTAGCCGAGTATGGCCAGACGATACCGGGGCGAGACAATGCCGCCCTTGGTCGATTGGGAAACGATCTCGCGGGCGATGTCGTTCAGGGCGTCCTTGACGGCTTGCACACGCGTCGTCGCCCCGAACGCCGTGTTCATCGACCGGCTGAGGTCGAGCAGATAGATGATGAGCGCCGGCGAGTCCTTGGTCGCGAGGGTCGTGTAGGGCACCCGGCCAAGTCCGTTCACCTGCGTCGGCGGACTCTGCCTGAGGCCCGCGGCGAACTGAGTCGCGAAGTCCTGGGCGCGAACGTAGCGCTCCTCGGGCTTTTTGCGCAACGCCCGCTCGACGGCCGCGGCCACGCCAGCCGGAATGAGTGGATTGATGCTCGTCAACGGCGGTGGTTGCTCGTTGAGGATCTTGTGGGTAAGTGCCGCCACATCGTTCGCTTCGAATGGCAGACGTCCAGCCAGCGCTTCATAGATCACGACGCCCAGGCTGTGAATGTCGCTGGGACGCCCGGGGACCTGATTTTCAATCTGTTCCGGACTGGCGTAGGCGAGCGTGCCACGCGATCCATCCGGAGGTGTGGAGTGGGACGTGATCAGCGCATCGGCGACGAAGGCCGCCACGCCGAAGTCCGTCAGCGTCGCAACGTCGTCACTCTTCGAGATCATGATGTTGGCGCTCTTGATGTCGCGATGCAACACGTTCCGATCGTGCGCGTAGTCCAGCGCCGACGCCAGCCCACGCAACCACGCCAGTACCCGGTCCGCCGGCCACGGACCTTCGGTCTTCAAGTCAAACAGCGAACGTCCTTGAATGTATTGCATCATGAGGAACGGCCGACCCTCGAGCTCGCCGACATCGTGGACCTGCACGATGTTGGCGTGTTGCAAGCTCGCCAGGATGCGGGCCTCGGCCAGGAATCGGGTCACAAATTCGGGCTGCCGCGTCATGTGCTCGGCGATGAACTTCAGCGCGACTTGCCGATTGAGCGTCTGGTCCTGGGCGAGATACACGTCGGCCATGCCGCCGCGACCAAGCAACTCGACGATTTCGTAGCGATCCTGCTCGCCGAACTTGGTGCCGATTTTGATTTCAGCCACGCTGCACCCTATTCACCGAACACCAGGAGTGTTCTCCCCATCTCGATTTCATCGCCATTGTTGAGCACCTGCGCGGCCGTGAGAGGCTCCCCATTCAATCTGGTCGGATTACTGGCATCCGTCTCCGGCCACAGAACAAACCGCTGGCCATCACGGCGAATGCTCGCCTGGCGACCCGACACATACCGGTCGTCGAGCACGATCTCGTTATCGGTCGAGCGGCCGATCGTTGCCCCGTCGGTGTTCAGCACGTGGCGCGGTCCGGGACCGGCTTGCGTATATTCCGCAAGCTCCGCCGCGCTGCGACGCAACAGCAGCGCCGCCCGCGCCGAGACGGCCGCCGCGGGCTGCAGTGCGCCCGCCCGCGGCGCGGCGGCCACGAGCACCGGCGCCAGGTTATGCGGCCTGGGCATCGGCCGTCGGCGGTGCGGCAGGAATCGCCACACCACCAGACTCAAGATCAGAAACGCGCCGATCCCGCCGAGCCCCCAGCCCAGCCACGGGAACGTGGCAAACGCGGTCGCCAGCCGCTGGGTAATGCTCGGCTGGGGTGGTGGCGGCAGGGTGAAGTCCTTGATCTGCTCGGCAACCAGGTTGTCGTCGAGTGAAAACAGTCTGATCGTGGCGTGGTAATCCGTGGGCTGGTCCACCTGCTCCATTGGCGGCGGTAGCGGCCCGCTGACAACGCGCGCTTTGAGGTCCAGATCAGCCGGACCGATCTGACCGAGCGCCGCGCCAGCCTTGTTCGAGATGACCACCTCGTAGCGCAGGCCGCGTTCGCTGGTGGTGTGCTGGATGGCAAAGTTGAGCTTGTGCGCCGCGAAATCGGCGTTGACCCCGTCGATTTCGAACGTGACCGGCGCCGCCTGGGACGGTGTGTACGTGAATTCCTGGCTGGCGAAGGTCAGCGGATCATCGTTGGCGTTCTGGCTCTGACGCCTGACGTACTGATTGGCGGCGCGCCTGTCGATCGCGCGCAACGCCAGGCGATACTTGCGCGTTGGCTTCAACTGATCGGTCGGCAGCGAAAACGAGACGGGCGACTTGTCGACCGGGATATTGGCCGGTCCGAACCTGACGTTCTCGCCGGTCGACAGATCGAGCAGGCGCGGCTCGATTTCCTTCACCTGGCTCACGTCAGTGATGCTGACCAGCACCGAGTAGGAGTTGGTGCCTTCGTCAAACACGAAGTTGGTGAGATAGATCTCGAGGAACGGCCCCTGCGGCGGCGGCTGTTGCTGGGCCACGGCGGGCGCGGTCGCAGCCACCAGCCACCCCACGCCGACGCATGCCAGCAACAAACGCAACCGGCGTGAATGGGCCATCGTCAATCCCGCTAGCTCCCCGCCCATAGTACGTCGCGCAGACGGCCGCGCAGCCGCTCGGGCGACGCCGCGGAGGCGCGGAGCGGCGTGCTGGCGCCGGGCGACACCGGGACGACCAGCCAGCCATTCGAGCCGCTCTGGAGGACGGTGAACGTCTCCTCGGCCTCCGGTCTGGGTGTCTCGGACGGGGTGATCGTCTGGAAAATCGACACGCCCGGGCGCGCGCTCAGGGTGTCGACAAAGCGCGAGACGCCATCCGCGGGATTCGTCGCCGTCAGAATCCGGGTGGCGGCTGCACGATCGCCGCCGGCACTGGCCTCGAAGGCGCGGCTGAACTCATCGCGCGACATACGCAGCTCGCCGCCGCCGGCCGGTGATGCCTGGCCCCAGCCATACGTCGCCGACAGAAACTTCGCGAGCTCGGCCTCAGATTCCACCAGGTGGAAGTGCTGGAGGGGGCCGGCTGGCACGTGCACGACGGCATTCGAGCCATGCTGGTGGATGAAGACGCGCAAGGGCTCGACATCCGACGTTGGCCAGTGATCGATGAATGCGGTTCGGCGCGGGTACGCGCAGATGCCAACCGCCGTCAACAATGCGCGGTGGACCAGAAACTGGCCACGGTCATCGACCTGCGCCAGGCCGCGTGCCGTCAAGCCGCGCCGTGCGACGCTCAGTGACAGTTCGCGTTCGGTCGCCGACAGGGACATCCACGGCGCCGTGTCGAGGCCCATGACGGTGTTGGCTTCGAGGGTCGCGAGCACCGCGAGGGCCTCTTCAAGTGACGTGGTGATCGACACGAGCTGCGGCGGCGCCTCGGTTTCAGTCCTTATCGTCATTGTCGCCTCGATTCTTGATGACCTTACCCAACAGCACCGCGAAAGGACTGATGGCGGCGATCGCGATCGGCACGCCGAAGTCCTGCCGGTTCGCGGCAGGTCCCGCGTCCAGCCCATCCGACGGACCGTAGGTCACTTTGGCCGCGCCGGTGGGGGTGCCGCCGATGCCAAAGCCGGTGCCGCCAAACGCCTGATAGTGCAATGCGCCCAGTGCCGAGGCCATGTCGGTTGGCGGCGGCGGAGTCGGCGCTGGCTCTCCGCCGCCGCTGCCGCCCCCGGATCCGCTGCCCGAACCGCCACCGCTGCCCCCGCCGGACCCACCGCCCGTTGGTGCCGCCGCCGCGTCACTGGATGATGCATCGGAAGTCCCCTGGCCCGAGTCCACCCCGGACAACCAGTCTTTCGGCACCATCAGGTCTGAAGGCGTCGAGTGCGTCGGAAACGACGTCGTGTGCGAGAGCCCCATCCCGTCCAATCCGCCGCCGCCACCCGCGAGCAAGCTGCCGAACCCCTGGACTCCACTCCCGCTGCCCAGGCCGCTCGTGCCGCCGATGCTGGCAGCATGCATCGCCGCGGAATGGCTGCCACCACCACCACCACCACCACTGCCGCCACCACCACCGCTGCCGCCGCCGCCACCGGCTGACGAACCCAGCGCCGCGGTGTGGTAGCCGTTGGCGCTTGACGCCGCCACCAATCCGGCGGCGCTGCCAAGGCCACCCGTGTGGCCGTTCGCGAGACCGTCGGCGCCGCCCAGGCCCGAGATGGCATTGCGGAAGTCTTCGAGACCGCCGAAGCCCGCTTGTCGCAGCCGCTGGTCCAGCGCGCTTTCACCGCTGGTTCCGCCCAGCAGGCCAGTCTGGCCAAATCCGCCCAGGCCCTGTGCCGCGGCGGCGCGGGCGGCCTCGGTGGCCGAAGAAAACAGGTGTCCGCCTTCGCGATCGGCCTCCGACATCGACTGCGAGACGGTATCCATCGTGATGCTTGCCAGGTTGAACGCCGCCGACAGGCGCCCAACCGCCGGCAGGATCTTCTGATCCATCGTGTCGAAGAAGGTCTCCGAGCCGAGGCCGATCCACCCGGATTTCAGCCGCTGGCACATCGACTCGACGTTGCGCTCGATGTTCGAAATCGCCTGCATCTGCTCCTCGAGCCGCCGGCAGAGGTCCTTTAATTCCTGTGGCCGGACCTGGATTACGTCACTCATATCGCACCCCCCTGATGCAAGATGCTTCCATTGCGTGCCGGGATCAATCCACCAGTTGGTGCTGCCTGCAGCGCCTGACGGAGTCGGTCGCGCAAGGCTTCGGCACCGATTGGGGTGGCGAGTGGCACCCCGTCGGTGCCCACCCGATCGGTCAACCACACGCCGCCGCGGGCGACCACCCACGAGATGACCTGGGCGGCCGCGTCCGGCTCCGCTGGCCGCGAGACCAACATGAGGACGGCCACGGCGTCGCTGTCGGGCAACAGCTTGTCGAGGGGTTCGGCCTGTGCATCGATCTCCTGCGTGCCATGGGCAGTCGCCGTCATCGCCTGCAGCAACTCGTCGAGCGTGTCGAACTCGGTGAACACATGGCGGCCGTCGGCACCCACCCGATTGTGCGCCATGCAGTCTGACGTCAGGCTGAAGTAGCTCACCTCTCGCAGGTCGGGCGCCCGGTCGACACGTAGCACGCCCAGCATGTCGGGCGAGAGCGTCGTGCTCAACAGTGTGGCGAGGTCTGAAGCGACACCCACCTCTTCTTCAAGCGGCGCCGACACCAGCAGCCCGCGCTCGCTCAACTGTTGTTCGGCCGCTTCGAGATCAGCTTCGGTGGTGCTCAGATCGGCGGCCGCGTTGGCGTCGAGTGGCATGGCCCCCCCGGTCATGTGCTGGACGAGGAGCGCGAGCTCCGGCGTGGAAAACTCGAACCTTTGCATCTGGTGCACCTCAGCCGTAGTGCCGCGTGCGGGCATACTTTGCAAAATCGTCCTGCCAGGTCCGCGGCTGGCCGGGGGCGAAGAGGGCCATCAGGCGCTCGATCCAGTCATGCATCAGCGCGGCCTCCCACGTGAAGTAGTCGACCTGGCCGCGCATCAGCTGGTCCATGAGCTTGCGCGTCATCAACTTTTTGCCGCTCAGGTATTCGATCAAGCCGATCGCGCTGTACCAGCCGTCCGCGCCATCCACGCCGGACCATCCGTTGTCAGGAAACACCGCGTCACTCTGGCTGATACCCGTTCCCTCAGCGGAATCGGCCAGGATGAACAGGAGCGCTGCCTGGCCGTTGCGGTACATCAGGGCACACTCGCGCCCGCCGCGGTCGGACGAGCAATCCACCGCTTCGAAGCCGTACCGCGTCAGCAGTGGCTGATAGGCGCGCAGCGCACTTTCAGCGAAGGGCGTGCAGTCGCCGCAGTCAGGAAGCACGGTCATGGCGTGGTGGCCGTCACAACTTCGCCTGCCGGGCCGATCGCGGCGCCGACCGCGCGACCCGTCGTCGTAGCTCGCCACGCCCCGGTTTTGACCCACGTCTCGCCAACCTGGCTGTACCCGTACTCGTAGGCGTAACGCTGCAGATAGTCGACCTCCATGCCTCTAAAAGAACGCGCCGCGACCGGGTTACTGAGGATTTCCTGGACTGTCGAGCCCCGCAATTCGATCGGGGCGCCGCGCTCGAGCGCCGATTGTAGGAACTGGCGGTTGACCGCCCAGCCCGCCTCGGTGCCGGCGCCGGCTGGCTTGAGCGCGTTCCAAACGGCATTGCCGGTATCGAAGACGGTTCCGCCGTGCGCCTGGGCTTCGCCAATGTAGCCGAGAAAGTTGGTCGCTGGATTCGGCTTGTAGGCACCCAGAATGATCCGCTCGGCGGCGCCGTAGGTCTGTGTCGACTGCTGAGCGACGTAGCGGGCGAGACCTTCCTCGGCGGTGCCGAGTTTTGAGAGCTTGCCCAGTTCTGTCGCGGCGTTGACGGCCGAACCGGTGCGCGCCCCGCCTTCAGCGGCCGCGGCGCTCAGCTCGGCCATGCGACTCAGCTTGGCGGCTTCGCCGACCTTGTCCGCGCCCTTCGCACCGATCACCAGCGAAACCGCGAACAGCGTGCCGCGGCCGATGGCCTCCCACGGGTGGCCACTTTGCCAGGCGTCGACGTACGGCTTCTTCAGCGCGTTCCACATTTCGCCGGGGTGGGTGACGCCAAACCACAGCCCTTTGGCGGTGTCCACCGGGTGGGCGACCATGTGCCACAGACCCGTCACCATATCCTTGCCCTCTTCAAAGGCGCCCTTGAAGAAGTCGCCGATGCCGCCGAGCAGGCCACCGCCGCTCGAGGTGGCCGCGGCCGGCGCGGCGACCGGGCCGGCGCCATCATTGAACAGCGCGGATGCCTCGCGCTCGGCGGTCTGGATGATCGTCTTCACCTGGCGGGTGGTCACCCCCGCACTGGTCAATGCGGCCGACAAGCGCTGGAGGGCGGGGAAGATCTCGGACTGCATCTCGGCCAGAAACCGCGTCGCCGCGTCGCCTTTCCAGGCGCCGGACGCCAGGGGCTCCACCGAGGCGCCGATCTTCGCCTGCAGTGCATCGCTCGCTGAGGCAACCTGGTCGAAGCCTTGCGCGACCGCGTCGAGATCTTCGTAGCGGGCCTGGACAACGTCTGCGCTCACGGCAGTTGTTCGCGCACGATGAACTTGAGCGCGAGGCCACTCCGCTCGAGCCGGATCACGTCTCGCGATTGCAGCGGCGCACTGTCCGGCGGCTGTGGCATGGGCACTTCGACACCGTCCTGGCGCACGACCGCGGCCGGATTATTGGACGCGGCTTGCACCCGGAAGCCGTCCTTGTCTTCCCACAGCTTCAAGTGTCGGCGCGACACGTTGCTGCCCCCGGACGCCGTGCTCAGGTCGACCGCCAGAAGCTCATTGCCGGGCGTGTTGGGGTCCGCGCGGCCAACGAAAGCCGGCAGCCACGCGACTCTGAAGGAGTGGCGGCTGCCAACGTCCTGAAGATAGATCGGCACCGACGGGCGCGCCGCGCCGCTCGGCAGGGGCGTGTCCCGCTCTTCCAGCACCAGTCGCTCGCCAGGGGCCACCTGTTCGCCAACGCTCAAGTGGTTGTCCAGGCCATCGGTCGACTCCGACTTGCGAAGACGGTATTGCTCAGGGCCCGGCCCCAGGTAATCGAGGTCCCCGCCGAACTCCTCCAGGATCGCGCTGACCAGTTCCGCCGGACTGAGCTCAGGGACGATCTGCGCTCGCTGGTTGAGCTGCTCGAACACGTCGATGTGCACTTCGAAGTAATCAGGGTGCGACGGCATTTTTCTCTTCCCGTTCGAGCTGATTTTTGACCGCGAGGACGACCGATTCCGTGTCCCAGGTTTCGCTGAGCGTCATCCCATTTTGCATTTGCACGAGCACCGCTCGGATGCAGCCCACCAGCGCAGCCTCGCTGTTCCAACTTTCGGCGTCGAAGTCGGCCAACCGGGCCAGGAGCACGGGCTCGGCAGGCGTATCCGACTTGACGAGCACTAGCTCGCGCTGTGCCAGGCTGCGCACCAGCACAGCCAGATCGCGTACGCGCGGGTTGGGCGGCGCGTTGACCACCGGCGGCGCATCGGTCGGGCCAGCCGCGATGTTCCAATCACTCGAGGGATGGGGGTATTTCGCCTTGATCCGTTCGACCCACGCGTCGAGCGCCGCGGCGGCCAGCTCGCCCTCACGCTCATCGTCGCCGGCCGGCTCGTCCGTTCTGACGTGGCCGTTCGGCGATGGGCTCTGGATTTCGATGAACGGATTCGCCATCTGGATCAGCAGCGTCTGGCCCGCGCGCACCAGGTACCCACGCCCGACGGCGAGCTCTGCGCCGCTGCGCAAGCCGGCTGGCGTGCGCGACGCGTCGAGCGCACTGACCGCTTCCGCGGTTCGCAGCCCGACGCCATAGCCGGCCTGGCGGATGCGACGCTGCAAATCGAAGGCGCTGGCGCCGCGCCCACCCACCACGACGCAATGCAGCCCGAGGTGTCCATTGCGGCGCACCAGGACGCCCATCTCTTTCGCCGCGGCGGTGCTTTCAAGCTCGGCGGCGGCATCGTCGAAGCTGTCGATGATCACAAAGATCTCGCGCGACGGCTCGCTGTCAGCCAGGGTGGTAACCATGTCCTTCAATGTGGCCACCGAGCGCTCCAGTTCATCCAGGTCGAACGCCACGCTTTTGACGTGCGGTAGCTCATCCAGACGATGTTGGCCACCGTACGTGACGAACTTGCGCTGCAAATCGACGAGCAACAACGCGACACGATCAGGCGAGTACCGATCGGCCAGCGACAGCACCCAGTTGTACAGCACGGTAGTCCGTCCCGACCGCGCGGGCCCGGTGACGCTGAAGTGCGGGGCTTGACGCTTGAGATCGACCAGCGCTGGTTTGAGATCGTTGCCGACCCCCAGGACCGCTTCGATGCGGCCAGCGCGCGGTGGCGGAGCCGCCGCCAACAGTGTCGCCAGCGCCCATGTTTCGAGGACGTCGATCGATTCGGGGCGGGCCGCGTGCGCGGTCGAGGCGCGGGCTGACCACGCGGTCTGCATCGCCGCGGCCATGCGGCCGAGCTCATCAGCTTCGCTGCGCGGATCCCCGGTCGGATGGTCGAACAGACCAACTGGCAGGGCCGCTTGAAACTCGAGTGGACGGCGGTCGAGGCGGATGTAGCCGCGCCCCGGAATATCACCCAGTTCCACCGCGCCGCGGCCGACGATATCGAGATACACCTCGGGCTTGTTCTGGCGGAAAGTGATCTGCGTGCCGAACAACGGGCCGAGTCGGTGTAACCCGCTCGGGCCATTCGCCGAGATCGCGAACGTCACTCCGGACGCGGCGGAGCGGCGGACAAGTGGAATGATCGTGTTGTCGACCAGCGCCTGATAGTTCTCTTGCAGGATGATGACGTTGTCGATCACCACCAGGACCGCCGGCAGTGCGGTCTCAGGGAACCGCTGATTGTAGTCGTAGAAACCGGTGACGCCGCTTGCGGCGAACACCCCCTGACGCTCCTCGATGAGGTCCGTGAGGCGCTCCAGCAAGCGCTGCATGCGCTCCTCGAACGTCTCGTCGTCGGCGTATATGACGCCGCCGCAATGCGGGAAGGCTTCGAGGCTACGGAAGTTGCGTCCGCCCAGGTCGAGCACGTACATGTGCAGATCCGCCGGCGAGTGCGTCGCGGCCAGACTGACCATCAGCGTGCGCAGGAACGACGTCTTGCCCCAACCGGTGTCGCCGAAGACGGCCAGGTGCTGCCGCAGGTCAAGGCGTAAGCGCTCCTGGCGCGCGGTGGCTGGATTGTCGAGCAGACCGACGACCGCTTGCATGGCGCCACGCTGCCAGTCGACCTGCGGCCACAAGGCGTCGGTTTCATCGTTCAACCAGTCGGTCACCACGTCTGGTTCCGGGCGAGTGCCGGTCCCGGTCATCAGGGTGAAGCGACGCTTCGCCTGGGCGTCGTAGATCCACGACTGCAGGCTCAACTGGTCTGGCAGGAACGCCGGCCACGGTTTGCGCGCGACCTCGCCATGCTCCAGTTCGCTGGTGACCAGCACCATGGCGGTGTTCAGATTTGCCCGGGCCTCCGACGTATCCACAGCTTCCGGCGCCGGCCGATCTGGCCACCGCACCGCGGGCGGCCGATCGTCTTCCTGGCGTTCCCCGGTGTAGGCGACCTGCAGCAATTCGAGGCTTTCGTTGCCACCCTGGAGATACCCGCGACCCGGCAGACCAGGCAGGAAGGCCGCGTCGGCGCGGCGCAACATCTCGATGCTGGTGTCGATGCCCTCGACGCGCAAGCACAGGCGCAGCTTCATATTGGCGCGCATCTGATCCGAAACGCCCATCGGCCGCTGCGACGCCAGCAACAGATTGACCCCCTGAGCCCGACCGACCCGGGTGAGGCTTTCCAGTTTCTCCTTGTAGTCCGGGTTGTCGCTGATCATTTCGGCGTACTCGTCGATGATCACGAACAGATGCGGGTACGACTCGCCCTTCCGATGCAGGCCGCGGCGCCGGTAATCGATGATGTCGTTGGTGTTCGTGTCGCGATTCAGCTTCTGGCGGCGCTGGATCTCCGCACTGATCGACTTGAACATCCGGTCGACCCTGGATTTGTCGAGGTTGGTGACCAGGTCGACAATGTGGGGCAGGCCTTCGAGCGGTTTGAACGTGCCCCCGCCCTTGTAGTCGACCAGGACGAAATTGAGCAGTGTGGGCGGGTAGTTGACCGTGAGGCCGACGATCAGGGTCAGCAGCAGTTCAGACTTCCCGGAGCCGGTACCGCCGGCGACCAGACCATGCACGCCGTCATGTCGGGCCTCGAGGCGCAGGTCGCGGCTTCCACCGCCAGACGTTTTGCCAATCTCGACGCGCAGCCACTCGGGGTTCTCCGTCGCGAGTTGACGCTCCCACTGGGCACCGATTGCCGATTTGAGCTGCGCGATGAATGAGCCATCCGCCTGAAAGTGAAACCGGTCCGACAGCATGTCGCGGTATGAAACGGAATTCGGCAGCGCGTCGATGCGGAATGCCGCAACCGCTGAGGCGCTGGCCGGGACTTGCTCGCGCATCGCGCGGCCCAGGGCGATGACCTGCTCGGTCTCACCTTTTAATACGCCGTTGGGGCCGCGCAGGCCAGTCAGGGCCACCTGAAACGACAGCGGCATGTGACGCTCGCGCACATACCCGCGGCCTGCGATCTCGTCGACGTCCGTCATCCGATTGCCAACCACCGAGGCGTAGTCGTCGGAGTTTGACAGTCGGAGTGTCAGGCGCTCGGTGAACAAGCTGTACATCTTGTTGGACATCGTGCCGAATCCACCGGCGGTGACCAGGAAATGGACCCCGTACGACTTGCCCTGACGGAGCATCCCGACCAGTGCATCGATCATGCTGTCCGGCGACGCGCGCTTATCGGCAAACGTATCCAGGTATTCGGCGATATTGTCGATGGCGACCAGAATGCCCGGCTTGACCGCCTCCGGGTGCGCCGCGTTGTACTCGTACAGCGTGGTGACGTGCGCCGCGCTGAAGTCCTTCTTGCGCGACTCGACCTCTTCGTCCAGACGGCGCAGCAACTGTTGGACCCGCTCTTCGTAGCCGCGCTCATCGGGCGAGATGACGGTCCCGACATGAGGCAGCTCGCGCAGCGACTCCAGCACGCGGCCGCCAAGGTCCAGCACGTGTGCCTGAAACTCCCAGGGTGAATGCGTCGCGGCCAGACTCGTGATCACCGTACGCACAAATGTCGTTTTGCCCCAGCCGGATGCGCCAAACAGGACCGCGTGACCCTTGGAAAAGTCGATCACCAGCGGCGGTTGGAGCGCGTGGTAGGGGTCGTCCACCCGGCCCACGACGGCCCGCATGGCCCGCGTATCCCAGTCCACCCCAGGCCACTCGCCGTTGCCGGTCATCCACCGCTCGAGCGCCGGATTGAGGATCACCATAGGCGGTGTGGTCGGTGTCATGAGGTGCGCGAACCCGGGCCCGACATACTCCGGTTCGAGTGCATCGCTCAGCGTCAGGTCGGTCGGAAGTACGCGCGGCCAGGGCGATAGCGGCGCCACCGGCGCAAGCTGGCGGGCCAGGTTCACCACGACGTCGAAGAACTTCGGCGTGCTTCCGTCGTCCGTGGGCAGCAGATCGGTCGACGTATCGCCGGTCCAGGCAAACTGGATCAATTCGATATTGTCGTTGCCAACCTGCAGGTAGCCGCGGCCAGGCATATTCGGCAAACCCGCCGCGTCCGAGCGCCGCAGGACTTCGCGACTCGTCGCGGCATCCTCGACGCGCAGGCACATGTGGAGTTTGATGTTGGCGTACATCTGGTCGGTGACACCGGTCGGGCGTTGCGACGCCAGGATCAGCACCACGCCCTGAGCGCGCCCGGTGCGCGTAATGCTTTCGAGCACGGCCTTGAACTCGGGACTATCGCTGATCATTTCCGCGTACTCGTCGATGATGACGAACAGGTGCGGATACGGCTCACCCCCATTCAGGTGGAGGCCGCGCTGGCGATACTCGACGATATCCTTGGTGCCGGTGCGGGCGTTCAGATCCTGGCGACGCTCGATTTCGGCCATGATCGCGGTGAACATGCGGTGCACGCCCGACTTGTTCAGATTGGTGACCAGGTCGACGGTGTGCGGCAAGTCTTCGAACGGCTTGAATGTGCCGCCGCCCTTGTAGTCGACCAGCACAAACGTCAGGATTTCGGGCGAATAGTTGATGGCGAGACCGACGATCATCGCCATTAACAGTTCAGATTTGCCGGAGCCGGTGCCGCCGGCGATGAGTCCGTGCGCACCGTCCTGCTTGGCCTCGAAATGCAGCGTGCGTGTCCCGCGGCTGCCCGGAAGCATCCCGATCGGCGCCTCGAGCCAGGCGGCGTGCTCTCTGGTGAGGTTTCGCTTCCACGTCTGCTCCATGTGGTCGTGCAGCCGTTGACCCAACGTCTCGTCCAGCGGCCAGCCGAGCTGATTGGCCAGCATATGCCGGTACAGGACCGATTTCGGCAGCGCGCCCACCGTCAGTGCGGGAACATACTCGAGGCCTTCCGTGCGGATGAACTCGTGCATCGACTCCGCGAGGCGCTCCAGGTCGGCGGTCTCGTTGGCCGCGCCCGAATCCAGGGGCGTCGCCAACTGGAACAAGAGCGGCTGCCGCTCCGAGCTGACGTAGCCGCGTCCGGGCAGGTCCGGCGCGCTGTCGACGGCACCACCGACCACGCCGCGATAGTCCGTCGCATCGCTGAGACGGAAGGCGAACCGCTCGGTGAACAGATTGAACGCCTGGGTGGGCAGCGCGGTAACCTGCCCGGCGGTGACCACCAGGTAGATCCCGTACGGCCGGCATTCGCGAGCCAACGCGACGAACCGGTCCAGGATGCTGTCGACATTGTTGTCGCGGCTCTTGCCGAAGGTCTCTTTGAACTCGACAAAGTTGTCGACGATGAACACGAGGCCTGGCACCGGTTGGTCGGGATGCGCGGCGTTGTAGGCCCGCATGTCACTCAGGCCACTCGTGCTGAGCGTCAGCTTGCGCGCCGAGAGGGTGTCTTCCAGTTCCCGCAACAGCTGCTCGACCTGTTCCTGGTAGTTCTCGTCGTCGGGACTGATGATCGCCTCGACGTGCGGCAGATGGGCCAGGGCGCTGAGGTTATGACCACCCAGGTCGAGGATGTACACGCGCGCCGCGGCGGGCGAATGCGTCGCCGCCAGACTCACGACGAGCGTACGGACAAACGTCGTCTTGCCCCACCCGGAGGCGCCGAACACCGCCGCATGCCCGCGGACCAGCTCCACGCTCACCGGCGCCTGGCGAGCCGCGGTCGGATTGTCGAGCAGACCAATCACCGGACGGAACGCATGCCGCTCCCACTCGAGCGGCTCGACCCAGCCACGCCCCTCGTGCATCCAGCGGTTGAGGGCTGGATTCAGACTCACGCCAGGGTCGCGGCGTTGGCCCAGCAGAATCGTGTCGAGCGACTCGGCATCGAGATACCGCTCGGCGGTCAGTGGCTTCGCGTCTGGCACGCTCGACAACAGCCAATCGGTGAGTGCGAGTTGTGCAGGCAGCGGCGCAGGCCACGGCGCCGGCTGTTTGGGCACCCGCTGGTCGTTTGCGAGCGTCGTCAACGATTCGATGATGGCCCGGTACAACGGCTTCCGATCGTGGTCGCGGCCGGACTGGCGGCCGATGCGGTCCGGCCAGAGGACCTTCGGGCGGTAGGTCGGGTCGACGTACGGATCGCCCGCGTAGGCGACCTGGATGGCTTCGATTTCGTCGGTGCCGATCTGCACGAACCCGCGGCCTGGAATACTGCCGGGCAGATACGCGGCGTCCGTCCGACGCAGAATCTCGCGGCTGTCCGCCTCGGTCTCGACGCGCAACGAGATGCGCAGCTTGATATTTGAGCGCATCTGATCGGTCACCCCGCTGGGGCGCTGCGCGGCGAGCACCAGCGACACGCCGAGCGTGCGACCGACGCGGGTGATGCTCTCCAGCTCCGCTTTGAATTCGGGGCGCGTGGCCATCAGCTCGGCGAATTCGTCGATGACGATAAACAGGAACGGAAACGGCCGGGCCTCGTGCATGCGCTTCTGGCGATATTCGAGGATCGAGCTGGTGCCGCTGTCGGACAGGAGCTTCTGCCGGCGCCGCAGCTCGGCCTGAATAGCCGAGAACATGCGCATCACGCCGCTGATCGCCAGGTTGGTGATCACGTCCACACAGTGCGGCAGATCGACGAAGTCACCGAAGGCGCCGCCGCCTTTGAAGTCCACCAACACAAAATTCAAGGCGCTCGGGTCGTAGCGGATGGCGAGCATGACGATCAGTGCGATCAGCAGCTCTGATTTGCCGGACCCGGTGCTCCCGGCGATCATGCCGTGTACGCCATCGTCGCGCGCCGAGAACACCAGCGTGCGCGGCTTGCCACCGCTCACCAGACCAACGGTCGCGCGCAGGTGGTCGGCTTCCTGGGCCTTCTTGCTGGACTCCCAATTGCTACGCGCCAGTGCGGTGAGCTCGGCCAGGGACTCGCAGCCGGTGAGCGTGAGGAATGGCACCCGATCCGGCAGGTCGGCGCCAAAGGCGCGCCGTACCTGGAGCGCGGCCAGCTCGTTCGCCAACCCGCGCATGATCTCCGCCGAGTCGATCAGGTCGGCGTTGCCAAAATAACGGAACGAGTTGATGCCGGTTTGCGCGAACCGGAAGTGGATGCTCGGCGCTTCACGGCTGCTGCGATTGGTCGGCGGCGCAGTGCTCTCGATCTCCACCAGGGCGGTGCAATCGCTCGGAATCCGGCTCCGATCGCGGGTCAGAAACATGATCGCGGCGCCGACTGACGCGCCTTGCTTCAACACCAGCGAGATGGCCGCGTCGGACTCCAGCTCGGCCAGTGGCGATGTGCTGCCTGGCGCCGCGTCGAGGAGGTCGACCACGATGAGGTAGAACGGCAGCGTCGGATCGTCGCCGCGGGCGCGAGCATCGGAATCGCGCAGTCGCATCTGCCGCTGCGTCAGTTGCTTGCGCAGCCCTTCCAGGAACTTCGTGACGCGCGCGGTGTTGGACGCCGCGCCCGGACCCGTCTGGTCGAGGAGCAGGACCAGTTGTTGGTTCTCCGCGCCGGTACAGTGCGGCAGACGCTCGGTCCATTCCCATTCGGGGGTGGCGTGGCTGAGCACGAAGAGTTTGGCGTCCATCGGCGCATGAAAGACCACGTAGTGGGCGAGCGCGGACCGGACAAAGTGATACACCGCATCCCTGTCTCCGGCGACCCCGATCGCGTGCGCGTGCGGCGTCGTCCCGACCGCATGCTCGGCCGCGGTTTCGGCGTCTTCGCGGGTGTCCTCCGAGGGCGTGGCCTCCTTCGCGGCTGGCCGGAGTGACACCCCGACTGGCACGTCCCGCACGAACTTCGAGTCTTCCTGCAGCTTCAGCGCGTTGCGGGTCAACGTATCCTCCGTTGACGCCTCGGCCTGTTCGAGCTCGTAGATCACCGAGGATGGCTGCGTGCCCATACCCAGTCGGATAACACCGAAATCCTGGTCATCCGTGCGCCGCTCCCAGAGTCGCGTCGGCGCCCGCAGTGGGCGGTCAGAGCGAGTCGCCTCGTTGCGCGCGATGCTCGGGAACGCGATGGCCGAGTCGATGTCCGGATAGTTGTAGGCGTAGAACCGCCGCTGCTGGTCGTGGGACAGCTGCATGTCGCGATTCAGGCCGACGAGCCGCGTGGCGTAGGCGCGTTCGAGGGCAGCCTCCTTACGCTTGTCCTGGAGAAACGTAAAGAGCGAGAGGCCAGTCGCCCCGAGCACGGCGACGGACATGATGATGACCGTGAGCGGGCCGCGGCTGCCACCCGCCGACAGCGACAGCGACGCGAAGCCGATGATCGTCAGCAGCGGCAACGCCAGCTGCAGCAACCGCCGCATGCCCTGGTTGTCCTTGTGCGGCGGCGGCGGGATCTTGACCCGCCCCACCGGAAGGTCCGGCTGGATGCGGGGCGGACGATCGACAACAACGACCGGCGGCGGCGCGGCGTCAGTGAGTCCGTTCAGCATTACTGGCTCATCGCAATGGCGACCATGATGAGCAGGACGGCGACAATGACCGCGACGATGACCACCAGAATGAAGTCGCCAGACGGGCGGCCGCGTTTCTTTTTCGTGGGCACCGGGCCGACGACCGCGGCCAATTCCTCCACGACTTCCGCCGCTGTCCGAAAGCGATCTCCCGGGTCAGTGGCCGCCGCGCGCACCGCGATGTTGGCCACCGCGGCGACGTCCTCCACTCGGTCCATTTCGACGCGCCGCCCGCGCGCCACGGCATCACGAATCTGCGCCTCGGTTGCCAGCCGGTACGGAAAGGCCGGTTGCCCGACCAGCATCTCGTAGAGGACGACGCCGAGGCTGTGCACGTCGCTGGCGACACTGGCCGAGATCGTCGCGTCCGCGCCGCCCACCAGCTCGGGCGCCAGATACGCCGGCAGCACGTACTCGGGATACCAGTCGCCGGCGAGATTGGCTCGGTCGCTGATCACGCCCAGGTCCCAGAGCACGACGCGTGGCACGTCCGGCGTGCTGTCGAATCGCGCCAGTACTGACGACGGGCCCAGTCCGAGGTGGTAGACATCCTTCAAATGCATCTGATTGATCGCGGTGGCGAGCTGCATCGCCACCCACCCGACGTGGTTGACCCACCACTGCGGTTGCTTCAGCAGCAGGTCCTGGAGTGACTCACCCTCCACCGGATCGATCAGGTAGAAGTAGAGCAGCTCTCCCTCGACGACGATCATACCGAACGGGTCGGTCTTGATCGTCGTCGACGTGTAGGGTGCCCGCAGCCGCGGGAACACCGGCGAGCGGCGCCGGTCGGCTCGGACGGTGCGGAGAAACCGCGCCTCCCGTTGCAGGCGACGGGTGTTGAATTCGCCCGGCGCGGCAACCTTCAGGAAGACGCGTTCGCCCTGCTGGAGCGCCTCGTACAGGGTGGCGCAGCGGGTGGTGACAATGGTTCGAACAACCTCAATGTCACCCAGCCGCTCGCCCGCCTCGAAGAGGCCCGGAGCTAGCTCAGCAGGGCAGTCCAGCTCCGGGCAGAACAGGCTGTTCGGGACGGAGGTCCGCTCGCACCGCGAGCACGCGCGTTTCATGCGGGTGGACCTGGCGCTGACGCTTAATGGAACTTCGTGGCGCCTTGCTCGTCGCCGCGCTCATACGCGTCGACCGCTGCCTTGACGTCCTTGCTGAGCTCGTCGAACTTGGCGGCCATCTGATCGAGTTGCTTCTTCATGATTTCCAGGAAGTGCGCCTCGGCCAGCCCGCCCACCATCCCGATGAAGGCCGTCGCCTTCAGCGTGTCAATCAGCACCCCGAGCGCCTGCGAAACACCGTTCAATACCTGGTTGAGCGTCGCGAAGGTCTTCGAAATGTTCTGGACCTCCGGGATGTTCATGTAGACCGTATTTTGAGTCACGCAATACCTCCTGTGAGCTAGCCGGCGAAGATTTTGTCGAAGACATCACCCAGGTTCTGGACCACCCCATTGGCTTGCTGGTCCGCCTGGATCATGATGTCGGAGGCCTTTTGCAGATTGCCCTGGAACGTCTTGATCTGGTCGCTCACGATGCCGATCCCGGGAATCGTCAGGCTGGAGACTTCCTGCACGAATGCGTCCGCGCCCACCCCCTGCCAGGCACCACCGGTGACGGTTTGAATGATCCCTTGCAGCGGATTCATGACCTGTTCACCCACCACATTCAATTGCTGGGTGAAGCTTTGCTGAACGCTCTGAACGACTTGCGCCGCAAACCGAATCAGAGCCCCGACAACATCCATCATCTTTGTTTCGATCCCCCCGAGGTGGTGTCTTAACCGCCGAAGCTAGATTTCGCCGACGCCTCAGCCTGATGCATCGCCTGCTCAGCCACCGCCAGGTCGCCCTGGAGCTCTTCGAACTTGGCGCTGAGCCGCTGAATCGACGGGCCGAGCTTGTTGCGAATGGCATCGCTGAACGTCGAACCAGCGTCGCCAAGCAACGCGCCGCCCTCGAGCTTGCCCGCGATGTTCTGCGTCTCCTTCAGCGCGTCTTGAAGCTGCTGCTGTCCGGCCTGGAAGACCTTGCTCATCTCTTCGACGAGCGGGTAATCCATCTTGATTTCTTGTTGAGTCATACTACCCTCGCTGTTGTTTACTAGCCGGTCGTCACTGCTTGAAAAGATTGCTTGCTTCTGTTTCCGCTTGTTTCACTGACTGCGAGATCTTCTTGGTCGTCTGACTCGCCTCATCCATAGCTTGATGGAGTCGATCGGTCGCCGGAAAGATGAGGCTTTCCATCTCGTTGAAGAATGCATCGGCGCCCATGCCAATCCAGCCCTTGTCGCGCAGCTTGCCGTAGCTCGCTTTGACCTTCTGCTCCATGTCTTGCACGACCTGCGAAAGATTGCTGAACTGTGTGGAAACCTGATCCAACTCGTCGTAGTGCGCACGGATTTCGTCAGCCATAACAAAATATCCTCCCGCCGAAGTGAGAGATTCCCCCTCCCAATTGGGCCGCAACAGTATGCCGACGCCAGGTGCCTGTCAACCCTCCGCAAGCGGCAGTCGGCGAATCGCAACGCGGAATCAACCCGCGACCATCGACCGCTGCCGGATGCGCCTTTCCCCTTCGTGTGCTAATCGCGCAGCGGTGAGTAATGCGAAAAACTATCCCTCTTCTGCTTGCACCTCGCCTCCCGCCGCCGGTCGCGGCCCCGCCTGCTGCTGCTGTTGCCCCCTGGTCGGCTGCCCACCGGATGGCTGCCCGCCCGCGCGCTGCCCGCCCACGAGCTCACTGCCGATTGACTCAGTGCCCGGTATGGTATCCGCGCCGGATTCCTCCAGCACGGTCATTCTGGCGGGCGCCGCGGTGCGCAGGTCAAACGGACTGACCTTGCGGGTTTCGGGCGTCGACTTGTCCGCGAGACCGACCTGACTGAACACGAATTCGACCTGTGTGCCGAGCCGCACCACGTCGTGGTGCATCAGCCGGAACGGCGCCGAGGTGGCGTCTTGCGGTCGCCCAAGGTGGAAGACCTGGCTTTGCGCCTTGGGTTTGACCGTCTCGCCCGATCCCGTCCAGCCGAGCTGAATGAAGCAGTCGTTGGTCTTGCCATCCCGCCAGATGACCGCCGCGTGCCGACTCAGATCGTTGACCGCATCAGAATCGCCGCGGATGTCGCGGTATGGCAGGACCGCGAACTCGCGGCTCCCAACGTAGTTGTCCATGTAGGGCGGGTGGTAGCCGAGGCGCAGCTTGCCGCGCGTCGGGAATTCGATCACGTCGGGTGCCACGTACGCGCCTGTCAACGCGTTGCGACGCAGCAGCGGCGCGAAGTCGTTCGCTTTGCCGAGCGCGCCGCGAGCCGCGGGCGCCATGCGGATGAACAGGGCGATGATGATGATCTCGGCGATGACGAGCAGGGCAATCACGCCCCACGACCGCAGGAAGTTGCGCGCGTCGCGCGCGAAATCGAAGGGCACGCTGATGCTGTTGGTCAGGAACGGCCCGGCCCGACCCTGGGAGACGATGCGCGCACTGATGTCGTGGGAGCCCTCGCCGAGCTGCTCGGGATCGAGCAGCAGCGCCCACGGGTCGCTGGTCGCCTGAGTGACGTGACCGTCCACGCCCCATTCAACGCTGTCGATCGGCAAATTATCGGCCGGCACGGCCTGAACCCATGTCGGTTGGGTGATCGCGGTGCTGGCCTGGAGTGGCCCAGCCGCGGTTTGCAGCGACGCGACCTGGACGGCTCGACCGGTGACCGAGAACGGCGCGGTGGCTTGTAAGGTCACCCCCGGTGCGCCGATGCTGAGCATGTGGCTCCCCTCGGTCTGGGGTGCCAGGTCGAAGTGCCGCGCGCCGTAGACCGACCCCAGCAGCAGGCTGATCCGCCGACCGATGTCGTCGGTATTGGTCGCGTTCAGGACGTACTCGACGCGTCCGCCCGGGGTCGCCTCGGCGAGCGCCTCGCTAGGTCCCTGGCCGCCAACGCCCGGCAACGCGACGATGCTGACCTGGATGCCATTGTCGGCGGCGAACGTCCGCACGGCCCCGAGCGACGCGTTCACCGAAGCGGCGCTGGCCAGTGGCCGATTCACGAACAACAGCAGCACCCGAGTGTCGGCCGTCTGGCCCGCGAGGGCGCGGAGGATGCCCGCGATCTGCGCGAGCGTGGCCTGGTTATCGTCAGGTGGACTCTGGATGACGGCGTTGAGGCCGGTCCGCAGCTCGTCGGCCGAAGTCGTAAAGCGCGCTTGCTCCCAGGGCGTGCCTTGCGCCGTGCTGGCGATGGCCACACTGTCGCGGCGGGCGTCCAGACCCTGCACCGAGTTGGCAAACGCATTCGCGACGGCATCGCGCACTTGCGCTGAGGCCGACGAGTCCAGCATGAACGCCGCCGCCAGCGCAATCGATGGCCGCCCACCGGTCAGCGAGACCTGAGTCGGTTTACCGTCGACGGTCGCCTGCAGCACACTGGAGTTGAGGTCCGTGACCGCGCGCCCAGACTGATCGAGTGCATACAGCACCCCGCCGACAGACCCCACCGTCGCCGGGTTGGACATTCGCACGCCCAGACGCGAGATCCCCGCCGCCGGTCCGGGTGCGGGCGCGGCCTGACCCCAGGCCGTCTGAAGTGGCAACCCCAGACAGAAAAGTAATACAGCGCTGCCGATGAGTCGAACACAGGCACGGCGCTGAGCGCTCACAGTCACACAGGTTTCCCCCTCGCATGTGAGGGCATAATCGGCTGTGCTCGACGTCGTGTCAAGACCACGCATGGGCTCGACCTACAAGCCATCCAGAAATCGCAGTGCTGCCGCGCGGCGCGCGGCGAAATCGGGGAACTGCGAACCGGGTACGTTGCCTCTCTGATAGGCCTGTTCGATGGTCGACCGCTGCTCGCGTAAGAACTGTTGCGTCTCGCTGACCCATTCCGGATGGCCCGCTTCGCGATACATCTGCGCGTGCGCGTCGTACACATCCTGGATGTCGAAGAACGTCTTGCGCGGCAAATGGCGCGGCAGCTCGGCAGAAAACTCAGAATGGTCCATCGCCTCGAGCGCCACGGCCCGGCCCTCCTCACGCGCGACACCAAATTGGGTCATGAGCCGGTCTTCCAAAAGGTGATGCGACTCCAGCGTGGCGACATCGCCGCGTTGTCCCGTGAGGCCGGTGTCATGCAGATAGGTCGTCAGGTCGCCGTGGGTGCCGAGGACATCGCCGCTCGGTCGCACTTCGACTGTCGGATAGCGTGTCGTATCCGGCCGAATGGCTCCGGTGCCTGCGTCCGCCTGCCAGCCCGCTTCCTCCAATTGACGGTGGACCTGTTGGAACGTCTCACGCGCCGCGGTGGCCGTTGGTTCGAGCACTTCACCGATCTCGCCCACGCGCCCGGTGGCACCGCCCAGCTCACCCAATTCACCGACTCGACCGGTCGCACCGGCGAGCTCCCCCAGTTCACCCGCGCGACCGGCGATCGCCCCCGCTTCGGCGACTTTATCGGCCCCGTGGGCGCCCAGTAGGAACGACGCGGCGAACAGGGTGCCACGGCCCACGGCTTGCCACGGATGCCCGGACTGCCACGCCTCGACGTAGGGCTTCTTGATGGCGTCCCACATTTCACCCGGGTGAGTGATCGCATGCCCCAGACCGACCGCGGTGTCAATCGGATGGCGGACCATGTGCCACATGCCGCCGACCATGTCCTTGCCCTCATCCCAGGCGCCTTCGAAGAAATCGGCCACGGATGCGAGTACTCCGCTACCCGCGCTCTGGGCAGCGGTTGGCTGGGCGCCGACGCTCCCCCCGCGGAAGAGCTTGGCCGCTTCCTCCTCGGCGCCGCGTAAGTTGGCATTGATCGACCGCGTGACCGAGGCGGCCTCGTCGAGGGCCGCCGAGAGCCGCTGCAGCGCCGGCTGGATTTCGGCCTCGATCTCGGCGAAGAACGCTGTCGCCGCCGCCCCCTGCCAGCCACCCGCGCGTAGCGGCTGGACACTCCCCGAGACATGCCGGGCAACATCCGCAACTGCGTGCGATACGCCCTGGAAGTTCGTTGCGACAGCGTCAAGCTCGTCGTACCGGACCTGGACCACGTCAGTCACTGTTTGATTCCCCCGACTGTGTTCCTGACCGAGGGCCACCCAGACCGCCGCGGTCGCTCGGCGCGCCAAGTGTACGTTGGGTTTCCGCGTGCGCACAGTGAGCGCCATTACACCTCCGAGCCGGGTTCTTTACGCGGCAGCGCCTCGCGCGTACGCTGTGGGACGGGGGAGCGCAAGCGCGGGCACGACCATATATAGGGGAGGAACGAAGGCGTGGATGAGCGCACCAAGCGAGGCCCGGTCTACGAGTGGACGCTGGTTATCTCGCTGGCGTTGATGTTCGGATTTGTCGGACTTAACCGCGTCGGCATCGGCTACGTCCTGCCGCCGATCGTCCAGGAGTTTCACCTCGAGTTCTGGCAAGCGGGCCTGCTGGTGTCCGGCACGTCGTTGGCGTGGGCGATCTCAGCCTGGCTGAGTGGGAGCGTCTCCGATCGCGTCGGCCGCAAGAATGTGCTGCTGATCGGGATGTACGCCGCCTCGGCCATTTCGGCGATCCTGGGATTGGCCTGGAACTTCCTGGTCCTGTTCATCTTGCGTGACCTGCTCGGCTTCGGCGATGGCGTCAGCCTCACGACCGGGCAGACCACGATCGCCGAGCGGACCAATCCGAATCGGCGGGCGCTGTACCAGGGCATCTTCAACGGCGGATACAGCCTGCTTGGCCTTGGGTTCGGGGCGTTCATCATTACCCACCTCAGCACAGCGTTCGGGTGGCGATGGGTGTTCACCATCGTTGCCGGGTTCGGTGTGGTCATCACCACCGCGCTGATTTTCATCCTGCCAAAAGACCTGCCCGCGAGCGCGCGGTCGGCTGCCGGCCAGCTACGGGCGGCCTCGTTCGTCAAGGATCTGAAGGAGATCCTCGGCGCCCCAGGTATGGCGCGCGTGACCGTGTGCTCGACCCTCGGCCTCGGTTGGCTTGGGCTGAACATCGCGTTCTCCGCGCTGTTCCTCACCCAGGTGCGCGGCTACTCCTTGAATGACGCCGGCACCATCCTGTCGATCAGCGCCGTCCTTGGCGTGAGCGGCGTGGTGTTCGTACCCGCCGCGGCCGACCGGCTGGGCCGCAAAGTAGCCGGCATCGTCGCCTCGATCGGCGCCGGCGTTTGCTTCGTTATCTTTGCGCTCGCGCCGCTGCCGACGGCGGCCATCGTGGTGGTTTTGACCCTCGGCAGCATCTGCGCCAGCGGACTGGCGCCGCTGACCCTGGCAACGCTGCCAAGTGAGCTGGTCCCGCTCCGCCGCGGCGCCGCCATCGGCGTGGCAAACCTGTTTGCCGCGAGCTTCGGGATCACGCTCAGCCCGATCATTGGTGGAATTCTGGCGGACCGCTCGGGGCTCATCGTGCCCGTGGTTCTGGCCGGGCTGTGCCAACTGGCGATCGCGCCCATTCTCTCTGGCATCCCCGAGACCGCCCCGCGAATACTGGCCCGCCAGGCCGAGACGCAGCCGGCGGCGGTTGAAGGAGCGATGCCGATCTAATTTCAGAACTCTGGACTCCGGCGTCGACGTGAGTCGCTCGAAATAGTGGGTTGGCGGCACGGTTGAGCCGCGCGATCGACTACGCTCCCGCGGCGGCAAGGCGCGTGACGCGCTCACGCTGGTAGGCGACGACGGCG
>DATGER010000225.1:0-25064 GCA_035309865.1 Chloroflexota bacterium
CTGCGTGTCCATGTCGCCCACCGAGGGGCTGCGCCGCGGCACCACGGTCGTGGATAGCGGCGGCCCCATCACCGTGCCCGTGGGTTCACCGACACTCGGCCGCATCTTCAATGTGCTTGGCGATCCCGTGGATGAGGGCGCTCCCATCCCCGCCGATGCCATGAGGCTGCCCATCCACCGTGACCCCCCCTCGTTCGAGGACCAGGCGATCGAAGCCCAGATGTTCGAGACGGGCATCAAAGTGATCGACCTGATCGCTCCGTTCCGCAAGGGCGGCAAGATCGGCATCTTCGGCGGCGCGGGGGTCGGCAAGACGGTCATCATTCAGGAGTTGATTCGCAACGTTGCCCAGCAACACGGCGGCTACTCGGTGTTCGCCGGAGTTGGGGAGCGGAGCCGCGAAGGCAATGACCTGTACCGTGAAATGACCGAGTCGGGCGTGCTCGACAAGGTCGCGCTGGTCTTTGGCCAAATGAACGAGCCGCCTGGCGTGCGGCAGCGCGTCGGACTCACGGGGGTCACGATGGCCGAGTTCTTCCGTGACGAAGGCCGCGACGTGCTGCTGTTCATCGACAACATCTTCCGCTTCACCCAGGCGGGCTCGGAAGTGTCGGCCCTGCTGGGCCGGTTGCCGAGCGCGGTGGGCTACCAGCCGACGCTGGCGAACGAGATGGGCCAGCTGCAGGAGCGGATTACGTCAACCAAGAAGGGATCGATCACGTCGCTGCAGGCGATCTTCGTGCCTGCCGACGACTACACCGACCCTGCGCCGGCCACTACCTTCGCGCATCTCGACGCGACGATCACGCTCGAGCGGGCGATTACCGAACGAGGCATCTATCCCGCCGTCGACCCGCTGGGCTCGGTCAGCACGATCCTGTCGCCACGGGTGGTCGGCGACGAGCACTACACGGTCGCGCGCGAGGTGCAGCGAGTGCTGCAGAAGTACAAGGACCTGCAGGACATCATCGCCATCCTCGGCATCGACGAGCTTTCAGACGACGACAAGGTCACCGTGCAGCGCGCGCGTCGCATCGAGCGGTTTTTCAGTCAGCCGATGTTCGTCGCCGAAGTCTTCACGGGTACCCCGGGCGAGTACGTGTCGGTCGCCGATACGGTGCGCAGCTTCAAAGAGCTCCTGGAAGGCAAGTGGGATCACCTGCCAGAGCAGGCGTTCATGTACGTCGGGACGATCGAGCAAGCCGCGCAGAAGGCCGAACGGCTCTAAGCTTCGGGCCGCGGGGCGGGCCGCCCGCAGCGCTGCGCTCGCTCCGCCCGGGACTCTGGTGTTCGCCAGAATGAACCGGCGGCTCAGCGCGTGCTCGGCGCCCGCCGCCCAGGTCGCGAGCTCAGATGCTCCAGCAGCTCCACGACCTCGTGGAGCGAGCGAAGCGAGGCGGGCGACCACCGACTGACTGAGCGACGGAACGCGAAGTGATACGCTTCTGAACACTACAGAACGTACGAGCTGAGACCCCGTGGAATCTTCTGTTTCGGACCCTGGCGCGCCCGTGTCCACGGCTCCGGCTGCTGGCAGCGAGGCCGAGTCGGGGATCTACGTGTACTCGATCATCGAGTGCGCGCAGCCGCACACGTTCGGCAGCCTCGGGATCGGCGGGCGCGGCGACGCGGTCTACACCGTGCACTACAAGGACATGGCCGCGGTCGTGAGCCGCACGCCGCTGGTCGTCTACGACCCGACCCGCGAGAACGTGCTCGCCCATGCCCACGTGAACGAAGTCATCATCGAAGCCGGCTTCACGCCTGTCCCGATGAGCTTCGGGACGATGTTCAAGACCGAAAAAGACATCGTCGAGTTCCTCGAAGACACCTACGACGCGTTGCGCGACGTCCTGATCAAAATGAAAGACAAGCTCGAGTTCGGCCTGCGCGTCAACTGGGCGCGCGAAGAGGTGCTGGCCGAGATCGAACGCGACGACGAGGGCATCCGGCGGCTCAAGGAGGAGATCTCAAAGAGCCAGCAGGCGTCGACGTACTTCGCGCGCATGCAACTCGGACGCATGGTCGAGCAGGCGCTGGCCGATAAATCCGACGCCTATGTCCGCGATATTTATGAGTACCTGCGCGAAGCGGCCATCGCGTCGCGGTCGAACAAGCCGATCGGCGACAAGATGATTATGAATGCCGCGTTCCTGGTGGAGCGCGAGCGGGCCGACACGTTCGATCGGAAAGTCCAGGAGATCGCGCAGCGGTACGACGGGAAGCTCACGTTCCGCTATACCGGGCCCTGGCCGCCGCACAACTTCGTCACCATTCGGCTGCAGCTCGAACGGTCCGCTGTCGTCTAGGAGTTTCCTGCGGTGCTCTTCCTGACCAAGCTGCTCGGAGCGCCGATCTCCCTGCCGTTGGCGGGCATGAAGTTCGTCTTTCAGCAACTGGCCGACGTGGCCGATCAGGAGCTCAACGACGAAAGTGTGGTGCGCGAGCAGTTGCTGTTGCTGCAGGTCCAACTCGAGGAAGGCGACATCGACGAAGACGAGTACGGTGTCCGCGAGGCCGAACTGCTGGCGCGCATGCGTGAGATCAAGGCCCGCCAGCGCGCGGCGGCCGCGGATGCAACCGCCGACGCCGAGGTTTCCCCCGAAAGCAATGTTGGGGCGCGCCGGCGGATGGTGATCGAAACGCCCTTCGACGAGTGACGGCGCTCATCTACGTGTACGCCGTGCTGCCTGAGCCGGTGGTCGGAGCTCTCAGCGGCATCGACGCGCGACCGGTGCGGTGGATCGCTGAAGGCACGCTCGCGGCCGCGGTGTCAGAGGTCCCGAGCGATGAATTCGAGGAGCAGCCGCTCAATGAGCACGTCCGTGACATGGACTGGCTCGGCCCGCGGGCGGTTGCCCACCAGGAGGTCAACGACCGGTTGCACGCGGCGGCCGACGCAAGTGTGCCGCTCGCATTCGGCACCGTGTTTCGCGATGATGACCGCGTCCGCCAGTTGTTGCGCGATCAGGCGTCAGTGCTTGTCGAGCGCCTGGCCGCCGTGCGCGGCTGCGCGGAATGGGTAGTCGCATTGCACCTGCTGGGGACGCCGGACGCCGAGTATCTCAGCCGGGCCAGCGCGCCCATCCAGGCGCTGCGTAGCCAGATCGAATCGAGCTCACCTGGACGCGCGCACTTGCTGCGCCGACGGCTGGCGGAGCTGGAACGCGACGAATCGCGGCGCCTGGCGGGCGAGGCGGCCGAGCAGGTGCTGTCAGCCTTGCGCCAGACAGCGGCGGCCGTGTATTCCGAGCCACTGCCGACCGACACGCTGGAACGACCGCTGCTCCGGGCGAGCTTACTGGTGCGTCGCGAGGCCGAGCCGGGCTTCCTCGACGAAGTTGAGCGCCTGCGGCTGCAGTGGCCGGAGCCGGTCTACCGCCTGCTGCTGACCGGCCCGTGGCCGCCTTACCGGTTCGGTGGTCTCCGGCCGTGAGGCCGCTCGCGGCCGACGACGAGATGTCGCTCCTGGAACTGGCCGACCGCCTGCTGAACCGCGGCGTCGTCCTCACCGGTGAAGCGACCATCTCGGTCGCGGGCGTCGACCTGATCTATCTCGGCCTCAACCTGGTCCTGACCGCCGTCGAGAATCTGCGGGCGGGTCAGCCCGAGCGGCCATGAAGTGCAGCCGGCTTCGCTTCGCTCGATTCCTCGCGGCACGCGGAACGATTACGTGGCAACAGCGGAGCTCGAGCGTGTGGCGCTTAGCGGCCGAGCTCCATACGCACGCGCGGCGGCCACCGCGAGCGGTCGTTGCGGAGCGGCCTAGCTACGTTGGCGTGAGCAGCGGCGGCCTCGTCAGCCGGCGGCTCAGGCAGGCGGCCCTGAGCCAATGAAGCTGCTGCTGCATGCGTTGTCAGTGGCGGAGGTGCCGCGGGAGATACCGGGCGGGCTGCGAGGCCAGGCGCTGGTGCGGGTTGACTCGGCCGGGCTCGCGGCGTGGGCGACAGAGTTGGCTGAACCAGATCCGCGCTTCGGGCGGAGCGACCTCCTGGAACATCACGCGATCATCAGTTGTCTGCACGCGCAACTCGCCGCGTGCTTGCCGGTGCGGTTTCCGACGTGGTTTGTGGACGCGGACGCGCTGCGGGGTGAGATTGGCCGTCGCCAGGACGAGTTCCGAGCGAACCTGGACGCGGTTCGCGGACGGTGCGAACTCGCGGTGACCGTGCTCTGGACCGCGCCGGCCGAGACGGCCGAGTCGGAAACGCCGAGCGCGGCGGCGGCGACGCCGGGTACCCGGTATCTGCGCGAGCGACAGCAGGCCGTCGCCGGCTCGGACCGACGTCGCGCGCGTGCCCGCGCGCTGGCCGACGAGGTCAAGGCCCTGGCCGGCGTCGATCTGGCGGGCGTCCGTGCGCACGTGTGCCCCTCAGCGTTGGTGGCCGTTTCGTCGGCCCTCCTGATTCCGCGTGAGAGCGCTGAAGCGCTCATCGCGCGGCTGCCTCGCGCCAAAGACGGCGTCCGTATACTGGTCAATGGCCCGTGGCCGCCGTATTCCTTCGCCGGCACGGGTGAGCGGGAGGCATGACCGACGAACTCGAGGTGCTCAGAAACGAGCTCCAGCAGGTCCGCGGCGCGCTCCCCAGCCGGATCGACGTCAATCCGGAGGGTGTCGAGCAGGGGTTGGCCCAACTTGTGCTAACGCTAGTCGAATTCCTGCGCCAATTGCTCGAACGTCAGGCCGTACGCCGGATGGAAGGCGGCACTCTCAGCGACGAGGAGGTAGAGCGCGTCGGACTTGCACTGATGAAGCTCGAGGAAAAAGTTCACCAGCTCGCGGACCAGTTCGGGCTGCGGCCCGCCGACCTGAACATCAACCTGGGACCCCTCGGAGATCTGCTGTGAGCCTGGAGCCTCGCCGCGGCTACCAGGGCACCAACCTGGTTGACATCCTGGACCGCATTCTCGACAAAGGCCTGGTCGTCGCCGGCGACGTCCGCATCTCGCTGGCCAATGTCGAGTTGCTGACCATCCGCATCCGCTTGCTGGTGTGCTCGATCGACAAAGCCGAGCAGATCGGCCTCAACTGGTGGCGCTACGACCGCTCACTCGTCGCCCAGGACAATACGGAGGCCACGATCGCTCGCCTCGAGAATCGCATCGTTGAGCTCGAACGCCAGTTGGCCCGCACCCCGAGCTCACCCGGTTCATCCATCCCGCCACGTCCATCCCGACCACGAAAGAGGTAGACAGCACCCCCATGCCTCCCGTTGAACGAGCCCCAGGCGGCACCAGTCTCATTGACGTTCTCGATCGCGTTCTGGACAAAGGCATCGTCATCGACGCATGGGTCCGCGTATCTCTGGTCGGGATCGACCTGATCACGGTGGAGGCCCGTATCGTGGTCGCCTCGATCGACACGTATCTTCGGTATGCCGAGGCAATGGGCATCACCGCCCCGGTTGCGCGCCCGCCGGCACTGGCGTCGGCCCCGCGCGAGGAGCTGGTGCCCCGCGATGTCCTGCTCGAGCGTCCCCAGCCGCAAGGCGCGTGATGGCTGTTCACACCCCTCACTGATCCCGGCTGAATCCTCCGATGGCCGCCGTCACCGAGTTCCGCAGCTCGGGCCCCCAGACCTCGAGCTCGCGACAAGCAGCGCAGCCACCGCCTGCGCCGCAGTCGGTCCAGAGCGCGGTCGCCCAACTGGTCGATCCACGCGCCACGCTGACGCCCATGCTGGAGGGGCTGTCGCGCGCCCTCGGCTATCGTCGCGCCGTCGTCGCGCTGTACGACCCGGCGCGCGAGGCGCTTCGCGGCACCGTCGGCCTCAACGTGCCGGACGCCCTGGTCGAGTCGATCGAGATCCCGCTGGGTGAGGCGCAGAGCCCATTGGTGATCGCCCTGCGCGAAGGTGTTCCGCTACGTGTCGACGATACGCGTACGCAGTCACGCTTGCGCGAGGACACGCTCGGGCTGCTCCTGGAGATGGAGATCTCGAGCTTTGCAGTCGTCCCGCTGCGCAGCAGCTCGGACCAATTCGGCCTGGCCACCTGGCAGGGCCGGGATGTTCCGTCCGTCGGCGTGGTCATCCTGAGTAAGGACGACACGATCACCGATGCCGATATCGAGCGGCTGATGCCATTCGCCAGCCAGGCAGGCGCGGCGCTCGTTCGGGCCAGCGACATGGAGCGGCTCAAGGACTCCAGCGAGCAACACGCGGTTGAAAAAGAATGGCTGCACTGGATGGTCAACGGCTTCGCCGACCCGGTGATCCTGGTCGATCCCAACAACGACATCATCCTGCAAAACATGCGTGCCGAGACGCTGTTCAAAGCCAGTGCCGATGCGAGCGAAGGCAAGCGTCGCGCCATCTCCATGAACAACTTCCTGTTTACCGCCGCGCTCAGCACAAGCACGCTCGAGCAGAACGCCGCGGGTCGTTCGGCACGCGACGTCACGCTGGTGGACCCGATCGAGGGCAGCGAGCTGCTGTTCGAGATGCGGACGCTGCCGGCGACCAACTACTTCAACGGCGCACGCGGCACCGTGGCGGTATTGACGAACATTACCGACCTGCGGCACGCCAACGAGCAGGTGACGCAGAACGTCCACCGCCTCCAGAGCGCGGAGGAAGAGATTCGGCTCGAGCGCGATCGCCTCAACCTGATCATGCGCAGCGTCCCGAACCCGATCATCTTGCTCGACATCGATAACCAGCCGATCGTGATGAACCACGAGGCCTCGCGGATGTTCAAGGCGTCACCCGACAGCCGGCATGGCCGCGCGGCGCAGGTCGGGATCACCAACGAAGCCAGGTTCACCTCGTTCGTGTCGCAGCTGCGGCTCGATCCGGCGCAGGGCATGAGCGGCGAAATCGTGCTGACCGATCCGGATACGCATGAGCCGCTCACGATGTCGGTCACGTCGACCGAAGTGCGCGATGAGATGGGCGCCGTCGCGGCGACGGTCTCGGTCATGCAGGACGTGTCGCGGCTGCGCGAACTGGAGCGCCGGCGCCTCGAACAGATCCTGTTCGATTCGGAGAAGCTGGCGGCAACCGGTCGCCTGGCCGCCTCGATCGCCCACGAAATCAACAATCCGCTCGAGGCGATCAAGAACGCGCTTTATTTGCTCACCCACAAGATCCCGCTCGACGATCCGAATGCCAAGTTCCTGCAGATCGCGACCAAAGAGACCGATCGCGTCTCGGGCATCTTGCGCCAGATGCTCGGCTTTTACCGAGCGCCCAAGATGGAGCCGACGAACATCAATGACCTCATCGAGGAGTCGGAGGGCCTGATCGACAAACATCTGCGGCAGCACCACGTCCGCATCGAAAACGACCTCGAGCCGTCGCTGCCGCCGGTCGTCGCCTCGTCAGATCAGATCAAGCAGGTGCTCCTGAACCTGATCCTCAATGCGCAGCAAGCCATGCCCAAGGGCGGCACGATCTACGTGTCGACGCGCGTCTCGCATGGCGCCGATCACGAATTTCTGATGTCCGAGTGTGTCCACGTCCAGGTCCGCGACACGGGCAACGGCATCGCCCCGGAAGACCTCCCGCATATCTTCGAGCCCTTCTTCTCGACCAAGGAAGAGAAGGGCACCGGTCTCGGCTTGTGGGTCTCACAGGGCATCGTGCAGGCCCACGGTGGATCGATCAAACTCCGCAGCCGCCAGGGTCGCGGCACCACATTCAGCGTTGCGCTGCCGATCGGAGGGCCTTTGGAACATGTCGAGCGGTAGCCTGCTGGTTGTCGACGACGAGCCGAGCGTCGCCGTCACTATGGGTGCAATCCTCGAGATGGACGGGTACACCGTGACCCTCTCCACGTCCGGCGCCGACGCCCTGGCCAAGCTCCGCGGCAGCGTGTATGACGTGGTGCTGACCGATCTGCGGCTCGACGACACCGACGGGCTGACCATCATCGGCGAGGTCTGCCGCGTGCAGCCTGACACGGTGTCGATCATCCTGACTGGCTACGCGTCGCTCGAGTCGGCGGTCAAGGCGCTGCGCGAAGGCGCCTACGATTATCTGATCAAACCGTGCGACGTCGAGGAGCTGCGCGTGGTGGTCGCGCGGGCAATCGAACGGCGCCAACTCGGGCTGCAGCTCAAAGCCCGGATGGCCGAGCTCGAGACGGCCAACGGGACCATTCGGGAGCTGAATCGCGATCTGCAGCACCGCGTGGAACGGGCCACGGCACAACTGCAGCAGCGGATGGACGATCTCGCGCGCGCTAACGAGGAAATCGCCGACCTGTACCGCGCGGCGCAGGCCAATGTTGAGCAACTGCAGGAGCTCGATCGGCTCAAGTCGCGGTTCCTGTCGATGGCGTCGCACGAGCTGAAGACGCCGCTGACGTCCATCTCGGGACTCGCTCAGGTGCTACTCCGCCGGATGCGGCGGCGGCTCGAGCTCGGCCAGCCTGACAGCCCCGAATGGGACGCCGAGCAGCGCGGGCACGTCGATCGACTCGAGTTGTTGAATTCCCAGACCGCGCGGCTTGGGCGTCTGGTCGACGAGCTGCTGGACGTCTCGCGGATCGAGTCAGGCAAGATCGAGTTCCAGTGGGACCGGGTTGACCTGGCGCGGCTGATCCACGACGTCGCCGAGCGACTGCAGATGACCACCAGCCAGCACACCATCGCGGTACAGCTCGATGGCGTGGTCGAAAGCTCGGTGATCGCCGATCGGGATCACCTGGAGCAGGTGCTCGACAACCTGGTGACCAACGCGATCAAGTTTTCGCCGGCTGGCGGCACGATCCGCGTGCGGCTTCGGCAGCGCGGCGATGACATGATCGTGAGCGTGGAGGACGAAGGGGTGGGGATCTCACCACATCAGCTCGACGCCGTGTTCGGCCTCTTCTATCAGGCGGAAGATCCCGTGTCGCGGCGCACCGGCGGGATGGGGCTCGGCCTGTATATCAGCAAAGACATCATCACCCGCCATGGCGGGCGCATCTGGGCCGAGAGCAAGCTGAACCACGGCAGCACGTTCAGCGTCCTGCTGCCGCGCGAGCCCGCGGCCAGTCAGCTCGCCCCGCCGCCGCCGCAGCGGTCCGCTGCGACCGCCAGAGCCCGGCGCTAGTCCGGCTGCCCGCATCGCTTCGCTCGCTCGGTTGCGAAGCATTGCTTGCCCGAAGGGAGCGGCGGAGTGGCGGCCCGAGCCACGTCCCTGGCGCGGAGCCGCGGGCGGCAGGCTCGTCCTGATGCGGCGAAACGCCTGTTACGGCTGAACCTGGACCTGGCCAAGCACGAGGTGGTCGCCCTGGCCGGCGAAGGTGGCGCGGGTCTCGCCCTGGTACATGCCTATTTCCAGCGTGTAGCTGCCCGCCGGCAGATCGGCGGGGACGACGATGCCGTAGTTGTCGTCGATGCGCTCGCCGGGCTGCCACGACGTGGTCGGCCGCAGATTGTCGGCCGGCTCGGCGTCCCGCTGGGCAACGACCTTCGAGCTGGCGTCGAGCAGATGCGTGAAGACCTTCCAGCGGTCCGCTGTCGGCCCACGCTCAGCCCGCCACACGAGCGTCAGCGCCAGCGTCTCGCCCGGCTTGAGCGACCGCGAGGCGAGACGGTAGGCCTCCAGAACAATCCCATTGTCGAGCTGTGTATCGATGTGTTCGGTGCTCGCGTTCGACGGCCCGAAGCCGACCAGCGCGAGTTGCACCGACCCGTACCACGCGTGGGTGGCCTGAAAGCCATTTTCGGCGAGCCAGGTGGCGATGACCCCGCGCGGGTCGGCCTCACCCATCGCCCACGACACGAGCCAGATGCGGTCGTACCTGGCGCGCATGGCGTCAAGCCGCTGTACTGTGTCCTGAGGATCGATCGGTCTTTGCGCGGGTAGGCCGATCGTCGCCAGCGGCCCGCGGTAGTAGTAGCCGAAGATTTCGACCTGGTTCGGCGCGGAGAGCAGGACGGCGTCGGTCGGCCGAGCCTCGCGCTCGATCGCCGCGACCAGGCCGCGATAGTCGTCGCGCGCCAGCGCGGGATCGAAGTACTGCTGCTGCAGGCCAAGCGCTGCCGGGACCACGGCGAGCATCGCGGCAACCGTCACGACGACCGGCTGCCTGAGCAGGCGCACGACCGCCAACCCGGCCAGGAGCACGAGTCCGGGGAGGCTCACGACCAGATAGCGCAGCTCGAAGAGTCCCGACCTCAGGCCCAGGCCGAGCACCAGCCCGAGCGGCAACAGCCAGACCAGGAGGGCCAGCGAGGCGTGTTCGCGCTCGCCACGGTCTCTCAGGCTGAAGCCCCACCCGACGACCGCCAGCACGGCGAGCGCGCCGCCCGCGACCAGGAACACGTTGCCATTTGCTATTCCGCCGCCGTACGCGGTGAGCGTGTCCAGCAGTAGCCCGGTCAGCGTACGCGGGTGCGTATTCAGCGCGTGGTTCTGCTGGGCCAGGAATGTCGGCAGCCATGGCAGGAAACCGACGGCGACCACGACATTGGCCGCCAGCCAGGTGAGCCACTCCCGACGCGTACGCGTGCGCCACCAGACGAGGGCGTGCAGGTTGAGGGCGAGCAGCAAGGCCACCCCCAGGTACTGCGAGTAGAGCGTGGCGATACCCGCGACGGCGTAGAGCCAGTCGTTGCGCCGTGTATAGGCGTACACCGCGAGCAGGCCCAGGGCAGTCACCTGGGCGTACATGCGGACCTCCTGCGAGTAGTAGACGGCCAGTGGCGCCACGGCCAGCAACAGCGCCGCCACGCTTGCGACCAGTGGGCCGAACAGGCGGCGGCCGATCAACCAGGTGAGGACGACTGCCAGCAGTCCACAGACGGCTGACAGGGAGCGCAAGCCGAGCTCAGAGGAGCCAAAGACATCGGCCCATGCCTTCAGTGTCTCGTAGTAGAGCGGCGGGTGGGTGTCCAGGGCCGCCGCGCCCACGATGTCCGGAAACGAGCGGGTGAGTTGAAAGGCACTGATGCCCTCGTCGTACCAGAGGCTCTGGGCGTCGATCCGGAACCAGCGCAGCGCGGCAGCGAGCGCCGCTACTCCCAGCAGCACGGCCGCTGCGCCACCCTTAACGCCCATCATGCTGGAATAGGCGCAGCGCCGACGCTTACCGCCCATCATGCTGGAATTGGCGCAGCGCCGACCGTAGATACTCTCCGGCTGCGCCTCCGAGTGGGCCGCACGGGGCCAAATGCTAACTGCTATGCTGAAATCGAAGCCCCGAATGCCTCTTCAAGTGCAGATCGTCACAGCCGAGCGCGAAGTCCTGGCCGAAGATGCCGTCGACATGGTGGTCGCGCCTGGCGCCGAAGGGGTTCTCGGTATCCTGCCGCGCCACGCGCCGTTGCTCACGACGCTGCAACCGGGCATTGTGCGCATCAAGAAGGGCGGCACCGAGGAGTCGATGTCGGTTGGCGGCGGGTTCCTGCACGTCGCGCGGAACCACGTGTTGATTCTGGCTGATACCGCCGAACGCGCCGAGGAAGTCGATGAAGCGCGTGCCGAGGAAGCTCGGCGCCGCGCCCAGCAAGCGCTGGCGGAGTCGGTCACCAGCGGCCAGCACATCCAGGCCGAAGCCGCCCGGACGATGCTGCGCCGCGAAGAAGCGCGCATTCAAGTTGCCCGCCGCCACCACGGCCCCGAACGCCACCGACCCGGCCCGGGCCCGACCGCGCAGTAACGTCTCGCGCTCCGCGCGGAGGTCGTGCGGCGGGTCGACTGCAAACTCGCCGAGACTTCCTTCGCCCTGGCATGTTCGCAGCAAGTTTGTTGCTAGCCCCGCGATCGTCGCCCGTGGCCGAGCAACGTACTCGCTCCGATGAGCCTGGCGATGCAGCGCCACGGGGAAGGTCAGGCGCGGCGCGCCGGTCCAGTACACTCCCGCCGTCCTGGCGTGGTGTTTTCTAAGTACATCGGCATCGACCTCGGCACGGCCAACGTCCTCGTTTATGTCAAAGGCCGAGGCATCGTTCTCAACGAGCCATCAGTCGTTGCCTACTCGGCGTCCGACAACCGCGTCGTGGCCGTCGGCTCGCATGCGCGGCAGATGCTCGGGCGCACGCCGGGCCGCATTATCGTCAGCCGACCCATGCGCGACGGGGTCATCGCCGACTACCTGGTCACCGAGGCGATGCTGCGCTACTTCATCGGGAAAGTGGTCGGCAAGTACTCGCTGTTCCGACCGGTCGTCATGGTGTGTATCCCGGCGGGGGTCACCAATGTCGAAAGTCGAGCGGTGCTCGACGCCACGATTCAGGCGGGCGCCAAAGAAGCCCACCTGATCGCCGAACCGCTGGCCGCGGCGATCGGAGCGAACGTGCCGATCTCGAGCCCGTCGGGCAACATGATCGTCGATATCGGCGGCGGGACCTCGGAGGCCGCCGTTATTTCGTTGAACGACATCGTCGTTTCCAAGTCACTCCGCATCGGCGGCAACAAGATCGACGAGATGATCGCCACCTACGTGCGCCGCAAGTACAACCTGGTCATCGGCGACCGCACCGCGGAGGACATCAAGATCGCGATCGGCAGCGCGCTGCCCTTGGAGCGCGAGCTCGAGGTCGAGATCCGCGGTCGCGACACCATCGACGGTCTCCCCAAGACACGCCTGATGAACTCGAGCGAAGTGACCGAGGCGATCTCCGAAGCCCTTGGACAGATCGTAACCAGCGTCAAGGGCGTGCTCGAAGACACGCCGCCGGAGCTGGCGGCCGACGTGGCCGACAAGGGCATGATCCTGACTGGCGGCGGCGCGCTCCTGCGCAACCTCGACCGCCTGTTGTCGATCGAAACCGGCGTGCCAGCCTACGTCGCCGACGATCCGCTGAGTTGCGTCGCCATCGGCGCAGGCCGCGCCCTCGAGCATTTCGCCATCTTCCGCGACTCGCTCACGCCGGTCTGAGCGCGCCTACTCCGCTGGCGCGGGGTCGGCTGGCGCATCGGCTGGGGCGTCTGGCGCCGGAGTCGGAATGGCCGTCGGCACCAGGGTCGGCACAACTGTCGGCTCCGGGGTTGCCACCACCGTCGGCGCGAGCGTCGGCAGGACTGGCGCGGTGATGTCCGCATCGGGCCCGCAGCCGGCGACGCCGCCGCCGATGTCGAGGATGCCAATATCCAGGGCCTGGCCGCCGGCTACGGGAATGTACAGGCGGCTCGCGGTCCCGTCGCTCGCGGTGGCGACGACGTTGTACTGCCCCGGCGGCAGCGCCAGGATGAACTCACCGTTGGAGTCGGTGCGGGCCAGTGCCCCGCCACCCTCGATGCCGACCACCACCTGGGGCGCGGGTAACTCCGCGCCGTTGATGCAGCGATCTACCTGACCGGTCACCATGCCCGCCTCGGTCCCGGCCGCGGGCGGGTTGCCCTGAGCCGCGGCAATCCCGTGCAGCGCCAGTCCGACGGCGAATGCAGCCGCGCTCGCGCCCACGCGCTGCCTGGTCATGAACCTCATATCGTGCCTCCAGTGGTCGCAAGCATAACGGGCTTCCGGCCGGAAGTGACCGCCACACAGCCGAGCGCTAACTGTTGAATGGTGACGTCGACAAGCCCGTGCTGACGCAGCAGGTCGGCCAGGCGCCCGGGCTCCAGGAACGCCAGCGTGGACTCGGGTAGATAGGTGTACGCTGATCCGTCGCCAGCGATCAGCCGCCCCAGCAGCGGCACGACGTGTCGGAAAAACAGCCGGTAGAGCAGCCGTAGAGGCCCCGTCGGCCCGGGCGTCGTCTCCAGCACGACCAGCCGCCCACCCTGCCGCAGGACACGCACCTGCTCGGTGACACCCTGCTGTACGTCGGCCAGGTTGCGCACGACGAAGGCGCTGACAATCGCGTCGAACGCGCCATCGCAGAATGGCAGCCGCAACGCATCGGCGGCCGCCAGGCGAAGCCAGCGTGGGGCGACGCGGAGCATCCCGAACGTGAAGTCCACACCCACCACCCTGGCGCCGGGCGCGGTCTCCAGAATGACCTGGGCGAGCTTGCCGGTGCCGGTGCCGACATCGAGCACCCGAGCGGCGCGCTCGGCGCTGAGCGCTGTGTCGGCGACGACGCGGCGCCAGGCCGCGTCCTGGCCGGCGGTCATGATCGTGTTCATCAAGTCGTACCGCGCGGCGATGCGGCCAAACATTTCCGCCACGTAGCGAGGCTTGTCGCCAACGGTCGGCAGCGCGGCACTCACCTTGGGACCATAACACCAGCATCCCGCCCCCAGGGCCCTTCCCGCTCGGTACCCGAGGGGGTCTTCGGTATACTGGTGACCAGGTGCTGGGCACGTTCGGACCAATTGCGCTGTTCCTCGTCGTCGCGGTCATTTTCCCCATCATTCCCTTATTGCTATCGCGGTTTCTGGCCCCGCACCGGCCCAACCCGGTCAAGCTGGAGCCGTACGAAAGCGGTATGGAGACCATTGGTCCGACTCACGTTCAATTCCCGATCCGGTACTACCTGTACGCGCTGATTTTTGTCATCTTTGACGTCGAAGTTATTTATTTGTTTCCGTGGGCGCTCGTTTACGACAAGTTGCCCGTCGTCGCCGCGGCAGAAATGGCCGTCTTTATCGTCCTGCTGCTGGTAGGTCTGGCATACGCGTGGCGCAAGCGGGCCTTCGAGTGGCAATGAGGATGGGTCTCAATCATGGCTGATAACGGCGCACCGAGTAACGGCGCCGAAGCCCTCGATCCGACGGCGCTGCGGTACGACGCGCCTCGGCCAGCCGACGAGGTCATCGAGCAGAGCTTGCGCGTGCCCGAGGACCTGCGCGGACAGGTCATGGTGGTGCCCTTTCAGGGTCTGGTCGACTGGGCGCGCAAAAACTCCTTGTGGCCGGTCACGTTTGGACTGGCCTGCTGCGCCATCGAATACATGGCGATCCAGAACTCGCGCTTCGACCTGTCGCGCTTTGGCATGGAGGTCAACCGCGCCTCGCCGCGGCAGGCCGACATCATGATCGTCTCGGGCACCGTCACGGTGAAGATGGCGCACGCGATTCGACGGATCTACGACCAGATGGCCGATCCCAAGTACGTCATCTCGATGGGCGTGTGCGCGACGGCGGGGGGGCCGTACCAGGGTTCGTACAGCACGGTGCCGGGCGTTGACAACTTCTTGCCAGTTGACGTGTACGTGGCGGGCTGCCCGCCGCGGCCGGACGCGCTGATGTACGCCATCATCCAACTCCAGAAAAAGATCGCCAATCGCGAGATCGACGAGGGGCACGGGCGGTGGCGCGCCTGGCAGCAGCGCTATCGGGAGCTTGGCGCGCACACCAGTGCCTGACTACGACCCGCTTACGATCAGCGACGAAGAACTCAAGGCACTCCCGCCTTCGGACCGCGCGAAGGTGTACAAGGCGCGGGCGCAAGCGCGCGCAGGGGGTGCGGCACCGGTCGCGCGGCCCGCCCCGCCCGCTGCGGCCACGCCGCCGCCCGCCGCCGCGGCGGGGGCTGCAACCACCAGTGTTCCATCTGGAGAAGGTGTGGCTGCGACCGCGGGTGCGCCAACGGCAGGGGCGCCGACGGCAGGGGTGACGGCAGAGGCGCCAACGGCAGGGGCGCCGACGGCAGAGGCGCCAACGGCAGGGGCGCCAACGGCTGCTGCGCCCGCGGCCGCGGCACCGGGGGCCGTAGGGGCAGCCCCGACAGCTGCTTCACGGGCGGGCAGCGGGGTCGCCGCTACTCCAGCCGCGCCGAAGGAGCCCGCCTTCGTGCAGCGCGTGCTGGACGCGATCCCTGACTCGTCCTGGCAGTGGCGCCACGGCTACGCCGAGATCAAAGTACCCAGCGCGCGCATCCTCGACGCGGCACGCTCACTGAAGGACGCTGGCTTCGACTACCTGTCGTTCATCACCGAAGTCGACTGGCAGGACCGCCTCGAGCTCGTCTACCACCTCTTCGCCTACGACTATCGCAGCCAGCCACTGGGCGTCATCCTGCGCGCCGACCTCCCGCGCGTCGACCTGCCCCAGGTGGCCTCAGTCACCCCGGTCTGGCCAGGCGCCGAGTTCCTGGAGCGCGAAGCCTTCGAGATGATGGGCATCTCCTTCCTTGGCCACCCCGACCTGCGCCGCATCCTGTTGCCAGACGACTTTGTCGGCTTTCCGATGCGGCGGGATTTCGAGACCGACTTCGAGTACATCACGGTCAAGCAGCTTGTCCACGAGTCGGACTAACTGAGAGGCGCATCGAATGGCCGACACCCTCATCCAAGGACTCATGCCCGGACGCGGCGCAGAGTTTGGCGACACCATCTTCGAATCCTTCGACACCCTCGGCGTCGTCGAGGACGAAAACCTGCTCACCCTCAACCTCGGCCCGCAGCATCCGAGCACCCACGGCGTCTTCCGAATGGTGATGCAGCTCCAGGGCGAGACCGTTATCGCCGCGACACCCGTGATGGGCTACTTGCACCGGTCATCTGAGAAGCTCGGCGAGGCGCGCACCTACAACCACGGCACGGTGCTGACCGATCGCATGGACTATCTGTCGCCGATCACCACCAACTGGGCGTACGCACTGTCGATCGAACGGTTGACCGGTCTGGTCGTGCCCGAGCGCGCCGAGTACCTGCGCGTGATCACCGGCGAGCTCAGCCGCATCCAGAGCCACCTGGTGGCGGTGGGCACCTTCGGGATGGACGTCGGCACCTACGGAACGCCGCTGCTGTACGCGCTGCGCGAGCGCGAAGCCGTGCTCGACCTGCTGTCGCTACCGACGGGCGTGCGGATGAACCCCAGCTACATCCGCTATGGAGGCGTCGCGCGCGATGCACCGCCCGAGTTCTTCCCACAGCTCGAGCGCTTCCTGCGCATCTTCCCGTCGAAGATCGACGAGTACGAAGCGGTCCTGGCTGGCAACGAGGTGTTTCGCAATCGCACCGTCGGCGTGGGCATGATCCCGCCGGAGGTCGCCCGAGCGTACAGCGTGACGGGCCCGATCCTGCGTGCCAGCGGCATCGAGTACGACGTGCGTCGGGCCGAGCCGTACTCCATCTACGACCGCTTCGACTGGGACGTGCCGGTCCACTACAACGGCGACTGCTTCGACCGGTACATGGTTCGCCTCGAGGAGATGCGGCAGAGCACACGCATTCTCCAGCAAGCGCTCGAGTCCATTCCCGAGGGCGACATCCGGGCGAAGATGGGCAAGGTACTCAGGCCGCCCAAGGGCGAGGCCTACGCGCGCATCGAGGGCCCGAAGGGCGAGATCGGCTTCTACCTCATTTCCGACGGCACGGTAAACCCGTACCGCTACAACTGCCGCCCGCCCAGCTTCGTGAACCTGACGTGCCTCGCTCAGATCGCCGTCGGCCACAAACTCGCCGACGCGGTCGTCATCCTGGGCTCGTTCGATATTGTCATGGGCGAAGTGGACCGGTAAATGGCACGCCAGGTCGCTTGCCTTCTACTTGTACGGGTCGGGGGAGCACGCGAAGCTGCTGGTCGCGTACTCGTCCGGGTCGGGGGAGCCCTGCGGGCCCCCCGCCGCCAGTCGCTGCTCCGCTCGCAAGCTCGCTGCGCGCTCCTTCCCGCGGCGACCCCCCGCGAGGGGCGCTTCGCGCCTTGTTGCCGCGCGTACCGGCCAGAGGCACGGCAAGGAGTCGGCAAAGGTGGTTGTGGCGGCCTTGGGGCCCTCGACCATGGCAAGCTGGCACAGCGCAACGCGGCGATCAAGTACGAGGCGGACGCTATGGGCGGCGCGAAGTCGATCAATGAGCGCGGCCTACGACGGGTACGAGCGGCAACAAGGCGCGAAGCGCCCCTCGCGGGGGGTCGCCGCGGGAAGGAGCGCGCAGCGAGCTTGCGAGCGGAGCAGCGACTGGCGGCGGGGGGCCCGCAGGGCTCCCCCGACCCGTGTCTTCTTACGGGTAAGCAACTCACGTGAATCTGGGCGATTACTACAACCAGCACGACTTCTGGCTGTCCATCGGGATGCCCCTGCACGGGTGGCTCGTGAGCATCGGGGTGCCGGGATGGCTGGTTTCGCTGGTGTACGTCTTGATTGGCGCGGCGACGATTCTGGGCGCGGTCACCGTGTTCGTGATGCTCGCGCTCTGGGGCGAGCGGCGGTTTATCGCGCGGCTGCAGGACCGCTGGGGGCCGAACCGCGTCGGGCCGTTTGGGCTGTTGCAGTCGGTGGCGGACGCATTAAAACTGCTTTCCAAAGAGATCATCCGACCCGCTTTGGTCGACCGGACGCTGCACTTCCTGGCGCCGATGATGATCCTCGGCGCGTCGCTGATGATCTGGACCGTCATCCCATGGGGACCCGGCCTGCAGGTGACCGACCTGAACATCGGCGTCCTGTACCTGCTCGCGTTTGGCGCCATTCCGGCCCTCGGCGTGACCATCGCCGGCTGGGGCTCGACCAACAAGTACTCGCTGTTCGGCGGCATGCGCGCCGTGGTCCAGTACGTGAGCTACGAAGTGCCGGCGGGCATCGTCGTCGTCGTGCCCGTGCTGCTGGCGCGCAGCATGTCGTTGCCGGCCATCGTGCAAGCCCAGAGTGGCCCAGGCTGGAACTGGTTTGTGTTCCAGCCAACACTCTTCGTGGGCCCGCTCCCGATTCCGTTGCTGTTCATCGGGCTGGTGGCCTTCGTCTTCTACATCATCGCGGGGCTGGCGGAGACCAACCGCACGCCGTTCGACCACGTCGAAGCCGACAGTGAACTGACCGGCGGCTTCACGACCGAATACAGCGGCATGCAGTTCGCGCTCTTCTTTCTGGCCGAGTATGCCAACAGCATCGCCGTCGGCTTGCTGGCGTCGACGCTGTTCCTGGGTGGCTATCACACCGGCCTGGGCGACGCGTTCGACAACCTGATCTGGCCGTTGCTGCCGGGGGTGCTGATCACCAAGGCGGCCATCATCTTCCTGGTCTTTGTCTGGGTGCGCGGCACTTTGCCGCGCTTCCGCTACGATCAATTGATGCAGTTTGCGTGGAAGCGCATGCTGCCCGTCTCACTGGCCCTGGTCAGCCTGTCAGCGCTGTTCGCCAGCCTGAGCACGCTGCTGGGGCCGATCATCCGGCTCGCGCCGGGAGTCCGCTAGGAGCACAAGCCAAACAATGGCATTCGGTCTGGGCGTTGCGAAGGGCATGCTGACCACGATCAGCCACATCGTGAAGCCGCCCGTCACCATCCAGTACCCCGAAGAGCGGCTCGAGATGCCGATCTGGACGCGCGGGCGTCCGCGGCTGATTTACGAGGTCGACACGGGTGATTTGCGGTGCACGGCGTGCGGCGCGTGCGCGCTCGCGTGCCCGGTCGACGTCATCAAGATCGAGCAGCATCCTTCGCCGATCAAAGGGAAGGTGCTCGATCGCTTCGATATCGATATGGCCGGGTGCATCGAGTGCGCGCTGTGCGTCGAGGCGTGCCCGTTCCGCGCCATCACGATGGCGCCGGACTTCGAGATGGTGGCCACGTTCGATCGCACGACCGACCTGGTCTTCGACATGTACGAGCTGCGGATCGCTGGCACTGCCGAGATCGACGCGGGCATGGAGCACATTCAGGGTGTCAAACGCGGGCTGCGGGGCCAGGCTGCGCCAGCCGGGGCGGCGCCTCGGCCAGCGCCCGCCGCGCCGGCGGCTCGTCCCGCGGCCGCCGCGCCCGCGCCACCGGCGCCCGCCGCACCGGCGCCCGCCGCACCCGCGGCTATCGCGAGCGCCCCGGCGGCCCCTGCCGCTGCGCCTGCGGCCGCCGAAGCCCCGCCCGCCAACTACGACCCGCTGACCATCAACGACGACGACCTGAAGAAACTCCCCGCCGCCGATCGCGCGCTGGTCTACCACGCCCGCCTCAAGGCCGCCGGCTGGACCCCCCCAGCCGCCAAGGCATGACGCGCTCGCTCGGCTTGCGCGCGACAGGAGATCATCGGGACGTGGTCCTCGGAAGGGTCACGGGCGTCCGTGGCACGGTGTGCCGCGTGCCAGGCAACGGCAGCACCCAGTGCGAACACGACTCGAACCCTGCTTCATCAACGCGCCTCGCACAGCGCTCGCGTGGGGTGAGATCAATGCCGTCGCCGATCCGGTGGACCCGTCCCTGCGCTATTCCGACTGGACACGCAACGAGCGAGCGCAGCGATGCGGGCGAGTGGACCCGTCCCTGCGCTATTCCGAGTGGACACGCAAGGAGCGGGCGCAGCGATGCGGGCGAGTTCCCGATTCCCGCTGGCGGGGAGTACGGCGTGCCAGGCACCGGTCGGCCGACAGCGGCGTCGGGGACTGCGGCGTGCTAGGCACGACCGATCCCCTCACCACGTTCGTGGGAACATTGTCGTTCTGGGTTGGCGCGGTCGCGAGTATCGCGGCGGCGTACATGATGGTGGCTCGGATCAAGAACTTGATCCGAGCGGCGCTCGCGCTGACGAGTGTGCTGGGCGCGGTGGCTATGATGTATGCGCTGTTGGGCGCGGATTTTCTCGCGGCCGCGCAGCTGGCGATCTATATCGGCGCGGTGATGGTGCTCATCATGTTCGCGATCTTCATGACGCCCGGCCAGATCGACATGCCTGGTCTGGTCGGTCGCGGGCAGCGAATCGGCGCCCTCCTCGTCGCGCTGGCGTTTGGCGCGATCTCCGTGTGGGTGGTCATCTACACACCGTGGAAGGTCCGCGACCCGCTGCTCGACATCCCGACCGCCGAGGCGATCGGGGGACTGCTGCTAACTCGCTACGTGCTGCCCTTTGAGATCGCCTCGTTGCTGCTGACGGTCGCGCTCATCGGCGCCATCGTGATCGCCCGAGAGGACTGACATGGAGTTCTTGATTCCAGGCCTGCGCCACTTTCTCGTGCTGGGCAGCATCCTGTTCGCGCTGGGCATGTATGGCGTGCTCTCACGTCGCAACGCCATCGGCATCCTGCTCAGCATCGAGTTGATGCTCAACGGGGTCAACTTGTTGATGGTGGCCTTCGCCCGCTACATCACCACCCAGCAGGAACTCGCTGGACAGCTCTTCGCCATCTTCATCATCACCCAGGCCGCCGCGGAGGCGGCCGTCGGGCTGGCGATCATCATCGCGGTCTACCGCCAGCGGCGCACGATCCAGGTAGATCAGCTCGACCTGATGAAAGGCTGAACCCGCGCCGATGGTCTTCAACGCGCTCACGATCCTGGTGCTGCCGCTGCTGGCATTCGTGGTGATCGTCTTCGTGACGCGGTCCAACCAGATGCTGTCCGCGCTGCTGTCGATCGGCGCGATGGCCATCGCCGCGATCGTGGCGGTGTTCCTGGTCCTCCCCGCGGTGCTCGCCGGCGGAACCGACCACCTCGAGTTCAACTGGCTGCGTTTGCTACCCGCCGGCGCGCCGCAGACGGGCACCGAAAGCGTGCTGCGGCTGGGCATCGCCATCGATCCGCTCACCGCGATCATGCTGCTGGTCGTGACCGTCGTCAGCTTGCTGGTGCAGGTCTATTCGCGCTCGTACATGATCGACCACGGCCATCGGGACCCCGGCTACAGCCGGTTCTTCGCCTACCTGTCGCTGTTCACCTTCAGCATGCTGGCCGTGGTCCTGGCCGACAATCTGCTGTTCCTGTTCATTGGCTGGGAGCTCGTCGGTCTGTGCTCGTACCTGTTGATCGGCTTCTGGTACGACCGCCCGTCAATTCCAGGGGTACACCTGCTGCCGCCGTGGATCGCGGCGAAGAAAGCGTTCCTCACGACCCGGGTCGGCGACGTCGGTTTTCTGATCGGGCTGATCATCCTGTGGAATGCCGGCGGCACGCTGCAGCTGTCGCAGCTCTTCGCGCAGGCCGACGCCAAATCTGGCGCGTTGTTCAGCGCGAGTTTGCTCGGTCAGCCGGTGCTATTCTGGGCGTGCCTGTGTCTGTTCGCCGGCGCTGTCGGCAAGAGCGGCCAGTTCCCGCTCCACGTCTGGTTGCCCGACGCCATGGAAGGCCCGACCCCGGTCTCGGCGCTGATCCACGCTGCCACCATGGTCGCCGCGGGCGTCTATCTGGTCGCCCGGACGTTCCCCCTGTTCGAGGCGGCGCCGCCAGCCCTGACCGTGGTGGCCGTGATCGGCGGTTTCACGGCGATCTTCGCCGCGACGATGGGCCTGGCCAGCAACGACATCAAACGCATTCTGGCGTATTCAACGGTGAGCCAGCTTGGCTACATGATGCTCGCCCTCGGGGCTGGGAGTCTGTCGGCGGGCATGTTCCACCTGGTCACGCACGCCTTCTTCAAGGCGCTGCTTTTTCTGGCCGCCGGCTCGGTCATCCACTCGATCGGCACCAACGACATCACGCAGATGGGCGGCTTGCGCAAGATCATGCCGCGGACCTACTGGACGATGGCGATCGGCGGTCTTTCGCTGGCCGGCTTCCCGTTGTTCTCGGGCTTCTGGTCTAAAGACGAGGTGCTCAGCTCTGCGGCGATCGGGGCCGGGCCAGTCCTGTTCGCCTTTGGCATCCTCACCGTCTTTCTGACGGCCTTCTATACCTTCCGCATGTTCTTTCTGACGTTTCATGGCAGCCCCCGCCCTCGCGAAGGCGAGGCGCAGACGTCGCACCCGCACGAGTCTGACTGGTGGATGACCGGTCCGTTGCTCGTCCTGGCGATTCCGGCGGTGTTCATCGGCTTCTGGGGCTCGCCACTGCCGCCTTTCAACAACGGGTTCCAGCACTTCCTGGAAGGTGGGGCATATCGCGAAATTCCGCCCAACTGGATCCTCGCCGGCGCTGGGGCCGTGCTCGCGATCGCGGGCATCGGCACCGCCTGGATGATGTACGGCACCCGGCCGTTCGTCGCCGAGCCGCTCGCGCGCTTCGGGTCGGCCTACACGTTGCTGGCGCGCCGCTACTACATCGACGAGTTCTATATGTGGCTCATCGATAAGCTGGTCATCGGGGTCGGGTACGTCGTGACCATCTTCGACCGCGAGGCGCTCGACGGGCTCGTGAACGGCATTGCCGCACTGTGCGCGGATTTCGGGGCGACGCTGCGCATGGCACAGACCGGCCGCGTGCAGAACTACGGCCTGGTGCTCTTCGGCGGCATGGCGGTGATCGCGCTGGTCCTGGTCATCGTGCCCATGGTGCGTCCATGATCCTGGAGCCGAACGCCGGCCGCGTCATCCTGCAACTCGTCCTGTGGCTGCCGCTCCTGGGCGCGATCGTCGTCGCGCTGGCCGGGAGCGGAGGTTCGGCGCTGCCGGCAAGCGATGAGCACACCACTCGTGGTGGGGGACCGCTTGCCAGGGACGAGGGTTCTGCGCTTCTGACAAGCGGCGGTGCGCACACTACCCCTGGTAGAGGATCACTTGTCGGCAGCGCCGACCCTCCGCTTCCGGCAAGCGATGTCCAGACCCCTCACGGTGGTGTGCCAAGCGCCAGGGCGCCCGAACTGCCGCACGCCGCGACCGCGTTGCCGACAACTGGGAGCGCTTCGCGCGCGTGGCTCATCGCGACGTTCTTCGCCGCGGTGACGTTCGTGCTCGCCGCGTGGCTGCTGATCGGGTTCGATCGCAGTCAGGCCGACCAGTACCAGTTTGACGTGCGCGTCGCCTGGCTCCCGTTCGGCAGCGACTATCGCATTGCGGTCGATGGCCTGAGCATGCCACTGGTCGCGCTGAATGCGCTGCTCACGCTGAGTGCCGTTGCGGGCTCGTGGCGCATCACGCTACGGCAGCCGCTGTACTTCAGCATGTTCCTGATCCTCGAGTCAGCGGTGACCGGGGTGTTTACGTCGGTCGATCTGTTCCTGTTCTTCCTGTTCTGGGAACTGGAGCTCATCCCGATGTTCCTGATCATCGGGATCTGGGGCGGTGCGCGCCGACAGTACGCAGCCTTCAAGTTCATTCTGTACACCGTCGCGGGCTCGGCGTTCATGCTGGTGGGCATCTTCCTGGTGGCGTTCTATGGGCCTCAGCCACTGACGTTTGGCATGCCGGAGGTTGCGCGCTTCGACTTCGCGCAGTACGGCACCGGCATCGCGTCGCTGGGCGGCGTGGCGTTCATCCTGCTGTTCCTGGGATTCGCGGTCAAGGTGCCGGTTTTCCCGTTCCACACGTGGTTGCCGGACGCGCACGTCGAAGCCCCGACCGCGGGCAGCGTGATGCTGGCTGGCGTCCTGCTCAAGATGGGCGGCTACGGGCTGCTGCGGCTGTGCGTCACGCTGCTGCCGCAGGCGGCCCACGATTGGCAGTGGCTGCTGATCATCCTGGCCGTCGTCAACAGCATCTACGGCGCGCTGGTCGCGCTGTCCCAGACTGACCTGAAGAAGATGATCGCCAACTCGAGCATCAGCCACATGGGCTACGTCCTCCTGGGCATCGCCTCGCTGACACCGGTCGGTTTCCTGGGCGCGTTGCTGGTCATGGTCGCCCACGGCCTGTATAGCGGCCTGCTGTTCAGCATGGTCGGTCTGGTGTACGACCGCACCCATACCCGTGAAGTGGGCGCCATGAGCGGCCTGGCGGCGCGCATGCCGTTTGTCGCCACGGTGTTCATGATTGCCGGCCTGGCGTCGCTCGGCCTGCCCGGCCTGGCCGGCTTCGTCGCCGAGTTCACGACCTTTATCGGCAGCTACGGTGTGTTCCCGCTGGCCACGATCTTGTGCGTCAGTACGATCGCCATCACCGCCGGCTACATCCTGTGGCGCCTGGGCTCGGTGTTCTTCGGACCACTGCTGGACGAATGGGGCACTCTCGGCGATGCCATCTGGCGCGAGCGCCTGGCCGTCGGCGTGCTCGCCGCGGCGACGCTGCTCATCGGCGTGGTCCCGAACGTCGTCGCCGATATGTCCGCCGGTGGCGTCGCGCCGATCGCGGCGGCGGTCGCGCGAGGGGCGCAGCGCTAGATGCAGACCGCCGTCCCCCTGCCGACCGTCAACGGCGCGGACCTCCTCTTCGGCCTGACCCTGCTCGCGCCGGTGCTGATCGTGGTGCTGACTGCCGTCGTCGTGCTGCTGATCGACATGACCATCACCGACTGGCTGTCGCGCCGACCGCTGATGTGGGTTTCGGCGCTGGGCTTGCTGCTCGCCCTGGCCGCCTGCGGTGTGCTGTGGCAGGCGGGCTACGTCGGCCAGTCCGCGTTCGGTGGCTTTCTCGTCCTCGATGGCTTCGCCCTCTTTTTCGAGGCGCTGTTTCTGGTCGCGGCGATGCTCGTGATCCTGTCGGCGACCACGTTTGCCGATCGCGAAGAACTGT
>DATGER010000226.1:0-9880 GCA_035309865.1 Chloroflexota bacterium
GTTTTGAGGCCACAGCGCATTAGGCGCGACGAAGCCTCCGCCGAGGCCGACGCTCTGCCACACCAACAGATACAGCAGTGGACCTAGCGCGGTGGTGATCAGCGCCGCGATCCACCAACCTGAACCCGTAAATCCACGGAACGCGGGCACGGGCTCCGCCAGCGCCGCAAACACTCGTGAACGCAGTAGTTGGCCACCGAAGGCGAAAAGGAAAAGAAAGGCGCCTAGCAGGGCGACAGCCGTGCCGAGGACTTTCCACGGCCAGATCTGGTCAGTCGGAGGCAGCTTGTTGCCGCCGTCCAGCGTCTGTTGCATCCAATCGATGGCATTGCCGATAGCGACCGGCGAGTCCGTGGAAGCCGGATGCGTCTCGTACGGCTGGTAGAGAATGCGCGCGGTGCCATCGGCGATTGAACCGTACAACTGGCCGACCTTGATCGGATCAGAGCTGCCGAAGACCGGCTTGACCACTGGCGAGTTGGGCGCGTCGGAGCCCTTCGATACCAGCACCATGATGCCCAGCTCGGTGGCGGTTCCAATGTTGAAGGCGACGTTCTTCAGGCCCTGGCAGGGTTGGAGATTCGGCACACCGGGCGCGGTGCACTCCGACTCCATGTAGAAGATCGACTTATAGCCATCCGGCACTGCTTGTGCCGCGGCGGTCACCGGGCCGAAGCCACCCTGCGACATGCCGAGTAGACCGATGTTGTTCTTGTCCACGGTCGGCAGGCTCCGCAAATAGCGCAACGCGTCGGGTCCGCCGAAGCCGTTCTCGCCGTTCGCGCCGTTGGAATAGCCGTGGCCGGTCATGTCGGCCGACAGAACGACAAAGCCGCGCCGCGCGAACTCGAGCGCGGTATTGGACATGTAATCCTTCTGATTGTTCAGACCGTGGAAGACGACTACGCCTGGCGCAGGCTTCTGTGGCGTGACACCGGCCGGTGTGTAGACATAGGCGCTGGTGACGTACCCATTGGTCCCAAAGATCTTGATGTCCTTGACCGACGCGGTGCCCGCGGCGGCGTTGAGCCACGAGGCCAACAGACTACCCGCGAGCATCAGAGTGATCGAAAGCACCAGCAGCCGGCTCACCCCGGTCCTGGTGTCGCGGCTGCCCACGATGTGTTGTTCCGGTGGTGGCGCAACCACCGCGGAGGTAGCGCCGTTGCCGATGGTGCTGGTCATGGATTGGATAACACTCCGCCCCGTTAGCTCACGGGCGCTGGTTGGTCGCGCCGGAGCGAATCAACACGAAATGCGAACATTCGATCAATGGCTGTGCTCGTCCGCCAGATTTCGTCCCTCCTTCGTTCGGCGGACCAGCCCAGCAGGGTCGCCATCTCGTCCGCAAGTGGCTCCAACCAGGCGCGTCCGTTGTCGCGACTGAACAACAACAACCCGGTACGCCGACGGCAGACGTCTTCGAGCCGCTGCGCCATCTCGCATTTGACCGCGTAGCGGGTCATCGCGCGATGCCAGCAAAGTTCGGCGTCACCTGATACGTTGGCTGGCAGTTGCGCGGCGACCTCGCCCAGGAGTGAGCCGTAACACGCGCACCATTCGCGCAACTGTGCCGGCGAAACCCGCGTTGCTCGGGCGAGTCGGTCCCAGTCGGCCGCTGTTGCTTGAGGCGCCTCCGCACCAGGTAGCGGAGACACGCTTGCGCGCCGCGAGTCGGCGTTGCGCGAGCCCGGCACGAGCTCGTCGACGATGTGCTCTGCCATCGCGCGAAAGGCGGTGAGCTTTCCGCCAGCCACGCTGATCACGCCCGACCGGTCGCGGAACAGTTGATAATCGCGCGAGATCCGAGATGGATTTGTGCGATGTCGCGGCCGCACGAGCGGGCGGAGCCCAACCCAGGTACTGACGACGTCGCTCTCCGACAGCCGCGCGCCCGGGAAGATCGCGTTCGCAGCTGCGAGAATGTAGGCTACGTCAGCCGCTTCGACGCCGGCTGCGTCTGGTCGGCCGTCATAGTCGGTGTCGGTGGTGCCCAGGTAGGTGAAGCTTCCGCGTGGAATGGCGAACATCATTCGCCGTTCGGCGTCGTTGCTGCGCATGACCACGGCGTGCGTGAGTGCCAGCCGTTCGGAGGGCACACTCAGGTGCACGCCCCTGGTCACCCGAAGCACCGGCTGGGTCGCTGGCTCGTCCAGACGTCTCAGGTCGTCAGCCCACGGTCCGGCCGCGCAAAGGACACGCTTCGCGCGCACCTCGAACTTGTGGCCAGTCAGTGTGTCGGTCACGTGGGCGCCGGTGGCACGCCCATCTCGCGCATACAGAAACGCTTCGGCCGCCACATAGTTGGCTACGCTCGCGCCCGCCGCGTGGGCCGATTGGAGGACGGCCAGCGTCAGACGACCGTCGTCGGTGCGCGAATCCGTGTACACCGCGCCGCCCGCGAGTCCATCCCAGCGCAGCTCGGGTTCGCGCTGGAGTACTCCGCGCGCGTTCAACATGCGGTGAGGAACCGACGCTTGCAGACGAGCAAACAGGTCGTACAAGGTCAGGCCCGCCCGCAGTGCCAGCAAACCGTCCGGGTCGCCCCGATACACGGGAAAAATGAAGGGCGTGGCTTCCACAAGATGCGGCGCCATGTCCAACAGCAACTGACGCTCTCGAACTGCCTCGGCCACCAGTCCGAAATCCAGTTGCTTCAGATACCGTAAGCCGCCATGAATCAGCTTCGTGGAGCGACTGCTGGTTCCAGACGCAAAGTCCGCCTGCTCGACGAGTGCGACTTTGAAGCCACGTAGACTTGCCTCACGCGCAATGCCGGCGCCGGTGATGCCGCCGCCAATTACCAGCAGATCGAAGCCCTCGTCTGCCAGCGCACGCAGCGCCTGCGCCCGATCCATCGAGGGTGTGAAGGTTGAATGTACAGGACATGTCGGCGAAGGCTGCGCTGTCATTGGACAGGCCGCTCCGTCGCGCTCGAAAGGCAGCGCGCATCCAGCTCGAGATCCCACAACTCCTGATTGCTTGCACTGACGCCGCGCGCGCCGGCGTCGAGCGCGGTGCACACCTGTTGCCGAGAGATGATCATGCCCCCGGCGATCACCGGTCGTCCGCTGCGGTGCCAGATGTCAGCGATCGCAGCCGGCAGGATGCCCGGTAGCACCTCGATGACGTCCGGACGAACGTTGTTGGCCGACTCTAAGCCAGTGCGCACGGATTGCGAGTCCAGCAGGAACAGCCGCTGCACCGTCGCCAGGCCCAGCGAACCTGCCGCGGACAGCACTGAACCGCGCGTGCTGATGATGCCGGTGGGTCGCGCGCGTTCGGCCAGCCAGCGCAACCCATGCTGGTCTTTGGTCAGGCCTTCGATCAGGTCGACGTGGACGAACGCCGCGCGCTCCTCGCGACGAACTCGCTGAACCATCTGCTCGATGTTCAGTAGGTTTCCACTGAGCAGGAAAACCACGGCCGAACGACTCGCCAGCGCCGCGCCGAGCGCGTTCTCGTCGCGAACGGCCGCGATGATCGGCCGTCGACGTAGCTCGCTCAACCAGGATTTTGGCACCAGTGCCCTCCGTGTGCATGCAAAAGGCCCCGCTCGTCCGCGGAAATCAGCACAAGTGCTCACGGCCGCGAGACGGGCGGGGCCTCTCAATATCTCCGGCCTACCCGAAACGTATCTATGCGTGACTATGCGCTCCCACTGCCGACGCGGTCAAGAGACGCGTTTATGTTCGATCCCCAGAGACGCATCGGCGGCCACCTGACCAGACCAGACCAGCGGCCCCGCGACACGTCAAAACGCTGCTGCCGCCGCGCGCCCCGGTCGCCGACCTGCTGGCGGATGACGCCGCGGTGGCCGCGCATATGCTGGCGGTGCTGCACGCCGCGGCCAAGGGTGGCCTGTCGCGGACGCAGCTCGCCGCTGCGCTGGATGTGCCTGCCGAGCGCATCGAGGCTGGCTGGGCCTACCTCGACGTGCGCCCGCCGGCTGGACTGCGCGTCCAGCACTTCCGCCTGGTCACCGACAACACGTGCGCCTCGAGCGTCGAGCGCTACCTCCAGCGCACGGACCGGCTCAGCCGCTCAGCCAGCCACAGCGCGAGGCGCTGGCCATCGTGGCCTACGCCCAGCCGGTTAGCCGCGCGCGCATCGACGAGATCCGCGGCTCGAACAGCGACGCGGCGGTGAGCTTCGTGCAGCAGCGTTGGCTTGATTGCCGAGCAGCGCCCGCGTCACGATGCGCCGGCTGTGCTGGTCACCACGCCCGAGTGCCTGGCGTATCTGGGCCTGGCGTCGCTAGACGCGCTGCCGCGCCCTCCAGGCAATACGCGACGTCGCCCTTGCCGACAATCCACCCGACGAGGGTTAGTTAGTTTAAGCCAGGAATTTGCCGTGCGAGCATCAGGCCATCACCTCGGCCGCCCTGCTCAGAGGTCAGCCGAGTACCTGCACGCTTTCGATACGACCGGGTGCAGTACCGTCAACAATCACCCGAAAGCCGGGTGGTATCCCCGTCTGTCTCGTCGTCTACCTTCCAAGCCCCGTTGAGAAGTTTGAGGGTAAACGTTTCGGGCCCACGATAAGTCTCGGTGCAACCGCGCTTGTCGGTATAAGCCTCGGTCAGGCTAAGTTCGGCGGTAGCGGCCGTCCCACTAACATTGATTGCTCCAAACTGCGCCGCCACCACTGAAATCTTCACGTTCCCTCTGACATCCGGTGCACCCCCCGAGGTCCACCTCGCCACCCAGCCGTCGGACATTTGTTTGTACCACTCAGGAGAACTAGTGTCCTGAATTAGTGACACCGCCGAGTTGTCGGGCGTACTCGCTGCTTCATTCCACTCCGCGATATTACGTTGGATAACCTGCTGGATCGCCGTTTGTGCGTTGCTGTCATTGGTCCCTACCGGCGGCGTCACACCAGGCTTCCCGGCAAACACCTGACGCATTTGCTCGCTTCTTTCACCGGCCGGGTCAGGGGTGTCCCCTGACCCAACGCAATACCAGTTGCCATTGGGCTCCAGGTCACCGTTACCGACGTCTATCATCTCGACGGCGGCGGGGGCGTCGCCTTCTGGACCTGTCCACCAACAATCGAGAGTGTGTTGCCCAGGTAGTGGCCCGGACTGCACGCCCTGTTGGCTTGTGGCAGGCTGACCTGCGAACACCGTGAACGGGCCAGGGCCGAGTTCACCGCTCGGGTCAGGGGTTTGGTTCGGTCCGACGCAATACCAGTTGCCGTTTGGCTCTATATCACCGTTACCGGCATCTACCATCGTGACTGCTGCGGGAGCGTTGGCCGGATCCCCCGTCCACCAGCACTGGAGCGTGCGTTGCCCAGGTTGCGGCCCGGATTGCGCAATACGGATGGACGACGAGGTACTCACTGCCCTGGCAGTTGACGAGTAGGGACCCAGCGCTGTCGCAGCCGCAATCCCGACCAGCGATAGCGATGCCGGTAACCGCCCAACCATGCGCGCCCTCCCCTTGGACACTCCGAACCTCGGATCGCCGCCCCTGAGTAGCCGAGACACGACTCGGGCGACGGCGCGACAAGAGTACGCCGACAGCTACGCCGTTTCCAGTGGCTCGTCTAGCCGCATGAACGCGGCCATCACCAAACCCTCCGTGGGTCGATAAGTTTCCCTTCTCGGACCTATCCAGTTGACGGGACTGCGCCGGGCGCGGCGCCTTTCGCGCGCAAGGCATTCAGGAAATCGTTCAATACTTCGCAGTATGCGTCGGGGTCTCTCCACGAGCGCATGTCGCCGATGTGGCGGCGGCGGCGGCGGCGAAGTGCTGCCGCCCAATCGCGCGCACTAATGACCGCGTCGTCGATCTGGATCGGGAAAAAGGACCTGCTGACCCGTCTTGCGCTCCCGCTCGAGGCCTGCTTCAACCTCGTCCGCAACCCATTGGCTGCCAATCGAGTTCTCCGACAGGATCGGCAGCAGCTTGTCGTAGACGCGGATGGCTTCGTCGATCTCGCGGCGGAAATAGTCGCCTGGCTTGAGGCTCTTCGGCGCGAACCAGCAGCGGACGCCGCTGCCTTGTATGACGATCAGGCTCTACGCGGAACGCGGCCACACCAGCCAGCTGAAACGGCTAGTCGGTTTCGCTCACGAACGTGGCAAGACCCAACTCTGTCCTGCTGCCGCCACCGCTACTAAACCGGTTCTCGACTCTCTCGGTTGAAGACTGTCACACAGCACGACGGCTGTGGTGGTTACGGTCAGGGTCGGGGTCGGCAGGTGGGTGGTGCTCAATGTTCGATGCGGTGGAGCTCCGCCAGCCTCAAGTAGCGCTGCGCGCGTTGCATGTCCAATGGCACCGGGTCCTGGCCAAGGTGGCAACACCCGACCTGTGCATGCCGCTCAAGTGGAACGACACCGTCGATGCGATGGTGCTCAGGACGCCAGTCTTTGCTCAGGTCCCCGTGGTGGTGATCCGTTGTGGTCCGGCTCAGCCGGCTTGTGCTCGGCGTTACATTGCCCTGCAGCGAAAGTGATTTCCGCTCGGATGAGACGCTGCGCTTCGTCCGCAGCCTGGACGACTAGCGCAGCTTGATCGCGGCCGGTCAGTGCAGCAAGTTGAGCGTGTTGGTGCCGTCGTCGACGAAGTACACCCCATTGCCGCGCTCGGGAGCGATAGCCAAGCCGAACAGGGTGCCCGAGCCCGCTGGCGTGCCGGTATTGTCCAGCAGCCGGGTCGCCACCTGGCGACCGGCCGGCGTGGTCTCGACGATGAAGCCGTCGTTGCCATTGACCGTCAGGATGTCGCCGGCCGGTGCAATCGCCAGGCCGAGCGGATCGTTCAGCGCGCCGCCGACCGAGACGTCGCGGCCGCGGCCGGCACTGTCAGTGCGGAAGAGCGCATTGGCAATGGCGGCGATGCGATTGTCGACGCTGTCAGCAACGTAGAGCACACCATCACGCCCGAACCCAACGCCGGTCGGGCCGATGACCAGCGCAGCCGGGTCGGTCTTCTCGGAGAACCCAGAGCCGATCACCGTGTGCTGCAGCTCGCGCGGGGCACCCGGGCCATCAAGCTGCAGCACAATCCGCACGACAGTGCCCTGATGAACCACAGCGCCATTGCCGGCCACGGTACCGTTGAGCACATTCGTCACGAACAGCACGGCAAAGTCGTCGCCGATCGGCACGGCGGTCAGGTCCCACGGACCATCGATGTCGTCGCCAGACAGCGTCTTCACGACCTGGCCCTGTGCGTTCAAGATGAGCACACAGCCGGCCTGTGCGGTGGCCGAGGTGCCATCGGTCGTCGGCAGGCTACCGACGACGACCCAGCCGCCGGGCAGCACAGACAGCGCAGTCGTCAGGCCGATCCCACCAGGACACGTTCCTGGGAGGCTGCTCGGGTCGATCTGGGCAAAGAGCCGCACCTCGCCGCCGGGCGCAACCGCGACGATGGTGGTGCCCCGGCCCTGTAGGCCGCCTGGGTTGTTGACCGACGCGGCATTGTTGAAGTTGCTGACCAGCACGTCGCCGCGGACCAGGCGGCCAATGCTGCGCGGCACGACAGCCACGCCGTACGGGTTCACGTCGCCGTTGGCCGGCACGGTCGAGGCAATGGTCTTGATCTGGTCGAGGCGTTCGATCAGCGGTTGATCGGCCGCTTGGACCAACGGCGGCACCACCAGCAAGATGCCCACGAGCACGACAGAGAACAGAAGCGCCGACTGCGCGTCACGAAGTCGCATGGGACCTCCTTGAGTGGGCGGAGCTCCCTCCCAAAGCCAGCCCCCAAAGAAATACGAGCAGCCCCCGCCAGCGGATTGCCCGGAACGTAGCTACCATGCGGGCATGAGCGGGGCTCCCGGTGGCAGCGCGGGGTCCGGCCACGGCTCGGACCCCGACGAAGACGCGTTACTGCGCCGTATCCGCGAGTTCCTACGGCATGGCACCGTCGCAGAGGCTGGCATTGAGGAGTGGGCCGAGTTTGCGGCGCGTGCTGACGCGAGCGTTACCGGAGCTGCAGCTTGCAGCTGAGCAACGCGAGAGCGTCTTGCTGGCGCTCGAGGCGGTGCAGGGCGCACCACTCGGAGAAATCGGCCCAGTCGATGCGGTAGGCCCTGAGCGTGTTGGGCGGCGCCTTGGCATGGGCGGCGTAGTCGCGTGCGTCCTCGGCCACCTGCTCGAGCCGCGCCAGGGCCTCTGCGCGCCCTCGACGGCAGCATAGTCGTCATCCCCGGCGCCCTCGAAGCGCTGCAGCCCGGTTTGCTCGGTGACGACGACAACCAGCGTAATCAACGACCGCACCAAGCCGGAAGGCCGAAGGCGTCACAACTGAGTAGCGATACTCATCCCTTATCGTGAGTCAGAACCTGCCTCAGGTTCGGCCCGAAAATTCGGCGCAAGTTTGGCACAATGACGCAACCTCAATCGTGTGCCCACACGTTGATCGCGCTGCTGCCAGTTGCGAGGGTGGCATTGGAACCGAATTCTCGGCAGCCCGCTAAGAATTCGCTTCCGTTTGGCTGTAGGTGACAGCCAGATCTGAGCTGGGTGAGTCGCCAGGCCCGGCGATGCCTCACAGAATCGTGATCGCCTGACCTAACTGTCGCCAGCGGGCGTCGCCGGTGAGCACCACCGCTGCGCCCAGGACCGACCCCGTCGCGACCACGAGGGCGTCGGGGAGGCGCAGACTCGGATGCCGAGCCCGGAGCTCCGCGGCTTCTTCGGCGACCTCGCCGGTGATCGGCACGATGTCCAGCAGCAGAGCGACGATGGCCTGCGTGGCTTCGGCTAGCCGGCCCCGGCGGGCCGGGCCGAGCAGGCTTTCCGCGTAGGCCGAGGCCGGCAGTTTGAGGTCGTCGCCAGCATGGCGGGCCAGCGCGGCCCGCGCGGCGGTGTGGAGCGCGTCGTTGGGATCGAGCAGCGCGATCAGGACACTCGCGTCGAGGACGATCAGCGCCACTCGTCGCGCAGCCGGTCGAGGTACCCCGGCTCGTAGACGTCGGCCAGGCTGCCGGCCACCTGATCGAGCGTCCGCAGCCGGCGCTCGGCCAGGCTGTCCGATCGACGCAGGACGATGCTTTCGTCATCGGTGTCCACGCGCAGCTCATCGCCGGGGACCAGCCCGAGTTTCTGGACCACCGTCAAGGGCAGTGTCACCTGTCGCTTGCTCGACAGCCGGGTGAAGCCATGCCTTCGGCTGGGCTTGATTCGGCCGTGCACGAACCAAGCATAATGCAGGCGGGCCAGCAGCGCCCCAGTGGTGCTACAGACCGGCTCCGCGCGCAGCGTTGTCGTCGCCGAAGAGCTCACCGTCGCGGATGTAGCGGCGGACCATAACCAGGCTGCGATGGCCGGTCTGGTTCATGATCGCCCGTTCGGAGACGCCGCCCGCGGCAGCCGAGGTGGCCAGACCCACCCGCAGGCTGTGCCCGGCGAAGCGCTCGGGATCCAGCCCCGGCTCGTTCGGCCCAGCGCTGCACCACCCGTGCGACGCGGCGGACGGACAAGCGCGCGAGGCCGGCCGCGTCCAGTCATTGGCGCCTGACCTAGCAGTCAGTGGCGCCTGACCCAGCAGGCTGATGAACAAGGACTCGGGACTGCAGTTGGAATGGCATTCGGAGTCACCGAGCGAACAGAGTGGGGAGCGGGAGTCGTTGTGATGGAGCCAGAGGTGGCGCACCGCGGATCGCTGGCGCTGCTGTGGAGCTCAGGCGGCGCCTGGTTGGCCCACCAGGCGTGCCATGCGCACCAGGTTGTAGGCAGCCCCAACGCATCGGCCTGGCGCACCACCGCGTCGAAGAACTGCAGGGCGACGACATGCTGCAACAGCCGGCCTCGGTTCTTGCTGAAGGTCGACTGGTCGAAGCTGGGTTCCATCAGACTCATGTCCAGAAACCACCGCCACAGCAACTGGAAGTCCAACTCTTCACAAAACGCGCGTTC
>DATGER010000227.1:0-24295 GCA_035309865.1 Chloroflexota bacterium
AGGCAGAACCGACTGACCGCTTGGAAAGCCACCCGCGAGGCTAGGCCGCCGCTAGAGGCGGGGTGGAGGAACTTGACCCAGATCTCGGAGATCGCCGCCAGGACCAGCGGCCACTGCCCGCTGCGACCGGCGATCTCCCACACAATGCCCACCACCAGCAGTGAGAGCAGCCCGCGGACGGTCGAAGCATGCTCGCGGTACCACCGCGCTGCCGCCGATTCGCACTGCTCCCGATCCAGCTGAGAAGGCTGGTTATGCCGCGTTGCGGAGGAAGACAACGACGGACGTCAAGCGTGCCGTCGTCCAGCGTCCCAATACGCCTCGAGGTCGTGTGGCCGCGCCTGGGCCACGGGCACCAGCGCCTACGTCGGGTCATCCATGAGAACCCGCATCTCGCGATCGTCGTCAACGTTAGGTTGTACGCCTCGCCGATGCAGTAGCGTCACCGAGTGGCCCAGTCGATCGGCAGCCGGAGCGAGCTGCCGCTCGTACGGCAGGCCTCCGTCGGCATGCGCGGCGCAGAGCCAAATGGGCCACGGATAGTGAGCCGCGCTGGGAGATCCTGCCGGGGCCGGCGTTCAGGGGCTGGATTGTGGGCCGTACAGCTCGAGGTACTGCTTGTAGTTGGCGTAGATGCGTTGGACGTAGGGGTAGGTTTCGGTGAAGGGGATGGCTTCGGCGAAGGTGTCGACGTCGCTCGGGCCGGCGGCGAGGAGCCAGCCGTCGACGGCGAATTCGGCGGCGTTGTAAGCGGCCAGGGCAGGGAAGACGCGGTCGTCGTAGCGCGCCAGGCGCTGGCTGAACGTGAAGGCGCCCAGCGTGATGCTCGTGCGGGGGCGGAACAGATCCGAGCTGACGAAGTCGTACTGACCCAGCGCACGCGCGGCGTCGTAGCCGGTGCTGGCGATCATCTGGCTCAGCCCACGCGCCTGGGCCGCGCTCTCGACCGCCTGGTCCATGTTGCTCTCCTGGAGCATGAGACTCGCAAACAGCAGCGGGTCCGTATGCACCTGTTGCGCGGCCTGCGTCAAGACCACCGGATTCGGCAGCGGATAGACCAGCCGCCGAATCGCCGCCGGTCCGCTCGTGAGCGACACGTTGGCTCCCCCGGCCAGATCGAAACCGAGGCTGAGCGCCGCGTTGTACAGGCCCCGCTGCTGCTCCCAACCGCCGAGCAGCGCGACCGCCCCGATGCTCTGGCGGCCAACGCGGCTCTCGACGTCGCCCAACTCCCAGATCGCCGCCTGACGTAAGCCCATCGACAGCAGCGTGTCGGCACGCGCCAGGCCCGGATCATCGGTCAGGACCTGCTGTGCCACGGCCAGATCGCCGCGCGACGCCACCCACGCCTGGAGTGCGGCCATCGGGTCGTCGCCGGCGCGGGCCTCGACGATGGGCAGGGTCTGATCGGTTTGCGCCCGCGGGTCGGCGGTCCCGGCCAGCAGGTCAGCCGCCCGCGCACCGTAAAACCCGTGCGGATCAGCATCACGCGCCGACGTCCACGCCGCTGTCGCGCCGGTCTCGTCGCCCGCGGCGTGCAACGCCTTGGCCAGCCAGAACAACGCCTGAGCCTGGACGTCTGGAGCGCCAGCGCGCGCGGCCAGATCCTGCCAGGCGTTGGCGGCCTGGCTCACGTTGCCCTGCTGGAACTCGACGAACGCCAGGCGGAACCGGGCGTCGGCGGCACGCGCGCCCGCACCGGGCTGCGCAATCACGCGCTGGTAGAGCTGTGCAGCGCCGTCGAGGTCAGCCAGACTCTCCCGGATCCGACCGGCGCGGAACAGGCCGTCGGCGGCGCTGGGCGTGTTAGGGAATTGCTCGGCGAGGCGGGTCAGGGCGTCGATGCCGACACGCTCCTGGCCCAGCCGCACCAGCGCGACGCCGCGCGCGTAGTCGGCCGCGGCCGCCCGCGGATCGGCCGGGTTCTGCTCGACAAAGGCCGAATAGGCGGCCAGCGCTTCGCGGTAGCGGTTCTGCTCGAAGCGGGTCTGGCCCGCCTCGAATGACAGCGCGGACGGATCGCCCCGCGCGACCAGCTCGTCCAGGGCCGCGCGCGCCGCGCGGCCGGTCGGGTCGAGCTGGACCGCCGAGCCGAATCGAGTCGCGGCGCTCGCGGCGTCGGGCGCCAGCAAGCCCAGGTAGTAGTTCAGCTCGGCCCGATAGCTGCTCGATCGGGCCTGCGACAGCAGCGCCGCGTAGTCCGTCCGAGCCCCGTCGACGTCGCCCGCGCGAACGCGCGCCAGAGCCAGCTTTTCGCGGAAATCGAGGGTCTGCAGCCGCGAGACATCGGACGTCGTCGCGGCCTGTTGCAACAGGGCCACCGCGTCGGCCGATCGGTCGAGCGTGGCTGTCAGACAGGTGACCGAAGCGACCTGAGCCTGCGCGGCCAGCGGGCCCGGATTGGCGGCGGCGAACTGCTCGAACAGTGCGAGGGCGTCCGGACAGCGGCCAGCGTCGGTTTCCGCCCGCGCGAGCAGGAAAGTCGCGGGGGTGCTGGGTGGTTGGGCAGCCACGACCAGTTGCAACGGGGCGATGGCCTCCGTCGGACGGCCAGCGCCGATCAGCGCTTGACCCAGGCGCAACTCGGCTGCCGCGGCGACCTCGGGCGCCGGGCTGGATGCCAGATCGGCGAACAGCAGTGCTGCCGCGGCGTAGTCGCCGTCACGTTGCAGCGTGGCGCCGCGAGCGAACGCCTGCTGCTGGTCGGGCGTGCCCACTTGGGCCGCGGATGCCAGCGGCGCATCCGGCGGCACATCACCCGCGAGTCGGGCAATCTTGATCCAGGCCGGGGTCGGTTCCGGTTTGACGCGCACGGCCTCAAGCGGGTCGCCGGACGTCAGGCTGCCTGTTGGGCGTCCGTACGCAATGGCATACCCCAGGCGGGTGGCGAGGACGCCTCGGAGACTGGCGCGAACGCCTTCGAAGTCGATCAGCTCAAGGTAGGCGTCGACGTCAGCGGCGCCGGGCCGCACGAGCCAGCCGTCGGCGAGCCGCTCGGTGGTCGCGATGGCGCTCAGGGCGACTTCCGGCCGGCCGTCAAAGCGTCGGAGACGATCCGCCAGCAGCCAGGCCTGTTCTTCGACGGCCACCGTGGGCCGGTGGATCGCGTCGCCCTGATCCGATCGCAGACCGAGGGCAGAGGAAACCTCGTCGGCGTGCACCGGACTCAGCTGCGCCAGGCCGCGCGCGCCGGTGGCGGCATTGTCCGCCCAGGCATCGAACTGGCTGGCATCTCTCAAGGTGGCGTCAAGGAGCAACTGGTCCACCCCGTACCGTGCGGACGCCGCATCGGTCAGCTCGGCGAAGGGCCGTGGAAAGGCGACCTTCAGCAGGGCGACGGGAGCATCCTGGGGCGCCTGGATCGAAGCCGCGCGGTACGCCGCCTGGCCAAGTTGCGTCGCGCCGCCCGCGAGCCCCAGATCGGCGAAACGTCGCGACAGGGCATACAACCGATCGGCCCGGTCGGGGTACCGCTGGAGCAGCTCGTCGGCTTGCCAGTTGCCTTCCCGGAAAAGTCCGACGGCCGCGTCGGCCTGGGCGGCCAGCAGCGCCGGGTCGTTGGCCACGGTGAGTGTGGCGGCCGCCAGGTCCTGGTTGTGGGTGGCCAGCCACTGCGTGAGTTGCTGTTCGTCGGCGCCGGTGACCGGCCCGTCGGTCGCACCCGGGTTCAGCAGCTGACCAATCTGCAGGGCGGCGCGCAACGTGTAGTAGCTCGACGGTCTGATCTCCGCGGCGCGCTCGAAACTGGCCTGCGCGTCGGACGCCCGACCAAGTCGGGCGAGCGCTTTCCCGCGCCAGTAGAGGGCGCGGCTCACGTCGGCCGGCGCCAGATCGTCAGAACGGGCGACGAGCCCGTCCCAGGCGCTCACGGCGTCCACGTCGGCGCCGCGCACGTAGCGCAACAGCCCGAGGCGGAAGCTCGCGGTGGCGGCGGCGTCGAGGCGGGGAAATTTGTCCAGCAGCTTCTGGTAGCGTGCTTCGGCCGCGTCAGACTCGGAGAGCCCTTCGAGCGCCTGGCCGGCTTCGACGAGCGCCTGCGCAGCGATCTCGGACTGTTGAGCCGGATCGTCGGCGATGGCGTCCAGCTGCCGCAGGGCGTTCGGCTCGTTGCCGGGGGTCAGGCTGGCCAGGGCGACGTACAGGCGCGCACTCGGCGCGTCCGGGCCATTGGGATCCGTCGCGAGGTAGCGGTCGAACGCCGTGACCGCGTTGCGATAGTCGACGGCCAGATAGCGGGCGCGTCCGAGGACGTAGGGATCGATGTCGGCGGCGGCGCCAAGCTCGTCGAGCAGTCGCAAGGCATCCGCCGTGGTGCTCGCCTGTGGGAACTGGTCGAGCGCAGTCTTGAGCGCCTGCACGGCGGCGTCGCGCTTGCCCAGATCGCGGCTGACCTGCGCCAGGCGGAAGAGCTGCTCGCCGAGCGTCGCGTCCGACGTGGCCAGCGCCAGTACCTGCCGGTGGGCATCGAAGGCGGCGTCGCTGTCGCCCAGCCCAGCGAGCGCCTCGGCGCGCACTTCGAGGAGACGCTGTTTCAAGGAGCGCGGCTGCGCGGTTTCGAGGCCGTGCGCCGTGGCGTCGGCCGCTTCACGCGGATGCCGGGCGCTGAGCTCGCGCTCGGCGATCTCGAGCCAGACGCCCGGCGCCACGTCGGGGTTGGCGGACGCGTAGGCGGCGAGCGATTGCATGCCCTGGGCGTGCTGGTCGCTGGCATCGAGCGCCAGACCGCGGACAAACGGGTCACGCGGATCCGCGATCGCCGGCGAGGCGTCCAGGATCTGCAGCGCGTCGGCGCCGCGGCCGCCCTGCGCGAGCGACAGCGCCTGCTCAAAGCGTGCTTCGGCAGCCAGCGCGGGTGGCAGGGTCGAGCCGCGCAGCGTGGCCCAGCTGTTGGCGGCCGCCAGAAAGTCGCCTTCGACGACCAGGCGGTGCGCCGCGTCGATCGCCGCACGCTGCGGCGCGCTCGGAGCGACGCCCGTGGCGGGCGCGAGGTCCGTGGCGGGCGCGAGGTCCGTGCCTGGCGCGCTGGCTGGCGCCGTAGTCGCGGCCGGCACGCGGGGTGCCGACGATGGCCCGGCGGGTGCCGTCGCGGGCGGCAACGGTGCGGACGTGGCCGGGCCACGCGCGGGCGGCACGGGTGCTGGCGAGGCGCACGCGGTCAGCAGCGCAAGTGCAGCGAGTACGGCAGGGCCCGCCGAGCGCCAGCGAAAGGCACGCTTGATCGGCACGTCACGAAAGTGTGGCATGGCGACTGCCTCTGCAACACGCAAGCAAGGGACACATCACCGTGAATCACATTCTGATAGTTGACGATGATCCAGCGATCCGTGATGTCGTCAGCGACATTCTCGAAATGTCCGACTATTGCGTCAAAACCGCCTGCAACGGCGCCGAGGCGCTCGACCGCATCCGGGTTGACCGGCCCTCCGCGGTGCTGCTTGACCTGATGATGCCGGTCATGGACGGCTGGGAGTTTCTGCGCGAGTACAGAGCCGCAGCCAACCTGGCGCCTGTCCCGGTGGTGATCATGTCGGCGGCGCAGGACGCCTCGCAGGCCGTCGACCAGCTCGGCGCCCAGGCTTTTCTGGCCAAGCCGTTCGAGATTGAGACCATCCTGGCCATTGTCGGTCGCATCGCCACCGACGCGAGCCATCTGAGCGGGCGGGCTGCGCAGGCTCCCTAGCTGCTAGTCGTCGCCGGGGTGCGACCCGTCGTCGAGCAGCGGACCGCCGGGTATGCCAACGTCGATGAGCGTGACCGAATTGATCTGACGCAGGCGCCGCACCCGTTCCACGGCCGCCTGAGCACTTTCGAGCACGATGTGCGCCATGTGACGCAGCCGCTCGGGGAGCTCGGGATCTTCGGCGATGAGCTCCGCGTAGCCCACCGTCAAGGTCAGATGGTTGGTCAAGTGATGCTCCAGCGTTCGAGCAGCCAGGCGCACACCGTCGAGCCTGGCCTGGTCTTCCAGGCGAGTTATCTCAAAGTCCGCCTCTTCTTCGGGCATCGGATGCGCCACCACAATCGCGGCTGACTTATCCACCCAACTGGGTGGCAGAACGTTGCCGGAGCATTGCCTCCAGGTTGAGAAGACAAAAATATCCGACGTTAGTCAATATGCGCGTACGCGGGCAGCGTCAGGAAGTCCACGAATTGCTCGCTCAGCGCGACCTCGTCGAACAACCCGCGCGCTTCGTCCAGGCGATTGCCAGCGGCGCTAGCTGGCCCCTGGCCCTGGCGAATCTTCGTCAGTTCGGCTGCTTCGAGCTCGACGACCAGTTGCCGCGTGATGGTGCGCCCGTCGCTCAGCCTGGCCCGGTGATGAATCCACTGCCAGACCTGCGAGCGTGAAATCTCGGCGGTGGCCGCGTCTTCCATCAGGTTGAAGATGGCCGCCGCGCCAGTCCCGCGCAACCACGACTCGATGTACTGGATGCCAATGCTGATATTGCTTCTGAGGCCGCTTTCGGTGATCTCACCGCCCGGGACGCGCAGATCGAGCAGCTGGTGCGCGTCGACCGACACCTCGGGTCGCTGACGATCGAGCTGGTTCGATCGCGCACCCATGAACTCGGCGAAGATCTCGCGAGCTACGGGCACCAGGTCGGGATGCGCCACCCAGGTGCCGTCGAACCCGTCGCGCGATTCCCGCAGCTTGTCGTCGCGCACTCTGGGGAGCGCGACCGCGTTCACGCTGGGGTCGCGGCGACTCGGAATGAACGCCGCCATGCCGCCCATCGCAAAGGCGCCGCGACGGTGGCAGGTCTTCACGAGCAGTTCGGTGTACGCGCGCATGAACGGCACAGTCATCGTCACTTGCACGCGATCGGGCAGGACGAATTCGGGCCGGCTGTGAAACTTCTTGATGATGCTGAAGATGTAGTCCCAGCGCCCAGCATTGAGTCCGGCAGAGTGATCGCGTAGCTCGTACAGGATTTCGTCCATCTCGTACGCCGAGGTCGCGATTTCGAGGAGCACGGTCGCTTTGATCGAACCGCGCGGGATGCCGAGCGCGTCCTGGGCGAACTGGAAGACCTCGTTCCACAAGCGCGCCTCGCGGTGCCCTTCGAGCTTGGGCAGATAGAAATACGGGCCGCTGCCGCGCTCCAGCAGCCTGCGCGCGTTGTGGAAGAAGTACAACCCGAAGTCCAGCAGTGCGCCGGCGATTGGTATCCCATCGACGTAAACATGTTTTTCAGGCAGGTGCCAGCCGCGCGGACGCACCAGCAGGGTGGCGGTCTGGTCGTCGAGGCGGTACGTGCGGCCATCGGGATTCTCGAACGAAATGGTGCGCTCGACGGCGTCGATCAGGTTGATCTGACCTTCGAGCATGTTCTGCCAGCTCGGGGTATTGGCATCCTCAAAATCCGCCATATACACATCGGCGCCCGAATTGAGGGCGTTGATGAGCATCTTGCGGTCGGTTGGGCCGGTCAACTCGACCCAGCGTTTTTGCAAGTCAGGCGCGGTGACGGGGGCAACTTTCCAATCACCCTCACGGATGTGGCGTGTCTCCGGCAGGAAGTCGGGCAACTCGCCCGCGTCGAACTGTGCCTGCCGGGCAGACCGGGCCTGCAGCAGCGCCAGACGAGTTGGATTGAACTCGCGGTGGAGGCTGGCCACAAAGTCGAGGGCGGCCGGGGTGAGGACATCGTCGAAGCGCGGCAGCCGTGAGCCGCTGATCTCGACGCCGGCCGCCGACGAGGTCGTCACGTTCGGTCCGGCGGGACGCGGGTTGGAGCGGCGAACGCGGCGCGGATATCTGCGGTGTGCTCGCGTTTGTGCGACGCGACCAGGCGGAAGTTGTCCTCGGTCGAGCCGTCATCTCCCGAGGCGAGGTGGCCGCGGTGATCGAGGGCGACCGGATCCACACTGTCGAGCAGGGCCAGCATCTGCGCGTGGGCGGCCTCGAGCTCCGCGCGCAACTGCGCTGGCGGACTGTCGTTGCGACGCCGAACCTGGCCGGCGTTCCAGCGATGGTTGTCGAAGTCGGCGGGTACGCCACCCTCACCCGCGGCCATCCGCCGCAGCGTGCCGACGAATCCCGCCTCGGACGTCGCCAGATGCACGAGCAGATCGCGCAGCATCCAGCCCTGGTTGCTCGGACTGCGGCGCAGCCAATCGTCGGGGCCCACGCGGTCGAGCGCGTCCAGGAGGGTACGCTGAGCGTCGACGAGGTCCGCGCGAATATTGGCCTGGCGATCGGAGGGCACGCAGGCAGCCTAGGCCCTGGTCTGGCGGAGAGTCAAGTCAACCCAGGTGACATCCTGCGCCCCACGCGGATCCAGCCGCCCGCATCGCTGGGCTGGTTGTCGTTCAGCGCCCAGGAGGGTCGAGCGGACAGGCAGATTTGCCGCGTCCAGCGCGACGCAATAGTCGCCGGCGAGTGCCAGCTCCAGCCGCCCCGCAGCACTGCGCAGTTGATGGCGGCGAGGGTCGTCCACCGGGGTGGTGGCACGGCATGTGCCTAGGAGCCCTCGTGTCCGAGCCAAATGCGGCTCAATTCACACAACGGAGGAATTGGAAAGTGTCGATTCTTGCGTGGATCGTTCTTGGTCTGGTTGCCGGCTGGCTCGCGGGAATGCTCATGCGTGGCGGCGGCTACGGTCTGGTCGGCGACCTCGTCCTGGGTGTCCTGGGCGCCATCGTCGGCGGGTGGCTGACCGGCGTGCTGCTCGGCGTGGACCTGATGACCGGGTTCAATGTTCAGAGTCTGATCGTCGCCGTCCTGGGCGCGATCGTCCTGATCGGGATCTCGCGTCTGTTTTCGGGTGGCCGGGCCAGGACCCGCGTCTAGAAGTCTAGAAGTCTAGAAGTCTAGAAGTCTAGAAGTCAGAACTCAGAAGTCAGACGGTTTCGCTTCGGCGGGCCGTCTGATTTCTGTTTTCTGACTGCTGATGGCTCCGTCGGCATCCAGAAGTGCGCCTCGAGGTCGACTCGGCCGTCGTCGAGAAACCGAACGCCCTCCGATTCGAGCCGGGCTCGATGGGCTTCGTGCCCGGATGGCAGCCCGCCACTGGCCTTGATCACGCGATGCGCCGGGATCCGGGGCCGACGGTCATCCGGGGTCGCGGCCATCGCCCAGCCCACCTGGCGCGCTTTGCGTGGATCGCCAAGTAGTCGAGCGATCGCGCCGTACGTGATCACGCGCCCGCGCGGCACCGCGAGCACGATGGCGTACACCTGTTCAGGAAACGAGCGCACGGCACGACGTTGTACCCGATGCCGGGGAAGCTAGCGCGCCGGGTAGAACGTGTGTTCTAATTCGCTCGTATGGCGCGCCCCGAATACCTCGAGATCACCTGCAAGTCGGCGATCAACCGGGTGCAGGGCATGCCCTGGGTCAAGTGGTCGTTCAACCCGTACGGCGGCTGTGTGCACCGATGCCGATTCTGTTACGCGGTCCAGTACCGGGTTGTCGCCGACCAGGGGACCCAGCAGGACTTCGGCACGCGCCTGTTCATCAAGACCAACATCGTGGAGGTGCTGGCGCGCGAGTTGGAGCGACCGGGGCTGCAAGGTGAACACATCACGGTCGGCACCGCGACCGACCCCTACCAGCCAGTCGAGGGGCGCTACCGGCTGACACGCGGCGCGCTGGCGCTCCTGCGCGACCACGCCAACCCCATCTCGCTGCTCACGAAGTCGCCGATGATCGTGCGTGACGTGGACCTGCTGGCCGACCTGGCGCGGGTGGCGTCGGCCGAAGTGTTCTTCAGCATCACGACGGTTGACCTTGATCTGTGGCGCAGCGTCGAGCCAGGGACGGCGAACCCGTTTCAGCGGCTGCGGGCGATGCGCGCCCTGCGCGAGGCGGGCGTGCCGGCGGGCGTGATGATGGCGCCGATTTTACCCGGCCTGACTGATTCGGCCGCTTCGATCGAGGCCGTGGCCGCGGCCGCGCGGGCGCATCACGCGGCCTACTTTTCGGCAACGGCGTTGCGGCTGGCGCCGCACGTGAAGGAGTTCTACCTGGGGTTTGTCGGGGACGCCTACCCGGATCTGCTGCCCCGTTACCAGCGCGCCTACCCGGGCGCGTACGCGCCGGCTGCGTACCGCCAGAAGCTGGAAGAGCGCATCGAGCGGATCCGCGCGCAGTACGGATTCGCCGCGCGCAGTGGCAACGCGGAGCGCCGCGGGGCACCTGAACCGCCACCGCCGGCGCGTCGCGGCAGGCAACTCGCCCTGCCTATGCTGCAGGCGCTTTAAACCATCGGCAGGTTAAGGGCGGGCCAATAGGCCTGAGCGCAGGTACCAATCGGCTATAGAAACGCAGGCCCGGGCTGCCTAGACTCCGCCGACATTTGTCCGTTGCGGTCAGCAAAGGAAGAGCATACGTGCCCATCATCGCGGTAGCTAATCAAAAGGGCGGAGTTGGTAAGACGACCAGCACGCTCAATCTGGGGGCTGCTCTCCAGGAAGCCGGTAAGCGGGTCCTGCTGATCGACTTCGATCCGCAGGGGAATCTCTCCGTCGCCGCGGGAGTCGTCGACATCGACGCCGCCTATCCAAGCATCGGTGACTTGCTCACGCTGAGTGGGCGCGGCCGCACCCTCGGCGCTCCCACCATCGAAACCGCCATCGTCGCGACGCCGGCGGGCATGGACCTGGTGCCATCGAACGGCACGCTCTCGGCCGCCGAGCTTGGCCTCGTCTCGTCCCTCAACCGAGAGTCGGCCCTGTCCGTCCTGCTCAAACCAATCGAGTCCAGGTACGACTACATCCTGATCGACTGCCTGCCGAGTCTGGGCTTGTTGGCCATCAACGCGCTGCGCGCGGCGAACGGCATCATCATTCCGGTGCAGGCCGACTTCCTGGCCATCCAGGGCCTGGCCCAGATCTTCGAGACCATTGCCGCGGTCCGCGAGCAACTCAATCCTGATCTCAACATCCTGGGTGTCGTGCTGACGCTGGTCGACCAGCGCACAGCGCACTCGCGCGAGGTCGTGCGCGTCGTGCGCTCGAGCTTGTCGGGTCAGGTCAACGTGTTCGAGACCGAAGTCCGGTTGCACGTTGCACTCAAGGAAGCTGCCAGGGCTGGCCGCACCATTCTCGACTTCGACAGCAAGAGCCGCAGTGCCGACGCCTATCGGCAACTGGCGCTCGAGGTCTTGCAGGTGTGTGGTGACGCCGCGGCGCCGCCCGTCACGCTGGCAGGCCAACCTGGCATCACCGCCGAGCAGCTGCTCGACCTACCCGAACTGGTCGCCGCCGTCCCACATTATGAACAGCCGATCCCGTTCCGTCCCCGTCAAGAAGAGGCAGTCGTCGCGCGGGTGGCCCGTGCCGACGCGCCCAGGTTCGAGACGTTTGTCGCGGAAGGATGGGAACCGTGGCTCGGCGTCTCCTCCTGACGGCGGGCGTCGGCGAGCGACTGCTGACCACCAAGCTGCTCATTCTGAACGGGACCGGAAGCCGCCCGACAAACATCGCCCTGAGCATGCTGACCGGCAGTATCGCCGTGCAGCGGCTTGTCGTCGCCGACCTGCTGGATGTCGAGCTCGGCGCCGAGCCGCTCGTACTCGGCGTGCTCGACGTCGCGGACGTCGCCGAGCCCATCGTCATTGATGTCGAGATCGTGGCCGATGAGATCATCGCGCCGCTTCACCGAGGTCGCCACTACTCCGCGCGGACGGTCTACCTGTCCGAGCACCACCTGAGCGACGTCGATCGGATCGCTGATGCCTGGCAGTCGATCGAGCCCAGGCGCCTGAGCCGCTCCGCGATTGTGCGGCGGGCGGTCGACTATCTGTACGCCGCCGTCGAGGCCGATCCTGCCAAGTTCATCCTGGAGAACGAGTAGCTCATGCCCGAGATCCTGAACCCGATCGCCAGCGCTTGCCGCGCCGCGTTCGCCCATCGCTTCGACCAGGCGGCCTCTCAGGCGATGGCCGTGCTCGATCGACAGCCCACCTGCCTGCCGGCGCTGCGTCTCCTGGCCTGGGCTCAGCTCGAACTGGACGACGACGAGTCGTTGCGCACATTTGAGCACTGCGTTGCCGCCGACCCCGAGGACTCGCTGGCGTATGTCGGCCTGGCCATCGGGTTCCAGCAGCGCCGACAGGTCGAGGCAGCCGTGCACAACTGGGTGCGCGCCTGGGAGCTGGACCCACAGAATCAGGCCATCCGCCGCGTGCTGGTCAAGCTGACCGGGGATTTGCCCGAGTCCGCGCTCGCGGACGCCATCGGCCTGTTGCGGGCCAGTCGCGAGGACGAGGCCGCGGTCATCTTGCGACGGCTGCGCCAGGAGCGCGACGACCCCGCGGTCGATCTCGTCCTGATGGCGGCTCTCTGGGAAGCCGGCGCGCAGCGCGAAGCGTTCGACGTCGCGGCTGGCGTGCACACCCGCCACCCGCAGTGTGTCAAGGCTGCCCTGTACGTCGCGGCGATGGAAGACCGAGCCGGTCGCACGCTGCGCACCCGCGAAGCGATCGCCCGCGCCGAGCAGGTCGATCCAGGTTTGAAGCTGTTCGGAGACGTGGTGCGGCAGGTCGGCCTGCAGCCCGCGGTCGATCAGCACCGCACCAGCAGGCCGCCGCTCGCCGCGGCCAGATAGGTAGGAGAACCTGATGGTCGCCGCCGCAATAGCCTCCCGTCCTCTTTCGCAACCTGCGCCCGCGCCGCTGAGGCGATCTCAGCGGAGCATTGGCATGTGGGTCATCATCGGCGTGCCGGTGCTGCTCGGCCTCGTGCTGGCGTGGCAGCTCATGTCGACGCTGCTCCACACCGAGATTGCCGTCCGGAATGCCGTGGCAGTCTCACGCGTCAGCCTCGAGGCTGATCCGCTCGGCTCACGCGTCGATCTGGTCCTGGTCGACCGGATTGGCCAGGACACGACCTTCAACGGCGCGATGACCATCAAGCTCCGGGAGCCAGACGGAACGGTGTGGCAGAACACCCGTGGAATCACGGCGGCCGACTTCGTGCCGCTGCAAAGCGGCGGGCTGCTCGCCGGTCGGGTCGGGTACTCAGTGGTTGTCCCGACCACCGACTGGATGCGCGCGCCGCGTCGCGGTGGCGCCGCGACGGTCACGGTCGACGTCGAGCCAACCGAGGGTGTGCCCTTTTCGACCGTCGCCGAGGAGCGGTTTCCCTAGTCGTCAGCACGCAATCTGACGATCCGCGGCGCGCTGAGGTCGCGCGTGTCGATGACGACGTCGGCGCGCTCGTACGGCTGGGCCTGCTCGGCATAGAGCGCGTGCGCCGGAAGCATTCTGCGTCGGTAGCGGTCGACGACGACCTCCTCCGAGCCGACCCAGGCAACGTCGCGTCAGCTGGGCCACCAGGTCCGTATACGCACTCACCACGGCCAGCCATCGCCCTGGTCGGAGCGCCGCTGGCGCCGAACGTGTGGCTGCGGGTCGTCGATGCCCATCACCCGGATCAGGATGCCTCCTCGGGTGGTTTGACCCTGGCGAACATCGCCAGCAGCAGGACATCGTAGGTGGCCTTGAGCACACCGCCGATCACCAGCGGCCAGCCGAAGGTCGAGAGTCCGAGCAGATAGCCCGACAGCAGCGGGCTGGCGGCCGTGGCCAGGCTGCGCGGGACCGACGTCACACTCGCCGCGGCGGGTCGCTCGACCGGCGGAACGACCGCCATGACGTACGAGTTGCGGGTGGGCACGTCCATCTGCGACAAGGCGCTGCGGACGAGCAGCAGCAGGATGGCCAGCGGCAGGCTCGGCATAAACGGGACCAGGACGAGCAGCGCATTGGACGGCAGATGGGTGAACACCATGGTGTTGACCAGGCCGACGCGCTCGGCCAGCCGCACGGCGACCAGGTACGAGAATGACGAGCACACGCCGGTCCAGAAGAAGATCGTGCCGGCCGTGGCCACCGACAGGTCGAAGCGCTGGAACAGCCACAGCGCCAGCAGCGACTGGACGACGAAGCCGCCGCCGAGGGAGTCCAGGCTGAAGAGGGCAGCCAGGGTGTAGACGATGCGCCGCGACTCGCGGAGTGGCTGGCGCGTCTGGTTGGTCTGCTCGAGTGACGGCGAGAGCCGGTTGTACAGGACCAGCGCGAGCAGCCCGAGGAGCCCGTACACGACGAACATCCCTTGCAGGGCGGTAGTCGGCGACAGCGCCGCGTGGCTGGCGATGAGATCGGGGAGACCCGCGCTGAGGGCGCCGGCGGCGGCCACGAGCGAACCGACCAGGCTGTACCGAGCGAAGAGCGCCGTGCGCTCGCGTGCACTCACGGTCTGCGGCAGCACCGATTGCTCGAGCGGCAAGAAGACGCTCACGTCGCCGGAGGACGGGTTGAGGGTGCCAACGAACGCGACGACCAGCAACGGCCAGAAGTCGTGGACGAGGGCGAAGCTGGCGCCGGTCGCGGCCATCAACAGCGCCGCGCCGACGAGTAGCCGGCGGACCCTGAAGCGATGGGCGATCAGTCCGACGAGGAGGGTCAGGGCCGCCGACCCGAGCAGCGTCGCGGTGGCGATGCCGCCGATCTGGAAGCCATCGAGGCCCAGGCTGAGCAGGTAGACGGGCAGCAGGACGCTCACGAAGCCGTCGCCAAAGGCGCGCACGCCGCGGGCGGCGATGAGCACGGCGGCGTCCGGGGTGGTTTCGGGCGGCCAGAAGCGCGGTGTCAGGGCCTTACGCATGTGACGAGTGTTAGATTCACAGCCTGTGAAAACCAGGATACTCGAAGCGCGGGCCCGGCCGGAGGTCAGCCGTCAGCCATCGGTGCCCCCGAGCTCAGCCGCTGGGATCAGCCACCCGCGCGATGCCGTCGACGATGTGCTGCAGCGCCTCGTCCGCCCGGGCCTGCGCCGCCGCTTCGGCCAAGCCGCGCTGCAGGGCCGCGTGGTAGGCGGCCAACCAGGCCGAGGCCGCGGCGCGGACATGCGGGTTGGAGCTCATCTGACTCAGGGCTTCGATGAGCCAGCGCTCAGTCTGCAGTTCGAGCGGCGCGACGATCGGGTGTAGCGGAGGCATGCGAAGCCAACCCGCCAATTATAGAACACCCGTTCTAAGAATGCAACCCGGCCGCCCACGCGATGCCGCGCCGGATGAGCTCCGCATAGACGGCTAGGCCCCACGGGCCGCGTCGGTCGGGCTGGTCCGGGCCATCGGCGCGGGGTTTGTCGAATGGCCGGTTGGAGTGGCCCAGCGCCAGGTACAGCACGCCGCCGTCACCCACCCGCCGCCGGTACATCAACGGCCGGTCCGCGGCGTCGAAGTGGCGGCCCATCGCCTCGCCACCCCAGCGCGAGTGGAGCAAGACGTCGATGTCGGCGGCGTGCTCGATCACGTACATCTCGTCGTCCACCTCGAACGGCCCGATACCGTCGAGCAGCGGCTCGTCGGCGCGCGTGATCGAGACGGCGTAGCGCAGGTAGGGTGGGTGCGTGATGAAGCGGCTCCCCAGGATGCCCGGCAGGTGCGGGTTGTCGCGCACCGAGTTGCTGGCGTGCAGCGCAAACCAGCGTCCGGCCGCATACAGCGCGTCGAGCAAGCGGCGGCGCGCGAAATCGAAGTCGTGGTTGCGGGCCGGACTGCCGCACATCAGGTTGGCGAGGAGCGGGGTCGGCATGGCAATCTCACCCTACCCGGAAGCTGAGCAAACGGTACACTCTCCTGCAAAGCGACGACGGAGACGAGTACTCGTCAGCGCTGGAGCCCAGAGAGTCGCGTGCACGGTGCGAAGGCGGCCCCCAGCCGGCGATGAAGACGCTCCTGAGCGCGGAGAACAACGGCGGCTCTGACCAGCCAGCCCACTAAACTCCGACGGCTCGCTCCCGTGATCGAGCGCGTAGAGGCGGCCATCCTCGGCCGGCCACGGTCTGGCTCGAGGGACGCTGCGAAGTGCGGTGGCACCACGAGCGCCCGTCGTCCGCATAGACCACAGGCGGGCGCGTTCGTCGAGGTGTCCTATGGAACGGGTCTGGTCGGTTGACTTGCCCACCCGTGTCGGCCAGAAGATCGTTGTCGCTGGCTGGCTCCACCGCTTACGGCGGTTGAGCAACGTGTCTTTCGTCATTCTGCGCGACGGCCGTGGGCTCGCCCAGGTCGTCATCAACGACGCGGCGCTGCTGGAGCAGGTCGCGGCCCTGCAGCCGGAGTCCGTGTTGAAGATCTACGGCGAAGCCGTGGCGACCGAGCAGGCGCCAGGTGGCGTGGAGGTCGTGGCCGAGCGGGTCGAGGTGGTCTCAGAGACGAGTGAGCCGCCGCCGTTCGAGTTGCACCGGCCGCACGTCTCCGCGCAGCTGCCGACCATTCTCGACCACGCCGCCCTGGGGCTGCGGCATCCGCGACAGCGGGCGATCTTCCGGGTGGCCGCGGCCGCGGCGGCCGGTTTTCGGCGCACGTTGCGGGCCGAGCACTTCGTGGAGATCTTCACGCCCAAACTGGTGGGGACCGCGACGGAGGGCGGCGCCAATGTCTTTGCCGTCGACTATTTTGGTCGGCGCGCCTTCCTGGCCCAGAGTCCGCAGCTGTACAAGCAAATCCTGGTCGGGGTCTTCGAGCGGGTGTTCGAAGTCGGCCCGGTGTTCCGCGCCGAGCCGCACGATACGCCCAGGCACCTGAACCAGTACTGCTCGCTCGACGCCGAGCTCGGCTTCATCGAGGACCATACCAGCGTCATGGCGGTGATCGAACGCGTCATCCGCGGCATGCTGGCGGAAATCCAGGCGGAAGCCGGCGCCGACCTGGCGCTGGCCCAATGCACGCTGCCGGACGTCCCCGCCAGGGTGCCGGTCGTCGACTTCGTCGAGGCCCAGCAGCTGATTCAGGCAGCCACCGGTGAAGTCGTCGTCGGCGAGCTGGACCTCGCCCCAGGCCACGAGCGCTGGCTCGGCGAGTGGGCGGTCCGCGAATTCGCCTCAGACTTCCTGTTCGTCGTCGGGTATCCGTTGGCGAAGCGTCCCTTCTATACCCATCCCGATCCGGCTCGACCCGAAAGCTCGAACTCCTTCGACCTGCTCTTCCGCGGGTTGGAGGTCGTGACGGGTGGGCAACGGCTGCATACGTACGCCGCGTATCTCGACGCACTCGCCCGGCGCGGTCAGGACCCGGAACCGCTGGCCGGCTTTCTGGAAGCCTTCAAACATGGCATGCCGCCGCATGGCGGCTTTGCGATGGGTCTCGAGCGCTGGGTCGCCCGTCTGGTTGGCGCGGCCAACGTGCGGGAGACGACGCTGTTCCCGCGCGACCTGCAGCGGCTGACCCCCTGATGGCGGATGCTTACCCAGCGCGTCGGGCGACCTGCCAGACCGCGGCGATGCTGACCCCAGCGAGCCCCAGCAGCGTGACCACCTGATCCCAACCGCCGATTCCGCCCAGCGCGTCCGCGACATGGTTCAAGCCATGCGCGGTCCCGCCGGCGGCTCGAGCACCTCACTGGGGGAGACGGGCGGGCCGATCACGGGCGCGCAGCGAACCTGCTATCGTGTCCCTACCAAACGTTCGTTTGATCCGTCGATTCTTGATTCTAACGGAGGGCCTGGCCAGCCATGGCGCGTGCCTCGGCAACTGCAAAAGGGCGGCGCGCGGCGATCGTCGCCGGGCTGCGAACGCCGTTCGCCAGGGCCGGCACCGACTTCGCCCAGCTCGACGTCCTCGACCTGGCCCGCGCCGTCACCGTCGAGCTGCTCCAGCGCACCGGGCTCGACCCAAACGCCGTCGACCACGTCATCTACGGCAACGTGACGCGGCCGGTCCAGTACACCAACCTGGCGCGCGAGCTGGTCCTGGCAGCTGGGTTGCCCAGGCGTACGCCCGCCGACACGGTCACGCTCGCGTGCGCCTCGGCAGTTCAGGCGATCACCGACGCCACCAATCTGATCGAGCGCGGCTACGCCGACGTGGTCGTCGCCGGTGGCGTTGAAGTGCTGTCCAACGTGCCGATCGCACTGAGCCCACCCCTGGCGCGGGCGCTCGTGGCAGCCGGTACCGCACGCTCACTGCCCGCGCGAATTCAAAATTTTCGCGGACTTGGTCTGGCCGATCTGGCGCCGATCGCGCCGAGCATCACCGAGACATCGACCGGCCTCAGCATGGGTCAATCAGCCGAACTGATGGCCAAGCTGAACGGCATCAGCCGGGCCGACCAGGACGCCTGGGCGCTGGGTTCGCACCGCAAGGCGGCCGCGGCGTGGGACGACGGCGGTATGCAAGCCGAGGTCGCGCCGGTCTATGTCGTCACCAACGGCGGACGCGCGGTCGATCGTGACAACCACATCCGGCGCGATACGAGCCTGGAGAAACTTGCGCGGTTGCAGCCAGTCTTCGACCGCCACTACGGCACAGTGACGGCCGGCAATTCGAGCCCGCTGACCGACGGCGCCGCCAGTGTGCTGGTGATGTCCGCCACCCGGGCGCGCTCGCTGGGCATGACGCCGAAAGCGTTGGTCCGGTCGTACGCGTACGCCGCGGTGGACCCCGCCGGCCAGCTGCTCATCGGGCCGGCGTATGCGATCCCGATGGCGCTCGACCGGGCGGGACTCACGCTGGCTGACATCGACGTGGTGGAGATGCATGAGGCGTTCGCGGCGCAGGTGCTCTCGACGCTGCAGAAGCTCGACTCGAAGGCTTTTGCTGAAGAAGAGCTGGGTCGCTCCAAAGCGGTCGGCTGCATCGACCCCAGCCGGATCAATCTGCGCGGCGGGTCGATTGCGCTCGGCCATCCGTTTGGTGCGACCGGCGCGCGATGTGTGACGACGCTGGTCAATGAGATGGAGCGCCGCTCGGCGCAGTTCGGACTGGTCTCGGTGTGCGCGGCCGGCGGCGTCGGCGCGGCCATCGTGCTGGAGCGCACGTGACGGCCGTCACCGAAGGACCCGCGACGTCGCTCGGCTCCGCCTGGTTCGAGGCCCCGGTCAAGGGCGCGGACGGGATCGGCCGGATCGTGATCGATCGGCCGGATGACGCCGTCAATGCCGTCGATGCCACGTTGGTCGAGGACCTGGGGACGGCGATCCGCGCGGCGCGGGCGCACGACGGTTTGCGGGGGCTGGTCGTGACGAGTGGCAAGGCAGGCCAATTTGTCGCCGGGGCCGATCTGAAGCTCGTCACCGCCGCTGACGACCCGCGTCAAATCGAATCCGCCAGTCGCCGGTTTCAAGCGGTCCTCGACGAACTGGCCTGGCTGCCGTGCACCACCGTCGCCGCGATCAACGGCGCAGCGCTGGGCGGCGGGCTGGAACTGGCGCTCGCCTGCGACTATCGCGTCGCGCTGGACGCGCCGAATGTCGTCCTCGGCCAACCGGAGGTCAATCTTGGCCTGGTACCGGCGGGAGGTGGGACGCAGCGGCTGCCGCGCCTGGTCGGGCTGCGACGCGCGCTGGACCTGATCCTGAGCGGGCGGCGCCTGAACGCGCGCCGGGCGCTTCGGGCGGGCTTGCTGGACGAGGTGGTCCACCCGGTGGTGCTCGAGCGTGCGGCTCGCGCGTGGGCTGGCAGGCCAAAGCGACCGCTCGACCGGCGGCTGCAGCTCGGGCTCAACCTGCAAGCTGCGCTCGATCTGGCGGAGCTCTTGCCAGTCGCGCGCCAGCTCATCTACCGCCAGGCGCGCAGCGCGCTGCTCGCGCGCACGCACGGCCACTATCCGGCGCCGCTCCGCGCCCTGGAAGCAGTCGAGCGCGGCTTCGAGCATGGCCTGGCGGCGGGCCTCGAAGCCGAAACGCACGCCTTCGGCGAGCTCGCCGCGACGGCCACCGCGAAGCACCTCATCTGGCTGTTCCAGGCGACGCAGAAGCAAAAGCGGCGCGCGCGGCATGCGCTACCGCCTGACGAAGCTGCTGACGGTGGCGCCTCGGCTGGTGCGCAAGTACTCGCTCGCAACGCATTGGTTCCACCTGCGCTGAGCGCCGGAGCGAGCACTGCCAGGCGACACGATCCAGCGCCACTCCACGGGCAGGAGAGCGTGGACCGTACGCGTGGCGCCGAACGTGGTGGCGGCGAGCAAGAACGGTCAGCCGGCGAGCAAGAACGGTCCGGCGGGAGGGGTGGAGCCGTCGAATCGATCGGCGTCGTCGGCGCTGGCTTCATGGGCGCCGCGATTGCTGAGGTCGGAGCGGCGGCTGGATTGACCGTGCGGTTGCGTGACGTCAAGGCTGATGCCGTTGCACGCGGCCTGGCCCAGATTCGCCAGCTCGTCGACGATGGTGTCACGCGGCGAAGGCTCGCCACGCGCGAGGGCAACCAGATCCTGCAGCGCGTCTCGGGCACGCTCGACTACTCGGGGTTCGCCAGGACCGACCTGGTCATCGAAGCGGTCTTCGAGAACCTGGACATCAAGCGCGAGGTGGTCCGGCAGCTCGAGGCGGTCCTCCCCGTCGAGGCGGTGATTGCCTCCAATACATCCGCGCTACCCATCCATGACATCGCGCACGGCAGCCGCCATCCCGAGCGCGTGGTCGGCATGCATTTCTTTTCGCCGGCTGAGCGGATGCCGCTACTGGAGGTCATTCGGCCGGTCGGCGCGGCCGAGTGGGCGGTGGAGCGTGCCGTTGCACTTGGCATCCGGATGGGTAAGACGGTCATCGTCGTCGGCGACGCGCCTGGTTTCTATACGTCGCGCGTGCTCGGGGTGATGCTGAACGAAGCGGCGGTCCTGCTCGGCGAAGGCGCACGGATCGAGGACGTGGATCGGGCGATGACGGCGTTTGGCTTTCCAGTCGGTCCCTTCGTGTTGTTCGACGAGGTGGGGCTCACAGTCGCCCGACACGCGGGCGAGACGGTCACCCGCGCCTTCGGGGACCGCATTCCGCCGGCCAGCGTGGTGTCGCGGCTGGTCGAGGCCGGCCAGACGGGTCGACGATCCGGCGCCGGTTTTTACCTGTGGTCCAGGCCGTCGCGTGCGGCTGGTCTGCTCAAGCGCAACGATCGGGTGGCGAATCCCGCTGCCTACGCGATGTCCGGGTCGCCAGACCGGCGCGAATTCGCCGACCCGACGATCCAGGATCGTCTGGCGTTGCTGTTCGTCAACGAAGCCATCCGGTGCCTCGAAGAGGGTGTGCTGGAGTCACCCACTGACGGTGACCTGGGCGCGGTGCTCGGGCTCGGGTTTCCGCCATTTCGAGGCGGCCCGTTCCACTACGCGGTTGCGCTCGGCCTGGAACCGCTGGCGGCGAAGTTACGCGCGCTCGCGACGCAACATGGCAACCGCTATGCGCCAGCGGGGCTGCTGGTGGAGTATGCCCGTGCGGGCCGCTCATTCTTTGAGGAGTAAAGCGTAGTGCGCAGCGAAAACTACTTCAGTGCAAACCCCGACCTGCGGTTCTACTTCGAGACAGTGATCGACTGGGACCGCCTCGTGCCGCTCTACGCCGAAGCCGACGATGCCGCCCAGCCCGCCGCGACGGCTGGGACATGGCGCGACGTGCTCGACGTTGCCGGCGACTACGTCGGCCGCCAGATCTCGGCCCGCGCCGCCGAAGTGGATCGGCTCGGGACTCCGCACCGGGGCGACATCAAAGTCTCACCGCCGATGGCGGAGAACCTGCGCGGGCTGGCCGAGATGGGGGTCATGGGTCTGGCGCTCCCGCGAGAATACGGCGGCGAAGGCATGCCGTTCGTCGTCAACGCCGCGGTCATTGAAATGTTGGCCCGCGCCGACGCCGCAACGATGGTCCAGTACGCGTTCTACTCCAGCCCGGCGACGATGATCCTGCGGTTCGGGTCCGACGCGCAGAAACACCGCTGGGTGCCCAGGTTGGCCAGTGGCGAGATCATCGGCTGGGTGGCCATGACCGAGCCGGAGGCTGGCTCCGACGTGGGCAACGTCAGCACGTCCGCGACTCGGCAGGCCGACGGCACGTGGCGGATCACCGGTCGCAAGCAGTTCATCTCCAGCGGCAACGGCCAGGTCGGCGTGTTATTGGCCCGCGCGGTTCCTGGCTCACGGGGTCTCGACGGGCTTGCCCTGTTTCTCGTGCCCCGCTGCATCCCGGATGCCGAGACCGGCGAGCGCGAGAACTTCGAAGTCGAACGCGCCGAGGAAAAAGTCTGCATCAACGGCTCGCCGACGTGCGCCCTGGCCTTCGCGGACAGCTACGCCGAAATTCTCGGCTCGCCTGGCGACGGGTGGCACCAGATCACGACCTTCATGAACGAGGCGCGCATCGCGGTCGGCATTCAAGCCTGCGGCGTGGCGCACGCGTCACTCGTGGCCGCGCAGGACTATGCCGCGCAGCGGGTCCAGATGAAAAAGCCGATCCGCGAACATCCGCTGGTGGCCGAGATGCTGCTCGACATGGAGACGACCGTGGCCGGCCTGCGCGCGCTGTGGATGGAGTCCGCGGTCGCGTACGACCTGGTGCGCGGACTGGATCTGCGGCTGCGCGATCTCTCCGAGGTCGACCCGGAGCGACCCACGATCACCGCTCGCAAGCGGCGGCTCGAGCTCTACCTGCGCGAGCTCACGCCACTGGTGAAGTACTTCGGCGCCGAAGAGGCGATTCGAGTTGCGCGCCTCGGCATGCAGGTCTTCGGCGGCTACGGCGTGATCAAAGACTACGACGTCGAGCGTTTTCTCCGGGATAGTCTGATCCTGCCCATCTACGAGGGCACCAGCCAGATCCAGTCGCTGATGGCCACCAAGGACCTGCTCAAGGCGATTGTGCGGAACCCGCGGTCGTTGCTGATACCTGGCGGACACAGCCCGTGGCTCGCCTCCGCCCGGTTCGACGGTGAAATGGGGCGGCTGTACCGCGGCGCGCTGCGGTCGTTCAGCGCCGCGGTGAGCTGGCTGATGGTCGATCTCGGCCGGCAGGTCGGTCCGCGGCGCGCAGCCCAGTTGATGCGCGGCGGCAGTGCCGAGTTGGACGACAACGACCTGGCGTACGTGCTGCTGTCGGCGGAGCGCCTGACGCAGATGCTGGCGCACCTGCACATCGGGCGACTGCTCGCCCAGCAGGCGCAGCGCTGGCCCGAGCGCCGCCCGCTGGCCGAACGGTTCCTGCGCCGCGCCAGCGACGTGTGCCGGCTGAATACCCGGCGGATCATGCGCGGCGATCGCGACGCGCTCGAAGCGATCCAGCAATGGCACACCGCAACGGCTTCTTGAGCGCTTCGCTCGCAAGCTCGCTGCGCGCTCCATCCAGCGGGCGGAGCGAACAGGTCTACGCCGCGGCCCTGCGGCTGTTCCGGGAGAAGGGCTATCACGCGACGTCGATGCAGGACATCGCTGCCGCCGTCGGGCTGTACAAGGGCAGCCTGTATCACTACATCGGGGGCAAGCAGGACCTGCTCGTCCAGGTGTTTGACCGCGCGATGGGTGAGCTGATCGCCGACGTCGAGGCGATTGCCGCGGACACCAGCGTGCGGCCGAGCGCGCAGGTCCGGCTGGTTGTCGCGGCGCACGTGTCGGCGGTGGCGACGAACCTGGACGCGCTCACGGTCTATCTGCACGAGCGGCGGGCGCTGGCGGGCGAGGCGCTGGCCAACGTCCAGGCGCAGAGCGAGCGCTATGCGCGGCTGGTGTCCGAGATCGTCGGCCGCGGGGTCACGCTGGGCGAGTTCGAGACGGCAGATGTCGGGATCGCCACGCTGGGGCTGCTGGGTATGTGCAACTGGCTGTGCCAGTGGTACCACCCGGGCGGGCGGCTGGGCCCGGCCGAGATCGCCGGCCACTTCGCCGATCTCGTGCTCGACGGACTTACTTCTTCGAGCCGAGCACCAGCTCGCCGAGCGTCTCGCCGAACGCCTGAATGAGCGCCGTCGAGTACTGACCGCTCAATTCGAGCAGCATCGCCTCGGCGAAACTCCCCTTCGGCGCACGCTCCGCGAGCCGATCGAGCAGGCGATTCACATACGGCGTCAGCAGCATCGAGATGCCCCAGATGAGCGCGAAGCGCAGGAGGCCCTTCACCATGGGTGGAGATACTACCGAGTCGCGGCTCTGGCGTCGGGCTGCCGTACGCGCGGCCGTGCGCCCGCATCGCTGCGCTTCGCTCCGATGCGATTCTCCGGGAAATCTGAAAACACGGCAACGGCCGGCGACGACCTCGGCTTCCGCCGGGGGGGCAGCTCCGGGAAATCTGAAAACACGGCAACGGCCGGCGACGACCTCGCCTTCCGCCGGGGGGTGCAGCTCCGAGAAATCTGAAAACACGGCAACGGCCGGCGACGACCTCGGCTTCCGCCGGGGGTGCAGCTCCGGGAAATCTGAAAACACGGCAACAGCCGGCGACGACCTCGGCTTCCGCCGGGGGGCAGCTCCGAAAAATCTGAAAACACGGCAACGGCCGGCGACCACCTCGGCTTCCGCCGGGGGGGCAGCTCCGAAAAATCTGAAAACACGGCAACGGCCGGCGACCACCTCGGCTTCCGCCGGGGGGG
>DATGER010000228.1:0-26045 GCA_035309865.1 Chloroflexota bacterium
CTGCGTTGAGTGGCTTGATGAAGAGGCCCCGCCCCACGGACGACCCCGCCCGCGGTGCCGAACGGCTTACCCTTACGACCCCGCCCCAACTTTTTTAAAACCGTACTTGTGTGTGGCTTGGTGGCGCGTTGACTGGTTTGATGGCGAGGCCCGCCCCACGGACGACCCCGCCCGTGGTGCCGACCGGCCTGTCCTTACGACCCCACAACAACTTTTTTAAAAAACCGTAACTAGTTGCGGCGATCTTGCGGGCCCGCGGTGCGCTGGGCGACGACTACCCAGTAGCTGAGGGCTTCGACCAGCGTGTCGCGCAGCGCTTCGAGGAAGAGGACGTCGTCGACGGGCGGGTTTGCGCCGGGCACCCAGATGCTCAGGCCAAGCACGACGGCAATCGCGCTGTCCGTGCCCGCCAGACCTTCCTTGATCAGGTCAGGCCGCGGACCCCAGCAGCCGAGCCGCGGGTTGAGCTCGCCCGTCGGGCGCGGGCGGGGCGCATAGAACTGGACCACCGTCTCATTCAGCCGATTCGTCAAATATGCCCAGACATTCGCGCACGCGTCTGCCGATCGCAACCCGAGATCGTGCGGCGCGAGCGGCTGCGTGCCGTAGAAGATGCCAATCTGCACGAGCTGGGTATCCGGCTCACGCTCGACGTCGCGTTGGATATCCGAGATGACGACGCGAAAAACGTGGGCGCCAATGCGAATGCGATGATTGATCGCCGGCCTGGACAGATCGGGCAACGGCGCCGCCCACGAACCGCGCTCGGGCGATGAAGCCATCGCGGCGCATTGTAGGCGCTCCGAATCGCGACGCATTTGTACGGTTTCGCGACCGATGGCTCTTGCATTCAAGCAAAGTGCAGTGCATATTGAGCCGCCGACAATGAGCATGAGTCACAGCTGCGGAATTTGTGGTGGGCTCGTGCGATCGGAGATCGAGGCCAGCTGGCACCCGCGCACCTGGCAGCGCGGCAAATGGGCGCAGGTGGCCGACCGCGACATGCGCGCGCACCTGGCCACCCATTCCTTCGCCGAGGTGCTGCGCTTTGAGATTCGCCAGGACCTCGAGGAGGTGCCTGACGAACAACGCCCCACGATCGTTCGAGACATCTACCGCAGTTTGCTCGGGTCCACGACCCGCGGACGGTTCACGCTGATGGACCCCGACGCGGTCGGCGTCTACTCGATCGACGAGGCGCTCGGCGACGTGGCGATGTATCAGTTCTGGCGCAGCGCCAATAATTGCGGCCTTCACGGCTGCCGTCACTGACTCGGGCCAGCGCGGAGCGGTCGGCACCTACAATCGTGGCCAATGGCCTACGACGTCAAAGCCAATAGCTCCATCCTGCTGAGCGGGCGCGACCGTGCCCCAGCTCGATCCTTCTACAAAGCGATCGGCTTCACCGACGAGGATCTCGAAAAGCCCATCATCGGCATCGCCAACACCTGGACCGAGACGATGCCCTGCAACTTTAGCCTGCGGCGGCTGGCGGTGCGGATCAAAGAAGGCGTGCGCGCGGCCGGCGGGACACCGATGGAATTCAACACCGTCGCGATCAGTGATGGCATCACCATGGGCACCGAGGGCATGAAGGCCTCGCTAGTCAGTCGTGAAGTGATCGCCGATTCCATGGAATTGATGGCTCGGGGCTACTTCTTCGATGCCATGATCACGCTGGTCGCGTGCGACAAGACGATCCCGGCGGGAGCCATGGCGCTGCTGCGCGTCAACGTGCCGGGCTTGCTCGTCTATGGCGGCTCGATCATGCCCGGCCACCTCGGCGATCGCGACCTGACGATCCAGGACGTGTACGAAGCGGTCGGCCAGCACGCCGCGGGCAAGATCACCGACGAAGAACTGAAGGCCATCGAGGACTTTGCTTGCCCGGGTGCCGGCGCGTGCGGTGGGCAGTTCACCGCCAACACGATGGCGCTGGCGCTCGAGTTCTGTGGCCTGTCGGCCATGGGGACGGCCGGGGTGCCGTCTGAGGACCCGCGCAAGGGCGACGTCGGCTACAAGTGCGGCGAGCTGATCATGGATATCCTGCGGCGCGGCGTCCGCCCGCGCGAGATCTTCACCCGACAGGCCATCGAAAATGCAATCGCTGGGGTCGCGACGACCGGCGGCTCGACCAACGCGGTGCTCCACTTCATGGCCATGGCGTATGAGGCTGGGGTGGCGCTCGACATCGACGACTTCGACCGCATCAGCAGTCGCACGCCACTGCTCGGCGACCTGCGACCGGGCGGGCGGTACGCCGCGGCCGATCTCGATCGGGCAGGTGGGACACGCCTGGTAGCCCAGCGGCTGGTGCAGGGCGGTTACGCCGATCCCAACCAGATGACCGTCACCGGGCGCACGTTCGGCGAGGAGGCCGCGCTGGCCGAGGAGACCGCTGGCCAGGACGTCGTCCGACCGCTGGACCAGCCAATCAAGGCCACGGGCGGCCTGGTGATCCTGCACGGGAGCCTGGCGCCTGACGGCTGCGTGGTCAAGGTCGCGGGCTATGAGCGCACGGGCCACACGGGGCCAGCGCGGGTGTTCGACGGCGAAGAAGCCGCCATGCGGGCGGTGCAGGAGCAGCGCATCCAACCGGGCGATGTGGTCGTGATCCGCTACGAAGGTCCGCGCGGCGGACCGGGCATGCGCGAGATGCTGGGCGTGACGGCCGCCATCGTTGGCGCCGGTCTGGGCGACTCGGTCACGCTCCTCACCGACGGGCGCTTCAGCGGTGCGACCCGCGGCTTCATGGCTGGCCACGTGGCGCCCGAAGCCGCCGTCGGCGGGCCGATCGCCGCCGTCCGCGAGGGCGACACGATCGTCTTCGACATTCCGAACCGGCGGCTGGACCTCAAGGTCTCCGAGGCCGAGATCCAGGAGCGGATGAGCACCTGGCAGCCCCCCGCGCCGCACTATACCCACGGTGTCTTCGCCAAATACATCGCCTCGGTGACGTCCGCGTCTAAAGGAGCGGTAACGCTCGCCAATCTCTGAGTCCCGCGCGCGGAACGCAAAGGAGCGAGCCAGCGATGCCGGCAGCAGGGGTCCTCGCGTGAAACTTGGACTGCTCATCGAGACCGTCGAGCGGCTCGACTGGGGGCGGTGGCGGGCGATTTATCGGGCGGCGGAACGGCTGGGGTTCGAGTCCGTGTGGGTTTCCGACCACCTGGCCTCGACGTGGTTCGCCGAAAACCACGGCCTCGAGCCGTGGATCGCGCTCACGGTGGCTGCCGCCGAGACGCACCGCCTGCGCCTCGGACCACTGGTGTCACCCATCACGTTTCGCCAGCCGGCGCTGGTCGCGCGCATGGCCGAGGCCATCGACGACCTGAGCCCAGGCCGGTTCACGCTCGGCCTCGGCCTGGGCTGGAACGTCGACGAGCACGCCCGGTTCGGCATCCCGTTTCCACCGCTCCGAGCGCGGGCGCGCCTGCTCGCAAATGGCATCGAGTGCATCCGGCGGGTGCTCCACAGCCGACACATACCCCTGGTCATCGGTGGCAGTGGTCCGGGTGCGACGCTGCCCCTGGTCGCCCGCTACGCCGATGAGTGGAATCTGACCACCCCGGCCGTCGAGCTCTACCGCGAACGCGACCAGCGCCTCGCCGAATTGTGCACCGAGATTGGCCGCGATCCGAGGACCATCCGACGCTCGGTCGCCGTCGGCTGCCTGATCGGCTCCGACCTGGCGGATCTCGACGCTCGCGCTCGACGTCTGCAGCGTCTGGTCCCGCCGCTAGCGCACGCACTGCAAGGTCGAGAGGGGTTGCCCGCGGCCGCCGCGTCGCTCGGCTGGGTAGCCGGGACGCCGCCTCAGATTGTGGCCGCGCTGCGACCGCTCGCCGACGCCGGAGTCGAACTGGCCATCCTTGGACACTACGATCACACCGACCAGGCGGCGCTGGAACTGATCGCCAGCGAGGTTTTGCCCGCCCTCCAATGAAACTCGCTGGCGAGGTCGCGGTCATCACCGGCGGCGCGAGCGGCATCGGGCGCGGCAGCGCGCTCGCCATGGCCCGCGCGGGCGCGGACATCGTCCTGGCCGATGTCAACGAGGCGCGCCTGGCACAGGTCGCGGCCGAGGTTGCCGCGCTCGGGCGACGCGTGCTGGCGGTCCATTGCGACGTGGCACGCGACGATGACGTCGAGGCGCTGGCCAGCGCAGCCGAGGCCACTCTTGGCCCGGTCAGCGTGCTCATGAACAACGCTGGGGTCGTGCTGCGCGGGGCGCTCGAGAGCATCGCGGTTGCCGATTGGCAGTGGTGCCTGGGGATCAACGTCTTCGGCGTCATCCGCGGCATCCACGCGTTCTTACCGCGCATGATCGAGCGCCGGCGCGGGTATATCGTGAACACTGGCTCGGTCGCCGGCCTGGTCGCGCTAACCGGCGAGGGCGCGCCCTACGTCGCCTCGAAGTTCGCGGTCGTCGGCCTGACTGAGGCGCTGGCGCTGTACGTGCGACCGTTTGGCATCGGTGTCTCGCTCCTGTGCCCGGGCGGCGTCCGGACCAACCTGGGCGAGACGGGTCGTTCGATCGGCATGACCCCCGAGCGCGAGCAGGCCGAAACGCGCATGGCGCGCGCCGTTCAGGGCGGCGCAGAGCTAGAGCCCGAGGACGTTGGCGAACGGGTCGTGGCCGCCATCATGGCCGAGCAGTTCCTGATCCTGCCCGACGAGATTCACGCGGACCTGATCCGCCGTCGGGGGCAGGACCTCAATGCGTTCCTGAAGTTCCGCTTCGCGAGCGTTTCGGACCCTCACCCCCCTCTCCCTCGGGAGGGAGAGGGGGGCTTTTAATTCACCCTAGGGTGCGATGGTTATCGGCACACTGACCAGCGCCTGCTGGCCCGTCACCGACGAGTGCGCGTAGAAGAACAGCGAGTGCAGCCCCGTCTGGTTCGCCGGCAGCGTGACCGTCGCCGACCAGTTATTCATGGTACTGAAGGTCGCCTGCGTGAGCAGTGCGCCGCCCGCGTCGCGGTCGTCGAGGAAGACATCGATGCGATCGATCCCCGAGCCGGTCGTCGCGGCCTTGTCCCACGCGGCGCCCGAGATATTGAGCCCGCCGACCTTGACGGTGTCACCCGGTGACGGATTGCCGACCTGCACCGTGATCGTCGACGCGCTCGGGGCCATCGCCATCGTCGGCGTCGTAGTGGTCGTTGCCGGCATCGTCATGGCCGGCATTGGCATGGCGGGCATCGGCACGACCGGCGCCGTCGCTGCCGGTGGCGTCATCGCTGTCGTCGTCGAGGGCATGTTGCCGCCGCGCGTGCAGGTCTGCATGGCGCTGGCGGTCGCTACCTCACCGGCCTTGGATGGATCCTCGCCCACGGCAATCGGCAGGTCGATGATGCTTTCCTGCCCGGTGACCGCGGAGTGCGCGTACGCGAACAGATCGTGTCCACCCACCTGGTTGGGGAACGAGATCGTGGTCTGGAAGCTGCCCGGGCCGAATGGACCGGGGATCATGCCTGGCGCAGCGGTGCCGATGTTCATGCCACCCATGTCGCGGCTATCCAGGAAGAAGTCGACGCGGTCGATGCCGGCGCCGGTTCCAGCCCGGGTGTCAACCGCCACGCCCTGAACGACGGAGTTGCCCTCCTCGACCCGCGCGCCTGCGCCAGGATTGGCCAGCTGAAAGTGGATGGCCGAGCAGTCGGTGTTCATGGGCGCGGACTGAGCCAGCGCCGGGAGGCTACTCATACCGAGCGCCGCCGCCACCACGGTCAGCGGACCGACGAGGCGCAACGGGTTGAGTGCGGTTCGGGATGGTAATCGAGGCATACGGCTAGCAAGTGTCCTTTCAGAGTTCCCGATGCGGGGCATCGCCACGCCTCAGCAAGTCGCGTGCCACGCCCAGCTTTACCGGACCAGCCGGTACGCGGCCAATTGCTGGTCCGCATCCGCGATCGGCGGCGCCACTTCGGCACCCTGCCGCACCCAGGCGACGAGCTCTCGCACACCGTCTTCGAACCTGACCCGCGGCGTGTAGTCAAGTGCCTTCTGGATGCGGGTGATATCCGCGTAGCAGTGGCGAATATCCCCCGCTCGGAACTTCCGCACGATGTCGAAGCCGCCGGTCCACGCCAGCTCGCGCGCGAGATGCTCACCCACTTGCAACACGCTCGTCGGCCGCCCGGTGCCGACGTTGAGCACCTGGTAATCCGCGGCCGCGTTCGTCATGGCCAGCGAGCACGCCTGGACGACGTCGCTGACGTGTACGAAGTCGCGCTGCTGGCCGCCGTCTTCGTAGATGACCGGCGCCTGTCCGGCGAGGATGCGACCTGAAAAAATCGCCGCAACGCCTGTATACGGGTTGGTGAGTGCCTGGCGCGAGCCGTAGATGTTGAAGAAGCGCAGCGCCACAACCGGCAGCGCGTACGCATGGCCAAACGCCAGGGTCATCTCCTCGTGGTCGCGCTTGGTGATCGCGTAAATCGACGTCGGGTTGAGCGGCTTGTCCTCGTTGGTCGGCAGTGGCCGAAGCTCCGCGTCGCACGTCGGACAACGCGTTTCCCACTGACCCGCATCCAGTTGTTCGATCGATCGCAGCCGGGGTGCGACCTGCCCGTGCGTGCCACACGCGTAGGCTCCTTCGCCGTAGATCGACATTGACGAGGCGACCAGGAGTTTCCGCACCGGCAGGCGGGTGCGTTCGGTTGCCAGCCCTTCGAGCAACGTCGCCATGCCCATGGCGTTGACGTCGGTGTAGCGGCGCACCTGATACATGCTCTGACCGACGCCGACCATGGCGGCCAGGTGGAAGACGACGTCGGCCGCGCGGAGCAATGGCATCAGTGCGCGCGGATCGCGGATGTCGCCGCGCACCAGTCGATGTGACGGCTGGAGATAGGCCGGGCGGAGCGTGCCCTCGCCGTGCACCTGTGGCTCGAGGTTGTCGAACAGCACCACCTCGTGCCCGGCCGCGGCGAGGGCGTCGGCGAGGTGTGAGCCGACGAACCCGGCGCCACCGGTAATCAACACGCGTTCGGCCATTGGTGCAGCTCCAGTCTACCGACGCATCTTCAAACCGCGAAAACGGAGGGAGTACCATTCTGACCGGAGCCGATTGCCATGACCGCCACACTTGATCTGACCAGTACCGATCGTGCCCCCGCGACAGCGGGGCGCATGGTATCGGCCGCGATGGATTTCCTTGCGTCCCTCAACGAAACGCAACGCCGGGCCGCCACGCTGCCCTTTGGTGACGATCGTCGCTACATCTGGGACTATCGACCGCCGGAAAACACGCCGCGCAACGGACTGCGGTTGATCAACATGTCCCCTGAGCAGCAGCGCAAGGCGCTGGCGTTGCTCGACATCGGCCTGAGTGTCCGCGGCGCGCGCCAGATTCGCCAGATCATCGACCTCGAGATCCCGCTGCTCATGCAAGAGCAAGCCGATGGACGCGTGACGCCGTTCATTCGGCACCCCGAGCACTACTCGGTGTGTGTGCTCGGCGACCCCGCCGGACGCGCGCCGTGGGCCTGGCACGTGGGTGGCCACCACGTCGGGCTGCACTTCACCTTCGTGGACGGTGACCGGATCGCTTCGGTGCCCCTGTTCTTCGGCGCTAATCCGGCCGAGGTGCGACACGGGCCGACCGCCGGGCAGCGCACCCTGGCCGAAGAGGAGGATCTGGGACGGGCGCTCGTTCGCGCGCTGCCTCGCGAACAGAAGCAAGTGGCGGTCATTAGCCAGACCGCGTTCCCCGATATCCTCACCGACAAATACCGGGTCGCGAATGCGTTCGCACCGCCACGCGGGCTGGCGTTCGCGCATATGCATGGCGAAAACCGCGAGCAGTTGGTCCGCTTGCTGCGCCACTACGTCGAGCGCACCAACGACGAGTTGAGCGGACCGTACTGGCGGAAGATCGAAGCCGAGGGGCTTGACGCGATCACCTTCGCCTGGGCCGGCAGTGACGAGCCAGGCCAGGGCCACTACTACGCGATCAAAGCACCGAGCTTCCTCATCGAGTACGACAACACCCAGAACGAAGCGAACCACATCCACTCAGTCCTCCGCGACATCTCGGGCGACTGGGGTGAAGATCTGCTCGCGCAGCACTACGCAGAGTCCCACCGGGCAGGGATCCACTAGCCTTCGCACGGGGCGGCGCTGCCGCTTCAACCTGACGGGCACCACGGTCTCCCGCTTGTCCTCCCGCTAGCCTGAAGCGCTCATGCCAGCGGGAGGACGTCACGTCAGCGGCTTCTTTTTCCTCCCGTCCATAGGTAGGACTAGACTGACTGTACAGACCGAAAACGCTGCGACGGGGCAGGGTTCAAACACGAAAGGCGGGTAGTAGCCGATGCTATCGACCGAAGACAACGAGCTGCTGTGTCGGGTCGGGCCGGGGACGCCGATGGGCGCGTTGATGCGCGAATACTGGCTGCCGGCATTCGTGCCGAGCGAGCTTGCCGAGCCCGACGGTGCGCCGGTGCGCATGCGGCTGCTGGGTGAAAACCTCATTGCCTTCAAGATCACGTCGGGCAAGTACGGGCTCATGGCTCACAACTGCCCGCACCGCGGTGCGTCGTTGTTCTTCGGCCGCAATGAAGAAGAAGGCATCCGCTGTGTCTACCACGGCTGGAAGTTCGACGTCGACGGCAACTGCGTCGACATGCCCAACGAGCCGGCCGAGAGCGATTTCAAGACCAAGATCAAGGCAACCGCGTACCCGTGCGTCGAACGCAATGGCATCGTGTGGACCTATATGGGCCCACGCGAGACTCCGCCTCCGCTGCCAGACTGGCTGCCCAACCTGGACACCGACTGCCAGGTCTGGATGCGGTTGCAGGAGTCCAACTGGCTCCAGGCGCTGGAAGGCGACATCGATACGGTGCATGCGTTCTTCCTGCACTCCGGCCATATCACCACCGAGAAAAGCCTGCCAGGCAGCGATGCCTACTACATCACCCAGCAGCGGCATGGCCGGTTCGTGGCCCAGGAGCATGAGATCGGCGCGAGCTACGCCGCGGTCCGTCGCGCCGAGCCTGGCACGGAGTACTGGCGCATGGGCCACTTCCTGTTGCCCTTCTACACGATGAATGCGCCCGGGTTGCTCGGCATCAAGAACCAGTCGCTGGCCTGGGTGCCGCTGGACGACCACAACACCATGGTCTGGACGGTCGGCCGCCAGGCGCCGCTTCCGCCCGAAACCGAAACGATTGGTGGCTTCAAAGCCGGCTATGTGCGGCGCGACCCGCTCGGCAAGAACGATCCGTACGGCCCCCGCAACGCCAACGGCGTGCAGCCGCGCAAGTTCATCACCACCAGCGACTGGCTGGGACGGTATCGTCCGATTGCCAACCAGGACAACGACTATCTCATCGACCGCGATCTCCAGAAGAGCATGGGGACCTATTCGGGCCTGCCTGCCGTCGCCCAGGACGCCATGGCCCAGGAAACGATGGGCCCGATCTACGACCGCACCAAAGAGCGACTCGGCACGTCCGACCTGATGATCATCCGCACGCGTCGCAAACTGCTCGATTGCGTTCGAGCTTTCGGGCGTGGCGCCGCCGCACCTGGCGTCGATGAGCCCGAGCGCTACCGCATGCGTTCCGGCGGCGTCGTCGTGCCTCAGGGTGTCAACGGGCTCGACGCGATGGCCGACCTGCTCTACGATCGCGTGCCGTTGGAGGTCTTCCGCGAGCGCTGGGCCGCGACAGTTTCGTCCTGACCTGAGCACCGGAAAAACCAGACGAAGGTCCCTATGGGCGTCGCGCTTACGGCCCTGGGCTCTCGCACGAGGGCTTGTTGGTGCGCTGGCAGGGCAAAGGCGTCTTCGTCGGCCAGCCGCGGCCCAATGTGCCCCGCATGCCCCTGCAGAGCTTCACCGAAGAGACCCTCGCCCGCGGACACGCCCCGAGTAGCCGCACGCTGCGTTTCGTGCGCCTGCCCGCGAACCCGCGGGTGAGCGGTCGGCTTGGGCTGAGGCCTGACGAGGGGGTGCTGCTACTAGAGCGGCTCCGCCTGGCGGACGCGGCGGCCTTCCATGTTGACCGCACCACCGGCGATCAGCATGGCCGCACGATCGAGTTCGCGACCTCGATCCTGCGCGGTGACAGGTGTGCCGTGCAGTTGAATCTGCGGCGTCAGGTCACGGAACAATTGGCGGAATATCAAGCGATTTGACCAGGTCGCCAAAGACTCTGGCGGGGCCTTCGAGCACCTCGTCCAGCGCGCGGCGCTGAGTTTCGAGTTGCCCGCGCAGCTGCGCGTAGAGCTCCTGCGCGCCGCGCGTGGGCGCGTCGTCAGACTCGTCGATCATCGAGCTCAGCCCGTCTAATTTCTCCTTCAACCGGTTTGGCCCGGGCCGCGGCTTTTCGAACTCCAGGTTGATCAACTCGCCCTCGACGGCCTTGAGTTGATCCTTGACCGCGCGTGCCGCCTCCTTGACGCCGCTGCGATCGCCGGCCCGTTTTTCCCAGTCCTCGACCTGCTGCCGCACGCGGCGGATCTGGTTAATCGCCGTATGGGTTTCGGAGCTCCGGTCGCGGATCGCCAACTTCAGATCGAACTGCGCCTGCAGGTCGTCGAGCGTCGCGGGAATCCGTGGGTCAGCCAGGATCGCGAAGGGCTGAACGAAGGACTGATCACCCACCGTCAGCCGGACCTGATACTGCCCTGGAACGGCGCGCGGTCCGCTTCCGCCTTCGAGCGCCTCCTCGCGCGCGCTGCGCCTCTTCACATCCAGCTTGACGGGCTTTTCATACCGGTAGTCCCAGATGAAACGATTCATCCCCGGTGCGTTGGGAATCCACGGGCCAGCGCCTGCGCCCGCGTCTTCGCCGGTGTCGCCGACTTCTTCCTCGCCGGCGACCTGTTGCACCTCACCCGCCGTGGGCGCCGCGGTATCACCGTCCGCGGGCCTCTTCTCGGGTTTGCTGTTGAAGGACCGGATCTCGTTGCCGTCAGCGCCAAGAATGCTCAACTTGACCGTCTCCGGGCTGGTGGCATCGCGGAGCCAGTACTGAATGATGACCCCCTCCGGCGGGTTCTCGCCGGCGTCGACGAATTTGCGGACCTTCGAGCCATCCAGTGCGTCGCTGGACTTGAAAGCCACCGTGACCGGTCCGGTCATTTTGTAGTTGAGATACCCCGGCACCTTGCCCTCCTGCAGGTGCCCGTACTGCCGAAACCGCACGGTGTCGCGGGGCTTGAACAGGTGGGCTGACTCGACGGCGATGTCCGCCTGCAGCTGGTGTAGCAGCGTGATGTCGTCCAGGATCCAGAACGACCGCCCATGCGTGGCCACCACCAGATCGGTGCCTTTGACCACCAGGTCCCAGATGGGGGTGACGGGCAGATTGGTTTCCAGCCGCTGCCAGGCCACGCCGTCGTCGAATGAGATGAGCAGTCCGTTTTCGGTCCCGCAGTACAGCAGTCCGCGCTTGCTCGGGTCCTCGCGGATCACGCGCGTGAAATTGTCCTCGGCAATGCCACCGGTGATGCGGGTCCAGGTGGCGCCGTAGTCGTTCGTGCGGTACAGATACGGACGCGTGTCGTCGGACTTGTAGCAGGTGGCGGCGACGTACGCGGTCGCCGGAGCGTGCGGCGATGGCTCGATGTAATTGACCATCGCCCACTCCGGCAGGTCGGGCGGAGTGACGTTCGTCCAGCTCTGACCGCCGTCGCGCGATAGGTGGATCAGACCGTCGTCGGAGCCCGCCCAGAACACGCCGCGCTCGTGCGGCGATTCGCGGAAGGCGAAGATCGTGCAGTAGATTTCGGCGCCGCTGTTGTCGAACGTAATCGGACCGCCGGATGGCCCGATCTTGCTCGGGTCGTTGCGGGTCAGATCCGGACTGATCGTCTCCCAGCTGGAGCCATCGTCGGTCGACCGGTGGACGAAGTTGGAGCAGATGTACAGGACGTTGTCGTCGTGGGGCGACAGCTCGACCGGAAAAGTCCACTGAAAACGATATTTGAGCGAGTCGGCGCCGCCACCCATGCCGAAGACTTCTGGCCAGACGGTGACGTTGCGTTTCTGTCCGGTCTCAGGATTCCAGGCGATGAGTCGTCCGTGGCCAAGACCGGTGCCGATGCCGCCCCCGAAGACGAGATGTGGGGCTTTGCGTGAGATGGCGATGTACCCGCTCTCACCGCCGCCTGGCTCGACGTAATCCTTCCACGAGATCGCGCCCTCCATGCTCTGGCTGGGCAGCCGCATCGCCCAGTTGTCCTGCTGAGGTCCGTAGACGTTGTACGGGACCTGTTCGTCCGTGGTGACGTGGTAGAACTGCGCGGTCGGCTGGTTGAGCACGCTGGACCACGACCGCCCGCCGTCGAGAGTGACGCACGCGCCGCCGTCGTTGCCCTCGATCATGCGATTCGAGTTGCGCGGATCGATCCACAGGCCGTGATTGTCGCCGTGCGGCGAAGCGATGGTTTCAAAGGTTTTGCCGCCGTCGACTGACCGCCAGACGTTCAGGTTGAGCACCCAGACCGTGTTTGGATCGGTCGGATCGGCGTACGTGTGCATGTAGTACCAGGGCCGGCGGCGCAGCTCGACGTCTTCGCTGAGTCGCTCCCATGACTCGCCGTAGTCGTCCGAGCGAAACATCGCCCCGTCTTCGGCCTCGACCAGCGCCCAGACGCGACCCGGCTGCGCCGGCGAGGCAGTGATTCCGATCCGTCCGAGAATTCCTTTTGGAAGACCTGGCTGGCGGGTGAGGTCGGTCCAGGTGTCGCCCCCATCCAGGCTGCGCCAGATGCCAGAATCCTCTCCGCCGCTCGACGCGGCATGTGGAAAGCGGCGCCCCTGCCACAGCGCGGTGTAGAGGACCCGCGGGTTGCGCGTGTCCATGGTCAGGTCGGCCGCACCGGCGCGGTCGCTTTTGTGGAGCACCAGATCCCACGACCCGCCGCCGTCTCGAGAGCGGTAGATCCCGCGCTCGGCGTTCGGGCCCCAGGCATGGCCGAGCGCGGCGACGTACACCAGCTCAGGGTTCGTGGGGTGGACGACGACGCGGCTGATGTGGCGCGTAGCCGCGAGGCCCGTGTTGCGCCAGCTGTGGCCGCCATCGTCCGAGCGGTACACGCCGTCGCCGTGCGAGACGTTGCTCCGAATGCACGCCTCGCCGGTGCCCGCGTACACCACATTCGGGTCGGAGTCGGAGACCGCCAGGCCACCCACAGCGGCCGTCGTGAAGAAGCCGTCTGAGACGTTCTGCCAGTGCGAGCCCGCGTTGGTGGTCTTCCATACGCCGCCCCCGCAGCCGCCGAAGTAGAACGTGCCCGCCTCGGTCGGGTGTCCGGCGACGGTCACACACCGCCCGCCGCGATGCGGGCCAATGCAGCGCCACTGCAGCGACTTTAAGAGCCTATCGTCCATCACCGATCCTCTGGATTGCTCCACTACGCCGATCGTCCATCACCACCTAGGGTAGTGGTTGGGTCATCGAGAGCGTGTAGCGGCGGCTGCCGCTACAACTCTTCGCCCACGCGAATCGCCGCGACGCGCCGCTTCAGCTCAGCGAACACCACCCGATGCAGACCGCCGGCGTAGCTGATGCGGCGCACGCCGAGCTCGCGCAGCCGAGCCTGACCCGGCGCGCCGCGGAAGCCGGCGATGACGTTGATCGGTCCCGGTATGCCATCGACCAGCGCGGCGATGGCGCCTTCGTCGGGCGCCCCGATGGGAAAGACACAGTCGGCGCCGGCGTCCACGTACAGGCGGCCGCGTCGAATGGCCTCCTCGATCGGCGTCTGGCCTGGCACCGCCTGACGCAGGAACACGTCGACGCGCGCATTCAACACGATGTTGACGCCAGCCGCCCGGGCGACGCGCTTCACGGCGGCCAGCCGATCCGCCTGCCCGCTGGCGTCGACCAGTCCCGCGCCCGTGCCGTGGTTCGTGTCCTCGAGGTTGCACCCGACCGCGCCAGCGTCGAGCAGCCGCTGGACGACCTCTTCGGGGCTGAGGCCATAACCGCCCTCGATGTCCGCGGTGACGGGCACGTCGACCGACCGGGCAACGCGAAAAATGGCCGCGAACATCTCGTCTGCCGGCGTTTGCTCGCCGTCCGGCCAGCCCAGAGCAGCGGAGACACCACTGCTCGTGGTCGCTACCGCGGGAAAGCCCGCGTCAGCCACGGCGCGGGCGCTGGCCGCGTCCCACACGTTCGGCAAGACCAGCGGCTCGGGCCCGGCGTGCAAGGCGCGTAGCTGTTCGGCAGCTCTGGCAAGGCCCTCGCGGCCCGGCGTGAGTTCGCTCATGTGGTCAGCTCTCCGTCTAGTGGCTGGTCGGCTTCACTACCACCAGGGTGCCCGCTATCATATCGTGCAGTGCCTGCTTTTTGGCCGTGAACCCCGCCATCAAGAACCCGATAAGCAGCGTAGATACCGACAGTATCTTGAGCAGGTAGCGGCCCAGCGCACGTCCGTTTGAGACGCGTTGGCCGTGCGTATCTGTCACGACAATACCCAGTGTGCGTTTTCCGATCGTCGCCTGCCAGCGGCTACTCTCGAGGCCGACATAGTACGCGATGCCAAGTCCAATCAAGAACCCGAAACTCAACGCGGCATACGCACCGGTGTTGCTGTCGACGAGCGCACCCAGACCAAGATCGCCAGCTGTGAGCACGACCAGATAAATAATAGCGTCGATTATTGCCGCGGCGAATCGTCGCCAGAAACCTGCATAAACCACTGCGGCAATACCGTCATCCTGGCCAAAATACAGCGTATTGTCCGCGAGTACCTGCGACGATGGTGGTGCGACAGAACTCGGTTGCGCGGTCGGCGCCAGCGCGAGGGGATAACCGCAGTTTTTGCAGGTCGCGTCGTCAGGCCGGACCTCGCTTCTGCACTCGGGGCAGCGCGTGAAAACGTTGCCACATTGCGGGCAAGAGACGGCGCTGTCCGACACCTGTGACCGACACTCCGAACAGGTGACAAGTGCCATCGAAGCAGTCAGCTAGCAGTAGTCAGCATTCAGCCTGGGCGCATGCCGTGTCAAGCCGTTCGGCTGACGGCTGGCTTACCAGAGCCGTAGACGCCAGGCGAGCTTGAGCCCGAAAGGTTCCGTGGGGGCGGGTCGCTCGGCCGTCGGTAGCCCGTCTGGACCGTTGCCGAGACCAGCCTGCACCAGTGCGCGCAGGAGTGGTCGACTGGTGCGCACCGCATCGCGGCCGCCGAGGCTGCGCCGTTCGGCCTGCGCGTAGTGGTCCATGGCGCGTTCGGCGAAGCCCGCCCAGGCCAGGAGCTCGGCGAGCCGGTACCAGGGCCAGGCGACGTCGGGCAGTCGGTCGGCGGCACCCTCGTAGGCCAGCCGGATCCGCACGAAGGTGTCTTCGTCGTCTGCGTCGGCGACTCCCGCGCGGACGTTGCGGCCGAGCGTGCGCACGCCGAGCGGGCCGGCGGCATGGTCGCCCTCGGCCAGCAGCAGCCAGCCCTGATCGCGTTTGCTGTGATTGAGGTCACGCGCGCGGTTCAACGCTTCGACCTGGTGGTCAGTGGTCTCGGGGGTTGGCAGGTGGGTGTCGCGCGCCCACCAGCGCGGGTCCTGGTCGGACCACTGGGTGCCGGTCAGCGGATCGACCAGGCCAACGGCCCGAGCGGTCCGACGGTCAACCCGGCTGGCCGCCAGGTACTGGCCGAAAGCAGTGGCCGGGTCGAGGCCGGCCTGTTTGTACGCGGCGTGGAACGCATCTGGTTCGGTGCCGCGGCCCAGCAGGCTGGCGGCGTGCAGGATGCGCAGCCCGACGCGACGATCGCCGGTGCCGAACGCATCCCGCGCGAGCCACTCGGCGGCTTCAGCCTGGATGGAGCGTGCCGGGCGGTCATCCAGCAGCTGACGCCAGGCGTCAGTGGCGTGCTGATGGTTGCGCGAGGACAGCGCCCGGGCCAGGGGCGTCAGATCGGTCTCGAGCTCCCAATCGCGCGGCATCGCCTGGCGAGCCCGCGGGCCAAGGCGGTCGAGGTCCGGTTCCAGATGGCGGGCGGCCCAGAGCTCGTCGAAGGCCAGGTCGAGGTCACCGGTGAGGAGCGCCGCGCGCCCAGACTGGCGGTGGCGGGTGATCTGGGTGACGAGATGCTCGGCAATCGCCTTCTCGGCTTCGGTGTTGCGTTCGCGGCGGTGTCGCGGACGCGCGGTGAACAGCACGGGCGCGGGCGCGGGCGCGGTCGTCGGCGCCCCGACGGGCAGTGCGCTGACTGCTTCGCATGAGACTTCGTGCAGCTCGGCACACAGACGGCGGGTACACAACGCGGCCGCGCAGCGGGTGCACCGTTCAGCCGGTGCATCGCATTGGCTACACAGCATGTCGGGCGGTCACGGTTCAGTATCGGCACAACAGGTGCGTGGCTTAGACAGCCGGTACTAATGGTCGCGAAGTTAGAGCAGTTGGAATCGACCGTGGCGCACGATCTGCACGCTCGGCGCGTACGCCGCATCCCGCGCGGCGTCAAACGAGAACATTCCGAGCGGCGTTTCCAGCGTCTTGAGCCGCTCGAGCGCGTCCCGCTCGGCCCGCGGATCGCTCATCGAGCCGGCATCCCGCAGCGCCGTCGCCAGGATGAAGACCCCGGTATACGCCTGCGCGGCAAACTGGTCGGGATCCACTCCGTACCGCGCGTGGTAACTCTGGATGAACTGCTGGTTGCGTGCACTCGGGTTGGCAGCGCTCCACGCGCTGCCGACGATCAGTCCCTCGGCCGCGTCCCCAGCACTGCGCAACACCGTGTCGGAGTTGAAGGTGCTGCTGCCAATGATCGGCACGTTGGTCAGGCCATGCTGCCGCGCCTGCACCAGAATTGGCGCCGCCGAGTGGGCCGGCGCCGTAATGAACAGGGCATCCGGATGGCTCGCGGCAATTTCGTCGAGCTGCGCCGAAAAGTCAGTCTGGTCTGGGGCAAAGACCTGTTCGATCCCGATGTGGACGCCGAGATCCTCCAGCGCCTTCTTGAAGGCGTGCGAGCCGGTCCGATTCGGATCGGTGTCGCTGTGGAGCAACGCCGCGTTGTGAATCTTCAGGCGCGAGCGAACCAGCTTGACGATCTGCGGGGCGAGCTGGCTCTCGGTCAGGCAATCCCGAAAGATGGAGTTGCCAATCTGCGTAATGCCGCTGGCCGCGTTCGAGATCGCCAGGACGGGGACGCCCGCCTGCTGTGCCACCGGATCGACGCTCAACGCGGTATCCGAAAGCGTCGGCCCCATGATCGCCACGACCTGGCTGTTTTCAACGAACCCTTGAAAAACGGCCGACGCGTGCGCGCGATCGGAGCCGTCGTCTTCGATCAGCACGTCCAGACGCGTGTTCCCGAGCATGTGGCTCTGGTTGATCTCATCCTGAGCCAGCCGAATGCCGCTGCGTTGGGCCGCGCCGAACAGCCTGGCCGGCCCGGTCAGCGACAGCGCCGCGCCCAGGCGCGCGACCTGCCCGTTCGGACCTACCGGGCGACCTGGCGCGCAGCCGGACACCGCCAGCAGCGTGACTCCGAGCAGCACGCAGGCCGCGGCCATCCGCGGCCGCCGTGGGCGGCATGCCACGATCTGGTCACGCCAGCCTATCTCCATCCCCGCTGAGAAATGTATTCAATTGTGACGCCGATTGACTAGGGATTCGGGGTGTCGCTCGGCGCCGGAGCGGTGTCGGCTGCGCCGCCTGGCATCGGGCCGTCGAGACCCTGCGGGATACGGCAGGCGATCGAGTACGGCGGGACGCCTGAGCCACCCAGGCTGAGGGTGCCAACGTCCACGGTCTGTCCGCCGTTGACAAAGACATTGGGGCGCGCGGCGGTGGCGCTCACTGAATCGGCTACCGGGCCAGCGGCGACGGTCATGTACTGGCCGGCCGGGACGCCCGAGAGCGTGAAGCGGCCGGCCTCGTCGGTCCGCGCGTTGACCGGTGTGTTCTGCACGGCCACGAGCACCGCGCCGGCGGGCAGGCCGTTGATAGGCACGGGCCGCGAGTCTGGAGCGATCTGTGCATCTGGCGCGATCTGTGCATCTGGCGCGGTGCCGGTGCTCGGCTGCGGCTGGCCGTTCGGCATCATCGGCAGCGGAATCCCGCGGATGCACGAACCCCACAGCACGCGGCCAGTCACCGTCCCGGTGGCCGATTGGGCGGTCGCGCTGGCGGTGGCGAACGCCACGCTCGCCAGGACGGCAATGGCGGCGAGCGCCGGGAAGGCGCGCGACGGTGGTAGAACGCGGAATATAGCAGGCATCATGAGCCCTCCTCGGACTGGTCCCTTACGAAACGTCCGGGGAGCAAGGAACGTTCCCCGATTCGCGCTTCGCGAAGCCAGCTGGCAGGTCAGCTGCCCGCTTCGCTGCGCTCGCTCCCTTCCAGTGTCAGAGTGGGACCCAGTGGGGGCTGGTGCAGCGTTGCTCCCCACGAGGACGTACCGATCACGGAAGCGCGAGCCGACTGCTCTGCCACTTCACTGGACAAGTGGCGCTGAGTCCGCGCGTCCCGCTCAGCGTGGGTCGCGAAGTCCGTCCCCGGAACGGAGCGAGCGCAGCGGAGCGGGCAGCTTACGGTTTCGCGAGCGGCGTGCGGCGCCCAGCTTTGAGCATCGCGGGGGCCTCGGCGACCCTCCGTTCGCGGGTTGCCGGCAGTTTCGCGCCGAGGACCCAGCCGACGTATTCCTTCCGGTTCGTGTACGACAGCCCGTCGAAGATGCGGCTCGCCTCGAAGTCGGCGGCCAGGACCGCCGCGAGATCCGCCGGCACCTCGACAGTGCGCGGCTGCGTGTCGAGCTCGACGCTGACCTCGATCAACTCGCCCGGCGAGGCTTGCGCCGCCTCGCGAATCTCGCGCCGCAGGCCGATCTGCGAGCCGCCCCCGTAGGCCGCCAGCGTGGTGCGGAGCTCGACGCCGTTGATGACGACCCGCACGGCCGGCCGTCGGCCCGGCCCGAGTGCCCGCACGATCTCGGCCGGCACCTCAATGAACTCGCCCGAATCGCCCCGCAGCGTCGCCTTGAACGTCAGCGGTCGGCGCGCTGCAGCGTTGTTCATGTTCACCGGTCGTATCCGCGCGGTATCGTACTGCCAGGGTGCCAACCGTTACAGAGGTGCGCGAAAAAGTGCGGGGCTGGCTGCGGCGCGAGCCGAAGGTGGTCGTGCCGCGCACGATTCTGATCGTCGACGGCAACGCGTCGCATCGTCAATCGACCGCCCGCCTCGTCGAGTCGCTGGGCTACCAGTCGCTCCAGACGCCCGGCGTGGGCAAGGCGATCGAACACCTGGAGGACAAGGATCCTGACTTCATCCTGCTCGGCTTCGATCTCGAGGACGGTAACGGCCTCGAAGCCCTGAACCAGGTGCGCGAAATCGCCCCCGACCTGCCGATCGTCATGCTGACCGATGACCTCTATGACACCCGTGTGGCCGAAGCTCTGCGCCGTGGCGCCGTCGCCTACCTCGCCAGGCCATTCGGACGGGAGTCCCTCCGCGAGCTCCTGGTCCGGCACTGATCGATCGGCGGCATGGACATCGAAGCCTGGCTCGGCGACGTCGCCACCGCGCTCGCCGACGCCGACGCTGACCTCGCCACCGATCTCGGCGACCATCACGAAGTCACCGCCGCCCGGTTGTGGCGTCATCAGGTGCTGGTGGACTGGGAGCCCGACCCGCAAGCTGGCGGGTGTCTGCTGCGAGCCGACCTGCTGCGGCGGTTGGTCGCACTGTCCGCGCGGGTCGAAGTCACCGCGGCGGGTGTGTCCATCAGCGCACCGGGCCGCGTCGTCGCCGCGCTCAGCGCCGAGCACGCCGACCTGGTTGCCCGGCTGGGTGGCAGCCACCGCGTCGAGATGCGCGCCGAGCTACGGATGGAAGACCACGTCTATCGAGGCGGCCACGAGACGTACTACCTGGTGGAGCGCGGCCAGCGCGCTAGGCTGCTGCGGCTCAGCGCCGACGTGCGGCCCCGGCCGCCGCAGGTTCGCGCACCGTCGCGGCATACGTCGCCTGCGCCGAAGTGATCGGCCCGTCGAGTCGGGTGTAGCACCCGCCGAATCGACCGCCGATCGCGAAGGCGCCGACGCAGGCGTAGCGTGGACCGACGCACCGCACCTGGCGTTGCAGGTCGTCGACCTCGACGTCGTCGAGCGCGGGCGAGGCAACCGCCCGCTGAACGACGTAGCCACCCTCGATGAGTCGCGCCTCCCAGCCGGCGGCGTCGATGGATGTGCCGAACACGACCGAATCGCCTTCACGGCCGTTGACGTGCTTGACGACGCCGTGCGGCACCCACTCCGCTGCCGCCGGCGCGCGCACAAGGAACGTCGGTGGGAGGTGGCGTTCGATGGTCCGCTCGGCCGACGCACCCAGTTTCACGCGGTTCGACCACAACCAGGCCAGACATGCCTTGGACTGGGCCAGAAACCCGCGCAGACCATTAAGGATGAGCAGGCGGCCGTCGATCGACGCCTCACACAGGCTGGCGAAGATCGCGTGCCGATAGAGCCGCTCGATAGGATAAAAACGATACAGCGCATCGATCGGCCGGCCACGCAGGGTGATCCGCCCACGCCGGGTGGCCAGATCGGTCACGTCGCCGACGAGCGTTGGTTGTCCAGCGCGGCGCAGGAGCCAGGCGAGCCACGTCGCTTGCGCCATGTCCTCGAGCCAGCCGTGAGACGAGACGACGCCCACCAGCCGGACTGGTCGCGGGTGATGTTCGATCCGCGCGCGCAGCGTGCTGACCAGCAGGCGCGCGAGCCGACCGCTCAGTCCACGCATGCCCGGGTACATCCGCGCGGCTAACGGCTCGAGGCCTGTCGCCTCGCGGCCCCCCGACGGGGTGTCCGCGTTGTACTCGACGACTTGCCAGGCGCCGCCTTCGCCGAGCAGGCAGTCAAACCGCCCATACAGGCTGGCCAGTCCGCCGGGATGGGCCGGCTCCTGGTGCGCCAGTTCGATCGCCGGCCAGGGCCAGGCCAACGACGACCACCAGTCCGGGTCGGCCAGAATGCCGTCGACCGCCGCGTCGAGCAGTTTGCTGAAACGGGGCGTCATCGCCTTGAGTTGCGCCGCCTCGGCCGCGCTCAGCACCACGCTCGTCAACGACAGGTAGCGGCGGCCGGCTGCCCAGGTGTCCAGATTCAACTGCCGCAGGCCGGCTCGCGCCGCGCCATCCCACGCCGCGACGTACGCCGCATAGTCGGTGCTGCAGATGGCGCTCCTCACGCCGCGGACACTTTCCGCACCTCGCGGATGCCTCGCGCGCGCAGCGCAGCAAGGTTGGGCAGATCGCCAGCCAGCAGTCGATAGCGGTTGTCGGCCCGCCCGTCGCTGGCGGACCGGTGTGGCACGGCGCGGCTCCGTTCGGCGTCGAGGACGAACGCAACGTTCGGCAGATGCGCGTCGGTTGTGAGCCGGCGCGTCTGTCCGACCAGGGCGTGCACCAGCCCATCGACGGGCAGGATGGCATGCCGATACGGCCAGCGCGGCAACAACAGCACCCCGTTCGCCACGTGCCACTGGTTCAACAGCGCCGCGACGTGCACGCCGAGGATCGGCTCCAGGTCGATGAGCACCAGCACCCCGCCGCGGTCGAGCGAGCCGGCCAGGCTCGCGGCGAGGGCGCGCGCGGCCGGTCGCCGGGCCTGACGCGGGATGATCTCGTCGACCTCGGGCGCGAGCAGTGCGGGGCAGATGCTCCAGCCCTGCCACACGCCCGCACAGGCCAGCCAGCGACCCCAGGCCCGACGCGCCCCGCTTAACAGCACTGGCCCTGGGATCTATCTGAGAGGTGTGAAGTCTGCACGGCGTGTTCGACCTCGAGCAGAATCGCCGCCAACTCATAGCGCAGTGCCGTCGGCAACGACGGAATCACCTGGCGCCAGTGCGCGCGCAGCGACGCTTCCGGCAGGAGCGGCGAGCGGTCGATCAGCTTGCGGAGCCAATCGTCGCTCTCCGGCGACCCATCAGCCATCGAGGGCCGCGGTCAGTGGATGTGCCCGCGCCGCCAGAATCGCCGCCGAGCGCCGCACACTCGCATCCGGACAGTCTCGCAGCGCATCGCCGACCGACCCAGCCAGCCGCGCCATCCGAAGCAGTGCCTCCACGACAAACGGGTCGAGCCCCGGCGCCGCCCCGCCCCCGCCGACGGGCTGCCGCTTGCCCGCGGCCTGCCGCGCGCTCGCCGCCAGTGGCCCGCCCCCCGCCCGCGGCGCCTTCGCCGCGTGCAGCCCGCGCCCGGCTTGCAGCCCGCCCCCGGCCTGCCCGCGCCCGCTGCGCGGGGCGAGGTCGCTCTGCAGGATTGGCTCGTACTCGTAGCCGCGCAGCAGGAGCCCGGCGCCGCCGTCTGGGTTCGCCGTAGCCTCGAGCACGCGCACCGCGACCTGCGCGAGGCGCCTACGCGCTGCTGCCGCCGCCGCTGATCCCCTTGCCGCCGCCACCGAAGCCGCCCGAACTCCCCGAACTGCTCGAACCACCCGAACTGCCGCCGATGCCCTTGCTGCCGCTGCTCGAGCCGGACGAGCTGCCCGCGCTGCCCCGGCTGCCGGCCGAAACCGATCCCGCGCTGCGACTCGCCGTGCTCGACGAGCCAGCCGGCGCCGACGAGATGCTCTTGCCGACCGACGACGCGCTCACCGCCCCCGCCACCGCCGCCGACTTGCTGGTGGCGGCGCTCACGCGCGAGGTCGCATCCGCCGCTGACTTGTTGGTCGCCGCGACACCGCCGCCCGTCCCAGACGACTGTCCCGAAACCGACGTCCGCGCCGCCTCGAGGGCGGTGCTCCGCGACGCCGCCTGGGACGAGGCGATCGTCGACGGGCTGTTGCCGCTTGGCGCCGGCGGCGGCGAATAGTAGACGCTGCCACCCGGTCGGCCGTACGGATAGTTGTTGATGATGGTGGTGCCCCCGCCCCCGCGGTAGAAGCCGCCATTGGTCAACCACATGAAGATGAGAAAGTCGCCGATATATGACGACCCGTTGTCGCGCGACTGCTGGACGATGATCGGCTGCTGGACCGGGGTCGTCCCGCCAGCCGTCGCCGTCGGTTTGGCCACCGCCACCGGCGCGGGACTCGCCACGCTCGCTCCGCTCGCCGCGGTGCCCGCCACCTGGTTCTGCAGCGCCAGGTCCTCGCTGACGACCTGCAGCCGCGGTTGCAGCAGCGCTTGCAAGTCGACGTGACCCGTCGGCTCAACGCGCGCGCCATCCAGGGCCGCGTTGGCGACGTAGACCGTGGTCGCCTGACCGTTGACGTCCGTGGTCTGCTTATCCATGACCACGTCCCGCAAGTTGACCACCTGGCCCGGGTCATACAGCGCGCTTTCGTTGGGCCGGATGGCCACGTACACCACGTCCTCGGCGCGCGTCGGCCGCCCGGATTCGAGCAGCGCCCGATCGATGACCTGGACGACGGGGTTGTCGGGCTCGACGCGCAACACCAGTCCGTTCAGATAGGTGTGCGTTCCGCCGGCCGCCGACGCGGCGGCGGCGTTGTAGGCAGCATCGAGCACCGTCGGCTGGCCAGCGATCGCCCGCGTCACCGCCAGGTAGCGCTCGTCCTGGCTCCAGCGCTGGACCAACTGGTCTTTGGCCGCGTTCGCGGTCTGCGGATCGCTGCCGGTCGAAACCGCGGCCTCCAGGGGGTCCAGGAATTGCGACGGGCCGTCACGCGTGCCGACGATCACCGGCTGGGCCGCCAGGCGGTAGACGTCGCCGACGGTCTGCAGGCCGGCCCCGACGCGGTCGACGAGAATGGGCGCGTCGCCGTTTTTCGCCGCCATCAGCGCCCAGGGCTGGGCATCCGACCCCGCGTCCACCAGGATCAGGTCAGTGAACCGAGCCGGGCTGGCGCGTGGCGGATTCGAGATCATGGCCGTCGCCGGATTGGCCGTCGCGAGCTGACTGATCGCGGCCGCCGTCGCCTCGGGACTGGCGCTGGGTGCGTCGCATGCCGAGGCCACCGTGGCCAGCGCGACGCACGCGGCGAGAGCAAACCGGACCACCAGGCGGCTGAATCGGCCACCCAGCCGCGCCTGGCGGCGCTTGCCGGCCAGTTTCAACGCAAAGACGGCGACCTCGGCTGCCGCCGATACCTCCGCCGCGCCCTCCTCCGCGGGCCTCAGGTCCCAAACCGTCGTCGCCAGTCGCGCATCCACCCGCTCCGCAACCGCGTGAACCTCGTCCGGCGACACGTACTCAATGTAACAGCAGCGAGCCGTCAGCTTTCAGCTATCAGCTATTTGCCGTCGTCTCAGCCATCAGCCCCAGCCTCGAAAGATCGCCAGTTCTGTTCCCGAGCAATCGCACGGACCCACGCGGCGGCGGGTCAGCGTCCTCACAAACTCTCCGCCGATCCCTGAACGCCGACCGCTGCGCCTCAGCCGCTCTCGAAGATCGACAGCGCGCCGTAGCTCAGCGACAGCAGAATTAACAGGCGTGACAGGTCGGTGCCTGTCGGCGAGCGGGGCCCAGCGGTCGTCAGTGGGATCCGGTTCTCGAGCCCAATGAAGAGCGCTGCCAGGCTGAAACCCGTGAGCGCCACCCAGCGCTCCAGCGCGCGTTTGTCGTCGACGTACGGCAGCGAGTGCCGCGGATCGTCGGCCAGGACAGCGGTGACGGTGTTCGCTGGCCGGTTGGCCTGTGGCAGATTGAGCAAGATGCTGGGCACGAAGTGATCGATCCCACCCCCGGCGAGCCCCAGGCGCTGTGGCCCGGCCTGTTCGATCCGGTTCATGTCGGCGTTGATCAACACCACGTTCAGGCCCGCCAGCGCCGAAATCAGCGCGCCGATGCCAATGAGCAGCCGCGTGCGCCGGCCCCGCTCTTTCAGGGTTTGGGCCGCGTGATAGGTGCCGTTGACGCGGCCCGCCTCAGGGACCACCATGTGTCGCGGACTGAATCCTAACCCAGACCCCCTTGACGGACCTGAGATATGTCTTCCCAAGCTGACGCCCTGAACATGCGCCTGGTCGGACAGACCGACCTGAACGGCCACGGCGACTGCATGCACGTCAATGTGAAAGGTGGCTTCGCCTTCGTGGCGCACATGGGCGAGAGCCGCGTCGGTACCTCGGTGGTGGACGTGTCCGACCCGCGTCATCCACGCGTCGTGGCGCAACTCGAGACGCCGCCCGGCACGCACTCGCACAAAGTGCAGGTGGTGGGCGATGTGCTGCTCGTCAACTACGAGCGCAGCATGTTGGAGCCGACCGCGACGTCGTGGCAGGGTGGGTTGAAGGTCTTCGACATCTCCAGGCCGGCGCAGCCGCGCGAGATCGCCTTTTTGAAAATGCCCGGCAAGGGCGTGCATCGCATGACGTACTGGGAGCCGCCGTTTGCTTATATGAGCGGGAGCGACGAAGGCTTCATCGATCAGTTCCTGGTGATCGTGGACCTGTCCGAGCCGACCCGGCCATGCGAGGTCGGGCGGTGGTGGTTTCCCGGCCAGTACGCTGCCGGCGGCGAAACTCCATCCTGGACCCCCACTCAGTCGCACGGCGGCACGCCCGGCGCGAAGCGATATGCGCTGCACCATCCGCTGATCCGCGGCGATCGCGCGTATTGCGGTTGGTGGGACGCTGGCCTGGTGATCCTCGACATCGCAGACTTGCGCGCGCCCAGGCTCGTCAGCCAGCTGGATTTTGGCGCCGACGTGAGCACCGCGACGCATACCGCCCTGCCGATACCCGGCCGCGACGTGCTGGTCGTTACCGACGAGCAGCTGGCCAACGATTGCAAAGGCTTGCAGACGCGTGTGCGCGTTGTCGACATCGCCGACGAACGGCAACCGCGGGTCATTGCCGAGTTTCCGGTCCCAGAGGGCGACTTCTGCTCGCGCGGCGGCCGGTTCGGGCCTCACAACGTCCACGAGATGCGGCCAGGGAGCCTGGTCGACCCCAACACGATTTACGTGACGTGGTTCAACGCCGGCCTGCGCGTTGTCGACATCTCCGATGCCCACCACCCGCGCGAGATCGCCCACTTCGTCCCCGAAGCCCCGCCCAACCGCTCGAGCATCCAGTTCAACGACGTCGTCGTCGCCGCCGACGGCCTCGTCTACGTCACCGATCGTTTCACCGGCGGCCTGTACATCCTCGAACGCACGGTTTAAGA
>DATGER010000229.1:0-12142 GCA_035309865.1 Chloroflexota bacterium
GAGTCTGCCCGGGCAAGCGCCAGGGCGGAGCGAATCGCCAGCGCCAATGACCCGTGCTGACGCGCGGTACCGATGGCCGCAATCAGCAGACTCCGGGCCTCTGCGTGCCGCCCCGCCGTGCAGAGCCAGGCCGCCTCGACCCGCTGAATCTCGGGCTGGTAGTAGTACGCGGGCATGGGTGCGGTGAGTGACTTCACCTGATCCAGGAGTGCCCGAGCGATTGCATGGCGACCCGCATGCAGCTGGACCTCGGCCAGCAGCGTCCCGATCATGGCGGCCCAGATCGTGCTGGCCAACAGCTCGTCCGCGAGCGCGCGTTCAAGCTCAGCAACGCCCTCCGCGGTCCGCCCCGTGCTCGCGAGCGCCCAGCCGCGCATCGCGCGCGCGATGCCGAAAAACTGCGGGTGGGCGACCCGCTCCTCGAGTTCGAGGGCCTGCTCCGCTTCCCGAAGAGCCGCCGTCGGGTCGCCGTTGATTTGATGCGCCCACGGCAGCTGCGTCAGCGATTGGGCGAGGCTCACGCCGTGACCGAGCCTCCGGGCGAGGGCAATGGCCGCATGCACCTGCATCACCGCCGCGTGCGAGTCGCCTCGATAGGCGAGCGCCAGCGCGGGCAGTGCCAGGGCGCACACACCCGGATCGTGGTTGCCGTACAGGAAGCCAGTCGCGTGGTGCACCTCGGACCGGTAGATGGCCCGGCCGGCGGCCGCGGCAACGATCGCGTCATCGATGTGACCGCCGAACAGGGAGTTCATCCACCGCGCATGCAGGGCCTGCAGTCTCATGGTGTCCTCTCCCTCGGAGGCCATGTGCGTCATCCTGTCGACCAGGCTCTGGGAGTGCTCAAAGTTACCGCGGTGGCCGTGAAAGATGGACAGGCCAAAGTGAAGCGGAAACTGCTCGGCGGTCGGCACACTCGCCATCATCAATTCGGTCGCCCGCCCGTACGCGCGCTCGACTTCGGGCGCGCCGAAGCCTTGCAGGGCAAACAGCGCCATGCCCAAACGAAGCTGCAGCTCGGCCTCGTTTCGGCCGCGCTCCTCAGCCGCCGCGAGTTGCTCGAGCAGGCCGATCGCCCGCGAGAAGTGGTCGACCGCGCGCTGGTTTGCGGAGAGCCGCATGGCCCGCAGACCGGCGCCTCGGAGCGCGTCGACCGTCCGTTGCACGATGGCGACCATGTCCTCACTCTGGTTTCGCGCGTACTCCAGCGTCGCCAGGTAGTGATGCGCGAGGAGCTCGGCGTGATCCTCAGAGCGGCCTAACCCGTCGATCCATTCGGCAGCGCGGCGGTGTCGGTCCCCACGGGCAGCTCGCGGGATCTCAGCGTATGCGACCTCCCGCAGCAGCTCGTGGGCGAAGACGTATTCGACGTCGCCCGCCACCGACGACCGCTGGCTCCGCTGGACGAACTGGCGGCGCGCCAGACCATGCAGCAGCTCGTCAGCCTCCGGGCGGGAAACACCGCCGATCGCCTCAAGTGCGCCGATCCAGAACACCCTGCCGACAACCGCGGCGTCCTGCAAGAGCCGCTTTTCGAGGTGCGTGAGCAGATCCAATCGCGCCGCGATGATGCCGTGAATCGTCTGCGGCAAGTCCGCGAGTCGGCCGTGCTCGAGCAAGATTCGACAGAACTGCTCGGCATACAACGGATTGCCGCCAACTCGGACGAGCAGCGCCTCCTCCTCGACCTCTCGCTGGAGAACCGGTCGGTCCAGGATGGCCGTGACGAGCTGCGCGGTGTCGGCCCGCGTCAACGGTGGTAGCGACAGCGTGAGGGCGTTGGCTTTGCCGCCGGCCCAGCTGGGGCGCCGATCCAGCAGCTCTGGTCGGGCCGTTGCGACAACCAGGAGTCGGACTCCGCTCGCGCGCTCCACCAGCTCGTCGATGAAGTCGAGGAGACCGTCCTCCGCCCAGTGCAGGTCCTCGAAAACGAGCACAAGCGTGCGCTCCTGGGCGAGTGCCTCGAGGAACACCCGCCAGCTGGCAAATGTCTCCCGACGTGGCCCGGCCAGGGCGGCATCTCGGCCGCGGAGGCCGATCAACGGGCCCAGGGAGGTAGCGATACGTCGCGCCTCAGCGTGATCCTCGACGATCCGCGCCACGGCTTTGCCAAGCTTGCGCTCGACCAGGTCGGGCGGGTCGCTCTCGAGGATGGCGGCCTCGGCCTTGACGATCTCGCCGAGCGCCCAGAAACTGAGCCCGCCGCCATACGGGAGTGAACGGCCCTGCCGCCAGATGACCGGGTCACCCGCGCCGGCGGCGGCCCGGCGCAACTCCGCGACGAGGCGCGTCTTGCCAATCCCGGGGACCCCCACAATGGTTACGAACTGGGGGGCCACGACCGAGGCGGCCCACGCGAGTCGTTCACGCACCGCGCCGAGTTCTCGCTCGCGGCCGATGAACGGGGCGCGATGTCGCGCGTGGTCGACGCCTGGCTGCGCCAGCGGCCGCATCGCCTCCCACACGGTCAATGCCGCGCTACGGACTCTCGGGGTCACGGTCTCTGCGCCTCGGTATTCGATGGCGTCCCTGGTTCTGCGAAAGGTCGGCTCATCGACGAGCACGCCGTCGAGCGGGGCAGCGAGCCGCAGACCGTCCGCGACGTTGATCACCTCGCCAACGGCGATGGGCGCTTCGAGCGAGGTGAGTGCACCAGACGACACCAGTGCCTCGCCGCTCGCGACGCCGATCCTGGCTCGCACGCCGGTCGCCTCGTCGAGCATCCAGTCCCGCACTGCGAGCGCCGCGCGAACGGCCCGCTCCGGGTCATCTTCATGTGCCGCCGGCGCACCGAAGAACGCGACCAGCTGTTGGCCGATGAATTTGTCAACAGTGCCTCCAAAGCGCTCGAGATCAGCGCGGATCCGGACGTGGTAGCGCGCGAGCAAGTCCCGAGCATCTTCAGGGTCGAGCTCATCGACGCCGGCACTGGAGTTGACGAGTTGACCAAACAGGACCGTGACGAGCTTCCGCTCTTCTCCGCCGCTGACCGCGTTGGGCGGCTGTGCGGGCGCACGACTGGGACCGGTGTTCGGCGGCACATCCTGCCCGATAGCACCTGTGTCGCGCGGCCGACGCGCGCGAAAAAGCCCCTCACGGTCCGCCGCGCCGAGGTCCAGGGCGCGGGCTAAGCGGTCAACGGTGTCAGGATAGGGGAACCGGCGCACGCCGCGCTCCAGGTCAGTGATCGCGCGCGCACTCATGGCGGCCCGTTCGGCGAGTTCCGCCTGGGTCAGACGCGCGGCAACCCGATATCGGCGCAACAGCACCGCGAAGCTCTGGGGCTCATCCATGCCTGTGTTGGTCACCGGGGCCGCTCCCATCTTCATCCCCGACCCACTTCCCCTGGCGAGTCGCCAGCATAGCACTGAAATACAGCTCCGGCTATCTGCGGACGGGGATCGCCAACTGCGTCAGTAAGTGTGTAGGTCAGTGCGCCTGGCAGGCCGGCCCACCCGGTCGCACACTCGGCACATCACCGTCCAGAAAGGAGACATCCGTGCTCCGATCGATCGTCGTTGTCCTGCTGCTCTTCGCGCTCATGCCCGTCGACGTCGGAGCGGCACCGGCCGTAGCTCAGACTGAACCCCAAGCCGGCCAGTGGCACACCTGGGTGCTCACTTCCGGGAGCCAAGTTCGACCTGCCCCACCGCCGAATGCCGCTGCCTCTCAAGCGGAGCTCGATCAATTGCGCGCGCTCGCCCAGCAGCGCGATGGCGCGAGCCTCGACCAGATAGCCTTTTGGGACACGGGCGCGCCCTCGTATCGGTGGAACGAGCTGACGGTCACCGAAGCGCTGAAGCATAACCTGCGGACCAACAACGGATGGCGGGCGTTGGCGCTGGTGCACGTCGGCCTGTCGGACGCAATGGTCGCCACCTGGGACGCCAAGTACACGTACCAGCGCCCGAGGCCGACGGAGGTTGACGAGTCCCTGACCACCGTCGTGCCAACTCCGGCGAGCCCCGCCTACCCATCTGAGCACGCCGCGGCCTGGAACGAACAGGCCAGCGAGAAAATTCTGGAGGACCGTCTCGATACGGACCCTCCGCGAGTTGCACGCGCGTATGCGCTCCAGAGCATCGCCGGCTACGACTCGGGTGTGGCCTGCTGGGATGCCAAGTACGCCTATTGGGCAATCCGACCGTTTCAGCTCAGCCCGACGCTGAGCACCGTATTCCCCACACCGAATCATCCAAGTTATCCGGCAGCGCACGGTTGTTTCTCGAGTGCCGCCGCCGCGGCGTTGGCGTCCCTGTTTCCGCGCGATGCCGAGACCTTGAACGCGCTGGCGGACGAGCTGCAGTAGGTCAAACGGTGGGAGTTCAGCCAGGGGCGGATTCCTTCGCGGGGGCCGCCCCCGACATCTACGACACCTGTCTCGGCCCGGCGCTGTTCGAACCGTATGCGGTGGACCTGGCGCAGCGCGTGACCGAGCGCGCGGGAGACGCGGTGCTGGAGACTGCCTGCGGTACGGGCGTCCTCACGCGGCAGCTGCGTTCTCATCTGGCGCCCGCCGTCCGGCTGGTAGCAACGGATGCCGACCAGCCAATGATCGACTACGCCCGCGCTGGCCTCGATGACCTGGCCCGGATCAGGTGGGAGCGTGCCGATTGCGTCGCCCTCCCTTTCGCCGCCGGTTCGTTCACGACGCTGGCATGTCAGTTTGGGATGATGTTTGTGCCAGACAAACCGGCGATGTTGCGGGAGGCCCGCCGCGTCCTGGCCGATGGCGGGCGGCTGGCATTCAATGTCTGGGACGACGCGGCGCATAATCCTTACGCGCGCGTCACTCAGGAAACCATCGCGCGCCTGCTGCCCACGGACCCACCGAGGTTCTTCGAGGTGCCGTACGGGTTTCATGACGCGAAGGCGTGGCGCAGCCTGCTCTGCGCGCATGACTTCCAAGTGCAGGACCTCGAATGGATCACGCTGCAGGCGCACAGTCCGACAGCTGAGCGGCTGGCGCGCGGGTTGGTCCGCGGCACGCCGGTGAGTAACGCGATCAAAGCGAGCGGCGGCGAGTTGGAGCGCTTTGTCGAAGCGGTCGCCGAAGCGCTGGCGCGGCTAGGCGGCGAGGCGCCGTTTCGGTCCACCATGCGCGCCCTGGTGGTTACGGCGAAGGCCCGCTGAGGTCGTGATTTGCATGCGGCGCAGGTCTATTGATCACCCATGACAACACCTACTGAGGAGGAGATATGCAGCCACTGATTCGAACGTTGGCAGCCGCCGCGCTTATGACGGCCACCCCCCTGGCTAGCACCGCGTCGACGCTTGCCACGACGGGAACGGTCCATATGATCGGCGTCGACAATGCGGGTCCGTCGGGCCACGACTACCAGTACGTCGACTACTTCCCGCGATCCGGCGTGAACGTCCACAGCGGCGACATCCTCGACTTCCGGTGGAACACCGGCTCGCAGGACGGCCTGCACACGGTCACCTTTGTGCCGAATGGTTTGGTGGCCCCGTCATTTGCCACGCTGGATCCCGACGACGGTTTCCAGAATGGGCCGCCGCTCGAGTTCAACCCGGCGGTTCTGGACCCGAGTAACCCGGAATGCGGCGGCTCAGCCATCAACCCGTGTAGCTATGCGGCCGCGCAGTTGCTGAACTCGGGTGCGAAGTTCGACCCAAAGGGTGGTGACTTCTTTGTTCAGCTGAACGTAGCCGCGGGCCCGCTGACCTGGATCTGCCTGATCCATCCGGGCATGCACGGCTCCGTAGACGTCGTGCCCGACTCGGTACCCGCGTCGACCGCGGGCGAGGTTCAGGGCGCCGCCGAAAGCCAGCTGGATTCGGACACCGTTGGAGCCCGCATGGTCGAAGCGCAGGCGCGCCGCCGGTCGGTTGCGGAAAACCCAAACGGAACGCACACGGTGACGATGACCGCCGGGACCGCGACGCAATACGTCGAGGTCCTCGAGATGCTACCCCACACGGTGGAGCTCAGGCCCGGGGATACGGTGAAGTGGGTGACGCGCACGCAGAAGGAGCCGCACACGGTCACTTTCCCGCGGGGCCCCGGCTCGGACGCTGTCGACCCGCTGCCCACCGTGTGCGAAGTAGCGCCGGCAGACACGCTGGCTCCGCTGCAGTTCCCGGTGGCGGGTGCGCCGTACGGGTGCACCACCGCGGCAGAGGTCCACATCGTTCCGCAACCCCTCGGGGGCACCGTGATTTCCAGTCCGAACACGGTCGCCAGTTCCGGCATCATCAGCACGCTGCCAGGATTTCCGAGCAGCTTCTCATTCTCGTTTGCCAACCGCGGCACCTTTGCCTACCAGTGCCGTATCCACGACCACATGTGGGGCGTCGTCAGCGTAAATGGGGACGCGGACGAGTAGCAGGCATTCGAGCTGACTTGCGGGAGGCTGGCTGAGCCTGGCGGCCACCCAGCCTTCCCCCTGGTACGCGTCTTGCGGCCCCCAGGGGTGTGATGAGGCAGCGGCTCGTCTCGCTCCTGGCGGTGAGTTGCTTGCTGTCGCCGTCGGTTGCGCGCGCGCAGGCTGCGGAGGATGTACCTCGATTCGAACCGGCTGACTGCAAGATCGGCGCGCCGGCTGGGGCTTCGCTGCGCTGCGGGTATCTTGTTGTCCCGGAGCGGCGGGACGTTGTGGACGGCGCGACCATCCGGCTCGCGGTGGCGGTCGTGAGCGGCGGACATCCGACATCGGCGATACCGGTGGTCTACCTGGCTGGCGGGCCGGGCGAGGCGGGGTCGACTGATCTCGGGCCGATGAACGGGCTGCTCGACGACAACGACTGGATCTTTCTCGACCAGCGCGGGACCGGGTTCTCCGAGCCGTCGCTGGCGTGCCCGGAGGTCCCGTTCAGCAGCGCCGGCCAGACAGTCGACGTGCAGCACGCGGCCGACTGCGCGGCTCGGCTGGCGGACTGGGGCGTCGATCTCTCGGCGTACACGACCGAGTCCAGCGCTGCCGACGTGGCGGACCTGGTGCGCACCCTGGGGTATACCCAGGTCAACCTGTACGGGCCATCCTACGGGTCGCGACTGGCGCTCGCGGTCGAGCGCCAGTCGCCGGAACTGCTCCGCGCGGTCATCCTCGACGGAGTCTTCCCGCCCCAGGCCAGCCTGTACGCGGACGCGCCCATCTCTTTCAGCCGGGCGCTTCGGCTGGTGTTCGACACGTGTCAGGCAGATCCAGGCTGCCGCGCGAAGTATCCGAACGTGCTCGGCACTTTCGGCCACCTCATGGCCCAACTGCACACGCAGCCCCGGCCGATCGACTACATGGATCCCTCCACCGGACAGACGCGGCATGCCACGCTCGACAGCCGGCTGTTTCTGGAAGTTCTGGACGTGATGCTCTACGTCCGTGAGGGCATCGCCATGATTCCGGCGCTGATTGCCATCACCGACGGGGGCGACTACGGGCCGGTCGGATCGTTCCTGCCGGACGTCAACAACTACGGCGGGGCGGTCGCAGTCGGTCTGTACTACGCCGTCGAGTGCGCCGAGGATGGACCACGGCTCGATACGCCGACACTACTCGGCCTGGAGGAGCTGCCGGGGGTGCGTCAGGACCTGGGGTTTGCCGATGAGCTGGCGCAGGTCTGCGGTGTCTGGCCGTCCACGGCGGCGCCGGCCCGCGTCAATGCGCCCGTCCAAAGTGACGTGCCAACCCTGCTGCTCTCGGGTCGGTTCGATCCGATCACGCCGCCCGAGTACGCCCGCGAGGCGGCCGCGACACTGCCGAACAGCTTCGACGTCGAGTTCGCGGTCGAGAGTCATGTGACGCTCTCGAGCAGCCCGTGCTCGATCGGTATCGCCCGCGCGTTTCTCAGCGCGCCCGAGCAGGAGCCGGCGTCAGCGTGCGCCGATGGCGGCGACGTGACATTCGTGCTGCCCTGAGGCTGCGAATCAGGCGAGTGCGCTCAGGGTCGGGCCGTGACGGGCGTGCAGCTGCAGGTTGAACGGCCGCAACGGATGCAGCTGATGTGGCCGGCGGCGCACTTGACGCTGCCGTTGGTCAGGCGCTCGGCGGCGCGCCAGCAGGCGGGACAGATGTGGGCCACGTTGTCGCGGCCACGGCGGTGGTGGGACTGAATCGTCATAAACTCCAGGGTTGCGGTCGCTCGCGCGGCCCTGGCTGCCAGAATCGATGTGTTCGCTCCGCGACGGCCATGTCCGCGGCGAGGGTCTCGAGGACCTGCCGCTGTCACAGTATTGCGATTATCGAGTCGCGGGACAACAACTCACGAGGGCACCACCGTCGTCCCATCCAGTGATCTGCCGTTGGCGGGCGTTCAGGTTGGCGCGAACGTTACGAGGCCCAGGGCCGCCGCTGCCTGGACCAGACGAACGTCATAGGTGATCAACGCCCGCAGTTCGCCACCCAGCGCAAGAGCGGAGGCCAGGTGAATAGCGTCGAGTGCGCGCAGACGTACGCCGGGGAGGAGGGCGCCGGCCTGATCCAGCACGGCGCGGGTAAGTGCCAACTGGTCTGTCCGATCTACCACGGTGAGCGCCTGTTGCAGCGCTGGCACACCGCCGGCCCAGACGGCGCGCACCACTTCAGAGCGACTCAGCACGCTCGTTACCTGGCGGTCTGTGGGATGCGCCGCCAGGTAGGCACGGAGTGCCGCGCTATCTGCTTCGAGCTGCACGAGCTTCACGAGGGCCGCCGCGTCAAGATAGAGCGCTGACACGCTCGCTAGCGGTCGTCGAGGGCGCGCATCGCCGCCAGCTCGCCGGACGCGTCGATGCCGAAGTCGACGGGCTGAACGTCGAGCAGTCCGCCCGGTTGTTCCGCCGGGATGACCTGGCCGCTGTCAACCAATGCCTGCCAGGGATCGGTCGGTATCGGCACCAGCCGGGCCACCGGCCGACCGTTGTCGGTGACTTCGAAGGCTTCGCCGGCGAGCACACGTTTCAAATAGCGACTCGCCTGCTGGCGCAGGTCCCGAACCCCGATTTGCTGCATCGTGCTACAGCGTAGCATTTTTGAGGCAGGCGGCCTCGAGGGCTACGCGGCAGCGGTATAGGTGGCGATGCGGCGGACGGCGTGGACGAGCAGGTCCAGCTTGACCGGCTTGGCCAGGCAGAGCCACACGCCGTCGTGGGCGACGATGGCCCGCAACTCGGTGCGGCTGGACAGCGCCACGATCGGCGGCTTGGCGCTGGTCGTTTCAGACAGGAACTTCAAGCGCGCGCTATCGGACATGGCGGCGTCAAGCACGATCAGGTTCGGGCGGTGGCTATGGGTCTGCCGCAGATCCAGCGCGTCTCGCGACGACGTCGTTTCAACGCGAAAGCCCTCCTGGTCGAGCGAATCCGCAACCGCGGAGCGCAGGCTTTCGTCATCTCCCACGACGAGAATGGATGTGGATCTTGTATTCATGGGTCATGCTCCTCTTCGGATGGCCCGCGTCGGTGCCACCGTCGGTAGTCTGACGGTCCAACCTGGGAACTGGCTTGGAAATGCGCTATCTTCGGGTCGGTGCCGCGAATTTACCGTCAGGGAGCTTCGGACTCGGCGTACAGCGATGCCTGCAGGCGGCCCAGCAGAGCGATCAGGGTCTGGCGCTCGCTCTCACGCAGAGACCGGGTCCACTCCATCTCGCCGGCGACCACGGGGGTGCACGCGGCGTGGAGCAGGGCGGATCCGGCTTCGGTGGCGACGACCAGGATCGCGCGTCGGTCGCGCGGGTGAGGTGTGCGGCGGATCAGGCCGCGGCGTTCGAGACTGTCGAGCAGGCTGGTCAGGGTCTGGGGCGCCACAAGCAAACGCTGACTGATGACCCGCGGCGACAGCGGCTCGCCAGCGTTGGCCAGCACGTCGAGCAGGCTGAAGCCCGCGGGCGACAAACCAAACGGCTGGATCGCGGCCGTCACGCGGGCCAGCAGCAGCTGCGCGGTGCGCAGCACGTTGAGCACCAGTTCGGTGCCAGAGGCGCTGCCGTCGGGGAATACCTCCGCGAACGCGGACGGGACGCGCAGCGGGGTCTGGCGGGCAATGGGATCGTCGAGGCGTGATCGCCGCACGCCAAGCATGCTACCGCTTGACCAGATAATCCGAGTCGGGATAATCTCAGGCATGTCCGGCATGCTCCGATGTGGGATGATCCCGAATCGTAGTTTACCTGGCGGAAGGAGGCCGCATGCCGCGGCAGGGTGACACGATCCACAACCCCACCACGGGGGAACGCATGACGTTTCGACAGACCGCGCGCGAAACCGCCGGCCAGCTCCTCCAGGTCGATTTCGTCCTGCAACCCAACGGCGCGGTGCCCGTCGAACATGTCCATCCCCAGCGCGAAGAGCGCTTCCAGCTGCATGCTGGCACGCTCATGGTGCGGGTTGCTGGCGTCGAGCACCTGGCTCACCCCGGAGATGAGGTGGTGATTCCGCCTGGCACGCCGCATCGCGTGTGGAACCCGAACGGTCAGGAAGCCCATGCGGTCGTCGAGTTCCGTCCGGCCGGGCGCATGGACGAGTTCTTCGACAAGATGTTCGAGCTGGGTCGGCTGGGCAAGACGGACGCCGCCGGCAAGCCGAACTTGCTCCAGACGGCGGTCGTCGTGTTACCGCATCTGCACGAGTGCGCGCTGGCCGGGCCACCGCTCTTTGCGCAACGACTGCTCTTCACCATGCTCGCGCCCATCGCGCGTTTGCTCGGCTACCGCTCCCGCTGGTCCGACCCGATCGACAATCAGCTCTACAACGCGCCCGGCGACCTCTGATGGGATGAGCACCAACCGCTGAGCGCGATCCGAACCGCGCTCAATCCGGGCCGCATGACCTACTTCCGCCAGGTGCTCCACACCGAGCTGCAACTGGATCCAGCGGGCAAGCGCGTGCTGGACGTGGGCTGCGGCGGCGTCTACCTGTACGACACGATCAACCGGACCTTGCTGTCGCGACTGGTGTACATCGGTCTGTTCCAGGACTGGGGCTGGACCAGCTGGATGCCCCCCAACCTGCACGCGTGGGACAGATTCGTCAAACCCGCCGAGCTCGAGGCCGCCCTGCGCAGGTTCCAGCTGGAGCCGCGGGGTCGGACGGGACTCGCGCCCGCCGCCTCGCCACCAGCGCTGGTGGGATTGCTGCGCCAGCGCAAGCAGGGCAAGCTCTCATACGCGGAGTTCGGGCGGCTGGCGGTGCACCAGCCGACGCGCGACACGTCCATGCTGTACGCCGGCTTCGCGGTAAAGCGCGCGTAGCGAGGTGATCTTATAGACGGCCGTCGCGCATGAACTGGGCGTTCGGACCGTTGACTCGGAGAAAATCGGACTCGGCGGCGGGGCCGATGGCGGCGGCCAGGCGCTGGGCGGTGGAGATGATGGCGGGCTCGTCGAGGGTGAGCAGGCGACCGTTTTCGAGGACGACCTGGCCGTCGATGATGACGGTGTCGACTTCGTCGCCGCGAGCGGCGTAGACCAGGTTCGGGACCAGGTTGCGCATGGGGCTGGCGTGGACCAGGGTGAGGGTGACGCGGTCACAGTCCACGAGGATCAGATCGGCGCGCTTGCCAACCTCCAGGGAGCCGATTTCGTCCGACCACCCGAAGTCGGCGAAGGTGGTGGTGCCGGACTTGTGGCCCTCGAGGATGGCCAGCTGCGAACCGGCCTCCATCGCTTCGGGTGCCAGGTGCGCGCTGAACGGACTCAGGCCGTACATCATCCAGTGGCGCGTGTCCTGGGCCAGTCCACGCAGCAGACACCACGCGGTGTGCATGTGGGCGTCGACAAAGCCGGGCAGGGCGACGTGGTGGTCGGCGTTGATGGTGCGCTCGGCGTTGAACTCCGCGCAGACGTCGGCCGCGGGACCCAGCGCGACGATGCGGCCACGGTCGATGGCAACGGCCACGTTGGCGCGGTAGCCGACTCCGTCGCCGGCCATGCACCTCGAAGGACAGGCCACCCGGTGGCGTCCGCGCGGCAAATGCGGCCAGATCGTGTGGCGAGCGCAAGATCCGGCCGACTTTCGTCGAAAGCACGAACTCGTTTTTTGGCACCTGGCGGAGCATTCGCCCGACGCGCAGCTCGCTCTGGCCGCGACCGTACCAGGGCGCGGTGTCGAAGTAGCGGACTCCGATGTCCCAGCTCGCCTGCAGGGCGGCGTGCGCGTCGTCCTCGGCGCTCGGTCCAGCCGACATGCCCCCGATCGGCGCGCCGC
>DATGER010000230.1:0-2068 GCA_035309865.1 Chloroflexota bacterium
CGCCCGCCCACGCCTGATCAACCGCATCGCACCTCATTACCCGAGCCACATCCCCAGCAAACGACTCACCGAAAATCCCATCAATACCGACGCGATCAGCTAAAGCGTCGGGCGCGCAGCCACCAGGAGATGAGGCTGCATTCGAAAGCCTGAACGGACGCCAGCCTCGGGAAGCTCAGCCCGCAACCCGCGCGTCCCGTATCGGCCCCGGACCTCTGACCGGCTGGCACGATCGGCTTCATAACTGTCGTCGGGACTGTCCGGTTAACGGTGTAACTACGAGGGCCTGACTTGCCGGCCGGGTGGCCGGCGGAAGGGAGCTCGTAGTGTCTGAGGAGATGACCCCGACTGTGGAGCCGTCGGCGGACGAGCAGGTCGCTAAGGAGCTGGTTGAGCGGGCGCGCAGCGAGGGCGTTCAGCTGGTCGGTCCTGGCGGTCTGCTGACCGATCTGACGAAGACGGTTTTGGAGACGGCGCTGGAGGTGGAGATGGAGGACCACCTCGGCTATCCGAAGCATGCGCCGGCGGGCCGCGACAAGGGCAACTCGCGCAACGGCGCGCGTTCGAAGACGGTGCTGACCGAGGTCGGCGAGGTCGAGATCGACGTCCCCAGAGATCGCGAGGGGTCGTTCGAGCCGCAGATCGTCAAGAAGCGCCAACGCCGGCTGTCGGGCGTCGATGAGTTGGTGATCTCGCTGGCCGCGAAAGGCCTGACGACCGGCGAGATCGCCGCTCACTTCGCCGACGTGTACGGCGCGCAGGTCTCGCGGGACACGATCTCGCGGATCACCGACCGGGTGATCGAGGAGATGGTCGCCTGGCAGAGCCGGCCACTCGACGAGGTCTACCCGGTGATCTTCATCGATGCGATCCAGGTCAAGATCCGTGACGGCCAGGTCGCCAACCGGCCGGTCTACACCGTCGTCGGCGTCACCGTCGAGGGGATGCGGGAGATCCTCGGGCTCTGGATCGGGGACGGTGGTGAGGGCGCCAAGTACTGGCACCAGGTGCTCGGCGAGATCCGCAACCGTGGCGTCAAGGACGTGTGCATCCTCGTCTGCGACGGCCTCCGCGGCCTGGTCGAATCGGTGGCCGACATCTGGCCGCTCGCGATCGTCCAGACCTGCGTCCTGCACCTGGTGCGCAACACCTTCCGCTATACGGGCAAGCAGCACTGGTACGAGCTCGCCCGCGACCTGCGCACCGTCTACACCGCCGCCACCGAGCAAGCCGCCAGGGAGCGCTTCGACGAGCTCGCCGACAAATGGGGCGACCGCTACCCGGCGATCATCCGCCTGTGGCACAACGCCTGGGCTGAGTTCGTGCCCTTCCTCGCCTACGACGCCGAGATCCGCAAAGTCCTGTACAGCACCAACGCGATCGAGAGCGTGCACGCCCGGTTGCGCCGAAGCGTGCGTGCTCGCGGTCACTTCCCGACCGAGCAAGCGGCGATGAAGTGTCTGTACCTCGCCGTCCGCAGCCTCGACCCTACGGGTCGAGGCCAACAACGATGGAGCAACCGCTGGAAGCCAGCCCTCAACGCCTTCGCCATCACCTTCGAAGGCCGAATCGGAAACGCTGTCAACTAACCGTGCCCGAAGTAGTTACACCGTTCGTCAGACAGACCCACCGACGCCCGACAACCGCGCGATCTATCGCCGTGTTCGGTAGTTCTCGACGGCTTGGAGGCGGCGAGGTCTTTCGCGTTGGCCTGGGTGGGCGTAGGTTTGGGTGAGGAGTTGCGAAGCTTCTTTCGCATGACTCATAACGCCGCGTCTCCGGGCGCCAGTCGTGCGCCAGTGCGCGCCCCTGTCAGGCGGACTTTGCGAGGACTTGAGCGGAAGATCGTCTCCGTGAACGTGCGCTCCGAGAATCCTGCACGCGCGCGGATTCCGCGCAACCATGCGGGATGCCCCGGCAAGAATCGAACTTGCGCACGCGGGTTAGGAAACCGCGTGCGCCGACCGGGCCGTAGGCGGACACGAGCAGACGGTTGAGCCGAGCCTGAGCACGCCCGAGGGTTCTTTGGTGACACAGGTGTGCCACGGCTGGGCTGGTGAGTGCCGGC
>DATGER010000231.1:0-18426 GCA_035309865.1 Chloroflexota bacterium
GCCTGGTGGGGGTGGAGGCAGACGCGGAAACCTTTCTGGAAAGCGCCGTGCCAGGTATGGGGCCGCCGCGTTGCGCGCTGCTCAAGGAAGTGGTGCGGGTCGGACGCGCGGACGAGAACGACGTCAGGCTGAACGATCCGCGCGTCTCGCGGAGGCCTGCTGAGTTTGTCAGTCGGGAACTCCACTACGAGTTGCGCGATCTGGATAGTCGCAATGGCACTCTCGTCAACGGAGACCGCGTCAGCGAGCCGGTGCAGGTCGCACTCGCGACCAGCTGTCGTTTGGTGGAGTCCATCTTCTTTTCCACGATGGCGCCAGCACGGTCATCACCGACCCGGTTCGGCTGCTCAGGCTCGACGATCGACAGCTCGATGAACGAGAGGGTGGCGTTGAACACAGCGTGGGCGGAGGCGACCGGAACCGCGAGCGCGGTCACGAGTGCCGTCGCGACCTGGGAGGAGCGCATTGGAAACTGTTGACAAACCGACGGTCCAGACCTTTATTCCAACGCCAGATCAGTACGCGTGGACGTTCGGACATGTGCCGCCTGTGGCACACGTCCGCCCGGGCGAGCTTCTCCACGTCTGGACGGAGGATGCATTCTGCGGACGGATCGCGGGTCCGGAAGATTTGCCAAGCCGGGTCCTGACGTATCCATTCCTGAACCCTCAGACTGGCCCTTTCTACGTGGAGGGCGCCGAGCCTGGGGACACTCTGGCGATCCACTTTGTCGACATCGAGCCGGCGCGGGACTGGGGCGTCAGTACAACCGTCCCGTTGTTCGGCGCGCTGACGAGTACGAAGTTCAGTCCGACGCTGCAGGGGCCGCTACCCGAGAGGGTCTGGATCTACCAGGTAGACCGGCACAGGCGCGTGGTCATCTACCAGGCACTTGACAGCGACTACTCCGTCGAGCTCCCGTTGACTCCGTTCCACGGCACCGTCGGCGTCGCGCCCGCCGCGGGCGAGGCGCGGAATGTGCTGGTGCCCGAGGCGTTCGGCGGGAACATGGATTCGCCTGAGGCCAAGGCCGGTTCCACAATCTACCTGGGCGTCAATGTCGAGGGTGCGCTCTTCAGCATCGGCGATGGACACTACAGCCAGAGCGAGGGAGAGGTGTGCGGCGTGGCGGTCGAGGGCTCGATGCACACGACGCTGGCGGTGGACGTGATCAAGGGGTTTTACTGCGATTGGCCGCGTTTCGAGGACGAGGACTTTATTATGACGGCAGGCAGCTTCCGACCGTTGGAGGACGCTTTCAGGATCGCCCACACCCAGCTCGTCCACGGGTTGGCAGCAGACGTGGGCCTGTCCGTCCTGGATGCGTATCAGCTTGTCTCGCAGGCAGCCCGGTCACCGATCGCGAACGTCGTCGATACCAACTACACCGTCCTGGCGAAGTTTCCCAAACGGTATCTCCCGAGCGACCTGCTCGTCATGGGCGGGGCACACGAGCGCCTCCGGAAGCTCGGCGCCGCCCACCTCGCCAGCTGAGGAACGACCGCCGAACGCGAGCCGAGCGCCAGTGGCAGGCGGCCCTCGATGTTCGACTTCTGAGTCAGAGCTGCCCTGTCGGCGCCCGAGAAACGACCACGCGGGTCGCGCATGCCAGCACACGCCCGCTGGTGGACTCGACTAGCTCAGCTCGGCGCAAACTGGCCGTCTGCGCACGTGTGGCATGGCTTTTGCGAGTCGCTGACGAGAGTCGCAGCAACGTTGGACGAGAGGAGACCACTAATGGCAGAGCACGCACAAATTGTCCGCGTCGCCAGGTATCGCCCGCTGCCGGGAGGTGGTGAGGATTTACAGGGCGCGCTCCACGCCCTCGCGAGTGGATTGCGGGGCGTCCCGGGCCTGTTCGGGGCGCAGGTCTGTAGAGTCAGCGGAGATCCGGAGTGGCTGGCGCTGGTGTCCCGGTGGGCAGACGAGCAGGCCATGCAAGTCACCCGGCACGATGGCATCGACGAACTCACGAACCACGTGGCGGGCCTGGCTCAGGACCAGCGCGTCGAGCACTTCATCGCCGAGCAGTGACGCACGCGGCGCCCAGCCGCGGCCCGTCTACTTGATCCTTTGCTGACGACCGTGGTCTAGCCGGTGCCAGCGGCCTGGAGCGCCGCCTGGACGCGGTCGGCCGTGCGCGCAGATCGCGCAGGCGCACGCCGATCGCGTCGTGGATCGCGTTCGAGATGGCCGCCGACAGGCTGGAGTGTTCGCGAGTTCGCAGCTCACCTGCATGGGTTGGCCCGAAGGCTTGCCGGCGGTTCGCGACGACGTGGTTTTGCGGCGTGATACCTGCCAGAGCAGATTCGGCGGTCCACCGAGCAGGCCGCGCTCCGCCGCGTCGTGGACAAGGACGGCGTCGTGGACAAGGACGACGTCGCGGAGCGGATGCCGTCGTTGTGCGGCGCAACGCGGATCGCGGATGGCTTCGTTGGCGTAGGCTCGGCGTGCACGAAAAACGGCGGCACACCTCCGCCGATGCACACCGGTAACCCTGCCAGGACTCGGAGTACGTTCTGTGGAAGCAGCAGTCAACCGAGCTTCCCAGGCTGGATCCCAGCGTGCCGCGGAATCATTGAGCCGATACGCTCACGCCGCAACGCCACAAGGTGGTTAAACTGGAAACAGGATGAGCCGAACATATGCATATTTCGCGGCATTCATCGGCACGATATGCATCTGTTTCATCATCTACTTGTTGTTCTTTGAACACACAAGAACGGTGCGTAGCGATGTGGTTCAAGGCATCCTCATTGGCATCGGCCTGGCATTTGCCTCGGCTCAGGTGTACGCGAGAATCAAGGCCGTGAAGGTCAACGGCTGGATTACGATGTTCGGATTAGGCGTGCCCGGCAACGGCATGCTACTGCGAGCCGCGCATGCCCAGTACTTCCCTGGCCCGGTAAACGTGCCGCAAGAGGCGATGTATTGGTGGGCGAACGCAGACGGGGCGGGCTGCACGCTCTCTGGGGCGCACGACTACATCATGCACTTCTCAGCAGGCGGTCTTCCGCCCAACGACGCATTCTGGTCGCTCACCATGGGTAATGCGAAGAATCACTATGTCCCGAATCCGATCAATCGATACAGCGTCGGCGACCGCTCAGGCCTCGCGCAGAATTCCGACGGCTCCGTTGACATTTACATCCAGCACGCCGCGCCGCCGGGGCACGAGTCCAATTGGCTGCCCGCGCCCTCGGGCAGTTTCATCCTCTGGTTGCGCGTGTACATACCCGGCGCAGCCATTCTCAACGGCACGTACACGGTGCCGCCGGTCGTCGAGGTCAAGTGAAGCCGATGGAGTACTACGACCATGTGCTTCTATTCGGCGGTGTCTGTGTCGCGACGTGGCTCCTGTTCATCTACTTCTGGCCGCGCATGCTGCTGTACGTGTACCGGAGAGCGCTCCTTGTGAAGGGGTTCGGCGACGGCCCCGTCCCGATGAATACGCTCTATACACAACCCCAAGCACTCTTTGCCGATCCGCTCCATACGTCACTGCCGCCGGGAAGCTCAAACTTGATGAGTTACGGCACGAACCGTGACACGCTCTATGTCGTCGGCTGGCTCGATTTCTCAAACGGACCTCAAGTCCTGCACGTGCCCGACATGGACGGGCGCTACTACAGCGTGCAATTCACCGATCCGTCGAACAACACGAACTTTGCCTACGTCGGCAAACGCACCACCGGCACGAAGGCGGGCGACTACCTCATCACGGGGCCGAATTGGAAAGGACAGGTGCCGACCGGCATGCAGCACATATCTTCGCCGAACCAGTCGGTGGCTGTCATCGGCCGCGTCTTCGTAGAGAACGATAGTGATGTCGCAACAGCCCATGGCCTTGCAAAGCAGATACAGCTCACGCCGCTGAACCACGCGGGGACATGAGGCCCAAACCACCGAGTTGGCGTTCATCACGCGGCGCTGGGATGGAGGACCTGGCGGCTGCCGGGGATCGCGGCGAGTTCCGTGCCTCACCGGCCGGTGGGCTCCTGGTCGCTTCGAAGACCGAACCGTGGTGCCAGTGGCTTCACGCCGGCCTGGGTGTCACGGGTGTCACCCACCAGCTGGCCGTCGAAGGTGCAACCCAGGCCGAAGGCGGCCTGCAGCGTTGCCACCAATGAGTAGTGGTTGTAGGGTGTCGAAGTGCGCCGCTTGCCACACGATCGCTAGTTACTGAAGACGCCGCTGAGCGGCGACGGCGAGCGGCTAGCCTTTCACGGAGCCAGCGGTAAGACCGGCCACCATGAAGCGTTGGCCGAGCATGTAGATCGCCGCGACGGGCAGGGTGGTGAGGAGTGCGGCAGCCATCAGCTCACCCCACGCCTGCACGTCGCCCACGACCAGGCCGGCCAGTCCGACCGGCAGAGTCTCCAGTTGGCTGTTCCACAGAAACGTAAACGCGTACAGAAACTCGTTCCAGGCCTGCGTGATCGAAAACATCGCCACCGCCAGGAGTGCTGGTCGGACCAGCGGCAGCACGACGCGCCAGAACGCTCCGAAGCGCGTACAACCGTCGATCAACGCCGCATCTTCGAGCTCCTGCGGCACCGATCGGTAGTAGCTCATCATGAGCCAGATGGCGAAGGGCAGCACGACGCTCGGATACACCACCATCAGCGCAACCAGCGTGTTGATCAGATGGAGCCGCAGCAAGATTGCGTACAGCGGGAGCACCAGCAGTGCGCCAGGCAGCAGGTACGCCAGCAGCACCGTCGCGCTCATCGCTCGGCTGCCGCGCCACCGGAGCCGGGTCAGGCTGTAAGCACCCAGGCTGGCGACGCAAACTGACACCACCGTGCTCACCAGCGCAACGAGCACCGAATTGGCGTACCACCGGACAAACGGCAGCTTGTTCAGTAAGTAGTCAATGTGCTCCAGCGTCCACGGGTCGGGCCAGAACATGTGCTGGATCCGCTCGATATCCAACGTCGTGCGGAAGGCCGTGATGACGATGAAGTACAGGGGCAAAACCTCGATGGCCACGATAGTGCTAACGAGCAGGTACAGGACTCCGGTTCCTACCCGACGTCGAACGCCCTCCGCCACCGGCAGCTGCGTTGCTCCGGCCGCCAGGAAACCGGCGGGCCGTTCAATCGCGTCAATCAGGATCCAGATGAGCGCCTGGCCGACTCGCACCAGGAAGACCGCCGGCGTCGCCGCCACGGACAACGGCCACCGGGGAGGGCGCCGCGTCGGCGCCGGAGCCGCTGTATCGGCGCCTGGCTGTAGCGTGCGACCCAGCAACACGATCAAGACCAGGATGAATGGCGCTGTCGAGAGGGCGACCGCTACGCCGTCGCTGAACCGTTGGCCGGCCACCCCGTACTGGTAGGCCAGAATGGCGTACAGCCGGGTGGCGCCGGCCGGCCCGCCGCCGGTCAGCAGATAGGTCAGCCCGAAGCTGTTGAACGTGAAGATCGTTGAGAGCAGCAACGCGACAAGAACGACGTGCGAGAGTCCGGGCAGACTGACGTGCAGAAAGCGTCGCCACCCCCCGGCGCCGTCGATGGCCGCGGCCTCGTACTGCTCGCGGTCGATCGCCTTCAGTCCCGCGGTGAGCAGGATGACGAAGAACGGGAGACCAGCCCACACGCTCACGCCGATCACGGACGGGAGAGCGGTGTGCGGGTCGCTCAGCCAGGCAGTGCGACTATCTATCAGGTGCAGGCCATCGAACAGGACGTAGTTGGCCGCGCCGAAAAGCGGGTCCAGCAGGATGCGCCAGGCAAGTGCGCGCACAACCTCGGGGATCACGTAGGGCACCAGGATGAGGCCGCCCAGAACCGACCCCCAGCGCGGCAGGTTGTGGAGCAGCAGGGCGGTCACCAGGCCGATGATCAGTTTGAGAACCTCGGACCACGCGGTGAACGTCGTCGTGATCGCCAGGGAACGGCGAAAACTGTCGTCGGCCCAGATGAACCGGTAGATCTCCAGGCCGACGAACGCGCCCTGATGGAGACCAACCACGTTGAAGAAGCTCAGGTACGCCGCATAGCCGACGGGGTAGCCGATCAGGCCGAACAGCAGGACCACGGTCGGCAGCACAAACAGCCAGGCGCTGGGCCAGTCGCGGCCCAACAGGCGCTGGGAGGCGGCGAGCCAGGTCGAGGTCGGTGCGGAGGCCGCATCTGGGCGTCGGCCAGCCATCAGGAACGTGCGCCGCTCAAAACGTACTCGCACTCAGCGGCTCCGCGAGAACGCTGGTAGCCGACGGTGCGCCATCAACGCGCCATGCGGATCCGAGACGACAATGTACACACGGTGGTAGACATGATCCTATCTGTCGTGTCGCGCCGCTGGACCGCACCGTCAATCGCCAGGCGGCGTGACGCGGCCACCCGCGCAGTCCCACGCGAGCAACCCGGTGACGTCGGTGGTCATCCGCGCGATAATGGCCGAGGTGGAGGAGGTCGAGGTCGTCGTCGCCCATCACGAGCGCGCGACCCTGCGCGTTGGTGACGTGTTCCTGAAGATCGACGCCGATCAGACGCGCACCGACGTCGAGGTCGAGGCGATGGCATTGGCACCGATCCCGACTCCGGAGGTCCTGTGGCGGAAGCCGCCCGTGCTCGCGCTCGCCGCCCTCCCAGGGACGGCACTCGGCCGCCTCGGCGAGCCGTCGACCGCGTCGTCCGCGGCGTGGGCCGCGGCGGGTGCCGCCGCACGGGTGCTGCACGACGCGCCGCTGCCGCCGTGGCCCGGTCGGAGCCTCGACGAGGTCGCATCGCACCTCGACGGCGAATGCAGGTGGCTCGTCACGAACGGCGTTCTTCCCACTGACCTGGTCACGCGCAACCGCCAGGTTGCCGAGGCTGCGCTCCGGCCGTGGACACCGATGTTCATACACGGCGACCTGCAGGTCGCCCACGTGTTCGTCGACGGTGACGAGGTCACCGGCGTGGTCGACTGGTCCGAGGCGGGCCAGGGCGATGCCCTGTACGACCTCGCCAGCTTGACGCTCGGACACGCGGAGCATCTTGGCGACGTCGTCGCCGGCTACGGCACCGACGTCGATCTCGACGTGATCCGCGCGTGGTGGTCGTTGCGAAGCCTGCGGGCGGCCCGCTGGCTGATCGAGCACGGCTTCGACCCAAACTCACCAGGCTGCGAGTTCGACGTGCTGAGATCCCGGCTGTGAGGCTGCACGAGCCTGCGGCTAACGGAGTGTCACGAGGCCGAACGCGCACGTTCTCAAAGCGAACCTCCGCTGCGCGCTGATGCGATGAGCCGATGCTGACCGAGGTGGCGCAGGCTTACACCGGTCAGTAGCGCGTGCTGCGCGAGGTCGCGAACCGTTTCGGACAGCAGCACCTGTCCGCCATGTGCGATCGCCCGGAGCCGCGCACAGCGATTCACGGCTGACCCGTAGTAATCACCCTCACGCAGGTCCGCTCCGCCGGTGTGTAGCCCCATGCGCACGCTCAACCGCCGGGGCGAGGGCCACGCCGCGGACTGGAGTGCGCGCTGGATTGCGCAGGCGGCGGCCACCGCGTCTGGTGCGATGGGAAGACCGCGAAGCGGCTGTCGCATTCGCCTCGCGGCCGCACGAGAGTGCCGGCGTGCTGATGTACGAGCTCATCGATCAGCCGGTCGTGATGGATCAGCGCCTGGCGCATCGACTCCGGGTCGGCCTCCCACAGGCGTGTGCTGCCCTCGATGTCGGTAAACAAGAAGGTGACGGTCCCCGTCGGCAAGGGCACGCAGCGGACTTCCCTCGCTCGGATAGTAGTCGGTCGGCTCGGCAACGGGGATCCTCGCGGGTCAGCGCACTATCGAGCCAGCACACGGTCCCGAGCAAAGCGCTGCACTGGCGCGCGGCACGTATCCTCTATCCACATGACGCAGAGTCGACAGGCAACGATCGGCGAAGAGCTAGAAATTCGGCACACGAAGTCAGCGGAGCTGTACAAGCAGGCGCTCGACGTCTTCCCGAGTGGCGTGACCCACGATGGCCGCTACATGCGTCCCTTCCCGATCTATGTCACCCACGCCAGGGGCTCGCGCAAGTGGGACGTCGACGGCAACGAGTACGTCGATTATTTTGGCGGCCACGGCGCACTGTTACTCGGACATTGCCACCCTGAGGTCACTGAAGCGGTCTCCGAGCAGGTCCAGAAGGGCAGCCACTACGGCGCCAGCCACGCGCTGGAGATCGAGTGGGGCAAGCTCGTCCAGGAGCTGGTGCCGAGTACCCGCGATGGCGGCAAGGTCAAGTTCGTCGCCTCTGGCACCGAGGCCACCCTCATGTCGCTGCGGCTCGCGCGGGCCTTCACGGGCAAGGAAGTCATCGTCAAGATGCGCGGGCACTTCCACGGCTGGCACGACTACGCCACCGTCGGGATGTCTGAGCCCTGGGACGCGCCGAGCTCGAACGGCGTGCCGCTCGGTGTCCGCCAGTCGATGCGGGCCATCCCATCGAACGACATCGCGGCCCTGGAGGCGGCGCTCGCGCCCGGCGACGTTGCTGGGGTGATCATGCTGCTGAACGGGCTGAGCACAGCCTACCTCGAGCAGGTGCGCGAACTCACCCGCAAAAACGGCGTGGCCCTGATCTTCGACGAGGTCGTCACGGGCTTCCGCTACGCGCCCGGCGGCGCTCAAGAGTATTTTGGCGTCATCCCTGACCTCAGCACCCACGCCAAGATCCTGGCGGGCGGCTACCCCGGCGGCTCGGTCTCGGGCCGGGCCGACATCATGGGCATGCTCGACCACCGCGACGACGCGAACTGGCAGCGTTACCAGCGGGTCTCGCACCCCGGCACCTTCAACGCCAATCCGGTGTCGGCCGCGGCCGGCGTCGCGTGCCTGAACGTCGTCAAGGACCCGGCGATCCAGAAACGGGCCACCGGGATCGCCGACAAGATCCGCGCGGGAATGAACGACGCCTTCGAGCGCCGCGGGATCGGCGGTGAGGCGAGCGGCGAAGTCTCGATCCTGTCGATCGCGTTCCACAACCCGAAAGTGACCGGCCGCGAGCTCATCTGGCGGTTCCGCGGCGCCATGCAGCTCGGCGGAGTCGACTTCTCGTACCTGGGCGGCGTGGTGTCCGCCGTCCACGATGAGCGCGATGTCGACCAGACGGTAACGGCGTTCGATCAGGCCCTCGAGCGGCTGCAGGCGGAGGGGGTCGTTTAGGGCCGGGTGAGGACCAGGTCGAACGACTCCGGCGGGCGTACCTGGGCGAAGTACGAGTCCTCCGCGTCGTGGATGGAGCACCACGAAGAGACTACGGGCGCGGTGAGTCGGCAGGTCTTGCAGGCCGCCAGGCTGTTGCGCTCGCCAGAGCTGTTTCTGAGTTCGGGCAGCGATCCTCCTACGACATCATGCTCGGCGATTGCCTGTGGCACATCGATCAGATGATCGGCAAGCTCAGCCCGCGGATCTACCGCGCAGAAAGCTGTAGCCGTGGGCGCAGAACGGCTGCCGCGACAAACTGCAACGCGCCGCTGGCCGCGGGTGTTGAAGGGCTGCATGATGAAGCACCAAACTTTCCGATTCGGGCTGCTGCTCGAGCGGTTCAGTTCCCGCGACGCGCTGGTGTCGACGGCGCGGCGCGCGGAGGCCGCTGGGTTTTCGACACTGCTGGTGCGTGACCACTTCGTCGCCGAGCCGTTCGGGCATCAGTTCGCGCCGTTTGTGACGCTGGCCGTGGTCGCCGAGGCCACGCGGACGCTGCGCGTCGGCACCCTGGTCATCGATAACGACTATCGCCATCCGGCGGTGCTGGCCAAGGAGGCCGCCACGCTGGATCTCCTATCGGGTGGCCGTTTCGAGCTTGGCCTGGGAGCCGGGTGGGCGCAGGCCGACTACGCCCAAACCGGCATGACCTTCGATCCAGCGCGCGTGCGCATCGACCGGCTCGTCGAGGCACTCACGGTCGTCAAAGCGCTCTTCGCCACGCCGCCGGCCACCTTCAGCGGCCACCACTACCGACTTTCCGGTCTGGACAGTTTTCCGAAGCCCACGCAGCGGCCGCACCCACCGATCCTCGTCGGGGCTGGCGGCCGCCGCATGCTGGAGATCGCCGCGCGCGAAGCGGACGTCGTCGCCATCATGGCCGCGCCGATCACCTCGGGAGCGATCGGCGACGATCCCAGGACACGCCTGCAGGCAAGCTTCGCCGAGCGAGTCGGCTGGGTGCGCGAGGCAGCCGCCGACCGCTTCGAGTGGCTCGAGTTGAGCCTGGTGGCCTCGCTCCTCCCGAGTGACGACCGGTCTCAGACTGCCGCTACGCTGGCGCGCACCCGCGGCTGGGACACATTGTCGACGCCAGACGTACTGGCGATGCCGCAGTTTCTCATCGGCACCGCGGCGCAGATGGCGGACGACCTGTGCGCCCGGCGGGAGTCCCTCGGCTTTTCGTACATCGTCATCGCCGATCGCGACCTCGAGGCAGCGTTACCGCTCGTCGAGCGACTCGCCGCTACCTGAGCCAGTTGCGCTGAGGTGCTGGACCAGTGTCTCGAGCACGTCCGCGATCTGCGTGCGAATCGCGGGATCGCCGATCTGCCCGTCGGTCCCGACGACCTCTCGCCCCACTGAGATGCGGGCGCAGGCAGGCTCCACGACGACCGCGCCGACATAGCCAAGCACCCTGGCGAGCGACGCATGCGCATCTGTAGCGCGGGTCGGCGCCGCCAGCGAAGCGGCATTGATCCACGCCACGTGCTTGCCGTACAGCTCGCCACCACCGACGGTCCAATCGAGCAAGTTCTTGAAGCTACCGGGCAGCGCGCCGGCGTACTCCGGGGTGCAGAACAGCACGGCGTCGGCCGCGGCGATGTGTTGCCGCAGGTCAGCCACAGCCGACGGCAGTGGCGCGAAGTCGTCATCTGGATTGAAGGCAGGTAACGTTGCCAGGCCCGTATACAGCACGCTGGTAACGCCACTGGGGACGACTGCCCCGGCGGTCCGCAACACGGCCGTGTTGGTCGAGCCGGCCCGGGTGCTGCCGGAGATCAAGAGCAAATGCACGCGCGCGCTTACTCGTCGCGGTGCACGAGCGTGGGTGAGAAAGCCGGCAGGCAGACCGAAATGTAGTCGGCGCCGTCGGCATCCGGCGTGCTGTACCGGACCCATTCGCCGGCCGGGACCAGCACGGCCTGGCCGGGGCTCACGTCCATTGAGCCGGTCTTGTGGATCACCCGGACCATGCCGTGGAGGACCAGGGTGTATTCGTCGAACTCCGGCGTCTGGCCCGGCTCGACCCAACCGCCCGGGCTTTGCATGTGCGCGATGCTGAGGCCGCTCGTGTCGGAATTGACCCGGCCCACGTACTCGCGAATGAGTTTGGGTTTGTTGCCGGCGGCCTCCACGACGGTGGGTGACGGGATCAGTGTTGGCATGTCGAGAGCATAGTCCCTAGTCTGTTCCGCATGGTTGAAGGTCGAAGCGCGGGTCGCCTGGCGGGCATGGTGGCGATTGTGACCGGCGGCGGTTCGCGGGGGCCCGGCATCGGAAACGGCCGAGCGGCGGCGATCCTGTTCGCTCGCGAGGGCGCCCGAGTGGTGCTCGTCGATCGGGTCGCGGAATGGGCACAACAGACCCAGGGCATGATTGCCGATGAACACGGCCAGGCGTTCGTCGTCGAAGCCGACGTGACGCGCGACGAAGACTGCCGGCGAGTGGTGGAGGAGACGGTCCAGCGGTACGGAACGATCGACATCTTGCACAACAACGTCGGGATCGGCGGGTCTGGCACGGTGGTCGACACCGACGAGGAGTTCTGGGATCAGCTGATGCGCGTCAACATCACAAGCATGGTGCTGATGTCCAAGCACGTCATCCCGGTGATGGCGGCCCATGGCGGCGGTGCGATCGTCAATATCTCGTCCGTGTCGTCGATCCGGCCGCGCGGGTTGACCGCGTATTCCACCTCCAAGGGCGCGGTCAATGCGCTGACCATGGCCATGGCGGTCGATCACGCGGCCCAGGGGATACGGGTCAATTGCATTTTGCCGGGGCCGGTTTTTACCCCGATGGTGGCCAGTGGCGGGCTGACGGAGGCGCAGCGCGCGACGCGGGCCAAAGCGTCGCCCCTGGGTACCGAAGGCACCGGCTGGGACGTCGGCTGGGCGGCGGTCTACCTGGCCAGTCCCGAGGCGCGCTGGGTGACGGGCCAGTTGCTGTGCGTCGACGGCGGGATGACCCTGGTCGGGCCATCGCGCGCAGTGGGCGAAGAGCCTCGGCGCTAAGTGCGGCAGGGCGCTGTGAGCTTGTTCACAGACATCGCGGCGAGTCGGCGCAATGCTGGCGGGCAGACAACAACATCCGAAAGGGAACGACATGCGACGCTTCCGAACCCTCCTCTGGCTTGCACTCCCCGTCGTCCTGCTCGCTCTGAATGCGGCTCCTACCTGCCCCACCTGCCGTTTCTCGTAGCATTCTCGAACTCACCGTGTACCACCTCATCAGGCTGGTCATCTTCGGCCTGCCGGTGCGCGTCCTCGCGCTGTCTGCCGCACCGAACGGTCAGCCCTGGTAGTGCTGGCAGCGGGGGCAGTCCGCGCCGCGAGAATTGAGTTGCGCTGGACGAAGTTCGGGCTCGTTGCGGCGGCGGCGGCGAGTCTGGTGCTGGTAAGCGACGAACTGCTCAAAGCATTTGTGCGCGCCAATCTGGCGGTCTGCGACGTTGAGCGCGTGTCAGCGTGTGCACGGCTGGACCTCGCCGGGCCGCTACGGCTGGTCCGTGCTGAAAATGCCGGCAGCGCCCTCGGCTTTGCGCAGGGCCTGGGCGTCTGGGTGCTGCTGGCGGCACTCGGGGTGCTGCTCATCCCACTGTACGCCGGCAGGTTGCGCACCGCCGGCGTCCTCGGCGCGCTGGCCGCCGGCCTGCAGGCCGGCGGCGCGCTGGGGAACCTCCTGGATCGCCTGGTGCTGGGGGGCGCCACGGACATGTTGACGTTCGGGCCAGCGCTGGTCTGGAACCTCGCCGACGTGGGCCTCGCGCTGGGGACCCTGCTGGCAACGGCGCTCCTGGCCCGCGCGCTCTACAGCAGCGAATCTGGCACGCAGCTCGACTGACCGCGGGCTCCGTGGACCGACTCTTGCGACTCCAACGAGGAGAGCCAGCCCCGTCACCGTGTCCCCACCGCGCGCCATCAGCATCCTGGTCGTCGACGACCAACCTCGAAACCTCGTCGCACTAGAGGCCGCGCTGGCCAACGACGACTATGACCTGGTCAAAGCGCAGTCTGGCCGGGACGCGCTCCAGTGTGTGCTCGCCAAGCAATTTGCCGTCATCATCCTCGACGTGCACATGCCCGAGATGGATGGCTTCGAAACGGCCAGCCTGATCCGGGCACGGGAAAAATCGCACTTGACGCCGATCATCTTCCTGACGGCCGATGGCCGCGCCGGGCCGCCCGTCCGGGAGGGCTATCGGCTCGGCGCCGTCGACTACGTATACAAGCCCTTCGACCCGGACATCTTGCGCGCGAAAGTAGCGGTCTTTGTCGAGTTGTTCCGCAAAACCGAAGCGCTCGAGCAGCGCACGGCGGAACTGACCACGGTGGCCGCCGAGCTCGAGTGGAGCCGCGAGCATTTCCGCGCGCTGATCGAAGACGCCTCCGACCTGACGCTGATCGTCGAGGCGGATGCCATCATCCGCTACGCGAGCCCGTCGGTGGAACGCGTCCTCGGCTACTCGGGCGAGCAGATTTCCGGACGGGCCCTGGCCGATTTTCTGCATCCAGACGACGTGGCGCCGCTGCACTCGGACATCGCCGCCTTGCTCGAAACCGGCGCGACTACCTCGCCCACCGCCCGCCGCTGGCGGCACGCGAATGGCGCCTGCCGGGTGCTGGAATCGACCGCCACCAATCTCCTCAAGACCCGCAGCGTGGCCGGCCTGGTCATCCACGCCCGCGACGTCACTGAACGAAAGCAGGCTGAGGAGCAAGTCCGGGCATTGAACGCGGAGGTCGAACGCACGCGTGCCGAGGCGGACCTGCGGCACCAGGCGCTCCACGACGCACTGACCGGCCTGCCGAACCGGGTGCTCTTGCACAGCAGCCTGGATCGCGCCATCCGTGCCTCCAGCGAGGAAGCCCAGTGCGCGCTCCTGGTGCTCGATCTGGATCGCTTCAAAGAGGTCAACGACACCCTGGGTCATCAGGTCGGCGACAGTTTGTTGCGCCAGATCGGCCAGCGTCTGCTCGGCGCGGTCCACTCGACCGCGCTGGTGGCTCGCCTGGGCGGCGATGAATTCGCGGTGCTGATCCCCGAGACCGACGCCGCGCGCGCCGCGCACCTGGCCGCCAGTCTGGTGCGAGCCTTGCAGAGCGCATTCGTGCTGGAGGGTCAACACATCGCCGTGGATGCGAGTATCGGCATCGCGATGGCGCCCGAGCACGGCCAGGACCCCGTGACGATGTTGCGCTGCGCCGACGTGGCGATGTATCACGCCAAGCGTCTGGGGACCGGCGTCGCGCTGTACTCCGCGGCCGAAGACGAGCATCGACCGAACCGCCTGGCGTTGCTCGGCGAACTGCGGACCGCCATCGAGCACAACCAGTTGCTTCTGCACTACCAGCCCAAATTGGACTTGCGCGATGGCCGCCTGGTCGGGGTCGAGGCCCTGGTGCGCTGGCAGCATCCGCAGCGGGGGTTTCTTCCGCCGGGCGAGTTCATTGCACTGGCCGAACAAACCGGGCTGATCTATCCACTCAGTCGCTGGGTGCTCGAAACCGCGCTGAAGCAACACCAGGCCTGGCAAGCGATTGGGTTGGACGTGCCCGTGGCCGTCAACCTGTCCCGGCGCGCGCTGCACGACCCGGAGCTACCCGAGATGGTCTCGCAGCTTCTGGACCGCTGGGAAGTCGCGCCGAGTGGTCTGGTGCTGGAGATCACCGAGAGCGGCCTGATGGCCGACCCGGTCCGCGCTGGAGAGAACGTCAGCCGGTTGCGAGCGCAGGGTGTGCGGATGTCGATCGACGATTTCGGCACCGGCTACTCGTCCCTGGCGTCGCTTCAGGACCTGTCGGTCGACGAGTTGAAGATCGACCAGTCCTTTGTGCAGACCATGGGCACGGACCCGAGTGCGCGCGTCATCGTGCGGGTCATCATCGACCTGGCGGACGCGCTCAAACTGCGAGTGGTCGCCGAGGGCGTGGAAGACCGCGCGACCTGGGACGTGCTGGTTGGCCTCGGCTGTGAGGTCGCCCAGGGCTACTTTCTGAGCCGCCCGCTCACCGCGGCCGCGCTGGGGGAATGGGGCATCGAGGCCGGTCCAGCATGGTTGGCAGTCGCCGAGTCTCCGCATCTGCAGACCACGCTCCAGGAGCGCGCCCGAGCGCGCGACGCGCGGCTGGCGACCGAAGCAGCCTTCATCAGCCGCAAACAGGCCGATGCGGCGCTGCAGGCGAGCAACCACGCCATCGCTTAGCGCGGCCGCCGTCTATCCTGGCGCGTATGGCGCGCATTGAACAGATCACGGAGAAGGCGCAGCTGGCGCCGGAGTACCACTCGCTGTATGACCGCATCGCCCAGGCGCGTGGGCAAGTGGGCGGGCCGTACAGCATCCTGCTCCACGCGCCGGCGGTGGCCGACAAAGTGGATGCGCTGGCCGCGTCGCTCAGAGCCGACTCGCTGCTCACGCCGCAGGAGTTTGTGCTCGCGGCGCTGGGCGTCGCCCGTGCCCGAGACTGCCTGTTCGTGTGGAGCGTCCAGGCCCCGGCCGCGCGGCGAGTCGGGATTTCAGAGGCCGCCATCGCCGCCGTCCGCGATCGGACCGCGACAGGCCTGAGTGACGACCAGGCGGACGTGGTCAAGTTCGTTGGTCAGGTGGTTGGTGGGCCGCGCGTCGATCAACAGGTCTTCGACCGGCTCAAGGAGCGTCACGGTGAGCGCTGGCTGGTCGAACTGACCGCGGTTGCCGGCCACTTCGGATTGATCTCCGGCATCAACAACGCGTTCGAGGTGCCGCCCGCGTCCAGCGGCGACAGCCTCCCGGTCTAGCGGCATGCTCACGTCCCACGTTCACAGCTCGCGCCGGCTGCTGAGCAGTTTGCTGCTCATTGGCTAGCTGGGGGCCGCGGCGACCGTCGCCGGCGCTCAGCCGGCAACCCCCACACCGCCCGCCCGGTCGAACAACCCAGTACGGCGTCGTCCGCGATCCGTCGTTCGAGCCGTTGCCGGACGACGCGGCTCAAGCGTCCACCTCCAGCGTCGTCGCGCAGGGGTGGACTGCACGGCTCAACGCCCACCGGAAGTCGCGTCGTCCGGGGGGCCGCTAGGGCAGAATCAGGTCCACCCGCACGCCGCCCTCGCTGGACGACTGGTGAATGGCGTCCATGACGGTCTGGACGCGCAGTCCCTGCTCGAAAGTGGCCACGTTGTCGTCTGCGCCGCCTCGAAATACGCGCGCGACGTGCGCCAGATAGGCCGTCATCAGCACCACCGGGCCTTCGCCAGCGAGCGGCGTGACCTCGACGGGCTCGAACTTGCCCGGCTCACGCGCCGACTGGAGCTTGTTGCCGTCGATCGACAGCGAACCCAGGCTGCCGTGGATCTCGACGAGCGACCGCTGCGCGCGCGAGACACCGCTCACATGGAGCAGGCCCGTCGCCCCGCTCGCGAACCGCAGCAGCGCCGCGTTCTGGTCGTCCGAGGTGACCTCGCGCTGGGTGCCATCGTCGCTTTTACGCGCGCGAATAAAGGTGTCGACACGACCCGACAGGCTGGTGATGTCGCCGCAGGTCCACAGCAGAAAGTCGATCAGGTGCGAGCTCATCGCCTGCAGCATGCCGCCGTACTGTGCGCGGTCTGACCACCACGTCCAGCCCCGGTTGGGATTGAGCAGCATGCCCATGTCGAGCAGCGCGCGCACGTCGAACGGATCGCCCACGAATCCTTCGCCGAGCATGCCGCGGAACGCCTGGCGCGCTGGCAGCATGCGGAACTCGTGGTTGATCGCGTGCCCGACGCCAGCTTGCTGGACCGCCGCGAGCATCTCGCGCCCCTCGGCGACGCTGGTTGCGAACGGCTTTTCGCACAGTACATGCCGCCCCGCGGCAGCCGCCGCCAGCACGATCTCGTGGTGCGCTCCGCCGGGCACGGCAACGCTGACGACGTCCAGATCCACCTCGTGCAGCATGGCGCGATAGTTGTCCGAGAACCAGCCGATACCCGCCGCGGAGGCCACCCGCTCGGCGTTTTCAAGCCGACGACTGACCACCGCGACAACCTCGAAGTCGTCCGCGGCCTTGAACGCGGGAACATGGACGGTGGCCCCGAAGCCAGTGCCGATGACGCCAACCCGCAACGGGCGGCCAGGAGGAGTGGGCATTGGCTGCATTTTGCCGGACCGACCCGCTACCGTAGCAGCGTGGTGAGCATGTCGGTTGAAGCGACGACTGACTGGCGGAGTACCTTCCCCGGTGCGAGTGTCGGGTGCTTGCTGATGCACGGCGTGAGCAACGCCGAACGGAGCGCCGCGCTGGATGAACGTCTCGCGGCGTTGCAGACGCACCTGCGCGAGAGCCACGCCTCAGCGGACCGGGCCGCGCTGGCGAACCTGCCAGCGATTCGAGCGTACCAGGCGCACTACCGGCCATTCGGGCAGACGTATCACGTGCTGCGCCAGCTCGAGTCGGTGGCCCTCAAGGGGCGCGATCTGAGGAGCCCCGGTGGCACCCTGGTGAGCGCCATGTTCGCCGCCGAACTGAGCAGCCTGTTGCTCACCGCCGGCCACGATGTGGACGCGTTGGCGCCACCGCTGGTCGTCGATGGCTCGAAGGCCGGGGATCGGTTCGTCGGGATCAACGGTCAGGCACGCGAGCTCAAGCCCGGCGACATGCTCATGCGCGACGGTCAGGGGATCATCTCGGCCGTGCTGAACGGACCCGACCAGCGCACGCGGCTGTCTGAACGCACTCGCCGCGCACTGTTTGTGACGTACGCGCCGGCCGGCATTGCACGCGCCGACATCGACGACCACTTCGACCAGATCGTCAAGCATGTCCGCCTGGTGGACCCACGGGCAGAGGAGATCGAGCGAATCATCCTCAGCGCGTGATCCGCGCGTCGATCAACAGGTCTTCGACCGGCTCAAGGAGCGTCACGGTGAGCGCGGGCTGGTCAGCCTCGACGACGCCGCGTTCGTCACGGTCGGGGCGATTGCCCTGCAAGGCGTGCGCATCGCCGACGTTCGGCTGGGCGAGGCCTGCGTCGTGATTGGCCTCGGCCTGGTCGGCCAGTTCACGATCTCCACCGGCGCCTGGGCCTGGACCACACTGAGCCACAGGCAGCGTTCTCCATCGTGCCACCATGTTTGCGCGGATGTCGCCATGGCGGCCTGGCTTACAGAAGGCGAGAGCGCGCCAGTCCCGGCAAGCGTCACGTGGCGGGCGGCGCAGGTAGATAGATGTGCATCAGTAGCGGGCGCGCCGCTGGCATGCCCGCGTACTCGCCGCGGCG
>DATGER010000232.1:0-20964 GCA_035309865.1 Chloroflexota bacterium
CGGCTGGCCGCCAGTCGCAATCCCGCCTCGGCCCGCACCGGGCTACCCATCGACCAGACTCGCGCGGCGCGCAGGTTGTCCTGAGCCGAGCCGATCGACGCCTGCTTTTAGGCCGGATCGAGTCGAAATGTCGGATGATCAGCGGGGTCAGGCAAGGCTTCAAACTGGCCCCGCGTCTGGCCTCCCCATCGCTGCAGGTATGCGGCGATGAGCCGCGGGCGCTCGGCGGGAGGGACCTCCGCGGCGCGAAAACGCTGCTCGCGGCCCTTGATCGTCAGCGTACACTCGCGACTCACGCGCAGATTACTCGCCCAGCCAGTCTCGCCACGTGGGGACACGAGGTAGCGTGCACCATCGAGCTCGAGCACATTGACCGGAGTCCTCAGCAGTCTGCCAGTACGACGCCCGCGCACCGCCACGACTGGAAAAGCACCCGTGAGGCTGAAAATCGGGTTCAACACGTTCTTGATGAACCAGGGCGTCCTGGCGCGGACCGGATTCTTCGCCATCTGATCAGGCGCGCATCGGCGGAAACTCAGTGACCGTGGTCTCCAGACGTACGATACGCCCGTCGCGGAGGCTCAACAAGTCGAAGCCACGCATCGGTGCGCTGAACAATGGTAGCTCGCAGGTCCACTCCGAGCGTACCTGGCCGCCATCGATGTCGAGCCGATCCAGCGTCAGGCGTACGCCCTTGAGATGGTTGTCGAGCGCGACTTCAAAGAACGCCCGAATCGCAGCTTTGCCAGCGTGGGTCTGAGCCTGACCGCTGAACGGCTCGACGTAGACGGCATCATTGTCGAACAGGTCGACCAGGTCGTCGACTCCGCCAGGGCCGGTCTGCATGGCGGCCAGATAACGCTCGACTGTCGATCGATCGCCCGAAGGAATGGTATTGATCACCTCGCGAGTCCTCCTGTAGGGTTGGGCGCAGTGACCGTATCTTCTGAGTGGATTGACGCCACTGCGCTCGGCCGTCTTCGGGCCATGGTCTGTCAACTGCAGATGTCAAACCGCGTCGGCACATCGCTGAGCGAAGTGGTCAAGCTGGCGCGCGAAGTGCACCTCGAGCCAGGCCTCACCATCGACTTTCAGGCGACACAAGAGTTCGGACAGCCACTGGTGGTTGTGCATGGACCGGCGCGCCCCGTGTCTGGGCTCGCGGGTCGGAGCCTGCAAGCGCTCACGCCCCGCGAACGGGAAATCGCGAGCCTCATTGCCGATGGCCTGTCCAACAAACAGATCGCCCGGCATTTGACGATCACCGTCGGGACGGTGAAGCACTACGTGCACCAGATTCTTGAGAAGGCCGGCCTCCAGAGTCGGGTAATGATCGCAATGGCCATTGCTCCCGAGGCTAGACGGTCCACGCGGGATGCGCAATCTATCCTTTGATAGGGGCCTCAAGGCTGCAGATGAATCGGGAGGACCACCCGCTTCTCAGCAGGTCACGACGACCACCACGCACCTTGATCGGCTGCGCGGTACATCCCCCCAACCGACGTGAACCACTCAGTACGAAGATTCTCCTGATGAGTGAGCCGATTGAACCTGGTGACGCGTCGCCGTCTCCTCGAGTCGCACGGCTCGTTGGTCGGGCGGCGAGACTTTGCAGGCCGCGTTGATGGATCGCGCGACCAGGACGATCGACAGCGCCATAAGCACGACGCTGAGCACCGCGAGCGGTCCCAGGTAGTCCCGCACGGCGAGGTTGAACGTCACCAGAGCGGTGCCTGAGAAGCCAGCGAAACTCAACACCGTCGGTATCAACAATGGTGCGCAGCAAGGTGCGCGTAGACCGAGTAGCCGCGAGCCTACGTTCTCGGAGGTAGCGCCAGCTAAACTCGGGACATCGTTTGCCTTTCAAGCAGTCGATCCGCCGTCGATCGGGTAAACACCGCCATTGATGTAGGAGGCGTCGGGGCTGCACAGAAAGGCGACGACCGCCGCGACCTCCTCGGGGTTGCCGTAGCGCTGCATCGGATTGCCCGCAGTTATTCTCGCGCGCACGCTCTCCGGGTCGGCAGGGTTCAGGCCACTCTCTAACGCGCGCATCATGCGCGTCTCGATGGGGGACGGACAGACCGCATTGACGCGGATTCCGTCCTGGGCCAGTTCCAACGCCGCCACGCGCGTCATGCCCACCACCGCATGCTTGGAGGCGACATACGCGATGATGCCGCGAGAACCGTGTAGCCCGGCAACCGAGGCGGTATTCACAATCGCGCCGCCACTATGCTTGCGCATGACCGCCGCGACGTGTTTCAAGCCTAACCAGACACCCTTGAGGTTGACCGCGATCACACGATCGAAAATTTCTTCCGGGTATTCGATCAGTGGCTTGACCGCCCCCTCGATGCCGGCGTTATTGAAAAAGCAATCGATCGTACCGAACCGCTCGGTTGCCGCAGTCGCATACCGCTCGACATCGTCCGATTGCGTCACGTCGGCGGCGACCCCGAAAGCATCGGCGCCTGCCGCCTTCGCCGCAGCAACCGCATCGTCCAGCGACGACGCGGCCAGATCGACCAGCACCACGCGGGCGCCTTCCACTGCGAATCGAACCGCGGCCGCACGCCCGATCGCGCCAGCTGCGCCTGTGATCACGACGACTTTGTTGTCGAATCGTCCTGTCATCACTCCAACCCCTTCTCCCAGGTCGGGACGGCCGTAGGACCTGACTCATCAGGTGAGAGGGCATCGTACCGCGACACTGCCCGATCGCCGACTGCGAAGCCTGGACCTTCCTCGAGGTTGACGGCCCCGAACGGGTCCGCGAGGCCGCTGCGCCGGCTGGCTATCAGCGCCTGGCGGCGATCAAGCGCGAGTACGACCAACCACCCAGTTCCGGCTGAACCAGAGCATCCGGCCGGCCGGTCAGTACCGCAATTCATTCCCAGGCGGATCCCTTGACCATCGCGACGATTTCGGCGTTGCTGGAGTCCTATTCCGTCGGAACACCGGCAGCGCCAACGCTGCGGCCCGCAGCGCCGTAATGCGTCGCCGCGCTCAGCCCGGACGGGCCCGGGCTACGAGCGGCGAGTCCGAGCTTCGTCGGCACACCCGCGTCAACGGCGAGGCTGCGGACCACCTGGCCCTGACCAACCTGAAAGGCAGAGAGGTCCAGCACGGACAACGCGTGGGCCGGCTCGCTGGAAGTCAGCACCAGGTAGTGGCCGTCGCTCGCCCGGTCCGTCCGATAAGCCTGCGACAGGCACGTCAGGGCTCGCGGTCGCCGCCAGAGGGCACGCCCTGGGCGGGGTTGAGTGGCACGTTGCGCAGGCGCTGACCGGTTGCGTTGAAGATCGCGTTGGCGATCGCCGGCGGCGTGGTCAGCGTGGTGATCTCGCCGGCGCCCCACGCCGGTTGGTCGGGATGGTTGATCAGCACGATGTCGATGGGCGGTATGTCCTGGAAGCGCAGAATGGGATAGCTCCGCCAGTCAACGCTGGTGATTTTGGACGCGTCGAAGTTGACCTGCTCCAGAATGGCGCGACTCGCGGACTGAATGACGTTGCCTTCGATCTGATTCTTCAAACCGTCCGGATTGATGATCAACCCGCAGTCATGGGCAACGACGATACGGTTGAGCATGATCCGGCCGGTGCCGCTGTCGACCGTGACATCGGCCGCGGTGGCCACGTAGGCCTCGGTGTTCTCGTACTGCGCAAACGCGATGCCCTGACCCGTGCCAGAGCCGTTGGGCGCCGTGCGCGGCTGCCAGCCCAACTGTTCGGCGGCTGCCTGCAGGACCGCGATGGCCCGCGGATCGTTCAGGTGATTGAGCCGGAACTGCACCGGGTCGATCCCGGCGGCATTGGCAAGTTCATCCATGAACGACTCATTCGCGAACGTATTGGCCATGGCACCCAGACTACGTAAGGCCGACACTCGGATTGGCGATGACCGCAACCAGTGGACGCTGACGCGATGGTTGCTGAACGTATAGTTCGTCGGCGCGTTGCGGTCGCCGCCGCCGAAGCCGTTCTCAGCAACCGGCGGTGGCGGAGTGACCAGCATGCCGGGCAGCAGGTTGGCCGCGAAGCCGCCCGGGCGCGTGCTGTGGGTCGGTGTCCAGACCTGAAAGTCCCAGGCGCTGACGGCCCCCGAGGTGTTCACTGCCCCGCGGACGTCGACCACCATCGCCGGACCGTGCGGTTCCCACAGGTGCTCGTCCGCCCGCATCCACTGCACCCGCACCGGCTTTCCGACAGCCTGCGAGAGCAAGGCCGCCTCACCCGCGGCGTCGTCAAAACCATTGTGGCCGTAGCACCCGGACCCCTCCATGTGCACGACGTGGACGCCCTCGGTTGGTAAGCCAATGAGCTGGGCGATCGCACCGCGCAGCGGGTACACGCCTTGTGTGCTCGAATAGATCGTGGCCTGATTGGCCTGGACGTCGGCGATCGCGCAGGATGGGCCGATAGACGCGTGGTTCTGATAAGGCTGCGTGTAGGTCGCCTGCAGCACGTTGGCGCTTCCAGCCAGCGCACCATCGACAGCGCCCGTATTGACGGGCTGTTTGTCGATGGTCGGTTGCTGCCGAATCCAGTCTGCCAGTTGCGTCTGATCTGGCAGTGTGTTGGCGGCGGTCCAGTTCACCGTCAGTTGGCGAGCGGCTTGAATGGCGCCCCACTCGCTCTGCGCCACAACTCCGATGAAGTTGCCGTTGCGCACGATTTTGACCAGGTCGGCAATCCCTGAGACCGATCCTTCGTCGACGCTATCCAGCGTCGCACCAATACTGCTGGGATGGACGCTCCGTCCATGCAGCATCCCCGGCACGGTGAAATCTTGCACGTACATCGGCTGCCCGAAGATTTTGCCGGGCAGATCCAGTCGCGGGATGGACTGGCCGACGACGGCGTACAGCGCAGGATCCTTCAATGGTGTCTGGTCGGAGATCGCGCGGTTGAAGACGTTGCCGCCGATCAACTCACCATATGCGACCTGCCGCGATGGATCGCTCTGAACCGATATGACGCCGTCGTTCAGGCTCAGATTGGTTTGTGATTCGCCAAAGCGCGCGCTGGCCATCTCGAGCAGTGCCTGGCGGGCCTCGGCGGCCGCCTTGCGGACGTTGACACCACCCACCTGGATCGTCTTGCTCCCGGCGGTGTAGCCCTCGTCAGGCGCCCGGGCGGTGTCGCCCTGGATCATGGTGATGCGGTCGAACGGGACGTACAGTTCGTCGGCCGCGATTTGCGCCAGGGCGGTGCGCGTGCCGGTGCCCAGTTCGACTCGGCCGCTGAAGATGGTAACCCTGGAATCCTGGCCAACGGCGAGCCAGGAGTCCAGTTGTTTCGGGTCGAATGGGCCGCTGGCGCGAGGACCTGGGGCCGCCGCTGGACCAGGCATCGTCTGGGCCCGAACAACCCGCATCAGGCCGAAACTGACGACCAGGGCCCCCGAGCCGCCCAGAAAGGCACGGCGGGAGACCGGCCGCGGCGTCACGCCAATGTCCCCGCGGCGCGCTGCACCGCGCGCACGAACCGCAAGTGCGCCCCACACCGACACAGGTTGCCGTTCAGCGCCTGCTTGATCTCGGCTTCCGTCGGCGCGCCGTTGTGGGCCAGGAGACCGGCCGCCACCATGATCATGCCGTTTACGCAGAAGGCGCACTCGCCGGCCTGTTCATCGATAAACGCTTGCTGCAGCGCGTGTGGGGCCGAAGGCGTGCCCAGCCCTTCCAGCGTGACCACGGGCTGCTCACCGACGCGCGACAGCGGCGTGACGCAGGAGCGGATGGGGCGGCCATTCACCTGAACAGTACATGCGCCGCACTGTGAGAGGCCGCACCCGAATCTCGGTCCGGCCAGACCGAGATCGTTCCGCAGGACGTACAGCAGCGGCGTATCGGGTGGCGCATCTACGGAGCGCTGCTGCCCGTTGACAGTGATTTGCAGGGCCATGTTTGCGAGGGTCTAGCAATCCCGGTGCCAACGCCGCTGGCGAGCTGGTGCCCGGGTTGATCTGGCCCGTGGCCCATGGTTTGCAGGTAGACGCCAGCCGCAGGCACCCTGAGCCCAACCAGCCGCGGCCAGGACGGCGCCGGAGTCGCCTGCGGTTCAGCGCTGGCCGCGCGTGGCGGCTGACAATGGGCTGACAATGCCCGGTAGGAGACCCATATGACCCCACCCGATCCGGTCCGAGCCATCACCGCGCGGCTCTCCAGCGCGATCGCCGAAAACGGCGAGTCTCTCGATACCGCGGCCAAAGCCCTGCAAGGCCCCCTGGCCTCCGCCGTGCACGAAACTGGCCCGTTGGGGCAGCAACTCAAAGACTTTCTTCACGGCGTCTGGCTGGGTCACTCGCTTCATCCTGCGCTGACTGACATTCCGCTGGGAGCCTGGACCGCCGGGGTCGTGTTCGACCTGATCGGCTTCGAGGAGGCAGCCGACGCGTCCCTGGCGCTGGGCAGTCTGGCGGCGATTCCGGCGGCATTGGCCGGCACCGCGGACTGGCTGGAGATCACCGACGAACAGCGACGCATTGGATTCGTGCACGGCATGCTGAACGCCGCGGCGCTCGGATTGGTGGTGGTCTCGCTTGGTGCGCGCGCACGGGGCAGGCGCGGGCTGGGCATCCTTCTGTCGACGCTCGGATCATCGTTGGCGGCCGTCTCTGGTTGGCTTGGCGGCGAATTGGTGTATGTGCTCGGAACCGGCGTCAGTCGCAATGCATTCGAGCCGCCGGCGTCAGAGTTCCAGGTGGTGGCTGATGCTGCCGAGTTCAGGGATGGGGTGCTGTCACCAGGTCGGATCCGGCTGGACAATCAGGATGTTCCGCTCGTGCTCCTGCGCCGCGGCGACCTGATCCTGGCCGTCGGGGGCACGTGCTCGCACTCCGGCGGCCCACTGGCCGAGGGCAAGCTGGTCGCGGACGATTGTGTTGAATGCCCGTGGCATCATTCGCGCTTCAATCTGCACGACGGACGTGTCCAGCAGGGACCCGCGACTGTCCCGCAACGGGCATTCGAGGCCCGAATACGGGACGGAAAAATCGAGGTTCGGCAGAAGCAAACCCCGTAGCCGGGCGGGCCACGCCCGGTCGGCACGCGGTCTGCAGTATGGCCGGCATGCGTGAAGTTGGCCTGGGTATCCCACTCGAGCGATTCTCCTTGCTTGCGCAGGGAGACGTGTACTGCATCGTCGACATCGTCGACCGGGATGTAGCCAGCATCGTCCTGACGGCCCTGCCAGGGTCACCGCTGGACCTCGATGCTGACAAGGCCCGCCGATTCATCGCGGCGTGGCGGCAGCATGCTCAACTGCAACCCGAGGCGTATGAGGTGCGGGAGGAGCAGCGAGCGCTCTGAGCGACCGTCCTTAGCTCAGCAACCTGGAGTCTCTTCGGATCGCCTGCGGGACCGTGCGCAGTGGACGGCGTTGTCAGGCTGCAGCACGGCCCGGCGGTGAGGTTTCCTCCAGCAAGTTCAAGACGCATCGTTCTTCGTCGGTCAGTGCTGCCGCGGGCGTGCGTTCCGGCGTGGCCGTATCCGCGGCCAGCGCGCCGGTCAGGTAAGCGTTGACGACCGACGGGTGAACATACGCCTTGCGGCACACCGCGGGCGTGTTTCCGAGATCGTGTGCAACGTTCTTGATCGCCTCGCTGACCAGTCGCTTGCCGACGGACGCCGCCGACGGTGGTGTGCATGCTCGGAGATATCGCAGCGCGAGAACGGTCCCGTTCCAGGTGCGGAAGTCCTTGGCCGTGAAGTCATCGCCGCTGATCCGCCGCAGATAGTCATTCACGTCCGAAGACTCGATCGAGTGCCGCTCGCCATCGTCACCGATGTACTGAAACAGCCGCTGGCCGGGGATATCCTGGCACTGCTTGACGATGCGAGCCAGGCGCGCATCGTTGAGTTTGACGCTGTGCTGTTTACCACTCTTGCCTTTGAATTCGAAGCGGATGGACGCGCCGCGGACGCGGGCGTGCCGATTGAGCAGCGTCGTCAGTCCGAATGAGCGGTTCTGGCGTCGATATTCGTCGTTGCCGATGCGTATGGAGGTTTCCTCGAGCAGCTTTACCACCGTCGCGAGGATTCTGGTGTGCGGTGTTCCGTGCTGGCGGAGATCACGGTCGACCTGCTGGCGGATGCGGGGCAGGGCCTCACCGAATGCCGCCAGCCGCTCGTACTTGGCCGCGTCGCGGACTTCGCGCCACCGAGCGTGATACAGGTACTGCTTGCGACCTCGAGCATCGCGGCCCGTGGCCTGGATGTGGCCTCTCGGCTCAGGGCAGATCCATACGTCGGTCCATGCAGGCGGAATCACCAGCGACGCGATGCGCTCGAGTACCTGCGCGTCGTGGATCCGCTGCCCATCTGGACCAGCGTAGCTGAAGCGTTCTCCGCTCCGCGTCCGCCGAATGCCTGGACTGTCGTCGGTTACATACCGCAGTCCGGCCGCCGCGGCCGTCTCGAGCGGATTGGTGGTGTCCAGGGTCATCGGCGCGGTGGATGCGATCCAAAAGCACAAACCGTGCCTCGCTTCGAGCCTGCACAATGTTGGGACCGCGTCGGGACTTGCCGTGCCACCACACCTGTGCGACACTCGGAGTTGTACAAACCATGCAGGTTTGACCGCGCGATGGTCGATACCTGGAGTGGAGATGACTGCAATGTTGAACGATCGCGAGCAGTCAGTGCATCAGATCGCGCCCGGCCTGGACGTCTGCGACGTCTCGGGTGAGAAGGTGGGTACGGTCGCCCGCGTGGATCGCGAGGTCATCGAGGTGAAAACGGGGCCGTTTGGGCTCGGCAAGCACCTGTATGTGCCTCCAAACGCGGTCGATGGCGTGACCGATGCTGGGGTAATTCTCAAGCACCCAAAGCACGAGTTTCACAGCGTCGGGCTTGACTCACCACCGGAGCAAGACACCAACTAGTACTCGTTCTTGATCTCGAAGAAGGAACCGCGAATCGTTCCGGCCAGCCTCGACTTCTGCCGCGCGAACTTGAACCGCGAGGCGAGCTCCGCGGGGACTTCCATCCCGTCGGAGAGCTTGAACCCGACCGCCCGCTTCCCGGGGGCATCGACGGTATACATCACGTTGATCGACAGACCGCTCTCGTAGAAGACGTAGGCCATTCGGATGTTCTCGACCTGGAACGAGGTGGCTTCGAGCGGGCGAGACGAGATGACGAGGCCGCGTTCTTCTTTGAGGATTCGGTGCACCCAGTCGATGGTCGACTTCGCGTCGCTCGCAGACTCCACCGCGAAGACGTGGTCGTACTTGTTCTTGAAGTAGCGGGCCTCGTTTGCCCGCAGACCAGCCAGCGCCGCCGCGACAGGCGACGACTCCAGTCCGACGGTCGATACAGTGTTGAAATCCACGATGTACGGCATGCTGCACTCCCGAACGCGCCAGGGTATGTCCGTTTACGCCAGGACCGAGGCTACCTCAGCCGTGAGGTCCCCGTGCTGCAATCGAACTCCTGCAGGACGGCGAGCATCACTGCGGCGCCATCGGCGGACAGTCCGCGGGATCGGTCACCACCCGGATCGGTGCGCCGGCGAGGTATGCCGCCACGTCTTCCGCCATCCGCTGCCACGCGGTGCGGAAGAGGTGCTCGGTGACGTAGCCCACGTGTGGGGTGACGACGACATTGTCGAGCGATCGAAACGGGTGATCCGCGGGCAGCGGCTCACGGTCGAAGACGTCGAGACCGGCACCGGCGAGGTGACCGGACCGGAGCGCCTCGACCAGGGCCGCCTCCTCGACGATCGGCCCGCGGGAGATGTTCACCAGGATGGCGCCGCGCTTCATCCTGGCGAAGTCGCTGGCACGCAGCGTGTTGCGCGAGCGCTCCGAAAAGACGAGGAAGACTCCGAGGACGTCCGCGGACGACACGAGTTTGTCCTTGGTGACTCTGGTCACGTTGAGCTCCGCACATCGCTCCTCGGTCAGATTCTGGCTCCACGCGACGACGTCCATGCCCAGGGCCCTCGCGACCGGGACCATCGCGCCGCCGAGGTGGCCCGCGCCGAGAAGACCGAGGGTCTTGCCGGCGAGCGGGATGGGGAACCCGGCCTGCCAGCCACCGGCTCGAATGCCGCGGTCCTCTATGCCGGTCCGCTTCGCAACGGCGAAGATGAGCGCCCACGCCAGTTCGGACGGCGTTGGCAGACCGCGGGGCGTCTGGTAGTCGAGCGAGCGCACCGCGGCGCCTTGCCCGGTCTCGGCGGTGCCGCACAGCAAGATCCCCCGCTCGACCCGCGCCTGGTGGTCGACAACATTGCTCGTCCGGCCGTTGCAAACGATCAGCTTGAGCTTGGCGAGGCCTTCGAGCACCGCCCGGGGAAAGCGTGCACGCTGCTGGGTGATGACGACGATCTCGTAATCGGACAACTCATCGACGAGGCGCTCCGGCGGGATCGCCTCGCGGTAAACGGTGATCTTCGCGTCGTCGGGTAGCACGGTCCAGTCGCCGTAGTCCAGGGCGACCCCGATGTAGTCGTCGAGAATGGCGATCTTCGTCACGTCGACCTCACTCACGCTTAACTATTCTCCAGCGGAGGTGGGACAGGCAAACGCAGCGGAGCAGCGGCCCAACCTCGAGCCCAAAGCGTGCAGCCGGCGTCACAAACGTCATGCACCATTTACACAACGGTAGCCGCGCATAACAATGATCATTCCGTCATCCCGGGCGAGCGCGCGGGCGATCCAGCACCGACCTCGGGCGAGGTTCGGCTGCGGAAAAAATGCCGCGGAAAGGTGGTGAGGCTTTCGCGCCCGCCGAGTAGAGAGACTGTCTTCGTCGACGCCTGGGCGGGTGCGACCGCCACGGGGCCGCGTACTTTCTTCTGAAAAGGTGGTGGGAAGGTTCGTGTCTGGAACTCGTCGACCACAGGGGCCAATACTGATTGCTTCGATCGCGGTCGCGGTCGGCATGCTCGGCCCGTTGACCACGGCACTCGCCGTGATTGGCGCCGATTCCGGCGCCTCGACTTCGAACGACGACAATTCAAACGTCTACCAGGACGGTTACCAGGGCGCGGCGGGTTACCTGCCGGTGTTTCATCCAGCGCCGCTGAGCGCCGCCGAGGTCACCACGGCCCGCACCAGGCTGTACCCGCAAACGGGTCAGAAGGCGGACCCGGGTAATCTTGTCCTGGAGTTCCCGGACCAGTTCAAGGTCAGTATTGCGTGCTTCGGCCGCGGGCAGGATCCACGCGGCCCGTACGCGCAGCCACCGCAGGCGCCCTATCTGCTGCCGGGGAACGTGGCGGCGATGACCTTCGGCGACGCGGAAATCCCGAGAGGCGGACTGTACGTCGCGACGGCCCCCGAGGGCTTCAACAACACCGTCACCGGACCACAGAACCTCGATCCGGCTGTCGGTCCGGTCGTGACTGAAGAGAACACGACCGGTATTTTCGAGGTTGGCCTTGATACGTCAGGCAAGTGCGACAGGCTTCGTACGGTCAGCGGAGGCCCGACAAAGGCCGGCTTCAACGGCGGCCCGCACCCCGAGTTCGGCAACTTCGGGACGAACATCGACGGCCTGGCATTCAACGACGGGTTCCTGTACGCCAACGATTTCGGCGGAGGGCCGGAGGGGAACCACACCGGAGCGAACCTCCCGAGTGGGCGCGTGCACCGTGTGAACCCCGAAAATGGCGAGCGCGTGGCGTTGGCCGCCAACCTGCCTTCCGAAGGCGATCACCAGAACGACGCGTTCGTGTTCTTCAAGGACAAGGGCCACGACTGGGTCGAGTTCGAGCAAGGCACGACAACCAATAGCGGCACCGTTGACGGAGAAGGCGCCGGCGATATCCCGTGCTTCGACATCAAGCTGACGAAGGCGGGCGAGCGGTTCTTTCCCTTCACGATGGGCTACAAGCGGACCGTCAAGAACATCCCGGGCGCGCCGTCACTGGTCGACGAACAGGCAGACGGGAGCGTTATCGTGCACGGAACCTTGCCGTGCAGTGGCTCGACGATGGCCATTCGCGCCGATTCAGAGGTTGACGCTGACGGGGCAAATCCGACGATCCGTTTGACTGGATGGGGCTTCCGCAACCCATATGGCATGGTCATCGCGCCCAAGGATGTGCCGGGCGTCGGTGGTGAGCTTGTGCTCACCAACAACGACGTCGATGTCCGCGGCCAGCGGCCGCTGGCCAATGGGAGCGACGATGTGTGGCCATTCGAAGTCAACGGCGTGCCGCCACGCAACTGGGGCTGGCCAAATCAGATCAACTTCTTCTCGAGCGCCGATCCGCAATTCGGCCTGGGTAACAACGCGCTCGCCCAAGACGCGGGCGTGTTCACCGGCAATCAGGCCAAGAGGTCCGCGACCCAGCCAGCCCAGGCGATCATCGGCCAGGCGGCAATCTTCGATTACCTGGAGGATGCGTCTGGCCACCTCTTCCGCGAGGGCAACGTCGTGCCAGAGGCGATCGATGCCGAGTTTGTGCCCGGGATCTCCCTGGCGACCGTCGACATCTCCGCCGACGGGATCGACGTCAGTCGCAACAAGGCCTTTGGTGGCGCGGAGTTGCTGCACAACTTTTTCTTCGCTGGCTTCGGCAACCTGGAGTTCCCGCTCGGGAGCGTGCCAGCCGCGATGGTTGGCAAAGACGTGCGGCGCCTCAAGGTGGAAACCACCAGCGCCGGTGCCTACGTCGGAACCGTCCAGAAGGTCTTCGCCCACAACAAGGTGCAGCCTGGCGGCTCGCCGAATCTCAACACTGGAGGCTTCCTCGGACCGCTCGACCTCAAGTTTTCGCCGTCTGGCAAGGCGATGTGGGTGGTCGATTTCGGTGGGTTCTTCACTAAAGACTCCGGCGCCGTTGGCGGGTTCCGCTGTGACGATGCCAGTGACCCGACCAGGTGCGCGCGAGGCGCCACGCAGTTTCCCAACGCGGCCGTAAAGTCGCGTGACTACGGCATCGCCATCGAGCAGGCGGCCGGCACGTCGATGTTGTGGCGGTTCGTGCCGTCAGACACCAAGGACGGCGAGGACTGAGTCCCAGTCGTAGCCGGGTGGATCCGGCAGTGCCGCGTGCCTGCCCGCGGCATTGCCGGACCCAGCGACAGTCGGCTTGACGCGACTAGCCTGCACATGACAGCGAGCTCCCCTATGAGCGGCGCGGATCAAGGTTTTTTTCAAGCTCCCGTCGCGTACCGCTCCCTGCTTCCACGCGGGAACGGCGCGCGGATCGCCGAGTGCTCGCGGCCGTTGGTGGAACCAGCCGGCGTCACGACGCTGGCCGGACCGGCACGCGTTTGGTAGCGCGCACGTAGTGCAACCAGGGTGGCTGATCGCCTGACTGGATCTCGCTGAAGTCGGCCTCGGCGGCGAGCGGTTCCAAGGGGGCCACCATCTCCGCCATGCGAAGATGACCGGTGATCGCCGCGAGCAGGTGCCATCGACCCGCGCGGGGAATCTGCGCGTCGGCCACCAGCAGCGTCCCGTCGGGCCGCAGGACACGCCGCATTTCACGCAGCGCGGTCACCTGCAGATCCGCCGGCAAATGGTGCAGGAACAGGCTGGACACGACGACGTCGAAGTGCTCGGCCGGAAAGCTCAGCGCTTCAGCTGTCCCGACCTGGAACTGGCAATTCGCGGCGCGGCCCGCCGTCCGGCGCGCGAAACCGATCATCTCGGGCGAGGCATCGACGCCGACCACCAGGCCCTCAGGTCCAACGGCGCGGGCGAGCAGGCGCGCGAAGTAGCCGGTGCCGCAGCCGACGTCCAGCACGCGCTGACCAGGTTGGACGCTGGCGGCTGCTATCAACGCTTGAAAGGTCGCGCGTCGGCGACCGACGAAGAAGACATTCGCAAAGGTCTCGTAGAAGCGCGGCGCGGCCAGCGTGTGGCCGCGTGTGGGGGCCGGATGCGACGAGCTCGGGAACAGGTGCGTGAGCGGCGTGTGGACGGGCATGGCCCGGGAGCTCCAGCATAACTTAGTCTAGACTAAGCATGGTGTCTGCTAACCTCGGCTGTCAAGTCCCAGTGCCCCTGTTCGCCCCCGGTGCCGTCTGGTGAGCGCGCCACCCCCGTCTGCCTCCGCCGGCCCTGCTCAGCGGCCTCGCCGCGAACGGCTCGACGCCGCGGCGCGGCGCGAGACCATCCTCGACGTCGCCATCCCCATGTTTGCCAGTGCCGGTTACGATCAGACGCGCATGTCCGACATCGCCGCCCGCGTCGGCGTCACCGAGCCGGTGATCTTCCAGAACTTCGGCACCAAGGCGGACCTGTTTGCCGCTGCCCTCGGACGCGCATCCAGAGAGGCGGGAAACTACCTGAACGACGTGGCTGAGCGATCCGGGAGTGTCCACGGCTGGTTGTCTCACCTCCTCGCCGCCGAGCACCTCGACCACCTGCACACCGCCCCGATGTTCGGCGTCCTGTTCGCCGATGCCCACCGACTCCAGCTCGAGGCGGGCGTTCGGGAGGCGCTGCACCGTAGCGTTGCGCATGCCGCCGGGGTGATCAGTGGCATCCTGCGACGCGGCCAGGCCGAGGGCTCCATCCGCGACGATGCCTCGCCCGATACCCTCGCCTGGCTGGTGGTGTCGCTGATCCAGGCGCGCCAGTTCCGACGGATGCACACTGCGGAGCCGGCAAGCGCGCTCGAGCACGATCTGCTGAGGTGCATCCTCGGGGCTGTTCGACCCCAGCCGCCGCTCGAGTGCTCGCAATCGCCCGCATAAATGCTCCTGACCCTGTCGCACCTGGCAGCCATGGGATCGTGATGCGCTCCGAGGCAGGCGTCGTCACGTTCATGCAGGGACCAGCGCGATTGGGCCGTAGGCGACGAATGCCGCCAACGCACCCACCACGACGTTGACGGGCAGGGCTGCATACTCGCCGCGTCCGGTGTGGAAGCCGATCGCCAGGAGTTGAATCAGCACCAATCCGGCCGCGGCCGCGGGCGTCAGCCACGGCTGGATACCGCTGAGCTCCTGATATGGAAGGGTGTTGTCAAGGGGTTGGTGGGTGGAGACTCAGGGTGAACGGCGCAGGTCGTGGCCGGGGTCAGGACGTAGCGACGGTGATCACTCTGATATTCGCGGGTCAGCTGCGCCGGAGCCGCATGACAGTGATTCGTCACCGAGGTGTCCTCAGACTTCTGGACGTGGGTCGATACCACAAAGGAGCGCACGAGGATACTCGGCAATCTCTGCCAGCCCCGACCACGACCAGCGCCGTCTACCCAACCCAGTTCATGCCGCGGCCGGGACCTCCTGGAGCACGTGGCCCGCGGCCCAGATGAAGCCTGCCAGTTCGCGCGCGATCGCCGTCAGTGCCTTGACTGAACCGATGCGCAGGCTCAGATGGCGATAGCGGGCATGCAGCCCCAGCTGGGCATGCCAGGCAAGATCCACCACCTCACGTGGCAGCTCCCGCTGACGTTGCTTGAGTGTGCTCGACACGCGGGGCGCATGCCGCGCATGGTAAGCCGCCTCACCCAGGACGTGGCGCAACAAGGTGTTGCCGGTCTTCGTGATCGAGCCACGCTGCTGCTTGCCGCCACTGGACGACTCGGAAGGCACCAGCCCCGCGTAGGCCATGAACTGGGGGGCAGTGCGGAAGCGCCGCAGATCACCCGCTTCGGCCACCAGCGTGACCGCACTGAGAAAGCCGATGCCGCGAAAGGCCTGCAGCGCGCCGATGACCGCGACCTGGCTCGAGCTTTGGGCGCACTGGTGCAGCGCCACCTCCAAGCGTTTGATGCGTTCACCCGCGGCCGTGACTTCGGCCAGGTAATCGGCGAAGACTACGCGGTCAGGTAGGTGCTCGAACTCGAGCTGCCGCAGCCACTGCAGGTGGCGCAGGGACCAGTTGCGCACGCCGCTGGGCGGCCGGCAACCCTGCCGCAGCAGAAACTTGCTCAAGCGGTGTTTGGCCCGCAGCTCATCGGCTTTGGCATCGGCGCGGGCACGCACCAGGTTCCGCAGGGCCTCATGTGCCTCGTCCACTTCACTGCTCAGGCCTGGTGGTCCCGATCCTCTTTCCAGTAGGCACAATCGGTCGGCGGTGTGTCGTACATGTGCGCCACACCACGGGTGAGTGTCGGACGAACCAGTTCGGCTCACCGTGTATGTCACGCCGGCGAATCGCCGTCGCACGTAATAGAGAGGCTACTTCGGTGCTCTTGGACCGTCAGGAAAAAGCTCTTGAACACGATGCTCATTCAGACGCGAGATGTTCGCCCGTGCGCCGTCCAGTCTCCGTTGGAGTTCGTTTCGTTCACGTAGAAGCTGGTTCCGCTCGGAAAGAAGCTGCTCGTTTTCCCGGCGAAGACGGTTCCGATCCTGTTCAATCCAGGTGCCATCCGGCTCTCGCAATTGTCCCAGTAAGTCACCGACGAACCGACGCTGGGTGGCAAGCTCCCGACCAAGGTTGCGATTTCATCTACGGCATTGAGCGCCCGCTCTCTCCAGGACGCTTCTTGGTGGGCAGTTCTCGTTTCGATGCGATCGTCTGCTCGGACCTGGCTCATTGCCTGTGCGGCAGTAATCATCCGGTTCGCCACGTCGTTCTCGTAGGTGAACGAGCGTGATACTCCGGCAAGGCGAGCGACGACCATCCGCGTGAGTGGAGCCCCGGTCCGACCGAGCGCCTTAATGGCCTTTTCAACAGCCGCAACCTTCGAAGCAGCAGCGCGCCTGCGGGCGTCGATTGCCTGTTCGGGTCGGGGCACGCGTGCGGTGTTTTGGGTACCAGCACGTGCTTCACGACTCGCGGCTGCCGTTGTCCTTGCCAGGTCCATTCGTCAGCGGCTCGTGGTTCTCTGAGGCTTCCTTCCCGGAGCCGATGTCGACCAAGTCCCCAGCGCGCCAACCCTGTCTCCAGATTGGGTCAAAGAAGTCCTGGTGTGGGCTGCGAAGATCGAGCTCCTTTGCCTGGTCGAGCAACCCGAGTGCCAGAAGCGCCTTTTCAAGGCCGGCCAGGGCCTGGGAGCTCTTCTCAAATGCGCCGTAGATGTAGTCGCGCGCAGTTTCGTCAGGAGCGCCTTCGGCCAGCGTGGCCCACCGCTGCTCCTGTCGTTTCCAGTAGCCATAGTCTGCGCCGGTGAGCACGAAGTGCTCGCAGGAGTTGCACTGGCGATCGAAAGGGCAATCGTAGCCGCCGACGACGGGCTTGAACGTACACAGGCCGTGTTCTGTGGGGACCGCCGCGAGGTCGACTAACAGTTGTTCTGCGGTCGTCCTGTCATGTGTTGTCGGCGTTAGGACGACCCGCCCTGGATTGGCGTTACCTGGTCCGGCATCCCAGACCTGCTGGAGGAAGGGCTCGACCTGAGATCCGGCAATCAGGACGTAGGAGTCACTCATTCGTTCCGAGACGTGCCCCAGGACCGTCTTCACGTGGGCCATGCTGGCGCCCGCTTTCACCAGCCGTGTTGCAAGAGTGTGGCGGGCCTGGTGGGTCGTGTGGCCTGGAAGTCTCATTTGGTCAGACTCGATCCAGTCTTTGAAGGCGCTGGTAAACGTTCCGGTGGCCACGGATCGCGCGAAGGTCGGGTTTGTTACCCGGCTCGGGAACAGCGCGATTGTGCGTTTCTCCTTGGCCGTTGGCTCGTGCCCGTGCTTCTGCCGAAACCGCTCAAGCGTCTTGGCTTGACGCGCCAGGACGATGTCGTAGACGGAGCGCGGGATCTGGACCGCGTAGTCAAGTTTGCCGACCTTCGTCATATCCACCCACATCCAGGGCCTGCCCAGGTGTTCACTCACACAATCGAACCGCAGATTGACGACCTCACTGATGCGGCGTCCGCAGCACACCTGGATCGACCAGATGTCAGCAAAGCCACCATCGTGCGGATCTCGCTCGTCGAGTAGTCTGATGTTCATCGGGTCGCTCAACTCACGGAGCACCGGGTCACTGAACGGTCTTGGGTTCCGGTGCGAGAGCGCGCCACCGTATGGGATGCCGATGATGAACTCGCGCGAGAGTTGAACGGTTGCCGCGGCACCGGTGTCCATAGCTGAGCGCATTACCCGTCGCACGGCGTTCATCGCCAGGGCGTACGTCGTGGGCGTGGCTACCGACGGCGACCCATCGAGATTGAAGACGCCGCGGACGTGCTGGCGGTTGGCTACGCGCCGACTGAAGTCGGCGACGAAGTCCCTGGCCGATGCTTGTGTGAGCGCCTGGGGTCTGGTGCCTTTGTAGGGGTCGCACTCGGTCAGGTAGGCACTCAAGCAGATCAGCGAGCGCCGGACCTGTTCGAACGGTCCGGGGCTTCGCGGCCGTTGAGGCCCATCCAGAACGCCGGCCAGGTAATCCCAGGTCAGCTCACGCAGCCAGCGCTGCGAGATCGGCGTCAAGTCAAACGCAGAGCGGCGCTGCGCGAACCGATACCCCCAATAGTTGGGATCCAAATAGCCAAACTCACGTGTGTCGGCCCGCGTACGGTGCACCGCGTCGACGTGCATGCGCATTTCCCGTGCGATGCGGTTCACCCTCGTAGGCTGCGGTGTCCAGCCGCGATCCTCAGGGTCCAGCTCGAGCAGGGAGGTCACGCCGGCTTCGGCACAGGCTTTGACCAGCGTACGTAACCACATCGGATGCCATCGCGCTGGCGCGATGCTCTTCGCGTGCGCCCAGAGTGCGTAGCGGATTTCGGCCGCGAGCAGAGCCGGCAAGCGAGCGAGAAAGACGACCCCGGCGTTCGGATCCCCACCAGCCCGGAACAGCCACCGCTCCATCTTCAGGTCCCGCGGTGAGCCGGCCTCACGCCAACGCTTGTGGTGGTGGATGCAGAGGCGCGGCTCCGCCTCTGCCCGTCTCTGGCAATTGCGGACCTGGCAATTCCCAGCACCGGGTAGAGCAACCTGTCGGGCGACCCACGCGGCCTCAACGAAGCGAGGTCCAGCCCTCCTTCGGGCTTGGTGATAGAGGACCTCGTGTCGACGGCACAGGCCGCCGGCGACGGCGTCCCGGTCCGGGCAGAATCGGCACGCGGGCATGCGGCAATGCGTCGCGACCGCGGACCGCTTGACGTATGGCACAGCTGTGGCCTTCCAGTGTGCTTCTCCGATACCGGGGCGCAGCGCCTCCAGGCGTTCCTGAGCGTGCCTGGTGCACCACCATGTCGCTTGTGTGCTGTGCTGAAGGCAGCCCTGGATGCCGCACCTGTATCCGTAAATCGGGTCGTGGATGTCGAATGTGATCGGCTCCTCACGCAGGCGGGGGTCGAAGTTGTCGGCGCCGATTAGCGTGTGCAACCGATCCAGCGGATCCAGGTGGACCAGGTCATGCACCAGGACGACGGGGTGCAAAACACCGCTCACGCGTGCTCGCCCCAGATCTGCTTCAGCGCAGCCTCCAGTGCGGGATCTCCCGCCAGGTGCGCATAGGTCACCTCCACGGTCCGGGCAATCATCCACCCGCCCTCGTCGGCGACGGCCTTGGTGTTGCCGCCGGTCGCTTCGGTCAAAGCTGTGGCCCAGGTATGGCGAAAAGCATGTGGCTTGATCAGCCCCAGGCCTGCACGGCGGCCGGCATGCTCGAGCATCTGCCGAGCACCGTGTGTGCTCAGGGCATCACCTGTGTGCTTACCGGCGAGCTGGACCAGGACGAGATCTGTCTTGGCGAGCGCTCGAATCCCGTGGTAGTCCTCGGCGAGGTACTCGTGGTAGCTGGCGACCATCGCAAGGCTTGCGCGGCGGATAGTGCCTCCACAGACGACGCCGTCGACTACTACGGCTGGGAGTCCGGTCTTCGCACTGGCACGGTTGGGATTGACTCGCTTGACGGCGTGCACGTGGGGCGCTTTGCGCTCGCCACACGGATAGTCTTTCCGCAGGTGCACATCGCAGAACCACAGTCCGCAGAGCTCACCGATCCGCATGCCGGAGTCGCTCAACCAGGTCACGATCATCCGGTCGCGAGCTGTTCGGACCGCCTCGAGCATCGCCTCACGGGTTCCGTCCGGAAGCATGCGGGGAAGCTTCCTCGGCGCGGCTCCGTGGGATAACGGGTTTGCGACTAACGACGTAGAGAGGTGCCCAAGCATTGATCTGTCCCGATCGGTACTGTTGGGCACGCGCCCGATAGACAGCGCCGCACGGAGCTCGGCGTTCACCTGCTCGCGCGTCGTCAAGTCAAGGTAGTAGCCCTTGAGGCACGTCGCACGTACGGCGAGCGCGCTGTCCCCCAAGGGATTGACGCGCCAGGGCGTTCCCAGCGGGCCGTAGTGTTGGCTGTCGCACAACGCCAGATAGCGCGTGAGATCTTGGACGGTGACGCTGTCTTCGCGATAGCCGTTCGCCGCCAGCCAGCGAAGATGATCAACGAGATGGTAGGCATATGTCCGCTGTGTTCCTTCGCCAAACGACGACAAGAATTTGTCCGCGCGGCTGTGAACCGAACCGCTGACGAAGTCGAGCACGACGTACGAGCGACGCCCATCGCGGTGCTTGACGAGCTGCACGCGCAGATCGAGCGTTGGCTTCAGCCGAGCAGACGGCACCGCCTCCTACCGACCTCCCAATTAGAACAAGTGTTCCTGCTACAGTATCACAGGTCTTGTTGCGCGGGAGGCAATTCAGAGCAGGTGACGCGAGCACGAAGAACCGCGACGGGGCTTGCTTCGACGTCGGCGGGTACCTCGACCCAAACCTCCCGTCGTGAGGCCGGACGTGCCGGCCGTCGTCCTCGCCTTCTAGGTTGACGGCTTCGGGAACGTACCTGCTCGCGACTGACTCCGCTCGCTCCAACCGCGGAAAAGTTCGCGGCTGGGCACGCAATGCTTGGCGCGATAACGTGGCTGGGCAAGTCGCCATGTTTGATGTCGAGCAGGACCACGCTGTGGTCGAAGCCATTGCTCGGTCGTCGCTTGGGCATCTACCACGTGAGCTGATCGGCAGGCTATTCGACGGCGCGCTGATCCGAACTGTCGCCGCTGGTACGTCGACGCATCGCGAAGGCGATCTGAATCGCCCTGAGATTTTTGGAGGCTCGTCGGCTTGGAATCACGCGGCGCGTGCAGCGTC
>DATGER010000233.1:0-16064 GCA_035309865.1 Chloroflexota bacterium
CGGGTGACCCAGACGCCGTCCTGCCAGACGAAGTCATTCGGTCCCCGGTTGGCCACGATGACAATCCCGGCGCGCGGCGGAGCCACCCCTCTGACGGTAGCGGGTTTCACGTTTCCCGCGTTCAGTCGCGGCGCGGACAAGAGACGGTTTAAAAAGAGTTGGGGGCGGGCCTCGCCATCAAGCCGCTCAACGCGCCACCAAGCAAAACACAAGTACGCTTTTAAAAAAGTTGTTGCGGGGTCGTACGGGCAGGCCGTTCGGCACCGCGGGCGGGGTCGTAGGTGGGGCGGGCCTCGCCATCAAGCCACTCAACGCGCGGGCCTTCCGCGCAGCGACCGTCCGTGCGAGGCCCGCTCCTGGGGAACATCCGAACCTCCGCGCGCGGGCCACGCACTTCGCACTTCGCCTGCGGGCGGCCATGCTTCGAGGCTGGAGTAACGCGGGCACCAGCGCAACCGCGACGTGTGCAACGACGAGGCCCACTTTTTATGTACGCGAAGCTACCGCCCGCAGGCGAAGTGCGCAGCCGCTCGGTGGTTCGGATGTTCCCCAGGAGCGGGCCTCGCACGAACGGTCGCTGCGCGGAAGGCCCGCGCGTTGAGTGGCTTGATGGCGAGGCCCGCCCCACGTATGACCCCGCCCGCGGTGCCGAACGGCCTGCCCGTACGACCCCACAACAACTTTTTCCAAAACCGTCTCTTGTTGTTGAGCCTGCCCGCGCGTTGAGTGGCTTGATGGACAGGCCCGCCCCACCTACGACCCCGCCCGCGGTGCCGAACGGCCTGCCCTCATCAGCCCGCAACAACTTTTTTAGAAAGCCGTACTGATACGAGGCGAGGGTGTTTGCGGCACAATCGTCAGCGCCGTGGACGTGTCCGCCGACCTCGCCGACCGCATTCGCGCCTATCCGCGGCGGCGGACATTTCTGTTGCCCGCGCTCCACGAGGTGCAGGATGCGCTCGGCTGGCTCCAGGGCGACGTGCTCGAACTCGTGGGCGCACACCTGCGCGTGCCCAGGAGCGAGGTGTACGGGATCGCCTCGTCGTTCCCCGACTTCAACCTGGCCGAGCCGGCTGAGTACGTCATGCGCGTGTGCGTCGGCGCGAGTTGTCGCCTCGCGGGCGCGGAGGCGCTGCGTGAGCGCGTTCCGCCACACGCCACCGTCCGCGAAGCCGACTGCCTGTTCATCTGCGGCGTGGGGCCGGCCGCCGAAATCGACGGTCGCCTGGTCGGCCGAGGCGCCCTGGCGCCGTCTCCGTGGACGCTGCGACACCCGCCCGCCCTGGTGCAGGACGGCACCTGCAGCCGCGCCGTGGCCGACACACAACATGCCGCCGCGACGCGTGTCGGCTGCGCTGGCAACTGCTGGCAAGCCCCGGCGATCAGCGCCGACGGCGGCGACACCTGGACCAGCGAATCGGGTGGGCACACCACGTGGACGCGGCCCCCGGACCAGCGCCTACTCGGCGACGTTGGCAGAATCGATCCCCTCCAGGCCGGCGGCTACGACGCCCTGCGCGAAGCGCTCAGCCTGGGGAGCGATCGCGTCTGGGAACTCGTGCGCGATTCAGGCCTTCGCGGCCGCGGTGGCGCGTACTTTCCCGTCGGCGCGAAGTGGGAAACGGCCCGCAACACCCCGGCCCAGCAGAAATTCTTACTGGTCAATGCCGAAGAAGGCGAACCAGGCATCTACAAAGACCGGCATCTGCTCGAAGGGGACCCGCACCGCGTCCTCGAGGGCGTTCTGATCGCCGCGCTGGGTATTGGCGCCACGGATGTCGTCATCTTCGTCAATGGCGAGGCGGCGCTCGCTCGCGAGCGGCTGTTAGTAGCGCTGGAGCAGGCGCGTCGGCTCGGTGCAGTCCAGGTACCTGTTGAAGTGCGCCTGGGCGCAGGTGGCTACGTTCTGGGTGAGGAAACCGCCCTCATCAACGCCATCCACGGCCAGCGGGCCGAACCGCTGGCTCGGCCGCCATTCCCAGCGGTCGCGGGCCTGCAAGCAAGCCCGACTGTCATCAACAACGTCGAGTCGCTGACCAACCTGCCAGACATCATCCGCAATGGGCCCGCGTGGTTCCGGTCCGTTGGTACACCGGACACGCCTGGGACCAAGCTGGTCAGCCTGGCGGGCGCGGTTCGTCAGCCGGGCCTGTACGAAGTGCCCCTGGGAACAACGTTGCGGCGCATCGTCGACGAGTATGGCGGCGGGAGCGCGGGCGATATTGCCGCGATGCTGGTCGGCGGACCCTCCGGGTCGATCCTACCGGTGTCCCTGCTTGATACGCCGTATGACGTGCAGCCACTCCAAGCGGTCGGCGGGGTGCTCGGCGCTGGCGGGATCGTCCCGCTGACGCCCCATGAGTGCGTGGTCGCCGCCGTGCGGGACACGGTGGCGTACAACTCGCGCGAGTCGTGCGGCAAGTGCACGCCGTGTCGCGAAGGCACCGTTCGCTTGCTCGGCCTGTTCGACAGCCTGCGAGCAGGTACGGCGCCGCCCGAGACGCTGGAAACCATCGACGAGTTGAACGACGTACTGGCATTTGGTTCGCTGTGCGGTCTGGGCCAGATGGCGCCCAACCCCGTCCGCGCCCTGCTGAGACATTTTCCAGACGCCGTCCGCGAGCACCGGGCCGGGCGCTGCGCCGCGGGGGTGTGCGTCTCGACCAACGGGGTCGCATAGTTGTGGCAGTGATCGTCGACGCTCCGACCACCCTCCTCCACGTGAAAGTTGACGACGAGTCCGTGGACGTCCCGGTCGGCGCCAGCGCCCTGGATGCGATCAATGCCGCGGGGGTCTACGTCCCGCAACTGTGCAAGGACCCGGACCAGAAGGCCCGCGGCGCGTGTCGGTCGTGCCTGGTTCAGATCGAGGGCTTGCGTGGCTTCCCGGCCTCGTGCACGACGCCATGCGCCGACGGCATGCAGATCAGCGTCGCCTCACCGGCCGCCGCGCGCATCCGGCGCGGCGTGATCGAACTCACGCTGGGCATGCACCCGGACGCCTGCCAGACGAACCGGCCCAATACGCACAATGACCTGGTCGACGCCGCCCGCGCCCACGCCATCGAGACGCCGCGTTTTGCGCCGCTTCCCGACCCCTCAGTCGACGCGAGCAACCCGTTCTTTGTCCTGGACATGCAGCAGTGCATCCTGTGCGCCCGGTGTGTGACCGCCTGCGACGAAGTCCAGCACATCGGCGCCATCGCGCTCCTGGGTCGCGGAGCCGAGATGAAGGTGGGCACGTTCGCCGATCAGCCGCTGCGCGAATCGATCTGCACCTCGTGCGGCTCATGTTTCGCGGCTTGCCCGACCGGCGCCATCTACCCCAAGAAAGTGCGCGCCGAGCCCGTGAAGCGCGTTGATACCACCTGCCCGTATTGCGGCGTTGGCTGTGCCATCAAACTGGACGTCTCGGCTGACGACGCGATCGTTCGCTCGGACGATCAGCCGGCCAACCCGTCCAGCCAGGGCATGCTGTGCGTCAAGGGCCGCTTCGGGTTCGAGTACGTGAACCATCGTGATCGACTCAAATACCCCTTGATCCGTCGCCATGGGCAGCTCGAACGGGCGAGCTGGGATGAAGCGCTTGATCTGGTCGCAGACAAACTGGTCGAGCATCGTGGCTCATTCGGCGCGCTGGCGTCGGCCAAGGGCACCAATGAAGACGCGTACGTCATTCAGAAGTTCGTACGTTCGGTCATGGACAGCAACAACGTCGATCATTGCACGCGACTCTGTCATTCGCCGTCGGTGCACGCGATGTTGCAGTCGCTGGGCAGCGGCGCGACCAGCAACTCGTATCTGGACTATGAAAACGCTGGCTGTCTGATGGTCGTGGGCTCGGACAGCTCGTCGAACCACCCGGTCGTCACGGTCCGATTCAGGCGGGCGGTCAAGCGCGGCGCGACGCTGATCGTCGTCAATCCGAAGTGGACCGAGCTGAACTACTACGCCGACATCTGGCTGCGCCAGCTCCCTGGCACGGACGTCGCGCTCTTCAACGGTCTGGCGTACGTGCTGCTCGACGAGGGCCTGGCGGATACAGAATTCATCCGTACTCGCACCGAAGGTTTTGCCGAGTGGGCCGAGGCGGTGCGTGAGTATCCGCCGGCGGTGACGTCCGTTATCACCGGGGTGCCCGAAAAAGATCTCATCGCCGCCGCGCGCGCGTTCGGCAAACCGGCGTTCAGCGGCTCCTGCATGATCTGGGGCATGGGCATCAGCCAGCACTCGAATGGCACGGCGAACGCGCACGGGGTGATCAACCTGGCGCTGGCCGCGGGGATGGCCGGCAAGCCCGGCAATGGCATCTCGCCGCTGCGCGGTCAGAACAACGTCCAGGGCTGTGGTGACGCGGGCTGCATTCCTGACAACCTGCCCGGCTATCAAGCGCTCACGGCGGCGAACCGTTCAAAGTTTGGTGCGGCCTGGGGTCAGATGACCGAGCGACCCGCGGGTTTGACGGTGACGTCGATGGTCGAGGCGGCCGGTCGCGGCGATCTCAAGGCGATGTACGTGGTCGGCGAGAACCCGTTCCTGGACGAGGCCAACCTGAGTCACGCGCGGGACGCCATGCACAACATCGAGTTCCTGGTCGTCCAGGACATCTTCCTACAAGAGACCGCCGAGGCCGCGCACGTCGTGTTGCCCGCGACGTCATTCGCCGAGAAAGAGGGCACCTTCACGAACAGTGAGCGGCGTGTGCAGCGGGTGCGCGCGGCACTGGCGCCCGTCGGCGAGTCTCGTCCCGACTGGGAGATCACCTGCGACATCGCGCGGCGCGTCTGTCGCCGCCTGGGGCTCGATGCGAGCCAGTTCAGCTACAGGTCGCCGCGCGAGATCATGGACGAGATGGCTTCGTTGACGCCGATCATTGCCGGAATCAGCCACGACCGGCTGGATCGCGAGGGAGGCATCCAGTGGCCGTGCCCGTCGCCGGACCACCCCGGCACGCCGAACCTCTACACCTCGGATTTTCCGCGGCCGGGCGGCCTGGCCCGCCTCACGCCCGTCCGCCAGGGACCCGCGGCGATGGAGTTACCCGACGATATCTACCCGATCGTGTTGAATACGGGCCGCGTGCTGTACCACTGGCACGGCGGCACGATGACCACGCGCGTGGACGGCCTGGTCGACATGGTCCCGCGGGTGCAGGTCACGATCAATCCGATCGACGCCGATACCTACGGGGTACTTGACGGCCGCCTGGTCCAGGTCACCTCCCGCCGCGGCAGCATCGTCTGTCAGGCCCGCGTCAACGACGAGGTATCCCGCGGTGAGCTCTTCATGCCCTTCGTCAGCCTCCAGGGCGCCGCCGCCAACTTCCTGACGAACAATGTCTACGACCCCAACGGCATGCCCGAATACAAAGTCTGCGCCGTCCGGATCGAGCCCGCGTAAATTTCGCTGCTCTCCGCATCGCTGCGTTTACTGCGCCGGGGACGTCGAAGCCTGGCTGGCATGCAACCGCGGGCGAGGCCGAGGTGTCTATCGACCTGGTGCGTGCTCAGTCCCCGGGTGCGACGCGCTGCTCGATGTGCACCTCGTGGGTGAGCGTGCGCTGGACGGGGCAGCGCTCAGCGATTTCGGCCAGGCGCAGGCGCTGGTCCGCGCCTAGCGGGCCGAGAAACCTCAGGTCCTTGGTGATGTTGTCGATGAAACCCTCCTGGGTTTCGCAGTTGGCGCAGTCCTCGGCGTGGATGCGCTCGTGGTGCAGCGCTACCTCAACACCTTCGAGTGGCCAGCCCCTGCGCTGGGCGTAGAGCCGCACGGTGATGGCCGTGCACGCTCCCAGCGCCGACAGCAACAACTCGTACGGGTTCGGCCCAGCGTCGGCTCCGCCAGCCTCGAGCGGCTCGTCCACAACCAGCCGGTGCGCTCGAACTTCGATGCTTTGCGCCAGCCCTGACAGGCTACGAACGAGCACGTCAACCACAGTTACAATCTAGTTTCTCCCGTGCTGCTGTTGTACATCGGGCTCTACGTGGTCGGGATGCTGGCGGGCCTGGCTGCCAAGATCGCCCTGGACGTCCAGTTGAGGCGACCGGGCATTCGGCAGGTCCTCGGCCTGATCATTTTCGTCCTGCTCCTCTGGGGCGTGGGTTCGGTGACGCACGCGCCGTTCACCGAACTGCTGCTGCCGATCGTCTGGGCCGGCACGGGCCTGCTCGCCGGGCTCGGCAGCCGCGAGATGCACACCGCGAGCTGAGGTGAACATGGTTGCCCTCGAGCCCGAACTGTTGCATGACGACCTGGACCCGGAGCCGGCAGCGGCGGCCGACCTCGGTCCATACGCCACCTGTACGCGCCTGTCAGCGGCCGACCGCGCGCTCCTGGACAACGTCGCCGGGCACCTGCCACTTTTGGCGGACCTCACCCACGCCGATGCCGTGCTGTTCGCGGTCGCCGACGATCAGGTCGTGGTCGTCGCCCAGGCGCAGCCCGTCCCGGTGCCCAGCCCGTACGCCCTGCCGGTGGCGATCGGCCGCACGATGGCCCGCGAAGAGGCGCCCCTCGTCTTTCGAGTCGTGTTCGACGGTCGCGTCAGAAATCAGGTGACGACCACGGTCATCCGGGGCGCACCGGTCCTCCAGGAGGTGTTCGCGATTCGCAACGAGCACGGCGACGTCGTCGGCGCGCTGCGCAGCGAGATGCTCCTGATCGAACATGAGCGCCAGCGCAAGCGCCACGCGACCTTCCGCCGCGCGGTTGCCCGCGCGCGCGACCTGATCGTCGCCGGCCGTTTGCGGGGCGGCGAAAAACTGGGGCGGCTGGGCGTCCACGACGGCATCATGGTGATCGACTCGGCCGGCCGCATCGAGTACCTGAGCGCGCCCGCCGAGTACCTCTACCGACGCCTCGGGTACGCCGACAACCTGGTCAAAACACAGCTCCAGGAACTGGAAACCAACGAGTACATCTGCTTCAAAGCCATGGAGCGCGGCGTGTGTCTGGAGCAGCGCGTGCAGGAGCACGAGCTGGTCTGGATCAAGCGGGTCGTTCCGCTGGTATCCGGCGGGAGCGCGACCTGGCCGACCCTGCTCACAGGTCATCGAGCCGTGCCGACGGGCGCGATTGTGGCCATCGAGGACGTCACCGACGAACTGCAGAAGGAGCAAGAGCTGAAGATCAAGACCGCGATGATCCAGGAGATTCACCATCGGGTGAAGAACAACCTGCAAACCATCGCCGCGTTGTTGCGGCTGCAAGCGCGGCGCACGGGTCACCCCGAAGTCGCCGACCAGCTGCGCGAAACCATCGGGCGAATCATCTCAATCGCCGTCGTGCACGAGTTCCTGAGCCACGAAGAGACCAGCGTCATCAACATCCACGAGGTCTCCAATCGCATCCTGGCTGAAGTGCGCAACGGCGTGCTCGACCACACCCGTCCGATCACCCTGTCGCTGGAGGGTCTGCGGACGTTCAGCTTGCCCGCCCAGCAAGCGACCTCGTGCGCGCTGATCATCAACGAGCTGGTCCAGAATGCGGTGGAGCACGCGTTTGTCGGCTTGCCCGGGGGGAGTATTGTGGTCCGACTGGCGGAGCAGGACGATAGCCTGTATATCGAGATCCAGGACGACGGGCGCGGCCTGCCGCACGATTTCGATCAGGTCAGCCAGGGTGGTCTGGGACTGCAAATCGTGCGCAGCCTGGTCCGCGAGGATCTCAAAGGCCAATTCGAGCTAGCCAACGGGCAAGGCGTGCGCGCGGTCGTGTCCTTCCCGAAGTGGATATCCAAGGCGGAGTAGTAGCCCCGATGTCGGACACGCGTATCTTGCTTGCCGAAGACGAGGTCATCTCCCGTATGGACCTGCGGGAGATGCTGGAAAACCTGGGGTACACCGTCATCGGCGAGGCCGGCGACGGCGTCGCGGCGGTCAATCTGGCGCGCACGCTCAAGCCGGACCTGGTCTTGATGGACATCAAGATGCCCGAGCTCGACGGCATCAGCGCGGCCGAGACGTTGTCTCTGGAACGCGTCACGCCGGTGCTGTTGCTGACCGCCTACTCTGACAAGGAATTCGTCGATCGCGCGGTCGACGCCGGGGTCATGGGGTATCTGGTGAAACCGTTCGCCGAAGCCCAGCTGAAACCGGCGATCGAAGTCGCGCTCGAACGTTGGCGCGAGGTCCGCCAGATCCAGCAGGACCTCTCGCAGACGCAGGAAACGCTCGAGACCCGCAAGCTGGTCGAACGCGCCAAAGGCGTGCTCATGGACAGCCAGAGCCTGAAAGAAGCCGAAGCCTTCCGTCGCATCCAGCGGCTCAGCATGAACTCGCGCAAAAGCATGCGCGAAGTGGCCGAGGCAATTTTGTTGGCACACGAAGCGGGCCGCAGTCTGTAATTCGTCGTCCCCCTGAGTGTTTGCGTCTGCCCGCATCGCTGCGCTCGCTCGCTTGCGAGGCAAGATTCCAGTGGGGGTCTTGCTCACCGCCCGAGAGCGTGCCCGTACGTTGGGTGCGGCGCTCGTACAGTCCTGCCTTCAGGTATCGCAAGGGAGCGAGCGCAGCGATGCGGGCAGACGCGAACACGCGGGGTGACGCCCGTGCTGCCGCGCGCGTTTTACGCTCGCCCGACGCTCGTGGTTGCCCGTGAGATGCTGGGCAAGATCCTCGTCCACGTCGAGGACGATGGCACTCGCAGAGCGGGGCGGATTGTCGAAACCGAGGCATACGTTGGGCCGAACGATGCAGCCTCACATGCCAGAAGTGGACCCACCAGGCGCGGCGCGCTCATGTACGCCACCGCTGGCGTCGCGTACGTGTACCTGATCTACGGCATGCACCACTGCTTCAACGTCGTCACCGAAGTCGATGGCTACCCGGGCGCGGTGCTGGTGCGGGCCATCGAGCCGCTCGACAATGCCGACCGCGGCGGCGGCCCAGCGCTCGTGTGCCGAGCGCTGCACATCGATCGGACCTGCAACGGCAGCGACCTGGTCAACGGGAGGTTTTTTCTCGAAGATGCGGCCAGCATCGTGGACGAGCACGTGCGGACCGGCCGACGAATCGGCGTCGACTACGCCGGCGACTGGGCTGCCAAACCCTGGCGCTTCTGGATCGCCGATTCGCCGTACGTGTCTCGGCCGCGTGTAACTGGCACGACCCTCGATCCCACGATGTTAGGATGAGTTCCAGGGTGGCAATGGTGCCAGCACGACGGAAGACCCCCGTGCCTGTAGAAGAGGCGGTCCGTCCGCGAGGCTCGAACGGAGTCGTCACGCACCGCCCGGTTCACGTCGAACTCGGCCTGAGCCCCGAGCGGATGCTCGAGATGTTCGAGGTCATGCTGCTCGCGCGGATCATCGACGAGCGGCAGTGGATCCTCAACCGACAGGGTCGCGAAGCCTTCCACATTTCGTGTCAGGGCCACGAGGGCTCAGGCGTCGGCAGCGCATTCGCGCTCGATCTCGGTCGGGACGTCATGGTCCCGTACTACCGCAGCCTGGCGGCGGTGCTGGCCTTTGGCGTCACCCCCCTCGAGGCGTTTCTATCCGCGCTCGCCAGGGCTGATGACCCGATGAGCGGCGGGCGCCAGATGCCCGCCCACTACGGCCTGGCCCGCGCGCGCATTCTGACCAGCGGCAGTTCCGTCGCCACCCAGATCCCGCACGCCACCGGTGCCGCGCTGGCCAGCAAAATCCGCGGCGACGGCGGGGTCAGCATCGTCTACTTTGGCGATGGCGCGTCCTCCAAAGGCGATTTTCACGAGGGCCTCAACTTCGCCGCGATTCACAAGTTGCCCGCCATCTTCGTGTGCGAGAACAACCACTACGCCATCAGCGTCCCCGCCTCGAAGCAGATGGCCGTGCGCAGCGTCGCCGACCGCGCCGTTGGCTACGGCATGTTCGGCGCGTCGGTCGACGGTACCGACCCGCTCGCCGTCTACCGCTCCGTCAAGGAGGCCGCCGATCGCGCCCGGGCTGGCGAAGGCCCAACGCTGATCGAGTCGAACGTCGTCCGGTTGACGCCGCACTCGTCAGACGACGACGACCGCCGCTACCGCCCCGAAAGTGAACGCGAAGAAGATCGCCAGAAGGATCCGGTCCACGTTTTCGGCGAGTACCTGCGAACGCACAACTTGCTGACCACCGCAGCTGAGGCCGCGCTGCGTCGGCGAATTCAGAAGACCGTCGCCGAGGCGCTCGTGCAGGCCGAGGCGGCTGCCGCGCCGTTGGCCGAGACGGCCTTCGATCATGTGTACGCGGGCCTGCGCGTGCCCGATTTCCGCGCAGCTCGGGAGCACTAGTGGCCATTCTGAGCCTGGTCGAGGCCGTCCGCCAGGCGCTGTTCGAGGAGATGGAGGTCGATGCGAGCGTCATCGTCCTCGGCGAGGACGTTGGCGTTCACGGCGGCGTTTTCCGCGCTACCGACGGACTACAGAAGCAGTTCGGCGAAAACCGCGTCATCGATACGCCCTTGGCCGAGCTCGGGATCGCCGGTGTCGCCATTGGCGCGGCCATGAATGGTCTGCGGCCGGTGGCTGAAATCCAGTTCGCCGACTACATCCATCCTGCCTATGATCAGATCGTCAACGAGGCCGCCAAAATCCGCTACAGGTCCAACGGGACATTTTCCTGTCCGGTCGTGTTCCGGGCGCCGTTTGGCGCCGGTGTCCACGGTGGGCTGTACCACTCGCAGAGCGTTGAGGCGCTGTTCTTTCACGTGCCTGGTTTGAAAATCGTGATCCCCAGCACGCCTTTTGACTGCAAAGGCCTGCTCAAGAGCGCGATTCGGGACGACGATCCCGTCCTGTTCTTCGAGCACAAGAAGAGCTACCGCCGCCTGCGCGGCGAGGTGCCCGAAGAGGACTACGTGATCCCGCTTGGCAAGGCCGACCTGAAGCGCCCGGGGCGTGACCTCAGCATCATCACGTACGGCGTCGGGGTACACCTGGCGCTGGAGGCGAGCGAGCGCCTGGCGGCTGAGGGCATCGACGTCGAGATACTCGACCTGCGCACACTGTTGCCGCTCGATACCGACGCCATCAAATCGAGCGTGGCCAGGACCAGCAAAGTGCTGATCTTGCACGAGGACAACAAGACCGGCGGCATCGGCGCCGAAGTCGCCGCGCTGATCGCGGAAGAGTGCTTCGAGGAGCTTGACGGCCCCATCGTGCGCCTGGCGGCGGCCGACACGCACATCCCCTACGCACCGACGCTGGAAGAGGCGATCCTGCCCAACGCTGACGACGTTTTTATCGCGGCCCGTAGATTGGCTGAGTACTGAGGGGGCCAATGGCCAACACTGTCATAAAGATGCCGCAGCTTGGCGAGTCGGTCTCCGAGGGGACGATCGGCCGCTGGCTGAAGAACCCGGGTGACCGGATCGAGGTAGACGAGCCGCTGGTCGAGATTCAGACCGACAAAGTCAACGCTGAGGTGCAGAGCCCCGTCGCGGGCATCCTGCAGCAGATCCTGTTGCCCGAAGGCACCACCGCCGCGGTCAAGAGTGACATGGCCATCATCGGCGACGAGACACCCACCGTCGCCGAGACTCCAGTGTCGGCCGACGCTCCGGGGGCGCAGGGTCCCGAAGGTACGACGACGCACCGCGCGCCAGCCGCGTCAGCCGCCAGCGCGCCGCCCGCGCGAACGTTCACGTACGACAAGACCGCGGGCGGCGGCGTCGTCGGCACGCGCGGCGATGAGGACGACGCACACTCGTCCGTCAGCGGCGCCGAGGAACCGGGTGTCAAGCGCTTCTACACGCCGGTCGTGCTGCGCATGGCGGAAGAGCACGCGATCGATCTGACGACCATTCAGGGCAGCGGCGCGCACGGCCGGGTCACCCGCAAAGACGTCGAGCGTGCGATTGCCGACCCGCGCGCGGCGGCGTCCGCCTCGCCGCCCGGGGGCGCCCAGGCCACGTCCGCCTCCCCACCCGGCGGCGCCCAGGCCACGTCCGCCCGTCCCGATTCCGCGGTCACCGCGCCTGCCGCGGCCCCGCCCACCCCGGTCCGCCCGTCCGTGAGCGCCGGTCCGGTCGCCGGGGCTGAAGACCGGCCGCTGTCGCCGATGCGCCGCGCGATCGCCGAGCACATGACGCGCGCTCGCGCCGAGATCCCCGACGCCTGGTCGCTCGTCGAGATCGACCTGACCAACCTCGTGCGGCAGCGACACACGCTTCAGGCTGAGTGGCAGGCGCGCGCCGGCTACGAGCTGACCTACCTGCCGTTTTTCATCAAGGCCGTTGTGGCGTGCTTACAGGCGGTGCCCGAGCTCAACGCGACGTGGGCCGGCGATCACGTCCGGCTGTATCGCCAGCACAACCTCGGCATTGCCGTCTCGCTCGACAACGGTCTGGTCGTGCCGGTCATGCGCGATGCCGATCAGCTGAGCGTCGCTGGCATCGCGACGGCGCTTCGCCAGATCGTGCAGAAGGCGCGCTCCGGCAAGTTGAGCCTGGCAGACCTGGAGGGCGCGACGTTCACCGTCAACAACCCTGGCTCGCTCGGCTCGATCATGAGCCAGCCGATCGTTCCCGTCGGCCAGGCGGGCATCATCACCATGGAAGCCATCGTCAAACGCCCCGTCGTCCTCGCCGAAGACGCCATCGCCGTGCGCCACATGATGAACAGTTGCCTGAGCTTCGACCATCGCGTCCTCGACGGTGCCGGCGCCCTCAAATTCCTGCGCGAACTCAAGCGCCAGCTCGAAACAGTCGAGTACCCCCTCTACTAGCCGGCCTCGGTTTACCCTCGGCCTGAACGCGACCCCACGGGGTTTGAAAGCTATGCTTGTCTGAAGTTGATGGTTCCCCCGGACTTACTCACCTCCAACCCCACTATTCCATGGGGTTGACAGCTGCGCTTGCCGAGATGCTGATTCCCTTCAGATGTACCTGCTGTCGATCGCTTTCAGCGGGTTTCAGGGCCGCACTTGACTGACGTGCTGATTCCCGCTGAATCACTGACCTCTGAACCCCGTCTCCCTCGGGGGCCGAGGCGGACCGAGGCCCTGTCGCCGGATGCGCCCGCGGTGATCGGGCGGCGGCCGGAGTGGCTGAAAGTGCCGCTCTCGCATGGACCACACTTCAAGGAACTGAAGCACCTGATGCGCGAACAGGGGCTGCACACCATCTGCGAGGAGGCGGCTTGCCCAAATATCGGCGAGTGCTGGGGCGAGTTCCGGACGGCGTCCTTTTTGCTGCTCGGCGATACCTGTACGCGCAACTGCGGCTTCTGCGACGTCAAGACCGGCCGTCCGGGAAGTGTCGACTGGGGCGAACCGCTGCGCCTCGCCCAGGCCGTGCAGCGACTCAACTTGCGGCACGTCGTCATCACCTCGGTCACCAGGGACGATCTCGACGACGGCGGCGCGGCCATCTTTGCCGCGACTATTCGGCACCTCAGGCAAGCCGACAACGCACCCGGCGTCGAGGTCCTCATCCCCGATTTTCGGGGCAACTGGGACGCGTTGGCAGTCGTGATGCAAGCTGGCCCCGACATTCTCAACCACAATATCGAGACCGTCCCACGCCTCTACTCGCGGGTCCGGCCGAAAGCCATCTACACGCAGTCCCTCGAGCTGCTCAAGCGCGCCAGAGCGCTGTCGCCGCGGACGCCCACCAAGTCAGGGATGATGCTCGGCCTCGGCGAGCAGCGCGACGAAATCCTGCGCGTCTTCGAAGACCTGCGCGCCAACGACGTCGACGTGCTCACCGTCGGACAGTACCTGCGACCCAGCCTGCGCCACTTGCCGGTCGAGCGCCACGTGCTGCCGGAGGAGTTCGCGGAGTTGAAGACCCATGCGAAAAGTATGGGGTTCCGCCACGTCGAGAGTGGACCGCTGGTACGGTCCAGCTATCACGCGCACGCCCAACTAGAATAACGTCTGACTGTTGACCACCGTAGAGCCCGACGAGCAGGGGACGACGGCGCGCATCGAGCCGCCGTTAACCTCCACCGCTCCCTCGCCCTCCGCCGCGCCGCCAGCCGCCACGCCCCCGCTCGCCGAACCCCCTGAAGCCGAAAAGGCGCCTGTCGAGGTGCCCCGCGCAGACGGGCCGGTGGCCAGGGTCGTCGAGCCACCCGCCGACGTCGTCGTCCTGCCAACTACTAGCGCTCCGAACCCGCAGGACGTCGTGTTCGTCCCGCTCGCGGTGAACGTGGGCGACGGCTTCAAGTTTGGCTGCGGCTTCTTCCTGGCCATGGTGCTGGCGATGTTGATCGGCTTTGTGCTGCTCGCCACGCTCTTCGTGCTGACCAGCCTGTTCGGGCTGAACCTGCCAATCTCGCGCTAGTCGGCGTCCTCTTCGCCCTTCCGCGCGGTCGACAGCACCCGCTGCAACAACGTATCGAAGTCGGTCGCCGTGTTCAGGACGAGGTGCGGCCGCCGGATCGGTTCGGCCCGGCGGCGCAGATCCAGGTAGACCAGCCAGTCGGCGTCCGAGAGATCGTACTCGTCAGGCGCTTCGCGGCGGCGCAGGAGGCGCTCCTGCACGATCCCCGGCGGGCAGGCCGCCCAGACGATGAGCAAGCGGGCGTCACACTGATCGGCGATGTCGTAGACCTTGCGGCGACTACGCTCCTCGAGGTTGGTCGCATCGAAGATGACCCGCCGACCGACCACCAGCGCCGAGCGCAACACCGTGTGGCACCAGCCATAGACCGCCGCGTGCTCACCGCCGGTATACCGGGGCTCGGCGAACAGTTGTTTGCGGACGCGATCGGACTCGACGACCTGCGCGTCGAGTGCCGCACCCAGCCGCCTGGCCAGGCGACTCTTGCCGGTGCCTGGCGGGCCGACGAGCATGACTAACAGCGGGCGCGCCACCGGGGCCCAGTGTAAGTCGTCCGACGCTGGTGATGACTCTGCCGGCGCAAGCCACCGATGGTATTCTTCGCGGCAGAAAAGGCCCGGCGGGCGTGGAGTCGACGAGCTCGAGCGAACCGACCAGGCTGCCCAGCGGGACGGTCACCTTCCTTTTCACCGACCTGGAGGGCAGCAGCCGCGCGTGGCTGCGCGACGCCGAGGCGATGTCGGTGGCCGTGGCGCGGCACGATGCGCTGATCGAAGGGCTGGTGGCGAAGCACGGAGGTCACGTTGTGCGCCCCCGCGGGGAAGGCGACAGTCGGTTCGCTGTGTTCGTCCGCCCCTCAGATGCTCTGGCCGCCGCGTGTGCGGTCCAGCTCGCGTTCGCGGAGGAACCCTGGCCGCTGGCGGAGCCCCTGCGCGTGCGCATGGCGATCCACACCGGGGAGACCGAGCTCCGCCTGGGCGATTACTACGGTCTCGCGGTCAACCACTGTGCCCGACTACGCGGTGTGGCTCACGGCGACCAGGTAGTCGTCTCCGCGGTGACCGCCGACCTGGTCCGCGAGGCCCTCTCCCCAGTGCTTGGCTTGCGCGATCTGGGGCTGCACCAGCTGAAGGACGTCGATGGGGCCGAGCGGGTTTGGCAGTTGGTGCATCCGCGTTTACGGTCGGACTTCCCACCCCTCCTCTCGGTCCCTACCACGCTGCACAACCTGCCCAACCAGCTCAGTAGTTTCGTCGGACGCGAGCGGGCGGTCGCCGAACTCGACGGATTGCTGGCCACCGCTCGTCTGCTGACACTGACTGGTCCCGGCGGGATTGGTAAGACGCGGTTAGCGCTCCGCGTCGCGCTCGACTTGCTGGCGGATTATCCGGACGGCGTCTGGCTGGTGCCTGGACGCGCTCGCTGATTCCGCGTTGGTCGCAGGCGCCGTCGCTAACGTGCTGCGCGTCCGGGAGCAGCCGGGGCGGGTGCTCCAGGAAGTCCTCGCCGATGCCTTGAGCGCACGCCACCTGCTACTCGTGCTCGACAGCTGCGAGCATTTGCTCCCTGCCTGCGCCGAGCTTGCGGATGCGCTCCTGCAGGCGAGCCCGCGGCTCCAGATCGTCGCCACCAGCCGCGAGCGACTCAGTGTACCCGGGGAGGTGGTGTGGCAGGTGCCGTCGCTGGGTTTGCCCGGCTCCGAGTCCGCGCCAGCCGCCGATGAGCTGAGCACGTATGAGGCAGTTCGTCTGTTTGCCGACCGCGCCGCCGCCGCGCGGCCCGGCTTTGCCGTGACCAACCTGAACGCGGATTCGGTCGCCC
>DATGER010000234.1:0-15660 GCA_035309865.1 Chloroflexota bacterium
ACGTGCGCGGCGGGCGCCTGTCAACCCCCGGCTACAGCGCCAGCACGCCGGCCGCCAGTCGCCCCGCTTGCCCGCTCACGTACCCCCGCCAGGATCGCCCGCTCGAGCGGTGACCTCGGCGGCGAGACACGCGCGCCCGGCTCTTTGGACGCCATGGCCAAGAGTCACCAGGCACACCGCCATGGCCGAGAAACTGATCTGCAGCGCGAGCAGCGGCTCCAGGAAGGCACGCTCCTCCCAGTGCGCCTCCCACCAGTCGAGGTTGTTGCCGATGCGCGCGGCCACCGGACTTGCAGTGCTCGGGCGACAGCTGCGCCCAGGTGAGAACGTCCATCATCGTAACGGGGTGCCGTCCGACAATCGGCCCGAGAACCTGGAGCTGTGGGTACGACCGCAGCCACCAGGATGCCGTGTCGAGGATGCCATCGCGTGGGCGCGGGAGAGCCTCGCCCCATATGCAAACGACCCACCTGTTCAGGTGGGCCGTGAGCATTGGTGGAAGTGCCGGGGGGTCGAACACCCGGGTCCAAAGCGGGTAAACCGCAGATTTACTACAGGCATGTTCGGTGCTTTGGATCTCGCGCTTCGGGCCCCCACCGACAGGGTCCTGGCTGCGCCAGCCGAGTGATCTTTGGCGGACCCTACTCGACATCAGGTCCGCCGCAGCCTAACTAAATGGCCCCGTTTATTAGTCCGTCAGGCGGAGACTAAGACGAGGTACGCGGATATTAGGCCGCGTAAGCGAGCGCGCGAGCGCTCTGGTTGTTGCCAATTACTGGCTTGCCAGCGGATTAACGAGGGAGCCGGCGCCCTCGGCCTGCAATCTACTAATTTTCCCCTTTGTCGAAACCACACACTCCCTTGAATGAACTTGCGCCGTCACGCTCCTGCTCCAGCGCGCCCACCAGTATAGCCGATTTCGGGGCTTGACGGAACACCGCTATGACGATCAACTCAGCGCCCGTAGGCTTCCTTGATCGTGCGCTCGATCTCGCGCTTGGAATCGCGCTCGGCGATCGCGTCGCGCTTGTCGTACTGGCGCTTGCCCTTTGCCAGCGCCAACTCCAGCTTGACCTTGCCGTTCTTGTCGTATAGCCGGAGTGGGACCAGCGTGTTGCCGCCCACGCTCGCCTTGGACGCGAGCCGGCCGATCTCCCGCGTGTGCAGCAGGAGTTTGCGCGGCCGCCGCGGCTCGTGGTTCCAGCGGTTGCCCTGTTCGAACAGCGCGATGTGGGCATTCCATAACCAGATCTCGCCTTTGTCGGCGCGGGCGTAGGAGTCGCGCAGGTTGACGTTGCCCGTGCGAATCGACTTGACTTCCGTGCCCAGCAGGGCGAGGCCAGCCTCGACGGTTTCGAGGATGTGGTAGTCGTGGTACGCCTGCCGATTGCTCGCGAGCGTCCGCTCCGCTGGAGCGACACGCTTGGGAGCCTGACTCGCCGCAGGCCGGGACGCCTTAGCCATTTGCCGGTCCGTGCAGCAGGTATTGGACCGCGGCATCCAGCGCCGCGTCGCGACCCTCCACCGCTGGCGCCTCGACGTCCGGCAGCAAACCTTCGCCCTGGACGGCGTGCCCCGTCGGGGTGAGCCACTGGGCGACAGTCACGTGCAGCTGCGAGTCGTCGCTGAGCTTGTGGATCTCCTGGACCGTGCCTTTGCCGAAGGTCTTTTCACCGACCAGCACCGCCCGCTGATTGTCGCGCAACGCCGCGGCGACAATTTCGGCGGCGCTGGCCGAGCCCCGGTCCACCAGCACCGCGATCGGGAGATCGCCAGCTTGCGGGTTGCCCGTCGTTCGATACGGCTGCCGCGCGCTCTGCGGCCCGCCGCGATCCTGGTACAGGACCACGCCGTCTTTGACGAAGTCACTCGTGACGTCGACCGCCGACGTGAGGTATCCGCCGGGATTGCCGCGCAGGTCCAGCACTACGGCCTTCGACCCCTGGGCTAGCAGCTGGCCCAGTTGCTCGCGCAGCTGCTGGCTGGCAGGCTCCGAGAACACCGCGATGCGCACGTAGGCGATCGGCACCGCGCCCGGCAACAAGCGGCTGCGCACCGACTCGACCTTGATCGTCTCCCGCACCAGGGCAACCTCGAGCGGCGTGGTTCCGTCGCGCAGCAGGCCGAGCGTGACCGAGGTGCCGCGCGGCCCGCGGATCTGGCTGGCCACCTCGTCGAGACTGAGCGCGGTGATGTCGAGGCCGTCCACGCTGACGATCGCGTCGCCGGAGCGGACGCCGGCCTTCTCCGCCGGGGAGTCCGCGAGCGCCGCGACCACCCGCAGCTGGCCGGTGCCGCGGTCGAGCTCGAGCCCGACGCCTTCGAAGCTGCCCCGCAGTTGGGCGGTGGTGAGCTCGCTCTGCTGGGGGCTCGAGAGCGTGGTGTAGGGGTCGCCCACGGCGGCGACCATGCCCCTGGCGGCGGCCGCGGCGAGTTGGTCGGGGTTGAGCTGGTCGCGACGGTAGTAGTCACGCTCGAGCTCGGTCAGCGTCTCCCAGACGACGCCGAAGGCGCGCTGGTCGGCGGCCGACAACTCGGCGGGCGCCGGCGGGCGCAGCTGGCCAGTCCCGGCGGCATCGCGCAGGCCGAGGGCATAGCCGCCGAGCAGGCAGGCCGCCGCGAGGCCCGCGACGAGGAGGGTTCGGGGGCGCAGCCAGCGCAGCATCCGGGGTACCAGGGTCACAACTGTACGCCACACGAGCGCTCGGCGCAGCAGTTGACATCGGCAACCAATTCCTTGACAATGTCAACTACTTCACATGGCAACCGCGCAGGCTGGCCGAGCCGCCGTCCCCGGCGCAGAAGCCCGCATCGACCACGTGCGGCGCTTCAATCGCTTCTACACCCGCATCATCGGCGTGCTCCAGGACGGGTACTTGCACAGCCCGTTCTCCCTCGCCCAGGTCAGGGTCCTGTACGAACTGGCGCACCGGGAGGGCGCGACCGCTTCCGAGCTCGCTCGCGAGCTGGACCTGGACGCGGGCTATCTCAGCCGCATTCTGGGCGGTTTTGACCGCCGCGGCCTGCTCGCGCGCACCCGGTCGGCACGCGACGGTCGGGAGAGTGTGCTCGGTCTCACGCGCGCTGGTCAGGACGCCTTGACGCCGCTCGAAGCGCACGCGCGCGAGGAAATCGGTGCCCTGCTGGCGCGCTTGCCCGACCGGCAGCAGGTCGAGCTGGTCGCGGCGATGCATACCATCGAGGGCCTGCTCGGCGAGCGAACCGAGCGCGCCGCGGGCCATGCCGAAGCGGCGGCGTACATCCTGCGCCCGCATCGACCGGGCGACATGGGCTGGGTGGTCCAGCGCCACGGCGTCCTGTACGCCCGGGAGTACGGGTTCGACGAGCAATTCGAGGCGCTGGTGGCCACAATTGTGGCGAAGTTCGTCGCGCACTTCGATCCCGTCCACGAGCGGTGCTGGATTGCCGAGCGCGACGGCGAACGGGTCGGGTGCATCTTTCTGGTCAGGGCGACGCGCACGATCGCCAAGCTGCGGCTCTTCCTGGTCGAACCGGAGGCGCGCGGCACCGGCCTCGGCAACGCCCTGGTGGACGACTGCCTGCGCTTTGCGCGGAGCGCGGGCTACCGCAAAGTGCGGTTGTGGACGCAGAGCAACCTCCTGGCGGCCCGACACCTGTACCTGAAAGCCGGCTTTTCCAGGATCGCTGAGCAGCCGCACCACAGCTACTCGCAGGACCTGGTGGCCGAGACCTGGGAGCTTCGACTCTGAGCCGCGCCTACTGATAACGTGTTGTGCGCAGACCGTTAACCCGGCCACTGGTAGCGTTTACGGCATGTCGCAACTTGAGGGTCTTCGCACGCCCCGGCGCTCCCTGCTCAGCGGGGGACTTGCCGCCATCGCCGCGGTGGCGCTCGCGCCACGTCTCGCCGCGGCTGCCGAACAAGCCTGCTGCCCCAGCCAGGTGGTCGCTCAAGCCGGTCCGCCCGCGCCCCTGTCGCTGACCGACCTGACGGCTGGCAACAAGCAAGCCGCCGCGCTTGCCCAGCGCTCGGCGCGCGTCATGGCGGTCAACGAGGCGGTCATGGCGATGGCCGATGCGCTCGCCGATCCGACCATGCGCGCCAAAACCGTCGGGATCCTGAAGAACCCGGCGCCGACGTATCAGCTCAAGAGTCCCACGCTGGCGGACAAAAACGACGTCCGCCAGGAATTGCTCGCCGCCGGGCTGATCACCGACCAGGTGACGGTCGAGGGCATTTTTCCGCCGGTCGCCGACGCGACTCAGACACCCCAGCCGTTCTGGTCGGCGCCGGGCAGCACGTACGCCGGCCACCACTCGTACCCGGGCGGACTGGCCACCCACGAGTGGACCAATGCGTCGCTCGCTGCCCAGTTTGTGACCAGTTACGACGCGCGCTACGGGTTGGTCTCCGAGTCGGGCGCCATCGACCCGAGCATGGCCCAGGCGGCCCCGCTCTGGCACGACATCATGAAGCCGACCGTGTTCCAGTGGCACGCCGACGGCAGCGAAATCGTCGAGCAGACGATCGCCGACACGGGCGGCCATCATCCCCTGAGCGGCGCTGAGGCGATCGTGCGCGGGCTGCCCGCGGACTTTGTAGTGGCCCTGCTCGGTGCGCACGACCCGCCCCAACTCGGCACCAGCTACCAGCGGCTGGTCAACTACATTCGCGCCGCGGCCATCGTCGCGCGCGTCGATCCGGTCGCTGCCGGGCTACTGGCGCCGTCGACTGCACCGGGCATGCCGGCCGGTCTGGCCCTGGCCCAGGTGCCGGCGCGCGTCGAGCCGCACATCAATCACCTGTCTGATCATGATTTTGTGTTCAGCGGTGATTCGGCCGCGTTGGTCATCGCGGCGTTGCAATCGCTCGCGCCGGGGTACGGCATCGACCCGCCCACTCAGACCACGCGCTTCAACTGGTTCCGCAACACGGTCCTGTCGCAGCTCACCGACATGCGCCTGTACGGCTACCTGCAGGCCGGCGGCAACGGCGCGATCAAGGCCCAGATCGACGGCAACGTCGACCTCTCAGGGCTGCCCGCGACCTGACCGGGTCCAGGGGTACAGCTCAAGTCGAGCATGTGCTGACCGAACCTGGTGATCGCGGGTTGCGGTCGGGCTTGGGACTCGGCTGAGGGGAGCACGCGGCGGCCGCGAGCTCGCTCAGGCGGCGTTCGAGGAAGCGTCGTTCCGTGCCGTCATGGGTGAGCAGCTTCGCCAGCTGATACGCGTCGCGAGCTTCAGCGCTCCGCCCGAGGCGGCGCAAGAGCTCAGCCTGCGTGGAGTGCAGATAGCGGAAGTCACCGAGGCTGGGACGGAGCTGGTCGATAATGCGCAGGCCGGCCTCCGGGCCGTCTATCTCGGCGATGGCGATGGCGCGGTTCAGCTCGACGACGGGCGAGCCGGTCAGGCGCGCGAGCCGGCCATACAGCGCCGCGATCTGCGCCCAATCGCACGGCACCTCGGCATGCAACGCGGCGATGGCGGCCTGAAGGACATATGCGCCACCGCCGCCCAGGGCGAACGCGCGGTTGAGTTCGCCGCGACCCTCGGCGACTTGCTCCGCGTTCCAGCGTGACCGGTCCTGGTCACCCAGCAGCGTGAGCTCGCCGTCCCGGAAGCGCGCTTCGCGTCGGGAGTCGTGGAGGAGCATCATCGCCAGGAGCCCGTGGACCTCGGGCTCGGCCGGCAGCAGCTCGGCCAGAGCCCGGCCCAACCAGAGCGCGTCTGCCGCGAGCTCGTCGCGGCCGCCATAGCCTTCGTTGAAGATCAGGTAAACGACCGCGAGAACGGCCTCCAGGCGCTCGCGGAGCAGGTGGGCCGGCGGCACGCGGAACGGAATGCGGGCGGCCCTGATCTTTTGCTTGGCCCGCACCAGCCGCTTGGCCATCGTTTGCTCGGGCACGAGGAAGGCCCGGGCGATCTCATCGGTCGTGAGCCCGCCGAGGGTGCGAAGCGTGAGCGCCACCTGCGCCTCGACCGCCAGCGCCGGGTGGCAGCACGTGAAGATGAGCTCCAGGCGCTCGTCCGGGAAAGCTGTGGTGTTCATCGCTGCGTCAGCACCGGTGGCCGCGGCCAGGAGGCCGGCTTTCGCGGCCAGGGCCCGCTCGCGGCGGATGGAGTCGGTGGCTCGGTTCCGAGCCGTCGTCATTAGCCAGGCGCGCGGGTTGCTGGGCACGCCGTCGCGCGGCCAGCGTTGGGCGGCGATGGCAAACGCCTCCTGCGCGGCGTCCTCGGCCAGGTCAAAATCCCCGAGAAAGCCGATCAGTGTGGCCAGGACGCGGCCCCATTCCTCGCGGAAGATATGGTCGAGTGGCGTTACCAGTACACCTCGGAGGGTCGAATCTCGACGGCGCCGCCGTAGCGCGCGGCTGGGACGCGGGCGGCCACCTCGATGGCCGCGTCGAGGTCGTCGGCCTCGAGGATAAACCAACCGCCGACGGCCTCCTTCATGCCGACGAACGGCCCGTCCGTGGTCAGCGTCTTGCTGCCCTCGACGCGCACCGTGGTCGCGTTCTGGGGGAGACCCATGGGCAGCCCGGGGGTGACGCCCGGCGTCTCATTGATCGCCTGGTAGTCGGCGTAGACCTGCTTCTGCTCCTCCCCGGGGAGCGCGGCCTGCCGCTCGAGCGCGGTGCCTTGATAGATCAGCAGAATGTACTTCATCGCTGGCTCCTCTTCGTTTACTTGCATGAGCGCAAATAAGACGAACGGCGAGCCAGGAAATGGACAGGTCGAGGGCAGCGTTCGGGCGCGGGGAAGAACATCACCCCCACGTTGCAGGTGACGGGGTCGAGCTGGCCATCCTGAAATGGGAGCTCGGCAACGCTCGGGCGCTACGCGCGCTCGTCGGCGCTGGCGGCGCCTGGTGGCGCGGCCCGGGCGCGCGGCACTTGCCTGCCGGGCAGCTCGGCGACGAGCTCGTCGGCTGAGGCGCTGTAGCGGTCGAACGCGTCCCGCAGATGCTGGGTCTGGTAGTGCGCGTAGATGCGCTTGGTGGTTTCGGGCGACGCGTGGCCGAGGATGTCCTGGACCTCGGACAGGCTCGCGCCGCGGTTGAGCAGCACGCTGGCCTTGGAGTGGCGAAAGTGGTGGGTCGTTGCTGGTACCCCAACGCGACCCGAGTAGTGCTTGACGATGCCCCACACCGACTGCGGCGACAACCGCCAGCGCTCGCCACCGTGGCCGGCCGACTTGCCGCGCCGGTTATCGTGACGTAAGAAAAGCGGCGCGAGCGTGTCCGCGCGCGCGGCCAGGTACGCCTGAATGGCCGCCTGCGTCTGCGCGTCGAAGAACACGACGCGTTCCTTGTCGCCCTTGCCGGTGATCAGCGCGTGATCGCCCCAGCCGTCCTCGACGTCAAAGCGGTCGAGCCTGGCGACCTCGGCGCGGCGCATGCCGGTGCAAAACAGGGTCAGCAGCAGCGCCTGGTCGCGCAACAGCTCGAGTCGGCGCACGCCGCCGCGCTCGCTTGGGGCCGGCAGCGGCAGGGACAGCACGTACGTGACCAGCGTGGGCAGGCGACGGTCGATGCGCGGCGACCGGTAGGTGCCGCGACCCATGACCTGGTTGGCGTTTTCGCGCATCTGCTCGTACGTGACGCCCGGCGCCAGCAGGGCGCGGCGGGCCAGAAACCGGACGAAGGCGCGTGCCGCCGACGCGTACGTGGCGACAGTGGCGCGCCGTTCGCGGCCGTGCTGGCGCACCAGCCAGGCCGAGAACTCCTCCAGGAGCGTCGGGCCACACGCCGCTGGATCCCAGCCTTCGAGCTGGCCGTGCGACTCGAGAAACGCCCGAAAACGCGCGAGCCCGGTCCGATAGGTCGTATACGTCTTCGGCGACTTGCCGCCGAGCGTTGCCAGAAACTGATCTTTGAGGCCATCGAAACCGACGGGGGCGGCCTGCACAACCGGCAATGCTAGGTTTTGCGGCCGCGGCCACCGGCCGATTCCGCATCACAGCCGCGACTAGATCGAGCTCAGCTCCACACTTCCATCGCCGAGCTGAACGGGCGGAAGACGTCGACCTGGCCGGCCACATCGGCCATCAGCGCTTCGATCCTGGCCGCGTCGTCGTCGGTGAGGTGCACCTGGGCGGCGCCGACGTTTTCCTCGATCTCGGCCGGGACGCGCGCCCCGACCATCGCGGTCGTCACCACCGGGTTGCGCAGCACCCACGCCAGCGCCAGTTGCGCGACCGTCAGTCCCATCGGCGCGGCCACTTCGTCGCGCAGCCGATTGACCAGCTCCACGTTGTGGCGGAAATTGTCACCGCCCAGAATTGGCTGGCCGAACGCCACGCCACCCGAGCGCCAGTCGGTTGGATCGAAGGTCGTGTCCGCGGTAAAGCCACCGGTCAGCAGCCCGTAGGCCAGCGAGCCGTATGCCATGACGCCGATGTGATGGGCGCGGCAGAACGGGAAGACCTCGCGCTCCATCCGCCGGTCGAACAGGTTGTAGCCAACCTGGACCACGTCGATCGACCGCAGCTGGAGACAGCGCTCCAGGAGCGGGACGTCGAAGTTCGAGACCCCGACCAGCCGCGTTTTGCCCGCGCGCTGGATGTCGTCCAGCGTCGACATCGTCTCTTCGAGCGGCGTCTTCGGATCGGGCCAGTGGACCAGGTAGACGTCGACCTGGTCGGTGCGCAGCCGCCGGAGGCTGTCGTCGATCTCGCGCAGCATCGAGGCGCGACTGCTGTCGCGCGCGTTGCGACCGCCGGGCCCGGGCACCATGCCGCACTTGGTGGTGACGACCGCGCCCTCGCGCGCGCCGGCCAGGGCCGCGCCGAGGGTCTCTTCGGCGTGCCCCGTGCCGTAGCCCGGCGCGGTGTCGAAGCTGGTGATGCCCTGTTCCCGCGCCCGCCGGATGGTGTTTACCGCTTCGGTATCGTCGATGGCCCCGTAGCGGTCGCCGCTCATCGGCCAACTGCCGAGGGTGATCGGCGACACCTCGACGCCGGTGGTGCCGAACTGACGCGTCTCCACGGCGTTACGGAGTTGACGGAACGTCAGCCGCCTCGGCGCGCGCCTGAGCGAGCAGGCCGAGCCGGCCATCATCGAGAAATTCGAGCTCCGCGGGCGGCCCGAGCACCTCGAGCCGCGGATTCGCCGCCACGTCGTCCACCAGTGCCTCACTCACCCACAGGGTTTCCAGGTCGAGGGTACTGCGGACGATCGCGACGCGCGCATCCCGGCCGTGGCCGACCGAATGGAGCGCGACGGCGATCGCCTGGCGGTCCGAGTCGAGGACGATCGGTATCTTGATGGCGGCCAGGGCCCCGGCGGTGATCCCGTTGGTGTACATCTTGTCAAGGTCCAACTTGTCATAAAGCCTGCGCGTGGTGAAGTCGGCGATCCCGACGCCCAGGCCATTGCCGTCCGATTCGTCGGTCAGGTCGAGCACGGCGATGCGCTCGAAGTCGGGCCGACGCTCACCGCCGATGCGTCGCCACATGCCAACGAGGTTGTAGTCCATGCCGCTGCCCGAGATGTTCTTGCCGAGCCAGCCGACGACCAGCAGGTGCAGGTGGTCGAACGGGATGCGCGGCAGGTAGTCGTTGGCGGTGCGCAGGAGCGCCCGGTCGGTGTCGAGGAAGCCGGCTGGCAACGTCGCGCGGATCACCGCGAGCGCGTGGGTGGCATTTTCGACCAGCGCGAGGCCGGCCACGACGTTGTTGCGTTCGAGCGAGAGCGTCGCGGCAAGCGGAATGTGGTCGCGCAGACCGTAGGCGTGGACCTGTTCGGCGCCGGGCTGTTTGCCCAGGCCGATCGCGGTCATCTTGCACAGGCCACTTTCGATCTCACCTCGAAACGCGGTGTGGGCCTTGACGCGATTGACGACGATGGTGGCGTCCGCGCGCGCAGCGATGGCGTCGAAGTGCACGACCGCGCCGCTGGGCAGGGTGCCGAGCTCGACGGTGTCCATGCTGGCGCGGATCGGCGCGCCGACGGCGGCCTCGGTGATGCCATATTCGGCCAGCACGTGGCGCTGGCCGGCGACGGTGGCGCCGCCGTGGCTCCCCATGGCCGGGACCACGAATGGCTTCGCGCCCGGACAGAGTTCACGGACGACGTCGACGACGGTGCGCGTGACCAGCGGGATGCTGGCGATGCCGCGACTGCCGGCGGTGATGGCCACCGACCAGCCCGGCTGCAGGCGGGCGCCAAGATCAATGCGCTGCAGCTCGGCGCGGACGGCGGCGGCCACGTCGACGATCTGGTCGCGCGGCAATGCCTGCCGGACGGGGCAGAACCTGGGCAGCGGCAGGGTGGGGTAGTCGGTCATGCCAGCACGGGCACCGAACGAGCGTACCTGACACTCCCAGGTGGGGTATGGCAACGATTCCTGCGTTTTCGGGCCATTTGTGACGGGCAGGCCTGAGTGCACGATCAGGGATTGAGGCTCTGTCCGATTCGAGGCGGCCGGCCTTTCAGCGAAATGGCCCACGCGATCATGCTCACCGGAAGAAGAAAGACAGCCCAAATCACTATCAAGAATGTCCCCAGTCCCTGCGGTCCGTAGGACGCACGCTGGTAGAGGTCAATCGATTCGTCCGCCGATAGCACCATCTGCCCACTCTTCTGCAACTGCCAGATGGACGGAAGCCCGCTGCAATTCACTTGGCGGCTCCAGAATTGTGACCGGTCCTGGCGAGGTGAGCGCCGTCGTCACCGCCTCGTAGGCCCTCGGTTAAGGAAGCTGTGTCGAACTAAGCCGCTCCCTCGCGGGAACGACTCGTCTGCAAAACCGAACGTGCCACTTTCGCGGCATTCGGCTCCTCAGTCTCGCGGTTCTTGGCATGAAGACCATCTCGGCATCGGCGAGTTGCTGACCCGTCGAGCGTCGATTTCTGATCGTGGCAATGGCCATGCAGGAGTTGCAAGTTAGTCAGGTCCGTCGTGCCGTTGAAGATTCGCGGGCGCACGTGATCGACCTCGATGTCAGTCCTGTTTACGAAGAGCGATCCACACCAGGCACACCTCCCCTGCTGTCGCTTGAGCAGGATGGCGACCCTGCCCGCGGTCAGCGGATGCTGACGCAGCCGTTGGGACCAGTACACGATGTCGCCGTTGAACGGGCTGGCGGTGCCGCGCACTTTCACGTGACGCTGGATGGGTGTATCAGCATGATGCACCAGGCGCAGACCGGCTGTGTTGAGAACTCCAGTCGGCCGGTTGCACCCCGGCGGCAATACTTGTTGAACACCCATCGCGCGCCTTTGTGGCCGTGGCGGCGGCCCATCCAGTGTTTGAGCGTGCTCATCAGGTGGTAGTCGCACGAGGCGAATACCTCTTTTGACACGACCGTGCGGTAGTACGCCGCCCAACCTCGAATGACGGGATTGAGCGCGATCAGCAAAGCTGTTTGAGACGCGGCCTTGTGATCACGGACTACGGCCCGAAGTGCCTGATGATGGCGCTTGACGGCTTCGGCACTGGGTTTGATGAGCAGCTTGTACGAGCGAGGCTGTTGTCCGTCACGTTTCGGCCGGGTCTTGCCGGTCGGATAGTGGCGGATCGAAAAGCCGAGGAAGTCGAACCCTACGCGCCCGTCGATGGCGTGCAGGGTGTGACCGATCCGCGTCTTACTCGGTTTGAGTTGCAACCCGATGCTGGTCAACCATTCCTCGGCAATCTGCCGCGCTCGCTCGACTCCAGCACGTGTGGGATGCAGCACTACGAAGTCATCCGCATAGACCACCACGTGTGGACGGTCGTCCTGGCGGAAGGCAGTGGTGATAGCAGTCTCCAAACCATGCAGGGCGACGAGCGCAAGCAACGGTGACACGACACCGCCTTGCGGGCTGCCCCGCTCAGTCGGTTGCCAGGTCCCGTCGGCCAGTACGCCGGCCTTGAGCCAGCCTTTGATGGTCTGCCTCAACTTTGGGTACGTGGCCAGTTTGTCGAGAAGGGGGTAGTGCGCGATATTGTCAAAGCACCCCTGGATATCGGCGTCGAGGACATACTTGTCCTTGAAGCACAGCATCTGGAACAGCGCTCCGATGGCATCGTGCGCCGAGCGACCGGGACGAAAGCCGTACGTGTTCGGCTCGAACCTGGCCTCCCATTCTGGCTCGAGAGCCAGTTTGACCAGGGCCTGGTGGGCTCTGTCGAGCATGACGGGAATGCCTAACGGCCGTTTCTCCGTCGTGCCCGGCTTCGGTATCCAGACCCGTCGGGTTGGTCGTGGTCTGATCGCGTCGGGTTGACCGAGTAGGGTAACCAGCCTCGAACGCTGCGCAGGTGGTACGGCTTTGACGCCGTCCACGCCGGCCGTGTTCTTGCCCCGGTTGTCCTGGGTCACCCGCCGCACTGCCAAGCAGCGCGCGGCCTCCGATTTCATCAAGAGGCGTTGCAAGCTGTGGACTACCTGGACGTTGCCACGTTCCGAGGCTCGGAAGATGCGCGTTTGCAGGCGGTACACCACCCTCTCTAGCTCGCGCCAGGGAATGTGGGCCCAGTCTTCGATTGGCTGTTTGACCATCGCATCCGTTGCCTTCCTGCTACTGACTCCTCTTCCATCCGCGTGACCGTGCCTGCGTCTGCGTATCGCGGGCATTACCCCGCGCATTGGCTTCTCAGGCAATCCTCCCGCGTCGGGCATACGGCCTGGTCGCCTACTCAGCGTATCGACCACCGCTGAGAGCACCGCCGCGGGTTCCCCCGTTCCGACTCTTCCGTTTGGCGCTGCCGGTAGGTCCGCACTATCTGCCGGGCGTCGTGTGAGTGCATGAGTGAACGTCTCGTGACTCGTCCACCCCGACGCCGTGTCCGTTTGGACCAGGCCCACCACCTCGCGTTGGCCTGCTTTTGCTCTCGACAGTTCAGACATGCGTTCGTCGCCTGACCATGGGCAGCTTGCTAGAGGCGTCACGACGTCGAGGTCGTCGTTTATCCCCGTTACACCCCGCTCTGCAGCCTTGATGACCAGTCACCGCCACAGGGGTGTCGCTGTACCTCCATGCACCAGGAGGGATCGGAACTGCGCCGACCACCGGATGAGTCAGTTGTGATCAGGAACCTCCTTTCCCTTCTCCTGACCCCTCTCGTCCCCCGCTGTTGTCAGCGGTTTGGAGAGAACGGGTCGCACCACCAGGGGCAAAGTAGCGGCGCCTAGAACGGCATTGGGGCGTGCCGGCAGCGCCGCCCAGCAGTCCTTCTCACACCGCGGCCCACCGCGCCCAGATCCGCGCCTTCTTCGGCTTCCGCGAGGCCACGCTTCAGGATGCAGAGGCGTTAGCCCACCCCAGGCGCCTTACAGCCCGTGGCGTGGTGGGTCAGCTGGGACGCTCGTCACCAAATAAAGCGAGCGCGTTCTGGATCCCCTGCTCGAGGACGGCGTCGGCAAGCTGACGGTCAGCCAGGGCGCGGGAGAATTGGAGCGTCCCGACCATCAGCGCGAACACGCTCAGCGTCTTCACGCGTGCCGACTGCGCATCATCAGGCGCCAGGCGCGCGGCGATGTCGTCGATCACGACCAGCACGCCATCGGTGTACGCGCGCTTGATGGCGTCCGTGGACCGCCCGAGCTCGTCCAGCAGGGCAGCCGATGCGCAGCCGCCCTCGGGGTTATCGCGGTGCTGAACCGAAAGATACGCGCGGACGATCTGCTCGAGTCCGGCGCGGTCATGCGGCAGCGCGCTGAAGCTCGCGCGCTGCTCACGTAGCTGCTCGGCGACCGCGCTCGCGACGAGGTCCTCCTTGGACTCGAAGTGGGCGTAGAAGGCGCCGTTGGTCAGCCCCGCGTCTGCCATGAGCGTGGCGACGCCTGAGCCGTCGATGCCGTCTCGCTTGAGCCGCCGGCCTGCCGCGTCGATGATCCGCCGCCGCGTGGCCTGCTTCTGGTCTTTGCCGTACCGGGCCATGTGCGCCTCCTGTCGCCGGGCAGCATCGCTTGCGCTCCGGCTAGCTCTTATTATATTATGATCGTCATTCAATTTACCAGGAGGCCTCCACAGATGGCCAATGCAAAACCCGTCGCGCTGGTGACGGGCGCGTCCTCAGGCATCGGCAAAGCAGCCGCGCTCGCGCTCGTCCAGGCCGGTTTCGACGTGGTCGGCACCAGCCGCAACGCCTCGCACGCCACCCCGCAACGGGGTGTGACGTTCCTCGACCTCGACGTGACCAGCGACGAGTCGGTGAGCGCGCTGGTCCGCGGCGTGTTCGAGCGGTTCGGACGGATCGACGTCCTGGTCAACAATGCGGGCACGGGTGCAACCGGTGCCGCCGAGGAAACCTCCGTCGCCCAGGACCAGCGTGTCTTCGACATCAACTTCTTTGGACTCATCCGCATGACGAAGGCCGTCCTGCCGCACATGCGCGCGCACGGGCGCGGACGCATCATCAATGTTTCGTCCGTGCTCGGGCTGGTCCCCGCGCCGTTCATGGCCAGCTACGCCGCCGCCAAGCACGCCATCGAGGGCTACTCCGAGTCGGTAGACCACGAGGTCCGAGAGTACGGCGTCCGCGTGCTACTCATCGAGCCCGCCTACACCAGGACCGGCTTCGACGCGAACGCCCTGCAGCCCGACGCACCGTTGCCGATCTATGCGGAGCAGCGGCACGTATTTGACGGCGTGACGGCAAGTGCGATCGAGAGCGGCGACGATCCGGCCACAGTCGCCAAGGCGATCGTGGCGGCAGCGACCGATCCGAAGCCCAGGCTGCGGTACACCGCTGGCTCGACAGCCGCACGCGTCACCGCCCTGCGCCGCTTTGTTCCCGCCTGGGCCTTCGACAGGCAGATCCGGAAGCTCAATCGCCTGCCCGCCTGAGGTCGGCTGGGCGACTTTCTCGCCGATGCCGAAGCCCTGCTCGCTGCCCGTCTCGCGCGCGTATGGCTGGACGATATTGCGCGCCAGCCCCAGCCCGCCCCCTCCATCCACAACACGGAGCCCATCACCATGAATGACGTCATCATCATCGGCGGAAGCTTTGCCGGCCTCGCCGCCGCCCTGCAGCTCGGCCGTGCCCGCCGCAAGGTCACCGTTCTCGATACCGGCCTGCCGCGCAATCGCTTCGCCGGCCACTCGCATGGCCTGCTCGGCCACGATCACAAGCCACCGCTGGACATCCTGGCCGAGGCGCGGCAGCAGCTGGCGCGTTATCCCACGATCAGGCTGGTCAGTGCCCGGGCCGACAGCGTCTCCGGCGCCATCGACCATTTCTCCGTCCTCACTAGCGATGGTGAAAGCCTTGGGGCGCGCCGCCTGATCCTGAGCTATGGTGTCGCCGACCAGATGCCCGATGTTCCGGGCTTTGCCGAAAGCTGGGGCACGTCCATCGTGCCCTGCCCCTATTGCGACGGCTTTGAAGTCGCCGGCCAGCATTGGGGCCTCGTCTGGTCCGGCCCGCAGTCGCACCAGTCTGTCAGGCTGTTCCACGATTGGACTGACAAGTTGACTGTCTTCGCCGATGGTCATGACATTCCGCCCGATATCCAGGCCGATCTGGCGCGCCGCAACATACCTGTCGTCGATGGCCGGATCGTCGAGATAGCCCATCACAAAGGCCATATCACCACCGTTAATCTTGATACCCGCCGCAATATCGCGGTCGACATCCTGTTCGCGAATCCGCGCAACAAGCCGTCCGCAAGCCTGCATGAATCACTGGGCCTCGCCACGGTGGATACGCCCGTCGGCATCGTCCTCAAGGTCGACGAGCGCCGCCAA
>DATGER010000235.1:0-45919 GCA_035309865.1 Chloroflexota bacterium
TGGTCGGCTTGGGCCCCGCGTCGAGCGCCGCGATGACGTCCTGGTAGGTCAATCGGTTGGGGTAGTTCGGATCGGGCATGCCGTAGACGCAGGTCACGGCGTAGCCGACCACCGGACCCATCTCGGGGTAGATACAGCGGATGGAGGTGTCCGTGTACCAGTTCTCGGTCCACGGGTTGTACAGCCCCAGGCACAGCGGGTTGGTGGGATAGGTCGCGACGACGTTGGTAATCGTCGGGGTGTCAATCTCGCGCAGCGCCGCGAGCATGTTCTTGTCGGACGATCTGGCCATTGCTTAACCTTACCGCCGCGCCATCAGTTTGGAGCCGTGCGCGAGACGGGCGGTATTCACCCGCATGCCGTTCCAGCCTCCGTGCGCATATCGCGCCTAGTGAAAGAAGCGCCCGGCGTCGATGACCACGTTCTGGCCGGTGGTGCTATCGCTCCGCGCGAGGGTCACCACCTGCTCCGCGACGTCGTCCTTGTCCACGACGCGGCGGAGCGCGGCCTGCTCGGTGGACCGCCGAATCTGCTCTGGCAAGAGTCGCAGCGTTACGCCGGTGCCCTCCATCAGGCCGGGCGCCACGCTGTTGACCAGGACCTCGGGGGCGAGCGCGACGGCCAAGCAGCGCGTCAGGTGCGCCAGCGCAGCTTTGGACACGGCGTAGGCGATACTGCTGCCACCCGGCTGAAAGCCGGCGACTGAGCCGATATTGACGATGCGGCCAGTGCCCTGGCGCCGCATCACCGGCGCGGCCGCCCGACTACACAGGAACGGTCCGGTGGTATTCGCGTGCAGGATCGTGTCCCACAGTTCGGGCGTCAGGCCCTCCAGGTCGGCAAACGGCACCGAATAGTTGTAGGCGGCGTTGTTCACGAGCACATCCAGACGACCCCAGGTGGCAACCACGCGCTCGACGAGCGCCGCGATCTGGTCTGAGTCCGTCACATCGGCCTGGAAAGCCAGCGTGCCGCTGGCGCCCGCGGCCAGCAACTCGGCGGCGAGCTCTTGGGCGGCATCGTGGCGCGAGAGGTACGCGATGGCCACGCGCGCACCACACGCGGCGAACCTGTGGCTGATCCGGCTCCCCAGGCCGCCGGTACCGCCGGTGACCACCACGACCGCGCCGGAGAGCTGCATGCTGCCGCAATGCTATCGCGTCACTGGCGGCGCGCAGCTGGATACGACCGTTCAACAGCTGACACACATGGAGCCCCCGCTCGCCGACGCGTCGCTGCTGACCTCCGAAGGTTCCCCATGGCGTGGGGCGGGCGGAAGGGAGCGAGCGAGCGAAGCGATGCGGGCAGGAAGGTCGGCGCATGCACGTCGGCGTCCGCCGTACATTGGTGCACACAGATGACCGACAGGATGTATGGCCCAGGCGCCGAGCCACAGCGCTACCCGGATCCAGACGTGGTCGTGCTGGATCCGCGCTTTGCTCGCTTGAAACTTGGTAATACGGCGATTCAGCGGTTGTGGACAGGCGCCTTGTGGGCCGAGGGGCCGGCGTGGTGCGGCGTCGGGCGCTTTCTCGTCTGGAGCGATATCCCCAACAATATCCAGTTGCGCTGGCTGCAGGACGGTGGCCAGGTCAGCGTCTTTCGGAACCCGTCGGGCAACAGCAACGGCAACACCTTCGACTGGCAGGGACGCCAGCTCAGCTGCGAGCACCTGCACCGGCGCGTCGTCCGCTACGAACATGACGGCTCGGTGACCGTGATCGCCGACGCGTACCGGGGCCAGCGGCTCAATTCACCCAACGACCTGGTGTGCCATCCCGACGGGAGCGTCTGGTTTACGGATCCGCCGTACGGCACCGCCGGCCGGGGTGGCTATGAGGGCGACCATGGCGAGTTGCTGCTGAAGCCCGCGGTGTATCGCGCCGACCCGACGTCGGGCGAGGTCGAGATGGTCACCGACGCGCCGGACGGGCCCAACGGCCTGTGCTTCTCGCCGGACTATCGCAGCCTGTACGTGGTCGACACCGGCAAGCCGCGCGACATCAAGATATTTGACGTTCTGGATGGGTCGCGCGTGGCGAATGGCAGACAGTTCACCGACATGCGCATGGATGGCGTCGCGGTCGGTCCAGACGGCATGCGCGTCGACATCGACGGCAACGTCTGGGCCGCGGCGGGCTGGGCCGGTCCGGGCTATGACGGGGTACACGTCTTTGCACCCGACGGCACGCGCATCGGCCAGATTCGGCTGCCTGAAGGGTGCGCGAACGTCTGCTTCGGCGGTCCCAAGCGCAATCGGCTCTTCATGGCCGCCAGCCAGTCGCTGTACGCGTTGTACGTCAATACGCGCGGCGCGCACGCGGCGTAACGGGTGACATCCGGGCCCGGCACGCATCTACGAAGGCGCTGAACAAGCGCTGGCTGGGCACATGAAAACCAACCAGCTCCTCGGGGTGGAACTGGACCATCAACAGCCACGGGTGGGCGTGACTCTCGATGCCTTCGATGGTCCCGTCCTCTGACCAGGCCACCGCCTCCAGCCCGGTGGCGACGTGGTTCACCGCCTGGTGGTGCATGGTGTTGACTTCGATCTCCGTCGCGCCGAAGACGTCCGCCAGCCGCGAGCCAGGCGTGATCCTCAGCTTCTGGGTCAGCGCGGTCCGGTCGCCAGGCTGGCGGTGATCGTCCAGGTGCTGGATCAGCGAGCCGCCCAGGGCCACGTTGAGCACCTGCTGGCCGCGGCAGATCCCCAGGGTTGGCACCTCCGAGTGGACCGCCCACCGCGCCGCGGCGAGCTCCAATCGATCCAGTTCGGAGACGACTTCCGTTCTCGGCTGGCGCGCCTCGCCGTACTCGGCCGGGTCGACATCGGCGCCACCCGGAAAGACGATCCCATCCAGACGCGCGAGTAGCGTGTCCAGGGCGTCAGCTCCGACCGGCGGAATCAACACGGGCAGTCCGCCGGCGGCTTCTACGGCACGGACATAGCTCGAGCGGGTTTGCACATAGGGCGACCCGTCGTCGGGCGGGCCGACGGTGATGCCAATCAGCGGACGACTCTGCAAGCGGGTACAGCGTACGAGATCTCGCCGCCGCGGTGATCCAGCTGCTGCTTGCGGATCGGCGCCGATCAGGGACTTTCGTCCAGGCTTTCGACAGCGCGGCTCCGCATGTACAGGAGTGTGGCCAGCGCCAGCCCGAGCAGACAGATCGAGGCGTTGATCTGCAGCGCCAGCGTCACGTCGAACGAATTGGCGACGAAGCCCGTGATCGCACTGCCGAATGGCGTGGAGCCGACCATCAACAACGTATACAGCGAGAGCACCCGGCCGCGGAGCTCCTCGCGCGCTTCGACCTGGATCAGCGTGTTATTGGTGGCGTTGAACATCACGCTCAGGCCACCCGTACCCACCAGGATGGCCAGGGCGATCGGCATGTCGGGGGCGTGCGCCAGGATCAGCATGCAGACCGCGAACACGGCCGCCGAGATCAACAGCAACCGCATGCTCGGTTTCACTCGGGTAGCCAACGCGAAGGCGCCGAGCGTCGAGCCGACGCCCATGGCCATATTGAGCAGTCCGAAGCCTTCGGCCCCGGTGTGGAGCGCGAAGCGGGCCATCAGCGGCAGCACCAGCGCCCAGTTGTAGGCGAAGGTCCCGTAGAAGCCGGCCAGCACCATGTTGACGGCCAGCGACGGCGTGCTGAACGAGTAGCGCAAGCCTTCCGCGAGCTGCGTGAAGACCACGCTCCGCCGCGCCAGGCGCTTCGGATGAAACTGGTCGCTGCGAAGCAGCAGCAGCGCCCCGGTCGCCACAACGTACGCCACGGCCACCAGAACGAAACACGCGGCGCTGCCCCACACGGCCAGGATGAACCCGCCGACGCCCGGCCCAATGATGCGCGCTCCACTGTTCAGGGCGCTGTTCAGGGCGATGCCGTTGCCAACCTGCGGCGGATCGACCAGTTCGCTGACGATGGCCGAGCGCGTGGGGAAGTCGACGGCGCTGGCGATCCCCAGGATGGTGGCGAGCAGCATCACGTGCCAGAACTGAATCTGGTTTGTGAAGACCAGGTAGGCCAGGATGGCCGCCTGGACGCCGAAGACCACCTGCACCACCACCAGCAGCCGCCGCGCGGGCGTGCGGTCGAGCATGACTCCAGCGAACAGGGTGAGGATGGTCACGGGCAGCGCCTGCGCGAAGGTGACCAGCCCGAGGGCCGCCGGCGAGCCGGTCAGGTCCAGCACGAGCCAGGCCTGGGTCGTCCGCAACAACCAGCTGCCGCACTGCGCGATGGCCGCGCCCACGAAGTACGTCCGGAAGTTGGGGACGGCGAGCGCCCCGCGGCGTCTGAGTTCCGCTCGAGCGCGAGCCTGCTCCGCGGTAGAAACCCCGGCGGGTACGGCCACTAGGGGCAAGGATAGTAATAATCTTGCCCATGCCAGCCCCCACACCCGTATTGCTCGGCTACGCCGATCGCTTCAGCGTTGCCCCAGGCGAGTCGATTCGCTTCATGGTGAGCTGTGAAGCAACGACGTTTGATGCCCAGCTCGTGCGGCTCATCCACGGCGACGCGAACCCGGCCGGACCGGGCTACCGAGAAGAGCTGCTGGCGTCCCGTTTCAACCGGACCATACCGGGTCGGCGCCAGACGATTGCCGCCGGATCGTACGTGCGCGTCCCGTTCGCAGCCCCGCCAGAGCTGGCCGCCGGCCTGACCGTTCAGGCCTGGGTGTGGCCGACGACGCCCAACAAACCCGGCGGCCAGGGCCTGGTGGCGTGCCTGTCGCCCGACTCGCGCGGCTTCGTCTTCGGACTTGACGCCAACGGCCGGCTCCGGCTCGAGCTCGGCCTGGAATCGGGCGTTGTTCAGGTGACCCATTCGGGCGAGCCACTGCCGCGTTGGCGCTGGACATTCGTCGCCGCGAGCTACGACTCCGCCTCGGGCACAGTCAGGCTCGACCAGGCGTCGGCCGAGCCCTACGGGCGCACGGAGCTGGCGGTACACGAGCAACGTGTTGCGCCTGGCGGTCCGGTCGTGCTGCCCCCGGCGGATCTGCTCATCGCCGCCCGAATACTCGGCGACCACGGCCAGGCGCTCGGTCTGTACAACGGCAAGATCGACCGTCCAAAGCTGTTCGATCGGCCGCTCGGCGCCCGGGAGCGCGAAGAGCTGCGCCACGTGGCCGCGGCGTTGCCCGCCGGCGTCGTCGCCGCCTGGGACTTCGCGGCCGACATCGGCTCGAGCGTGGTGCGCGACTCGTCACCGCGAGGCCTGAGCGGTCGCAGCGTCAACCGGCCCACCCGGGCTGTGACCGACCACACCTGGTCCGGCCGTGAGCCGCGCTGGACCGCTGCGCCCGACCAGTACGCGGCCATCCACTTCCACGATGACGACCTTGAAGACGCCGGCTGGCAGCCAGACTTCGAATTCAGCGTGCCCGAGACAATGCGCAGCGGCGTCTACGCGGCCCGGCTGCAAGCGACCGCCGGCGAGGAATACATCCCCTTCTACGTCCGTCCGCCGCGCGGCACCGCCACCGCACCGGTGGCGTTCCTGGCGCCGACGCTGACGTACCTCGCGTACGCCAACGAACGGCTCTACTGGAACGAGGGCTACCTGGAGAAGCGGCCGCTGTTGACGCCGCTCGAGACCGAACCGCCCGACCTCGACCAGTACCTGGCCGAACACCGCGAGCTCGGGCTGTCCCTGTATGACGTCCACAGTGATGGCAGCGGCTGCGGCTACTCGTCCCGCCGCCGCCCGATTCTGAACATGCGGCCGAAGTACCGTGCCTGGCGGCTGCACGACGCGCCGCGCCACTTCGCCGCCGATCTGTACCTGGTGGCCTGGCTGGAGGAGCGCGGCTTCGCGTATGACGTCATCACCGACGAAGACCTGGATCGCGAGGGGAGCGCGCTGCTCGCCCGCTACCGCGCCGTCCTGACCGGCAGCCACCCCGAGTACTACACCGCGGCGATGCACGCCGGCGTCCAGGACTACCTGACGGGCGGTGGCCGCCTGATGTACCTGGGTGGCAACGGCTTCTACTGGGTGACGTCGGTCGACCCCGAGCAGCCGCACGTCATCGAACTGCGTCGCGGCATCAGCGGCACCCGGGCGTGGGAGTCGTCGCCTGGCGAGTGGTACCACAGCACCACCGGCGAATTCGGTGGGCTCTGGCGCTTGCGCGGCTGGGCGCCCCAGCGACTGGTCGGCGTGGGTTTCGCGGCCCAGGGCTGGGGCGGCGCCGCCGGCTATCGGCGGCTGCCGGCCAGCCGGGATCCGCGTGTCGCCTTCATCTTCGACGGCATCGCGGAAGACGCGGTCATCGGCGACTTTGGCTTCGTGCTCGGCGGCGCCGCGGGCGATGAAGTCGACCGCTTTGACGCGCGGTTGGGTTCGCCGGCCGGCGCCTGGCTGCTCGCCACCAGTGCCGGTGCCCACACCGACTATTACCAGGTCACCGTCGAGGACGTGCCGATCATGGTGCCTGGCCAGGGGGGCGCCGAGAGCCCGAAGGTCCGCGCCGACATAGTGTTCTTCGCCACGCCCGGCGGCGGGGCCGTGTTCTCAGTCGGCTCGATCAACTGGCTCGGCAGCCTTGGCTGGAACGGCTACGCCAACAACGTCTCCCGAGTGACCGAGAACGTCCTGCGCCGCTTCCTCGATCCGGGTCCTTTTGCACCCTGAAGTACTCTCACCAGGGCCGGCCGGTACATTTCCCTGGATGCCAGCCGTAGCTTCTCGCGCGCCGATCGCTCACGTCCACCCGGTCAACCGCAAGCAGATCGATGAGGCCACGCTCGGCCAACGCACGGCCGAGCAGATGGCCAGAGTGATCGGCTCGTGGCGCTTCCTCATCGTCCAGTCGACCCTGCTTGCCGCCTGGATCATCTTCAATACGTACGCCCTGTTCATCGAACACTGGGACCCGGCGCCGTTCATCCTGCTCAACCTGATGTTGAGCTTTCAGGCGGCGTATACCGGCCCGGTCCTGCTGATCGCCGCCAACCGCAGCGCCGAGCGGGACCGCCTGCTGATGGAACACGAGGCCCTGGAGATCGAGATGCAGCAGGCGCTCCTCAACGAAAATACGAACCTCACCCGCGAGATCCACCAGCTCACCACCGAGGTCCACGAGTGGATGCGCCAGAACGAGGGGCGTTAGTTGTTCGCTCGAAGTTCAGCAAATGCCGCGTCGACGGCTTCGAGCGTCACGTCCACGTCCGCGTCGGTGTGGGCGATCGAGATGTAGAACTTCTCGTTCGGGTTGACCAGGATGCCGCGCTTCAAAAGCGCGATGGCCCATTGCTGGCCGAGGTCTTTGTCGGCGGCGAGCAGATCCTCCCAGCTTCGCGGGGCCTGGACCGACATGAAGCGGACGCCGAAGACGGCGTCTTCACCGGGGGTCTGGGCTGAGAAGCCGTAGCGGGCGCCGATGGCGGTGATCTCGCGCCGCAGACGGCCGCCGATGTGATGCAGGTGCTCGTAGCTGCCGGGCCGCTCGAGGACCTGGAGCGCCGCCAGCCCGGCGGTGGCGCTGATCGGGTTGCCGCTGAGCGTGCCGCTCGCCCACACCAGGCGCTCGCGCGGCATGCGGCGCCCGTCCAGGTGCGCCATGAGCTCCGCTCGGCCGCCGATGGCCGCCATCGGAAAGCCACCGGACATGGCTTTGCCGTAGGTCGCCAGGTCCGGCACGACGCCGTAGCGTTCCTGCGCACCGCCCCACGCGATCCGAAAACCGGTCACGACTTCGTCGAAGATCAGCACGATGCCATAGTCCGTAGTGAGCTCGCGCAGCGCCTGGAGGAAGCCCGGCACCGGCACCAGCACACGCTCGAGGGGCTCGACGATGACCGCCGCCAGCTCGTGAGCGTGCTCGGCGATGATGGTCGCGGCGCGCTCGGCATCGTTGAACGGCGCTACCAGCACCTGTCCGCGCAAGGCATCTGGAATCCCGATGGAGTCCGGCTCGGCGTTCGGATACGCGCTGGGCCGCGACGGCACCGTGCCCCACAGCCCGTAGTCGTTCATCCCGTGCCAACCACCCTCGAACTTGAGCACCTTGTCGCGGCCAGTGGCGGCCCGCGCCATGCGCAGGGCGAAGAAGGTCGCCTCGGTGCCCGAACCGGTGAACTGGACCTGATCCGCACACGGGCACGCCTGCACCATGCGTTCGGCGAGCTGAATGACCGGCTCGTTGAGGAAGTAGTACGTCGAGCCCTTCGGCAGCTGGCGCTGGACCGCGGCGACGACTTCGGGGTGGGCGTGCCCCAGCAAGGCCGGGCCCGAGCCGAGGTGATAATCGATGAAGTCACGCCCTGAGACGTCGGTGACGTGGCTGCCGTGACCTTCGGCGATCACGATATTGACTTCGTCGGGTAGTACGAAGAGCCCGAGCCCACCACCGGCCAGGTACTTGCTGGCTCGGTCGAGCAAATCGGTCTGGCGCGTCGTGGAGGTTGTCACGGCCTCGCTAGCGTACCGTACGGATGATGGCCGTTGACATTGTCTTCGAGACCCATTCGACGAGCGAAGACAACGAACGTGGGATCGCCACGGGCTGGCTGCCTGGAGCGCTCTCCGCCGCGGGTCGGCAGCAGGCGCGGGCGCTCGGGGCGCGGCGGCGCGGCACGGGCCTGAACGTGATCTTCACGTCGGATCTGCGGCGCGCGGTCGAGACCGCCGAGCTGGCGTTCGACGGCGCCGGGCTGCCGATACGTACCGATTGGCGATTACGGGAATGCAACTACGGCCGCCACACTGGCATGCCATCGGCGCAGCTCGCGGCCGAACGTCTGGCCCGCGTCGACGTGCCGTTTCCCGACGGGGAAAGCTACCGTCAGGTCGTCGAGCGTGTCAGGACGTTCCTCGATGATCTGGCGCGGGACTGCGACGCGCAGCAGGTGCTCGTGATCGGCCACGCCGCGACGCACTTCGCCTTGCAGCACCTCCTCGAGGGCGCGGCGCTCGAAGCCGTGGTCGAGGCACCGGACGCGTGGCAGCCCGGCTGGAACTATCAACTCGCGGGAGCCAACGGATGATCAATTTCGGCACCTTCCTGCTGATGCAGTCCCCCTCCGCCCGGTCCTCGCAGGAGATTTTTGCCCGCGCGTTGGACACCGCCCAGATGGCCGAGGGCCTCGGCTTCCGCAACATCTGGCTCGCGGAGCATCACTTTTCCACGTACGGCTACCTGGCACGCCCGATGCAGCTCGCCACGTACATCGCCGCCAAAACGCAGACGCTGCGCGTCGGCACCGCGGTCATCGTCGTACCCCTGCACCATCCCTTGATCGTTGCCGAAGAGATCGCGACGCTCGACTTGCTCGCCGGCGGCCGAGTCGACATCGGCCTGGGCCGTGGGTACCAGCACTACGAGTTCCAGCGGCTCGGCCTGGAACTGGAGAGCGCCCGAGCGCGCTGGGAAGAGTCGGTCGACATCATCCTGAAGGCCCTCGCGGGGGAGCCGTTCAGCTATGCGGGACAACTCTTCACGATCCCCGAGACGACGATCTTTCCGCGGCCGCTGCAGCAGCCGCATCCGCCGATCTGGGTGACGGCTCAGAGCCCGCAGTCCGTCGAGGCCACCGTACGGCGCGGATTCAACCTGCTCACCGGCGGCTTCGGCGTGCCCATCGAGCGGATGGCCGAATTCCGCCAGCAGTTCGATCGCCTGGTCGAGGACGTCAAGCCACCACGCCTGCCTGAGGTGGGCGTGCAGCGCGCGGTGTACGTGACCGAGAACGCCGCCGATGCGCGGGCCGCCGCCGAAGAAGCCCGCTGGAACATGCGCGTGACGCAAAGCCTCCGCAACAACTATGAGCGTGTCGAGCATGGCCGGGCGATCGCGGTGCCCATGCCGAACGAGCCGGACACCGACGACCTGCTGGATCGCTTCCTGGTGATCGGCTCGCCCGAGACAGTCATCCGCCAGATCAGGCGCCTCGAGGAACGCGTTGGCATCAGCCACTTCAACTGCAGTTTCTGGTTCGGCGATCTCGAACACCCCCGGGTGTTGAAGTCGATGGAGTTGTTTGCGCGCGAAGTCATGCCGGCCTTTGCCTGAGGACCGGCCGGGTATAAGCTCGTCGCGATGAGTAACCGTCGGGTGTTTCGTGGATGTGCCGTCTTTGGCGCGGTGATCCTGGTCGCCGTGCTCGCTGCGCCCGCCATCACCGCAGACGCGCAGTGCCGGGTTCCGGCACCAGACGTGCAGCTACCGCGAATGTGGCGATGGTTCAACGTTTAGAGATCGTTAGCACTCTTTTGCCGGGTCAGGGCTGGCCGGTGGCTTATACTGCCAGCGCCCCGTCCTGACCGGACGACTGCCCTTATGAGCTCAATCGACGACCGCTTCCCCACCCAGGCCGTGCCAATGACGACTGTTCCTGACACGGAGGCGGAGACGGAGTCACGGGTTGCCGTCGGCGCCGAGCTCAGGAAAAAGGGCGGCGGCCTGGCCTGGGAGCTGCTGCAGACGATCGTCCTGACGCTGGCCATCTTCCTCGGCGTTCGGTCGGTCGTGCAGAACTTCCGCGTCGAAGGCGCCAGCATGGAGCCGACCCTCGAGACGGCGCAGTATTTGCTGATCAGCAAGGCGTCGTATTTTCACATCGAGGGGACGCCGCTCGATCGCTTCTTGCCGACCACCCACCAGGGGTCGACCGATTACCTGTTCGGCGGACCGCAGCGCGGCGACGTGGTCGTCTTCAAGGCGCCGACCCAGCCCGACAAGGACTTCATCAAACGGGTCATTGGCCTGCCGGGTGACACGGTGCTGATCAAGAACGGTCAGGTCTTCGTCAATGGCACGGCGCTCGACGAGGCGTACATCCACTATCCGGCGACGTACACGTATCCGTTCGACGGGCAGCCGAAGCAGATCCCCGACGGGAACTACTTCGTGCTGGGCGACAATCGCCCGAACAGCTCCGACTCGCATCTCGGCTGGGTCGTGCCAGTCGACAACCTGATCGGCAAAGCCTGGATCTCCTACTGGCCGCCCACCGATTGGGGCATCATGCCCGGCGGCGACACTGTTTACGCCCGCTAAGTCGCCTGGCTTGAACTAATACGGGTCGGGGGAGCCCTGCGGGCCCCCCGCCGCCAGTCGCTGCTCCGCTCGCTGCGCTCGCTGCGCGCTCCTTCCCGCGGCGACCCCCCGCGAGGGGCGCTTCGCGCCTTGTTCCCGCTCGTACCGGCCAGAGCCACGCGGCATTTAGCTGCACTGCTGCAAGTTGGCCAGGTTGGAGCAACGCAACGCCTCGCGCGGTACCGGCGCTACGGGCGGCGGACGCGGGACCTCACAAGCGCGGCCTTGTCGCGGCACGGCGAACTTGCCGTGGCGCATCTAGAGGTGCCGCGTGGCTCTTGCCGGTACGAGCGGGAACAAGGCGCGAAGCGCCCCTCGCGGGGGGTCGCCGCGGGAAGGAGCGCGCAGCGAGCTTGCGAGCGGAGCAGCGACTGGCGGCGGGGGGCGCGCAGCGCTCCCCCGACCCGTACGAGTTACTAGCTGTAGCGATCGAGGATTGAGTTGACTACGGCAGGCGCATCCTCTTCGGTGCCGCTCTGGGCGGATTGGATGTGCTCCTCGAAGCTGCTCTCGCCTTCGGCGCGGTAGAGGACGCCGAGGTAGACCGGATCCGTGGACTGGGCGCGGGCCCAGGCTTGCATGACGTCTGACGAGTTGTGGTCCTTGGGCAGCTCGAGGGCCTGATCGCGGTAGTACTTGAACGTATTGACCTTGTTGAAGGTCGGGCACGGGCTGTACGCGTCGATGATGGCGAAGCCGCGGTGGTCGATGCCCTGCACGATCAGGTCAGCCAACTCCTTCGGCTTCCCCGAGAATGCACGCGCGACAAACGTCGCGCCGCTGGCCAGGGCAAGCTGCAACGGGTTCACCGGGCGGTCAGGCGTGCCCTTGGGCGTCGTCTTGGTGACGAACCCGACCATGCTGGTCGGCGACGTCTGGCCCTTGGTGAGCCCATAGATCGAGTTGTCCATGATCACGTAGCAGATGTCCAGATTGCGCCGCGCGGCGTGGATAAAGTGCCCGCCGCCGATCGCGAACGCGTCGCCGTCGCCGCCCAGCGCGAGTACCTTGAGCCGCGGATTGGCCACCTTGATGCCCGTGGCGATCGGCATCGAGCGACCGTGGATGGTGTGGAACCCATACGTGCTGCTGAAGAACGGCAGTCGGCTGGAGCAGCCGATGCCACTGACCAGCACGACGTCCTGGGGCGCATAGCCCTTGGTCCGCAGCGAGTTGTAGACCGCGTTGAGCACGCCGAAGTCGCCGCAACCCGGGCACCACGTCGGCTTGACGCCGCTCTTGTAGTCCTCGGCCGTCCGTTCGGACGTGGACGGCGTAATCAGCTGATCAGGCATGAACTGGAGCCTCCGTGCGGCTGAGTGCGCCGTTGCTGGCGGTGCTGTCGACTGACGCAGCGCCCGCGGCTTTGGCGGCCTCGACGATGCTGGTCACGCTGAACGGCTGGCCGCCGTACACGTTGAGGCGGGTAAATTCGACGTTCTGGTAGTGCGTCTTGAGCAGCTGCGCGAACTGGCCCGTGAAATTCACTTCGGGCACGATGATGATGCGCTTGTGCTCGAGGAACGGGTCGATCTGGGCCGTGGCCAACGGCCACAGCAGGCGCGGCGCCAACGCGTGCGCCGCGATGCCCTCCGCCTGGAGACGGTCGATGGCTTCGCACACGACGCCAAAGGTGCTGCCCCAGGTCAGGAACCCGATCTCGGCCGCGGGGTCGCCGTAGACGTGCGGCGGGGGCGCCTTGGCCAGCACCCCGTCGAGTTTGCGAAAGCGCTTCTCGGTCATCGCCGAGTGGACGCCCGCATCAGAGGTCGTATTGGCCGCCTGGGTGTGTTCGAGGCCCGTGGCCACGTAGGCGCCGCCGGGCGTACCCGGAATTGCCATCGGTGAAACGCCATCCCGGGTGATCTCGTAGCGCAGGTACCGCTCGGGTCCTGAGGCCGCGTCGTAGCCGTGGCCCCGCGCATCGTCGCGATAGGCGAACGTGCGCCGATTGACCACCTTGACCTGGCTGAGATCCGGGCGTGGGATGCTTTCGGTGCGCACGGCCAGGACCGTGTCCTGCAACACGATCACCGGTAGCTGGAACTCCTCGGCCAGGTTGAACGCGTCGACGGTGATCCAGAAGCAGTCCATCAGGCTGGTGGGCGCCAGGACGACGCGCTGGACCTCGCCGTGGGCGCCGTAGACCGCGAGGTTGAGGTCGCCCTGCTCGTGGCGGGTCGGCATGCCCGTCGACGGGCCAGCCCGCTGGCAGTTGATCACCACCGTCGGGATCTCCGCCATACTCGCCAGACCCAGCATCTCGGTCATCAGGCTGAAGCCCGGACCAGACGTGGCCGTCATCGACTTCTGGCCAGCGTACGACGCGCCAAGCACCATGCCGATCGCGGCGATCTCGTCTTCGGCCTGGACGACTGCGCCACCAACTTTGGGCAGCTCGTCCGCCAGGAATTCCATGATGTCCGTCGCAGGCGTGATCGGATACCCCGCATAGCGTCGGCAGCCGGCCACCAGCGCGCCCAGGCCCACCGCGTGATTCCCCGAGAGCACAATGCGACCTTCGAGCTTCGACGGGCGCACCTCGAGCGAGCCCCGCTCGGCCACGTGCTCCAGGACGTGGGCGTAGCCCAGGTCGACCGCCTTCAAGTTCTTGGTGAGAATGTCGGCACCCTTCTTGGCCAGCTTCGACTCGCGCAACAGCCGGTGAATGTGCTGGACGTCCAGACCGAACAGCCCGGCGACGGCCCCGACGGCCACCATATTCTTGGACAGCGCCAGCTCGACCTGGTTCTTGGCGATGTCGGTCAAGGGGACGGCGTAGGACCGATAGCGATCGCTCTCGGGCGGGCTGAGCTCGGCCGAGTCGTAGATCAGGATGCCGCCGACACGGAGGTGGTCGATCGAGTTGTCGAACGCCTCCTGGTTGAAGGCCAGCAGCACGTCCACCGCGTCGCCGCGCGCGCGCAGCCGCTTTTCGGCCAGCCGGATCTGATAGAAGCTGTAGCCGCCTTTGATCTCAGCGGGTGGAACCGAATCGGTCAGGACGTAATAGCCGGCCCGAGCAGTGGCCTGGGTAACCATCTGCCCGGTGATCGAAACACCTTCGCCGGCTTCGCCGGCGATACGGATTACCAGGTCTTCGCGTGCCACGTTTGGGGGCTACCTCCTGAGATCGGTCGACACGAGCGTGTATGAGAGCGAAGCGGGTCCGACCGACTCACCCCCAAGGCGACACTGCCGAGTGGGCCATCCACGTTCCAAACAACAGTTCTGATATTGAGACGCATTATCGCACGCCAGGCCGGCGCGTGCCGATATAAACAGCGCTATCACGGTCATAAACAGGATTTATGGCAGACGCTGGAGTCGGCGGGCCGCTTCGGCCACCAGCGCCGCGGTCGGCGCCAGCCGCGGCCCGTCGCCGTCGTCGACCGGCCCGACCACCGAGACGCCCCATTCACGCAGGGTCGCCAGCGAGTTGGCCGCGCGGGGGTGGCGCAAGAGCGGGGCGTTGAGCGACGGCGCGACGATCACCGGCGTCGCGCGGCCAATGGCTTCGGCGGCGACAGACAGCGCCAGGTTGTCGGCGATCCCCGCGGCCAGTTTGTTGAGCGAGTTGAAGCTGCACGGCGCCACCAGCACCAGCCCATCCGGCGGACGCGGCAGGATGGCCGCGTCGAAGTACGACTCGACCAGTCGATTGCCCGCGATGACCGACAGATCGCGCGACGCGATGACCCGGGCCGCGTTGGGTGTGGCGATCGTAATCACCTCTCGCACCAGTCCCAGCAGCGCCTGGACGATCTCCGTCGCTCGCGGCGCCGTGGTCGTACCAGTCACGATGAGATAGGCGAGCTCGAGACTCAAACGCGGGCAGCTTGAGCTACGTTAGCAACGGCAGGAATGACGCGTTCGCCGAACAGGCGAATCGCCCGCAAGTTGAAGACGTCAGGCAGGGCGATCGTCACGAGATCGAACCCCGCCTCGCCGACCGCGGTAAAGCGATCGATCACTTCCAGGACGTTCGAGCCGTCGGCGGCCACCTCCATGCGGATGCCAGCCGTCTTCTCCACCTCGGCGGCGGCGCGGCCAACCGTGGCGCAGTGCCCGTTGAGCACATCGAGCTTGTGCCGTGCCTCGTTCAGGTCGGTGCTATTGATATGGCAGGCGTCGGCGTACTGCGCGACCAACTTGAGCGTCTTCTGCTCGCCGCTGCCGCCGATCAGAACTCTGGGGCGCGGCTGGCTGACCGCCGTGGGTGACAGCAGCGGCTCCTCAAGCTGGTAGTACTTGCCCGAAAACGGACGACTGTCACCGCGCCAGGCTTGATGGGCGATCTGGAGTGTCTCCTCGAGACGTTCGAAGCGCTCCTTGAGCGGCGGAAACGGCACTCCGAACGCGCGATGCTCGTGTTCGTGCCAGGCCGCGCCGATGCCGAGGAAGCCGCGGCCTTTCGACAGTACGTTGAGCGTGGTGGCCTGCTTGATCAGAATGCCGGGGTACCGGTAGGTCACGCCAGTGACGAGCGCGCCAATACGCATGCGAGCGGTCCGCGCCGCGATGAAGCCCAGCGCGGTATAGGCCTCGAGCATCGGATTCCGATACGCGCCCTCGCCCGCGCCGAGCGCAAAGAAGTGGTCCATGACGGTAAGCTGGTCGAACCCGGCGGCTTCCGCCGCTTCGGCCACGTTTGCCAGATGGTCGCTGAGGGCGTCCGGGCCGCCTTCCCAGGCGAAGTTGGGGACATGCAATCCGACTTTCATGCATCCAATGTCGCGCAGGTTGCGGCGGGCGTGCAAGCTCTCGTAGCGTTGGGAAGTGGACGCGAATGGCCTGGGGACGGTCCACGCGGCGGTCGCCGAACACTACGAGCAGCTGAGTCCCGGCCAACGGCGCGTGATCGACCGCCTGCTGGCGGACACCCGCTACGCGGCGGTCGTGTCGGCGCCGCAGTTGGCCCACGAGGTCGGGGTCAGTGAGTCAACCGTCACGCGGGCCGCGCAGACGCTTGGCTTCGCCGGCTACCCCGACCTCCAGGCGCGGCTTCGACGGCGGTTCGTCGACGGGGTGCCGGAGCGCGTCGAGGCCAGCCTGGCCGACCTGGGTGATACGCCCGAGGCAGCCGCGATCCGGGTCATGCTCGAAGACGCCGAAAGTGTGCGCGCCACCGCCGAGGACCTGGATCCGGCCACCCTGAGCGCCATCGTGGATCTGCTGGTCGACGCGCGCCGCGTCTATGTGTTCGGCGCGCGCGGTTCTTTTGGTCTGGCGCTGATCCTGGCGATCGGACTCCGGTTGCTGCTGCCGGATGCGCGCTTGCTCAACCAGACCGGCGGCGACCTGCCGGATCAACTCGTGGATATGTCCGCCAGCGATGTGCTGGTCGCGATCAGTTTTCGGCGGGTCGACCGGGCGACGGTCGACGTTCTGAAGCAGGCGGCGCGGGTCGGCGCCACCACCGTCGGCATTGGCGATCACCTGTCCAGCCCGGTCGCCCGCACCGCCACCCGGATGCTGGTCGCGCGGCTGGGACCGCTCCGGTTGATGCCGTCGTACGCCGTCGGAGCCAGCCTGGTGAACGCGGTGGCGACCGCGGTCTCGGTTCGACGCCACGGTGACAGCGCACCGCATCTGCGGGCCGCCGAACGCCTGTGGGACGAGTTCGGGACATACGCCGAGAGCTAAGCTGACCGCTGATTGCACCATGAGATGCCTGCGCGCTAGGGTGTACCGGTGAACGGTGCCCGCGACTACGCCGCGTTGAAGGCCCGCCTGCGGGGGCCCATTGCATTTCCAATAACTCCGTATGCCGCCGACGGGTCCGTCGATCTGCGTGCGGTCGCTGGTAACGCGGCCTGGTTGCCGGACCACGGCATCTGCGCGCTGGTCGCCCCGAGCGGAACTGGTGAGATCTTCGGCCTCAGCGCGGACGAATGCGCCGCGGTGACGTCGGCGACCGTCGACGCGGTGGCTGGCCGCATCCCGGTGATCGCGTCGGTCGGCTTCAACACGCGAATCGGCATCGACCTGGTGCGTCGCGCGGAGGCCGCCGGGGCGGACGCGGTGCTCGTCATGCCGCCCTACTACGCCATGCCTGACCCGCAGGGCCTCCTCGAGTACTACGGACAGATCGCCGCGGCAACCTCGCTCGGGGTTTTGCCGTACGCTCGGGACGCGGCCAATTTCACGCCGGAGCTCGTCGAGCAGTTGGCGCGCCAGGTACCGAACCTCATTGCCTTCAAAGATGGTCGCGGAGACGTCCGCCTGTTTCAGCGCCTGCGCGAGCACGTCGTGGAGCGGCTGGGCGCCGATCGACTGCTCTGGCTCGCCGGTGTCGGCGACGACCTGGTGGCCGCGTATTTCGCCGCGGGCGCGGAGGGCTTCACGTCGTCGCTGGCCTGCTTCTGGCCCGAGGCGTCAGCGCAGCTGTACCGACTGGCCGCGGGCGGCGACTTCGACGGCCTGGCGGCATATCACGCGCGTGTGGTGCGCCCGTTCTACGAGCTGCGGCAGCGCGGGCGCGGGTTCGAAGTGTCGGTCATGAAGGCCGCGATGGACTTGCTCGGGCACCCCGCGGGCCCGCCGCGCCCTCCGCTGGGAACCCTCTCAGCCCGCGACCGCGCGGATTTGCAAGCTATCCTCGAGCGCCTCGGGGTCCCAACGGCATCCGACCGCGCCCGTTCCCCCGTCGCCGCTTCGTAGCGCGCTGCCCGCATCGCTGCGCTCGCTTGAAGCGGTCTACGAAAACGGAACAGTGATGCTCCGCTGCAACGAGCGAGCGAAGCGATGCGGAGACCGCGCCCTGTCGCGTCCTCCGGCTACAGGCGGCCTAAGGCGCGCAGAACGGCTTCGGACGTGATTGGCAGATCGTAGATGCGTGCGCCTACAGCGTCGGCAACGGCGTTGGCGATCGCGGGCGCTACGGCGCAGTTGCTGAGCTCGCCGGCCATCTTGGCGCCGAACGGACCGGGGCCGACGGACTCCACATGGACGACGCGATACGGCGGCATGTCCATCTGCGTCGGCAGTTTGTATTCCCCCAGGCTGGGCGTGAGCACCCGGCCCTCGGCAACCGCCAGATCCTCCATCATCCCGGCCCCGAGCCCGAACGCAAAACCACCCTTCAATTGGCCGTCATGCGCCACCGGGTTGATGATCGTCCCGACGTCAGCCACCTGCAGCACGTCCAGCAGCGTGACCTGGCCGGTCTCAGCGTCGACGTCGACCTCGATGGCGAACGCGGTGAAGTTCGCATTGCCAACCCCTTCGGCATGCGCCGGATCCGGTACATGCGTCCCCGACACTTCGACCGGCTCGCCGTGCCCAATCCGCGCGGCGACCGCCTCGAACGCAACGCTCTCCTCGCCGATGACGAAGCGGTCACTCACAAGATGGACTTCGCCCGCCGGCCAGCCCATCACTTCGGCGGCCAGCTCCTCCAGGCGCCGCTTCAGCGCCGTGCCGGTGTGCACCGCAACCGCCCCAATGCTGTGCGTGCTCTTGCTCCCCCCAGCCCCCGCGTCGAAGACGCCGCCGGAGGTGGACGCGTACTTCACGACGACGCGTCCGACGTCAACCCCCAGTGCCGCCGCTACGACGCGGCGCGCAACAGTGTGCGAGCCCGCGCCTTGATCGGGCAACCCGGTCTCCACTTCGATGCGCGCATCCGGCCGCAGCCGGAGCCGCATTTGCGAGCGGCCATCGCCCACGTGGCGCGTTCCGAGCCCGATTCCGCGCCCGCGGCCGGGCACCCGCGGTTGCGCGGCAAGCTCCTGTTGGAGGCGTTGCAGCACGGCGGCCCCCTGCGGCTCATGGACCGCCGCACCGGTCACGTCGGTATCGCCGCTGCGCACGCTGTTTAAGAGGCGGAACTGGATCGGGTCCATTCCCAGCGCCTGCGCGATCATGTCGACATGACTTTCGGCCGCCCAGACCCCCTGCAGCTCGCCGGGCGACCGCATGATCCCGCCCGGTATGGAGTTGGTATAGACGGCCCGCGCCTGCATACGCACGTGCGGCACGCGATACGGCGCCATGCCCTGGAATACTCCGCCAGGCAACACGCCCGGCCCGATCTTGGTCGCGGCGTAGGCGCCACCGTCGAAGGTGACGTCCATCGTATGCGCGAGAAAGCGTCCAGCCGCATCCACCGCCGAGCGAAGCTGGAGGTGCGCGCTGTGCCGAGAATTGTGGGTCGTCAGGGATTCGGTGTAACTCATCACCGACTTGATCGGACGGCCCGTCGCGCGCGCCAGGAAATAGCTCAGCAGCTCGTTATAGACCTGCCCCTTGCCACCGAAATCACCGCCCACGTAATTGGCATCCACGTCGATGGCGAGCTCGTCGAGCCCGGCGACCGTGACCAGTTGATCGCGCAGCCCGAACGGCATCTTGTTGGTGCACACCACGCGCACCACCTCGCCCGCGTCAATCCAGAGCAGGCTGGCGGGCGGCTCGATGAACCCCTGATGCTCACGTGGCGTGGTGAACGCGTGCTCGAAGACGTGGTCCGCCTGAGCAAAGACCAGGTCGATCTCGGCATCGTCCTTGTGGACAACCTGCGTCCCCTGCACATTCGGGTGACTGCGTGGCGCGCGCGAGCCCGGGCCGAAGAGGGCATACGCGTCCCCCGCCGGGTGCAGGACCGGCGCATCCTCGCGCAGCGCCTCCAGCACGTCGAACACCGCTGGCAATTCCGCATACTGGACATCGATCGCCCGCACGGCGGCTTCGGCCTGGGCATGCGTATCGGCGGCCACGACAGCCAGGCGGTCGCCGACAAAGCGAACGCGTTCAACTGCCAGCAGCGGCCAGTCGCGAATCCGTCGGCCCCAGAGGGTCGCGCCGAGCTCCGCGCCGGTCAGCACAGCGCGCACGCCAGGCAACTGCCTGGCGGCCGTGGCGTCGACCGAGACGATTCGGGCGTGCGGCAGCGGACTGTACAACGTCGCCGACCACAGCATGCCTGGCATTGCCGCGTCGGCCGCGTAGCGTGCGGCGCCCCGCACTTTCAGTTGCCCTTCGGCGCGTTCTTCGGGCTCGAGCAAGATCGCCTGGACGTCGGCTGTCAGATCACCCATCGGCAACGGGGTGGTCATTCTACCGGCCCGTTGGCCTCGAACTAGGCAGGCTCGGGCAGCCGGCAGTGGCACGGTCAGTGCTGCACCTGATCCCGACTGCGGTGGTGAGATGAGCTGGTTTACGAACCTTCAACTGGTGTGGAAAATCCTGGGCGTCACGCTGACAGCGTGCGCTGTCACCGTGACCGTTGGCCTGGTCGGCAATCGCGGCATCCAGCAGACAACCGCCGACGTGAACACCCTGGGCGGCAGCTTGATCACGAAGGTCGCGGCGGCCGGACGCATGCACCAGTCGATGTATGAGGCCGTGGCCGACCTTCGCGGCGCCACCCTGGCCAGCGACCCGAAGGACATCACCAACTTCGTCGCCGGCACCCGCGCCGCCATGGGCGAAACGGACGCAGCCTTCGCTCAGTACCAGGCGCTGCCGCTGTCTTCGGACGAGAAGCGCATGCTGGCTGACTACAGCACCGCTCACGCTGCCTGGGAATCCGCCGCCAGGCAGACGCTGGCGGCGCTCGAAGCACCGCCGCCGGCCGTGGCGGTGGCTCCCAGCAAGCCGGCCGCGGCGGTCGCACCCGCGATGGCGGTGCCGGCCGGAACCGCGATCGCGCCGGATCGCCAGACCAGCGTCGCGGTCGAAAGTGCCGACGAAGCGGCTGCAACCGCGGACGACAATGCCGCTACGGCCGATGCCGCGGTCGCTGGTGCGGGCGGCCCGTCGACGGCCGCGGACGAGGCCAAAGCGGCCGCGGACGAAGCGAAAGTCGCCGCGGACGCGGCGCAAGCGATCGTCGACCAGGCGAAAGCGGCGGCTGACGATGCCCGGGCAGCGATCGTCGATCTCATCGACGCGAAAGTCAGCCCGCAAACCGACGCCCTGGACGGCGTATTGGATCGACTGCGGCTGAGCAACGAACAGCAGACCGCGCAGATCCTCGCTGGGGCTCAGAGCATGTCCCAGACCACGAGCATGGAATTGCTCGGCGCCGTCGTCGCGGCGCTGCTGCTGGCGATCGCCACGGGCCTGTACGTCTCGCGCAACATTGCCAGTCGCGCCCGACGCGTGGAGCAGACCGTCAAGTCGCTCGCCGATAGCGATGCGAGCTGGCTGGCCGACGCCCTGGAGGCCATGTCCAATCAAGATCTCACCACCGATGTCCAGCCGGGCACGGCCGCCTTGCCCGACCTCGGGCACGACGAGATCGGGCAGACCGCCGCTGCGACCAATCGGCTGCGCGAGAAGATCGGCGCCACTATCGTCAGCTACGGCCGCGCGCGAGTCGGGCTGCAGGACGTGGTGCGCCAGATGCAGACCGCGGCAGCGGATGTCGCCGCCGCGTCTGAACAACTCGAGGCGGTTGGGAACCAGACGGGCGCCGCCGTGAACCAGGTCAGCCAGGCCGTCCAGAGCGTGGCCCTCGGCGCGCAGGCCACGAGTCGTAACGCCCAACAGACCAATGTCGCGGTGGGCCAACTGGGTCAGGTCATTGACGGCATCGCGCGCGGCGCCAGCGATCAGGCCCAGCAGGTCCAGGCGGCCAGCTCCACTGCGACACAGATGGCCGCCGGCGTCCAGGAGGTGGCGTCGAACGCTCAGAGCGTCGCTACGGCGAGTCAGCAGACCAGGGTCTCGGCCCAGCACGGCGCTGACGCCGTGCGAGAAACCGTTGCCGGCATGTCGGAGATCAAGACGGTCGTCACGCAGGCGGCCACGAACGCCCAGGAGCTGGGCAAACTTGGCCAGAAAATCGGCGCGGTGGTCGAGACGATCGACGACATCGCCGACCAGACCAATCTGCTGGCGCTGAACGCGGCCATCGAGGCAGCCCGCGCGGGCGAGCACGGGAAGGGTTTTGCCGTCGTCGCCGACGAGGTCAGAAAGCTGGCGGAGCGGTCGTCGCGTGAGACCAAACAGATTCGTGAGTTGATCAAAGAGGTCCAGGCGGCGACGCAGCAAGCCGTGACCGCGATGGAGACCGGCGCCCAGAAAGTGGACCAGGGGACGGCCAAGGCAGACCTGGCTCAGCAAGCCCTGGGTGAGATCCTCGCGGCGGTCGACGACAACGTACAGCGGGTGACCGAGATCGCGTCGTCGGCGCTGGAAATGGCCGCGTCCAGCCGGAAGGTTGCGGACGCGATGCATTCGATGGGTGCGGTGGTCGAAGAGAACACCGCGGCGACCGAGCAGATGGCGGCGCAGGCGGCCGAAGTGAACACTGCCATCGCGTCCATCGCGTCGGTCAGCGCGGAACAGAGCGCCTCAACCGAGCAAGCCTCGGCGTCGACTCAAGAGATGAGCGCGCAGATGGAACAGATGAGCGCCCAGGCCCGCGGCCTGGCCGCGACGGCCCAGCAGCTCAAGACCATGGTCGACGACTTCAACATCGACCAGGACGTACCCAAGAACGTAGTCCCCCTCCGCCGCGCCGCCTAGAGGGGCGGCCGAAAAGTCCGCGGCAACACCACTTGCGACTTTCGAGAATTCAAGGGTGCCGCGCGTTGCCACGCTACTGCCGTGCTACGAAGCGAGCGCAGCGATGCGGACCGCCCGCCGGCTCGCGTGGAATGACACAATGGTCTACAGTGCGGAGCAACGGATCAAAGGGGATCACATAGGACCATGCAGACAGCCGATACCAGGACGCTTTCGGAACGTGCGGACGAGCTCGAGGACGCGATGATGAAGACGCTCGACCGCGTTCCGGTGAAGTCGCCGCTCTACACCATGGGCGAAGTAGACCCGCGCGTGGGCATGGTGCGCCCGCCACTGCAGCCTGGCCAGACGCTGCTCATGAGCGACGATCCGCGGCTGCCGAAGATGCCGAAGCAGCCGACGATGCTCGATTTTTTCGAGCTGCGCTTCCGCCAGGGAGGCATTCAGCACTTGCTGCAGAGCGCGAACCTGGCCAAGAAGAACGGCCTGCCCGAGAAGATCATCACGGCTTGCTTGTTGCACGACATCGGCGTCGTGGGCTTCATCCAGGCCGACCACGGCTACTGGGGCGCCCAACTCGTCGAGCCGTACGTCGACGAAGAGGTCAGCTGGGCGATCCGGATGCACCAGGCGCTGCGCTTCTACGCCGATGAGTCGGTGGGCTACACCTATCCCGAGCAGTACGTACGAAACTTCGGGGCAGACTACAAACCAGAGCCGTACATCGAAGCCGCGTACAAGGAAGCGCTGAACCACAAGTGGTACATGACCAGCCGGCTCATCACCGTCAACGACCTGTACGCGTTCGACCCGAACGTCGAGGTGCACCTGGAGGACTTCGTGGACATCCTGGGCCGCAATTTCCGTCAACCGCCCGAGGGGCTCGGCTTCGACGGCAGCCCGGTGGCGCACATGTGGCGCACCCTGATGTGGCCCACGCGCTTCCTCTAACTCCGACCGGGGAATGAAGCGCAGCACCGATCGACTCCTGACGACGTTCGTCGGGAGCCTGGTCCGGCCCGCTGCGCTGCTCGAGTTGCTGAAGCCGGCGGGCGAGCCGCACGTACCGCCCAGGGAGACCCAGCCGGGAGTCTATGCGACGACGCTGCGCAACGCCGTCGCCGAGGCCGTGCGTCACGAGGCGGAGGTCGGCCTGGATATCGTCAGCGACGGCGAGTTCGGCAAGTCCAACTGGGCCGGTTACATCGTGGAGCGGGTGAGCGGATTCGAGCTCCGCCCGACGCCACCCGGCGCGCAGGTCTACAACCGGTTCGGACGCGAACGGGAGGAGTTCGCCGACTTTTACTCCGAGAACGTCGTCGGCGAATGGACTCCACGTGTCATCGTCTGCACCGGCCCGATCGGCTACGACGATACCCTGCTGCAGCGCGACATCGACAACTTCCAGGCGGCGCTGGACGGTCTGCCGGTCGCGGACGCATTCATGCCAGTGGTGGCCCCGGCCAGCTTCATCCGTGACGCGCTCAACGAGTACTACCCATCTGAAGAGGCGTACGTCTACGCCGTCGCCGATGCGCTGCACCACGAGTACCAGGCCATCATCGACGCGGGGCTGCTGCTGCAAGTGGACGACGCGGTCCTGGCGACGATGTGGGCGGCCATGGAGGACGACGGCCTCGAAGCCTATCGCCGCTGGGCGACACTGCGCATCGAGGCGCTGAACTACGCGTTGCAGGGCATTCCGGAGGATCGGGTCCGCTATCACTTGTGCTGGGGCAGCTGGCCCGGCCCGCACGTGACGGACATCCCGCTGGAGCAGATTGTCGACCTTGTCCTGAAGGTCAATGCGGGGGCGTACGCGCTGGAAGCGGGCAATCCGCGTCACGCGCACGAGTGGAAGGTCTGGCGTAGGACCCGGCTGCCCGACGGAAAGATCCTGATTCCCGGCGTGATCAGCCACAGCACACCCGTGGTCGAGCATCCCGAACTGGTGGCGGAGCGCCTGGTGCGGTTCGGGCAACTGGTCGGTTTTGAAAACATCATCGGCGGGACGGACTGTGGCTTCGCCCAGAGTCAAGGCCTGCGGCGCGTACCTCCCTCCATCATGTGGGCCAAGTTGCGCGCCTTGGCTGACGGAGCGCAGCTGGCGACTCAGGAACTGGTGGGGTAACTATGCACTTCGGCGTTTCGATGTTTGCGACCGAATACACGATCAGCGTGACCGATCTCGGCCGGGCCGCGGAGGACCACGGTTTCGAATCGGTGTTCCTCCCCGAACACACGCACATCCCGGCCAGGCGCGAGACGCCGTGGGCCGGTGGCGGCGACCTCCCACGAGAATACGCGCACACGCTCGATCCGTTTGCCGCGCTGAGTGCGATCGCCGCGGTGACGACGCGCATCAAGCTCGGCACCGGCATTTGCCTGGTCATCCAGCACGATCCGATCGCGCTGGCCAAGGTGGTCGCGAGCGTGGACCAGCTGTCCGGCGGGCGACTCCTGTTTGGCGTCGGCGCGGGTTGGCTGCGCGAGGAGATCGCCAATCACGGCACCGATCCGCGCACCCGCTGGCGGCTGTTCGGCGAGCGGATGCAGGCGATGGACGCCATCTGGTCGTCGGACGCGGCCGAGTTTCACGGGACGTTCGTCAACTTCGATCCGATCTGGTCGTGGCCAAAGCCGGTGCAGAAGCCGCGGCCGCCGGTGCTGCTGGGTGGCGACGTGCCCGCGTCGATGGCGCGAGTGATCAAGTACGCGGATGAATGGCTGCCGCATCCGGATCGCGGGGAACTGCCGCTCCAGCAGCGCATCGCCGAATTCTGGGAGTTGAGTGAAGCGGCTGGGCGGGGGCGGATACCTGTCAGTGTCTATGGCGCGGCGGCAGACGCTGCCCGGGTGGCCGAGTATCAGGCGGCCGGGGTGTCACGGTGTGTGTTCCGCCTGCCACCGGCCGGGGCCGATGCGGTGCTGCCGGCCCTCGAGCGTGCCGCCGGCGTCGCGCGGCAATTCAATTAACGTGCCCCGCGCAGCCCGGGTCGCCGTTATCGGGGGTGGCATTGGTGGCCTGACGGCCACTCAGGCGTTGCGGCGGCGCGGGTTCGACGTGACGGCGTACGAGGCCGCGCCGGAGCTCAAGGAGATCGGTGCCGGCGTGGCGCTCGGCCCTAACGCGATGAAGGCGCTGCGGTCGCTCGACCTCGAAGCGCCGGTCAGGGCGGTTGCCTGGGAGTCGGAGTACCAATTGCTGCGGAACTGGCGCAGCGGTCGGATCATCTCGAAGACGCCTCGCCGCGGCTACCTGGCTGAGCGCTTCGGCGCCACGGGATGTTCCGCCCATCGGGCCGATCTGCTGGATGTGCTCGCGGCTGCATTGCCCCTGGCCGCGGTCAAATTAGGCGCCCGCTGCGTCGGGGTCTCGTCGCACGGTGACGTGGCGAGCGCTCGATTCACCGACGGGACCGAGATCGAAGCCGACGTCATCGTGGGCGCAGACGGGATCCACTCGGCGGTGCGGGCCAGCCTGTTCGGTCCGGACGCGCCGCGTTTCACGGGTAAGATCTGCTGGCGTTTTCTCGTCCCGGTGGACGCCGTGCCGGGCGGTCTGCCCTCGACCGACGGCACGACCTGGCTCGGGCCGCACGGGGCGGTGGTCGTGTACCTGGTGCGTCGTGGTGAGCTGGTCAATGTCGTGGCGCACTACGACAACGACACCTGGACCGAAGAGTCCTGGATCCGGGAGTGCGACCGAAACGAAGCGATCGAGAACTATCGCGGCTGGCACGAGTCCCTGCTGCGGCTGTTTTCGGCCAGCGAGCGCCACTACAAGTGGGCGCTGTACGACCGCGACCCGATTGCCCGGTGGACTGTTGGCCGGGTCACGATTCTTGGGGATGCAGCGCACCCGATGCTGCCCTACCTCGGGCAGGGCGCCTGCCAGGCGATCGAGGACGGCTGCGTTCTGGCGACCGCCCTGGCGTCGATGTCGGAAGACCTGCCCGCGGCGCTCCAGTTGTACGAGCGCGTCCGGCTGCCGCGCGCCAGCCGAGTCGTGCTCACGGCGCGCGCGCGCGGCGAGGACAATCACCTGGCCTCGCCACTGGCCGCCCTGAAGCGCGACGCCCTGATTGCCCTCCGCCGCCGTTTCGGCGTCGACCGCACCGGCCGCGGCAGCGCGTGGATCTTCGACTACGACGTGGCCTCAGCGCTCACGTCCTGAGCCCGCGGAGATCCCGCCGCCCGCATCGCTTCGCTCGCTCCCTCCCTCTCAGCGCCCCAGGGGGCGAAACCCCAGGCAATACTGGGTCCTGGCACCCAGACCGCGTCGCCGTGCAGGCACCTCCGTTCCTGGCACCCAGACCGCGTCACCCTGCAGGCACCTCCATTCCTGGCACTCAGTCGGTGTCGCCGTTCAAGCACCTCCATTCCTGGCACTTTGTCGGTGTCGCCGAGCAGGCAACTCCGATGTCGCCATCCCGGCCCTGTGGCCATCTATATTTCCCTGGAGTCGCAAGGGAGCGAGCGAAGCGCTGCGGGCGGCGCGAATCGGCGCGTGCTTCGGGTTGCTAACGGAAGTGCGGCAGGACTTCGCGGCCGAGGAGCTTGATTGCGGCCAGGGGATCGGGGCCGAGGGGCGGACCGAAACTCAGATGCGTCGCACCCTGGGCGACGAGCGCATCGAGGCGGGGGATCAGGTCGGCGGCGGTGCCGACCAGGCCGATCTGGAGCATCGCGGGCGTCACCATCGCGCGGGCGCGGGCGCGGTTTCGCTCGGCCTGGATGGGCCCGAAGTCAGCGCGTGTCACGCCGAGCGCGGCCAGGATGAGCGGGCTCAGCGAGTGTCCGTAGTAGGCAATTTTGTCGCGGAGTGCGTCCTCCGCTGCTTGACGATCCTCCGATACCGAGCACCAGATGCAGGCGGCCACGTCGAGCTCGTTCGCCGACCGGCCAGCTGAAGCGAGTCCCTTCCGAATGTACGCCATCGCACTGGCGTAGTGCTCCGGCGGAAAGAGCAGCGGCAGCCCGCCGTCTGCCACCTGCCCGATCGCGCGCAGCATCGCCGGGCCCATCGCGCCGAGGTAGATCGGGATCCGACGCGTCGGGAACCGCAAATACGCGTCTGGAGTCCACCCGTCCATGCCAGCCGGTTCCCCAGCGAACAATCGGCGGAGCGCCCGGATCGTCGCACCGATCGCCGCGACCGGTCGCTCCGGTCGAATCCCGACCCAATTGAGAAAGTCAGCCGCGCCCGAGGCGACCCCCAGGCACAGGCGCCCGCCCGAGAGCTCGTCGAGCGCCCCCGCGGCCATCGCCATCTCGGCCGGATGCAGCGTGTACGGATTTACGATGCACGTGCCGACCTGGATCCGCGTGGTCGCCTGCGCCACCGCCGCGAGGATGATCCAGGCGGAGCGCATGAACAGGTCGTCGCTGACCCAGAATTGATCAAACCCGGCCGACTCGGCCGCCCGCGCCAGTTCGGGATACGCGCTGACTGAAAGGTCGTTGTTGAACCGGACGCTGAACCGCATCAGCTCCGCACAACAGCGTCCGCTTCGATCTCGACCAGCGGGCCATCGACCAGGCCCGCCACCTGGACCAGCGTATTGGCGGGCCGGATGTGGCCGAAGACGTCGCCATGCGCCCGCGCGACGTCCCGCCAATCCTCCAGCCGGACCACGTACACGCGGGTGCGCACCACATCCTCGAGCGAGGCCCCGACTTGCTGGAGCGCGGTCGCGATCTTTCTCAAGATGTACGCCGCCTGAGCGTACGCGTCCTGGCCGCCCTGGAGTGCGCCTGAGTCGTCCTGAGCGGTGGTGCCGGAGATGAACACCTGATCGCCGACCCGCACCACGCGGGAGTAACCGGCGACTGGAGTTGCCCCAGTTCGACGGACAGTTTTCGTAGCAAGTGTCAGGCAGCTGCTGTCAGGCGATGATAGTCCTCCTCGTATGCGTTGGGGCTGGAATAGTTGAGTGTGGAATGAAGACGTGCCCGGTTGTACCAGCCCTCAATGAACGCGAAGATCGCACTGCGAGCTGATCGGCGGGTTGGCCACGCGTGAAGGTAGATCAGCTCATTTTTCAGGGTTGCGAAGAAACTCTCCGCCACAGCGTTATCCCAACAGGTCCCTGGCAATCCGACGCTTTGCCGGAGCTCGTGGGAGTCGATGATCTTCCCGTAGGCGGCACTGACGTATTGACTGCCGCGGTCCGAGTGGTGAATGAGCCCTGGCGCCGGTCGTCGGCTGGTCAGAGCCATGTGCAGTGCTGCAGTGGCGAGTTCAGTTCGCAGGTGATCGGCTACCGCCCAGCCCACCACTTTGCGTGAGAACGCGTCCAGGATGATCGCCAGATACAACCAGCCCTCCCAAGTGCGGATGTACGAGATGTCGGCCAGCCACATCTGGTTGGGCGATGAGGGCCGAAATTGCCGCTGCACCAGGTCCGGCACGACCTGCGCGGCGGCATCAGGAATCGTCGTGCGTCGAAATCGCCGCGGGCAGCGACCAACCAGCCCGGCTTTCCGCATCAGACGGGCGACACGCTTGCGAGCCACACGTCTGCCTCGCTGGCGCAGCTCGGCGTGCACGCGTGGTGCGCCGTACGTGCAGTGGCTGTCATCGTAGATGGCCTTAATCTCGTCGGTGAGCCGGTCATCGGCTTGAGCCCGGGCCGACATGCGCTGCTGCTGCCAGGCGTAGAACGCGCTCTTGGCCACGCCCAGCACGCGACACAGCAGAACGACCGAGTGATGCGCCTTCTCCTCCGCGATGAACCGATAGCGGCTCACCGGGTCGTTGTCTTGGTGAAGAAGGCGATGGCTTTTGCCAGTACGTCCCGCTCTTCACGCACCACGCGGAGCTCACGACGTATCCGCGAGAGTTCCTCGCGTTCCGTGGTGGTCAACCCATCACGCTCGCCGCTGTCAATCTCGGCCTGGGCCAGCCAACGATGGACGCTGCTCTCGGCCAAACCCATGTCGCGACAGATCTCGGCGATCGACTTGCCTGAGTGGCGGATCAATGCCACCGTCTCAGATTTGAATTCTTTGGTGAACCTGCGCCTCGAGCGCTTGTCCATTCAGGCGGACTCCATCGGGGCAAGTATCCCCCGTTTTCAGGTGTCCGTCGAAGCGGGTCAACACCACGACATCCTCCCAGGGCGTTCCGGACCCGACGTGCTGCCGCTGCGTCACGTGCTCACCGGTTCTCCGAAGTGGACGCTGCGCATGGCGGTGTAGAACATGGGTTCCCAGTAGGCAAACAGGTCGACGCTCGCGGCCTGGGCAGCCAGCCGGACCTCGCCCGCACCACGGTACTCAGCGCCCGGGCCTCGATCGCCAGGCCGGTCAGCGGGTCGGCCGGATCGGGCGCGTAGAAGACGCCCGGGCCGTCCTGTACGTCGAGCCGAGCCCAGCCGTCGGGCACGAACAACGAAACGTTGAAGCCCGGCTCGGAGTGAGCGACCAGGCCAGTAAACGCAGGTGTCGGCCCGGTACCTGCGGTGCCCTCGGCACCTTCGGCACGGGCTAGGGCTTGCGGTGAGAGGACGGGCGGTGCAGCGTCGCGGGCGAGTGTACTAGCACGTTCGGGGGCCTTAGAGAGGGTGGATCTGCCCGTAGCCGAGCCGGCACGACAGCCCGCAGGGTACGCGCACTAATGAGAGCGAACGAAGCGATGCGAGCAGCGGATACGCCACGGACCTCCCGCAAGGGTACGCGCAGCGATCGAAGCGAGCGAAAGCGACGCGGGCTAGATTGGGAGCTGGTCGGCGTCGGGGGGCGGCTGGAGGTCGAAGGTGTTGTTGATGGCGGAGATGTACTGGTACTGACCGATCGTCGCGGCTAGCTCGACGAGCCAGCGGGCGCTGTGGCGCTGCAGGAGTGAGTCAAACAGGGGTTGTTCGACGCGGTTGGTGCGGAGGAGCTGGCGCACGAACGTGATGATGTCGCGCTCGTCCGGCTCCAACCCCGAGACGTCCAGGCGGTTGCGGACGGCTTCGATGGCTGCCTCCCGCAAGCCCGCCTTGCGCCCCGTGCTCACGTGCGACGCCCATTCATAGGCGGCATCTTTTTCGCGGGCGACGGCGATGATGATCAGCTCCCGCTCGACGGGCGACAGGCTCGACTTCAGCCGCACGTGGGCGCCTGCCTCCATCACTTTCTGCGCCAGTCCGGGACTGTGCATCAACAGGGAGAATGGTCCCCGCACCGCGTGCAGCACGTCGACGATGGCGTCGAACTCGGCGTGGCGATGGTCCGGGAGGTCCGTCTTCTGCGTGATCATGTTGATTCGGGGCACGAGAACGTATCGTAGACCGACATGACCCCCGCCCGTCTGGAGGCGTTCAGCGACGGCGTGTTCGCCGTCGCCGCGACGCTGCTGGTCGTCGAGTTGCACGTCCCGGAGGTCCCCACCGCCCTTGGACCGGCGCTGCTGGCCCAATGGCCGGCCTACCTGGCCTACGTGACCAGCTTCGCGACGATCGGCATCATCTGGGTCAACCACCACACGCTGTTTGCCCACGTGCGCCAGGTCGACCGCCAGCTGCTGTTCCTCAACTTGCTGCTACTGATGACCGTCTCGGTCATCCCGTTCCCAACCGCCCTCCTCGGGCGCTACGTCACCGCGGGCGACGACGGACACCTGGCGAGCGCCGTGTACGGCGTCGTCATGGTGCTGATGAGTGTCGCCTTCTCGACGCTCTGGTGGCACGTGACGAGGGACGCGCGCCTGCTGGGTCGGCACCTGGATCCCCAGCGGGCGCGTCAGGAGAGCATCCTGTTCTCGTCTGGCCTCGCGGCGTATGTCGCCGGCGTGGGCCTGTCGTTCGTGTCGGCCCAGTTGGCGCTGCTGGTGTACGCCCTGGTCGCGGTCTTCTACGTCTTTCCCTGGCTCCCGCCGGTCAAAGACTAGGCTGCTCGGAGCCGCGGGCGGCTCATGACGGCGGGCTCCTCGTCCCCCAGCGTGAAGTGGGCGACCAGGCTCTGCAGCTGGCTCGCCGTCGTCGCCAGCTCCTGCGCCTGCGCGCTCATCTGCTCCACCTGGGCGCTCATTTCCTCCGTTGAGGCACTGACATGCTCGGTCGATGCGCTCTGGGTGCCGCTGACCGTGGCGATGTTCTGGATCGCGCTGGTCACCTGCCCCGCCTGAGCCGCCATCTCCTGCGTTGACGCGGTGTTCTCTTCGACCACCGCGCTGATCGACTCCATGGCTTCCACCACGCTGCGACTGGCGGCGGCCATCGATTGCGCCGCGGACGCGATCTCGGTCACCTGCATGACCGTGCTGTCCACGGCGGTCATGATCTCGCCGAGGGCCCGGCCAGCCAGGTCCGCCTTGGCCGAGCCGTCTTCAACCTTGGTCGCGCCAGTCTTCATCGCGTTCACGGCCTGTTGCGTCGCATCCTGCACCTGATCGATCAATTCGGCGATCTGCTTGGTCTCTCGGCCGGAGCGTTCGGCGAGTTTTCGGACCTCGTCGGCGACGACGGCGAAGCCCTTGCCATGCTCGCCGGCGCGCGCGGCCTCGATGGCCGCATTCAGCGCCAGCAGGTTGGTCTGCTCGGCGATGTCGTCGATCGTTTCGACCACCGCGCCGATGCGCGCCCCGAGTTTGCCCAACTGCTGCACCTTGTCGGCTGCTTCGGTCACGACGGCGTTGATCTCCGCCATACCGGCGACCGTCTCGCGTACGGCTTCGGCGCCATGCTGCGCCGAGGCCTTTGTCTGCTGGCTGGCAGCGGCCACACTGTTGGCGCGGGCAGCGACCTGCTCGACGCCGGCGGCCATGTGCATGGCAGTGGCACTGGCGCTGTGCACCTGGTTGGCCTGATCCGCGGCGCCACGCGCGATGCTGTCGATGGCCTGGCTCAGCAACCCGACCGCGGCATTGGTGCTCTGCGCGTTGTGGCTGGTGTCCAGGGCGCCAACGGCCAGGCTCTGTACCGCGTGGGTCACCTCGTCGACCGCGGCACCGGTGTGTCTGGCCGCCGTGCCAAGATGTGACGACGTCTCCGCCAGGCCAGAGGCTGCCTGCTGGACCTGAGCTACGAGCTCGCACAAACTGGCGTGCATACGCGCGAACGCATTGCCCAGGACGTCGTGCTCGGAGCCTGGCGTCACGTCGTGGCCCAGGTCACCATCGGCCATCGCGTCGGCCACCTCGGCCAACGCGTGCTGGTAGGCCATGACGTCGCGAAACGCGTCGGCCATCTGCCCGATCTCATCGTGGCCCGCCAGATCCAGTTTCTGCTGGGTGTCGCCGCGGGCGAGGCCCCGCGCCGCGGCCGTCAATTGTCGCAACCCGCCGGTGATGGGCCGCGTGAGCAGCACCGTCGCCAAGAAGGCGAATACCACGCCAAGTCCGACCGCCAGTGCCGACGTGCGGAGCAGATCCTGCGATGCCGCTTCGAAGGCGGTGACCGGCATCGCCGAAACATACGTCCAGCGCGTCTTGCCGAGCGGCATCGCCACCGCGCGATACGCGACGCCCTGACTCTCCCAGCTGAAGTTGGTCTTCTGGGTCGCACCAATGGCTGGCACCAGGCCTGGATCGCCGAGTGGCTCGGGCATCGGGGCGTTGCCCCAGCGCTTGTCTGCCAACAGCAGCTGCGTGACGGCGGGACTCAGCGCGACGACCGGTTTGAGCAGCCAGGATGGGTCGACCGAGGTGGCGATGACCAGGCCCTGGTCGTCGATGAGCACCCCGCGGGCGCTGCCGCCGAGGCGTGTCATTTCGGCATCCAGAATGTGCTGGAAACCGGCTGGGTTCGCGCGGACGGTGACGACGCCGACGACCTGACCGTCGGGCGTCTTGACCGGCGTGGCCACGAATACGGCGGATGTCGCGTCGGTCGTCGTCAGCGAGACGCCCGAGATGAAGTCGCGGCCCTGCATCGCCGCCTTGAAGTAGTCGCGCTGGTCCACTTTGAGCCCAATCGTGGCGGGATTGTTGCCGAAGGCGAGGGTGCCACTGGCGTCGTCGAAGCTGACGCCGGTTTCACCTTCGATGCTGGACGTCAGACTGGCCGCGAGCTCGCTGATCGCGGTCCGGTCCGCTGGCGTAACGGCGTCTCCGGCGGACAGGACGCGGACGACGAGCGGCAGCCTGGCGGCGGCGTGCCCGATGTCCTGGTGTTTGGAGTTGAATAGATCGATGGCGGTCGTGACGATGACCGCATCTGACTCGAGGCGCGCCTGGCCCTGCTCGTCCAGACCTGCCGACGCCTTCATATACCCGATCGCGGTCACCGAGCCGGCGAATACCAGGGCGATGCCGACGCACGCGATGACGACGCGCGTGGCAACTGACCAATGGCCAACATGGAACACGCGTGCAAAGGGAGACATGGGGGATCCGCCTGCCGTCACGGGCAGCATGTTCCATACCAGTCGTCCGGCGAGGCGCCCTCAACCTCGTCTCGTGGATGGCCGATGGTAAGAGGGTGCGAAGGGCAGCCGGACGTCTCGGAACGGAGCAGGTTGCCGAGGACGCGGGGCGCCTGGAGTTCTTCGAAGAAGCCCAGCGCCAGATCCGCGAGCGCGAAATTGCCGAAGAAGCGCGGCGCTACCAGACCGGGTTTGCGTTGCTGCTGCTGGACCTGGACCGCCGTTCAACCCTGCCAGCGGCACTCGCCACCTGGCTGCCCCAACCGCCCCGCGCTGCCCTGGCGGCGTAGACCACATGGCTGGCCGGCGGTCGAATCAACGCGGCGTAGCGGGTATGTCGCCCGATGCGAATGTCATCTCGCGCCAACTCATCGGCCGACTGGCGGCGGTCATGGCATTTGTCAATGGCCTGGTCGGCCGATCGCAGCATCAAGGGTGTGGAGGCGCTGGTTCGCTGGGAACACCCGCGGCACGGCATGGTTCTCCCGGCCGAGTTCATTCCGATCGCCGAGGCAACCGGCCTGATCGTGCCGATCGGCCAGTGGGTGCTGGAGCACGCCTGTCAGCAGGTCCAGGCCTGGCGAAACCACCACCCGCGGTATGCCTCACTCGGGCTGAGCGTCAATCTGTCGGCGCGCCAGTTCCAGCGTGCCGACCTGGTCCACGAGATCAGCCGCGCCGCCCATCAGGCCGGCCTCGAGCCGTCGGCGCTCACGCTCGAAATCACCGAAAGTGCCGTCATGGCCGATCCGGTGGCGGCCGCGGCGACCCTCAACGAATTGAAGGCGCTTGGCTTTGCCCTCGCGATCGACGACTTCGGTACCGGGTACTCGTCGCTGAGCTATCTCAAGCGCTTCCCGATCGACAACCTGAAGGTCGATCGCTCCTTCGTCGAGGGCCTGGGGACGGATGTCCAGGACACGGCGATCGTCCGCAGCGTCGTGGACCTGGCGCAGGCCCTCAACGTCACGATCACCGGTGAAGGCATCGAGACGCTGGCCCAGGAGGCCGCCCTGCGCGCGCTCGGCTGCGACGCCGGGCAGGGCTATCTGTTTGCGCGGCCCATGCACGCCACGGCAGTCGAAGCGATGCTCGGCGAGCGCTGCGAGCACACGTCCATCGTCGACTTGCCGCTGGCCGCCTAGATGCGAGTGCGCCAGGCGTTGTCCGATCCGACGTCGAACCAGGATCGAGCGCGCCGCATGGAGGCGTTGCTCATGTGGGTCCGCACGGCAGTCGTGCGCGGAGTTGGCACACGCTGGCTTCTGAGGATGTCGACAAGGCGGGCATCCCACCATCGTGCGCCCGACGGGCTCGCGCACGCTCCCCTCCCGCGCTTTTTCCCACATGCATGGTCTCCACCGGCATGGGCCGAACGGGTGCCCTCACTGGCCTGCTGGAGAGAGCTCCTGGATACGGTTGTTGTACGTGTCTGCGACATAAACATTGCCGACTGCATCTATCGCCACGCCAAATGGCTGGTTGAACTGGCCAAGGCCGATGCCTTTTCGACCGCCGTCGGCTCCCCACTGTGCCAGCGGGCGACCGTCAGGCGAAAGCTTCTGGACACGATTTGCCTCCCGATCCGCAATATAGATGTTGCCCTGGCTATCTACGGCGACAGCGAAAGGCCCCAGGAACTCGCCGGGGCCGTCACCCAGGTGTCCCCATTGAGCAAGCGGCTTTCCGTCTGGAGACAGCTTCTGGATGCGGTGGTTTCCCCAGTCCGCGACATAAATATTGCCTTGTGCATCGAGTCCCAGCCCAGGTGGCCGGTTGAACTCGCCGGGGCCCCCGCCCTGCACACCCCATTGCGCGAGCGGCTCGCCGGTCGGCGAGAGCTTCTGGACCCGGTGGTTCATTTCCTCGACGACGTACAGATTTCCCTGACTATCAACTGCCAACCCCGCGGGCGAATCAAACTGCCCGGGGCCCTTGCCCGGGGAACCCCACCGGGCCAGCGGTTGGCCTGTGGGTGACAGTTTCTGTATGAAGTTTCCGGCATAGTCAGCGACGAAGGTGTTGCCGTCTCGATCTATGGCTACGCTTTCTACGCTCTGGAATGGGCGGAAAGCCGGTCCGCTCGTTACCCATTGGGCGATCTCTGAGCCACTCCGCGAGAGCTTCGCCACTCGGAGGTGGCCGCTGTCAGCGATATAGACCTGCCCTTGCAGGTCGATTGCCACACCCGTCGGAGACGACAACAGGTCGCTTGCCGTCGGATCGCCGGCGAAAACTCGCCACTGCCCCAGTGTGGCGGTCGGCGACCCAGGCGGCGCACCAACCTGGAGAACAGGGAGGGTAGGTGGTGTTCCAAGCGAGAGCGAAGGCGTTGCGGCCACAGCAGGTTGAGTAGTCGGAGCGGCAGTTAGGGGCGTGGTCGGACCAGGCGACTGAAAGGGCAGGCCGGCGAAGGAGCGGAGGAGCAGCACGGCCGCGCCACCAACCACACACACAGCACCGACTGCGACGGCGTACCGCACCGCCAGCCGAGTACCAGTCCCCCCGCGCCGCGGACGGAGTGCGGCGGCGAGTTTCTCGACGTCGTACTCCCACCGGGCGTCAGTCAACTCCACCGCGTTGCGTCCAGCGAGTTCGACCAGATCCTCAGGGAGATCAGCGGGCGCGGGCATCGACGCACCCTGTAGGCGCACCGGAATGACAAGCTTGCCCAGCTTCAGTGCCGTAGCGACCTCCCGTCGGTGGAGGTCGGCCGGATCGTCCAACCTGCGCCGCCCGGTCGCGTCTGCGACGGTCAGCCAACGCCGACCTATGAGCACCAGTTCCACGTCCGACGCGGCGAGCACGCGGTCGATCGCGACCGCGAACTCTTCTCCGGGCCGCAGCGCGTAGATATCACGAAAGATCTGGTCGCGCCCGAGGCGAAGAGCCAGGGCATCGTAGAGGCGGCCTGCCTCAGATTCTGAATCCTCACGTCGATAGCTGATAAAGATGCGCGGCATGCGTTGCCTAGATGCCAGATCCTATCCTGCGCCGCCACATAGTCGTATCCGCGAGCCCGCCCGCTGTGTCAAACCTCCGGCCGCGGTTCGCCCGTTTCCGGTTCAACTGTCTTGAGCTCGCTGATCAACTGGCCCCACTGCCCTTGCTCGCGGCGGAACACCCCCTCTACGCTTTGCAAATACGCACTGAGCGCACGCGTGTACTGAGCCTCGGTCAAGTTTCCCTGTAGGTCCGGCGAGTCCACGCGCGCCCGCTGCAACGCAATCGCCGCATCGCCGTACAGTTTCGCCTGCTGATCGAACGCGTAGAGCTTGTCGTATGCAGTCAGCGCGCTCGACATTGTTGGGAGGATCACGCACAGCACAGACCAGACCGTCTGCAGCCCGCCGATGTTTGCCGCCGCCAGCGCAGCCACTACGGTCGATCCGGCCATGAGCCAGGCGGCCAGATCGACCCCCTGCTCATGGGCATCCTCGAACTCGGCGCGCCGGCTGTCATAGAACGCGCGTTGGTCTTCATGCCGATACGTGCGATACAGGGTCAGAAACCGCTCCGCGCGCGTGTTCATGACTCCTTGGGTTCCTGCTCGGCGAGGATCAAGGACACGCGGCGGATCAGGTGCCGGATCCGCTCCGTTTCGTCGGTATAGTCGCCGATGCGTCCCAGGAACAGGAAGTACTCGCTCCGAAGGCCCTCCGCCTTCAGTCGGCTAGCCGAGTACTTTTCGCGGGCACGGAGTTCGCGCTGTCGGAAGGCGACGGCGGTCAGGCCCCCGGCCACGAGAAACTCGGCCACCCCAGGCCACGTCGCCCCGGAGATGGAGGCCTGGATCGCTCCGAGAGTGGCTGCAAGCGCGCCACCAAAGATCAGCAGGAGCTGGTCAAGGCGGAATTGGTTCTGACGCCGCAATGCCTGGTTGTCGAGCTCACGGAATTCTGGCAATAGCTCTCGCTCGAGCACGGCGAAGTCGTCGGCAAATTCGGGGAACTCGGCTTGGGCCACGAGTGGGACAATCTGCTCGGCCACTCGCGGCCGCCATTGCAGCCTGGGGAGCCGGCGAAACATCACCATCCCACCTGTTGTCATCAGGATCCTCTGGAATACTGCTGTGCTGCGAAGTCGCTCGGCATTTACCCTCATGCAGCGTGGGATAGGGTCGGCCCGGTGTCAAGCCTCAGAGAGCGTAGTAGGATCGTGTGCGCCACGTCGCGCACCAGGCGATACGCGCGCCGAATCATGCCAGGTGTGACCGCTCTGGGGGCGGTCCCGGCATGATTACCGCTCTCGCGGGACGGCGCGTCGACGAGGTCGGTACCGAACCGCCTTGCTTTCCGATCGAGAACGTGTCGCTCGTGCGGGCCCGACTGCGCACCTTACTCCGGGAGCGGGAGGTGTCAGGGCTCGTGTGCTCAGCGGCCTGCGGGGCCGATCTGCTTGCTCTGGATGCTGCTGGGGAACTGGGGCTGCGGCGCCGGATCATCCTCCCCTTTGAACGCTCCCGCTTCCGCGATGTCTCCGTGACAGACCGACCGGGAGACTGGGGGCCATTATTCGATCGTATCGTTGACGAGGTTGGGACCGCGGGGGACCTGGTGGTCATAGGCGACGCGGCCATGGATGATGACGCCTACGCTACCGCCAACGCCCAAATTCTGAACGAAACAGAGCGCCTGGCGGAGGAAAGCCAACGCCAAGCGCTAACGGTGATCGTCTGGGACGGACGGTCGCGCGGCGAGGGCGATCTGACGGCACAACTCGCGGACGACGCGCGAAGACGCGGTTTGACGGTTGCCGAAGTGTCGACATTGAAAGACTCCGGCGCCTGAAAGTCCGATCCGCGCTGTCCGCTGACTACTAACGCGGGTCTGAATCAGCGGATCGTCAGGAGCTTCGGCTGGTCAGCCACCCCGGTAGACTGGAGGGCGTGAGGCCGCGCCGCGAACAACTACACGGGGGCAAGCTCGAATGAAGCTGGGCGTCTTTACTGTCGTCTTCGGCGACCGACCGCTGGAGGCGGCTCTGGACCGCATTGTGGCGGCGGGACTCGACTGCGTGGAGATCGGGACCGGCAACTACCCCGGCCATGCGCACTGCCGCCCGGACGAGCTGCTCGCAGACGCGGCGGCGCTCAAGCAGTTTCAGCGCGCCATCTCGTCGCGTGGGCTGGAGATCAGCGCGCTGTCATGCCACGGCAACCCACTCCACCCCCGACTCGAACTTGCGCGGGCCAGTCACGAGGTGTTCGTCAAAACGCTCAAACTGGCCCAGCAGCTGGGCGTTGGGCGCGTCAATCTGTTCAGTGGTTGCCCGGGCGACTCGGAAACCGCCCGCTTTCCGAACTGGGTCACCTGCGCCTGGCCCACCGAATACGGCGAACTGCTGGAGTGGCAGTGGACGGCGAAAGTCATCCCCTACTGGCGCGAGCAGGCGGTGGCGGCCCAACAGTTCGGCGTACGCCTCGGCTTCGAAATGCATCCGGGCTTTGTGGTCTACAACCCGGCCACGCTGCTCCGCCTGCGCGAGGCGTGCGGCGAAGCGATCGGCGCCAACCTGGACCCCAGCCATCTGTTCTGGCAGGGCATCGACATTGAAGCCGCCATCGCCGAGCTCGGGAAGGCCGGCGCCATCTTCCACACCCATGCCAAGGACACCGCGATCCATACTCGCAACGCCGGCCTCAATGGCGTCCTGGACACCGTGCCGCTCGGTGACGTCGGCCGGCGGTCGTGGGTGTTTCGCACCGTCGGCTACGGTCACGGCGAACTGGAGTGGCGTCGGATTCTCAGCGCGTTGCGAGTGGCCGGCTACGACGACGTGCTATCGATCGAACACGAAGACGCACTGCTGTCCATCGACGAAGGCTTTTCCAAGGCCGTGGCCGTGCTGCGCAGTGTGATGCCCAACGAGCCAGCGCTCGCGAACGCGTGGTGGACATGAGCGATACCCCACGGATCGGCGAGACCGCTCGCGCACACGCCGTGAACCTGGCGGAGCTTCCCCGGATCGGCGTCGGGATGCTCGGCTATGCCTTTATGGGCAAGGCGCATTCGCACGCGCTGTTGACGCTGCCGCACATGGTGTATCCACCGCCGGCGGTGCCGATCCTGGCGGCGATCAGCGGCCGCGACGCCGAAGCGGTCCGCGCCGCCGCGGCTCGCTTCGGGTACGAACACGCATACACGGACTGGCGCGACCTGGTTGCCGACCCCGCTGTCCAGCTGGTCGACAACGGTGGGCCTAACAATGTGCACGCCGAGCCGTGTATCGCCGCTGCCTCAGCCGGCAAGCACGTGCTGTGTGAAAAGCCGTTGGGACGTACGTCCGCCGAGGCCAGAGCGATGCTCGCCGCTGTCACTCGGGCCGGCGTGAAGCACATGGTCGGATTCAACTACCGCTTCGTACCGGCCGTCCGCTACGCGTACGAGCTGGTCCAGTCCGGCGCGCTCGGGACCATCCGCCATTTTCGCGCCCGGTATCTCCAGGATTGGCTGGCGGACCCGACGTCACCACATAGCTGGCGGCTCACTCGGTCGGCGGCCGGCAGCGGCTCGCTCGGCGACCTCGGGGCGCATGTGATCGACCTGGCTCGGTTTCTGGTCGGCGAGCCGGCCGCGGTGAGTGCGGTGCTCCGGACGTTCACGGCCCACCGGCCGGGCGGCACCGTCGACGTGGACGACGCCTTCGCGGCCACCGTCGAATTCGACTCTGGCGCCATCGGGACGCTGGAAGCCTCGCGGGTAGCGCTCGGCCGCAAGAACCACATGGCCTTCGAGATCAACGGCTCGAAAGGCTCGCTGGCCTTCAACCTGGAGCGCCTCAACGAGTTAGAGGTGCGCGCGTCAGAAGGACCTGGCGGCTTCACGTCGATGCTGGTCACCGACAGCACGCACCCGTTCATGCAGTACTGGTGGCCGACCGGGCACATCATCGGCTGGGAGCACACGTTCGTCCACGAACTGGCCCACGTGTTCGACGCAATCGTCCACAACCGCGACATCGCTCCCTATGGAGCCACGTTCGAAGACGGTTACCGCGCGGCGGTCGTGTGCGACGCCATCGCCGCCTCCGCCCGCGATCGCAGCCAGATGCGGGTAACGTACTGAGATGCGCATCACCGATCTCAAGTGCGCCGTGATCGGCGACAATCCCGTCGTACGCGTGGTGACCGACACGGGCATCAGCGGGTACGCGGCGGCCGAAGCGTACAAGCCGTATCTCAAGCCGCACGTGCTGTACTACAAGCCGTTCATCCTGGACGAAGATCCGACCCAGGTCGAGCGGGTCATGCTCAACATCCGGCACCGCGGGTCATTCAAGCCGTGGGGCAGCGCCGTCAGCATCATCGAAATGGCGCTCTGGGATGTGGCGGGCAAGGTCGCCGGGCTGCCGGTCCACCGCCTTCTCGGCGGCCGGATCCGCGATCGGGTGCGCGTATACAACGGCGCGGTGCGCTTTCCGATGACCGGCTACTCGCCGCAGGACTACGCCGAGAACATGGCGAAGATGCGCGCCGCGCCCGAAGGCTTCTCACTCATCAAGCAGGGGATCGGCTTCCACAGTCCGATGGCACGCGAGGTGCCGGACTTCTTTTACGGCACGCCGAGCACCTCGGCGCGGCATGGCAATCACGAGCGCGGGCTGCTTACGGAGAAAGGCTTGAAGCACGTCATCGCGTGCGTCGAAGCGATGAAAAAGGTGCTCGGCGACGAGGTCGGGCTGGCGCTGGACTGCGGTCCGGGGTGGACGGTGCCGGACGCGATACGGCTGGCGCGGGCCGTCGAACATTTGAATATCGCCTGGTTGGAGGATCTGATCACTGGCGACTACGTGCCGTACGTGGACGCCGACGTGTACCGCGACGTAACCCAGAGCACGTCGACGCCGATCCATACCGGCGAGCAGATTTACCTGCGCAACAACTTCAAGCCGTTGATCGAAATGCACGCGGTGAATATTGTCGGTCCCGACCCGGCGGATGTCGGCGGGATCGCGGAGTTGAAGTGGATCGCCGAGTACGCCGACTTGCACGGCATCCTGATGGCGCCGCACGGCACCGGCGACGGGCTCTTCGGCCTCGCGGCCCTGGTCCAGGTGTGCGCGACGCTGCCGAACAACTTCATCGCCTTTGAGTATCCGATTGGTCAGCCGCGCTGGTGGCACGAGATCGTCGAGGGCCTGCCGGAGCCCATCGTCAAAGACGGCTTCATCGATGTCGACGCCTGGACCCGCCCCGGCATTGGCCTGGACTTCAACATCGCCGCCGCCAGGTCCCACCTGCGCCAGGAGGACGGCGACTTCTTCGACTAGAGCTTCGCGAAGCGAGCTCTGACGGGTGGTAGCAGGCGTTCGCCGACGTGCAGGGCTTCCTCCAGGAACGGATAGCCGTAGATCTGGAAGATGCTGACCCCGACGTTGGCGTATTCCTCGAACAGGTCGGCGATGCTCTGGTACGAACCGACCCAGGCCGTGCCGTAGTTCAGGTGTGCGATGCCAGACCAGATGTGCGGCGTGGCCCAGGTGTGCATGTTGGTGCCGGCGCGGGCGCGAATGTCTTCGACCGACGTCGTCGTGCGCCCGTGTGCGGTGCGTTCGGCGACCACTTCCAGGTCGGCGTGGTCGGCGAAGTCGTGCGCCCAGGCGCGGGCCTGGTCGTCGGTCTCCGCCGAAAACAGCGTGGCGGCGACACAGTAGCGCAAGGTCCGCCCGACGTCAGCGGCTCGCCGACGAAGGTCGTCGATGCGCGCGCCGATGCTCTCGACGGTCGACGCCGACATCATGTACACGTCCGCCTGTCGCGCGGCCATGTCGATCGCGGCTTCCGACGCACCGGCCAGGTAGAACGGCGGCCCACCCGGCCGGACCGGTTTGAGCTCCATGCGCGCGTCGTTCATCCGGTAAAACTCGCCGTCGAAGTTGGTCACCGCCTCGGTCCACAACGACTTCAGGATGGTCACGAATTCGCGGGCGCGGCGATAGCGCGCGTCATGGTCCAGGACGTCGCCGAATTGCTCCATGTCGCCGGGCGCGCCGGCGGTCACGATGTTCAGGGCCAGCCGTCCGCCGCTGTAATCGTCGGCGGTGGCGCACATTTGCGCAAAGACGCCCGGATTGATGAACCCGGGCCGGTGCGCGACCAGGACTTCCATCTGACGGGTGGCCCCCATCACCGCCGTCCCCAGGGTGTAGGCGTCGACGTACGGCGCCGCCAGGCTGTAGGTGCTGTTGCTGAAGGCGCACGGTACGAGCACCCGGTCGAATCCCGAGTGCTCCGCCACGCGCGCCACCTCTGTGAGATAGTCGATGTGCGGCAGCCGCTCCGGCATGCGCGTTTGCATCCAGTGGCTGTCGCCGGCGCACGGGATGTGCCAGTTGAATTCAACCTGCACTCGTGATCGCGGCCAATGGTAGCAGGGCTCAGCCCGAGCCCCCAGTTTTGCGGCGCTCGGCGTTTGGGTCAGTATCACTACTTCGGTCGCGCCCCCACGCTACCTGCACCGGCTGCCGAGTCGACCGCCGGTGTCAGCACGGCCACCACGCCCCGGCGCTGGCCCGCGCGTCCAGCTGCGCGCCCTCGTCACCGTGCTGACGTTGCTTGCCGTTAGCAGCGCGGCGGCCACGGCAGTTGAGCGGATGGGGGCCAGCCTGCACTACGTGCCGGGAGGCTGGCCGGCGAGCGGCTGCCTCGAGGCGAGCGTGGTGCAGCTCGGCGCGCAGCTCGTCACCGGACACGGCAGCCTGTGCATCACCGACAGCGCCGTACGCGGCACTCTGGACCTCGCGCATCTTCAGCCCGGGGCGCGCTACCGCGAGTGGATCGCATACTTCGAGAGCTCCGGCCTGTGCTCTGGTGCCCCGCTGAAGTACCAGATCCCCAACTTCACACACCTGTGCTCACTGGTCGATCTCGAAGGTGTACAGCCCCAGGGAACCGCTCGCGAACTGGCCGAGTGGGCGGCTGATGCGCTGGGTGAATTCCACGCCGACGGACCCGTAGGCGTGATCGACCTGAGACCGCACGCCCAGGTCTGGCTGCTCGTCAGTCGCCCGGCGTGGTCGCCGAGCCAGCACTACCCGACTGGGCAAGCGCAAGACGATACCGCGCTGCCGGTTGGACGCGCGGAGTTTGAGCTCCCGTGATCTATCGGGCGCTCGACGACATCCCGATGGCCGACTGAGACGGCAGCGACGCCGCGACGCGAGCAATCGCCGCGATGCTCTGATCGACGTCGTCTTCGGTCGTGGCCCAATTCGAAACGCTGATGCGCATCGCATCCCGACCGTGCCATCGGGTGCCGCCACACCAGCACGTGCCGTCCCGCTGCACCGCGGCGATCACCTGCCGCGTCCGTTCATCGGTGCCGAACGAAACCAGCACCTGATTCAGGACCACGTCGTTCAGGATTTCGTAGCCGGCACCTCGAAGTCCGTCCGCGAAGCGTGTGGCGAGGGCACACGTCCGCTCGATCAGGTCGGCCAATCCAGTCCTGCCAAGTGAGCGCAAGACGGCCCAGATCTCGACACCGCGCGCTCGCCGAGAAGTCTCTGGCGTGTACTCCATCGGCTCGCGCTGCGCGCCGCTGATGTAGTACGCCGCACTCTGGGCCATCGCCGCCCGCAGCGCGGCCGGCTCGCGCACCAGCGCCAGGCCGCTGTCGTATGGCACGTTGAGCCACTTGTGCGCATCGGTCGCCCATGAGTCCGCGTCAGCCACCCCGTCGACCAGATGGGCGCGTGCGGGCGCGGCGGCCGCCCAGAGGCCGAAGGCGCCGTCAACGTGGACCCAGGCGTCGGCCGCGTGCGCGCGGGCGCAGACCTCGCGCGCCGGATCGAACGCCCCGGTATTCACGTTGCCCGCCTGCAGGCACACGATGGCTGGCTGTCCCGGCGCGAGCGCCGGCAAATGGTCTGCGCGCATCCGTCCCTGCGCGTCGGTCGGCACCGTCACCACGGTGTTGCGACCCAGGCCGAGCAACGCCAGCGCCTTGAGCAGGCTGGCGTGCGCCTCGGCCCCGACAACCACCGTCACCGGCGGCGCGCCCGTCAGCCCGTCCTGTTCCACGTCCCAACCCGCGGCCGCCAGCACCGCATGTCGCGCGGCGGCCAGTCCGGTGAAGTTGGCCATCGTTGCGCCCGTGACGAAGGCGCCCCCCGTGGTGGCCGGCAGACGCAGGACGTCGAGCGACCACTTCAGCGCGATCTCCTCGATCGCCGCGGCGACGGGTGAGGTGGCAACCAGGCCAGCATTCTGATCCCACGCGCTGGCCAGCCAACTGGCCGCCAGGCCAACGGGCAGCGATCCGCCGATGACGAAGCCGAAATACCGCGGGCCGGTTGAGGCGACGGTAGCTGGCGACCCGACATCGTCCAGCAGCGCGAGCACGGTGCTCGCATCGATCGGGGCGCTGCGCATGTCGCCGTCCAGCTCGCCCAGCCGCCTCAGCGCGTCGGACGTCGGCGCGACGCCCCGCGTTTGCAGATCGTCCAGGTAGCGGTTGGCGCGCCGCGCGGCGTGCTCGAGCAGGATTTTCAAAGACATGCCGACAGCATTACACGCGCGGGCACGCCGGGCGTCGTGAGAAGTACGGTGTTTTCGCGACCCAGACTACGTAGTTTCCGGGAGTGATTTGCGCATGAAGACGGCGGCACGCCCGTCGGTCTCGCGCCGCTCGGTCTCGGTGTAGCCTCGAGCGCGATAGATGGCGATGTTTTCGGTCATCAGGGCGTTGGTGTACAGCCGCACTGCCGGCAGGCCAAGCCGGCGCGCTTCGGCCTCGGCGAAATCCAGAAGCGTACGGCCCAGCCCTCGGCCCTGAAACGCCGGCTCCACCGCGACGTTTTCGATGAGCAGTTGGTCGGCTTCGGGAACCAGCACCAGCACGCCGACACACCGGTCTGCCTCTTCGAGTACCCAGGTCGGCTTATCGCGGACTACCGCCGTGTAGTCGGCCAGGACGGGTTTCGGAGGGTACGGTAGCCGTGCCGAGTATTTCGCGTAGGCGCGCTGGACGCACGCCGCGACCGCCTGGGCGTCATCCGCGCCCGCCTTTCGAAGCCGCACGCTGTAGC
>DATGER010000236.1:0-2439 GCA_035309865.1 Chloroflexota bacterium
TCTTGAGGACGATCTGGCGGCGGTCGCGGAGCTCGAGGCCGAGTACGTCGGACAGGTGCGAACGGCGAAAGAGCTCACCAACCGGTGCTGAGCCCAGAGCGGAAACGCACCATTCGGCGACTAACTCATCGAAGCCCACGACCACCGTCCTTCACTCTCGAGGCACCCCGAACGTGCACTCGCGAATCCTGCCGGCGACCTTCTGGGGCGGGGAAGATCCCGAGCCGGGCCCGGCCTTCGGCGCCGAACCCGGCGATGAAAACTCAGGTGGGCAGCAGACGAAGAGCACCCGGCGAGGCTACCAGCCAAGACCTACTCTCCCAGGAAGCCGAACCGAGGACGTGTTCGGGCTACTGAAGGCACTCGTCCATCTGAGTGACATGGACATCTGAGTCGGCGTGGACGCGGACCGCGTGGGCGATAGAGGAACGTCCCCTCGAAAGCCGATGTCGCTCACCGACATCGGCCCCCGCCGGCATGCTGGCAGGGTAGCAGTGGTCACCAACCCTTGATTAGTGTGCGAGGTCCTCGCCGATTTGACGAGCTGCCTGCGGCATTGGTGTCCCCCGCCCGATCGGACAAAGCCTGACGCTCGGGTTCGTGCCCGGTCTCCTCGGACGATGACTGGTTGTTCTGGATTCGAGGGCGGCGATGCCATCACCACGCATCGTGCTCATTAGTGGCGCACCAGGCTCAGGCAAGACGACACTTGGCCGCCACCTGGCCGACGCGCTCAGTGTGCCGCATGTCAACAAGGACCGCATCCGAGAAGGGTTGTGGTTCACACATCCATCGATAGCCCGTGACGAGGACCAGATCTGGGATATCTGGATGTCCTCAGTGCGGCGCCTGCTTACCGCCGGCGTTTCCGTCGTCGTCGATCAAACGCTCTATCGAGGCAGGTCGGAAGCAGACCTCTGCTCGCAACTCCTGCCACTCGGTCGGGTGGTGAACGTGCACACGCGCTCACGGCTGGCTGACTCCCGCTGGCGCGCGAAGGTATCTGACGATCCGCGATGGGAACCCGAGCGGCTGCTTCAGCTATTCGCCCAGGCGGAACGCAATACCGCGCTGTGGACGGATCCACTGGACCTCGGCTGCCCCAGGATCGAGGTGAAGACGACGGATGGCTACGATCCGACAATCAGCGAAGTGGTGGCGTGGATCATGGCCCAGCCGTGATACCCGCCGGCGTCAGCGCGTAACCAGCCAACGAAACTCGTCGGCGTCGAGCGTCCGGCGGATGACGAGCGCCTCGGCGACGCGCTCAACCAGCGCCCAGGTGGTTGGGTCCTCCAGGCGGCGCCGCGCCGCGTCAAGTCCGTTGGTGATTGCGAGCGCGCTCTCCACATCGTCGCCCCCGGTCATGACACGGGCGATGCGGGCGGCGGTGGCACGGTCACCAGAATCCAATCGCCGACGATGCGGCAAAGCTCGGGCTACACCGGCCTCACCGGCCATGACCGCGATGAGCCGTGCCCCCGGGGCGATACCGCCGCGGGGGTACGCCAATTGCACCAGGCCAAGGTGCACCTCGGCGCGCGGCGTGATCGCGATATGCAGCACCCGATCCCCCGCCTGCCAGCCCAGCACGGCGTGGGCGGCCTCATGGACCGAGAGAGTGCGGTCGTCCAAGCGATGCGGGCGCGGGCCGTCGTCCAGCCGGAAATACCGCGCGAGCGCGGCGCGCGCCTTATGGAGTCGCGTCTTCAGCGCGCCGACCGGGATAGCGAGCGCGCCGGCCGCCTCGTCATACGACAAACCGCGCAGGTAAAACATCTCGACGGCACGGCGCTGGCCGGTTGGCAAGTCGGCGACCGCCGAACGCACGCTGCGCACGAGGTCGGTGCTGACGAGCGTCTCGTCGAGCGACGGCGCCTGACCAGGTCCGAGCAGCCAGGTGCCGAGCTGCTCGTCCACGGGCGGCAGCGGCGCGTGCGGTGCGAGGCGCGCCCGCGTTCGGCGGCAGACCCGGATCGCGATGCCACGCAGCCAGTTCTCAAACAGACACGGCTCGCGCAGGCTCTGCAACCTCAGCAGCGCAAGCAGCAGCGTGTCCTGGACGCAATCCTCCGCCAGTGCCGGGCCGGCGACGCGTCGGCACAGGCGCGTCAGGTCTGTGACGTGCGGCGTGACGAGCGCACCGAACGCCGCGCGGTCGCCGCGAACGGCGAGTTGCACGAGCACTTCGTCGCCACTCGCTCCGCTCACGTTTGCTGACGCCCCAGTTTGCTCATGCACTGAGCGTGTCCCGAATCTGGTCGGCGTCGAGCACCTGCTGGCGCACGAGCTGCTGCGCGAGCGCATCGACGAGCTTCCAGTTGGCGGGCTCCTTCAAGCGGTCGCGCACACGGGGCCACTCGGCTTCGATCATCGCACGCGCGGCGGCTTCGTCCACGCCGACCTCGGCGGCGCGGCGGATAGCGTGCTCTCGGTCGA
>DATGER010000237.1:0-18415 GCA_035309865.1 Chloroflexota bacterium
GCGCTCGACGACGTCGAGCGGCAGCACGTAGTAGTCGCCCATCGCATCTCGCAGGACCATTGCCTTGGACTGGCTAGCCGTCATCTGTCCCCCTCACGCCTCAGGCAGCGATAGTGCTGGCAATATACCACTCGTTCCGCCCTGCGTCCCCTCCGAAGGGACTATCGGGCTACTTGGTCCGCCTTGCGTCCCCTCCGAAGGACCATCGGGCTACTTGGTCCGCCGTCCGTCCCCTCCCGAAGGACTATCGAGCTACTTGGTCCGCCTTCCGTCCCTCCCGAAGGACTATCGGGCTACTCGGTCCGCCTTCCGTCCCCGGGGGACGACCGGGCTACGCGTTCCAGCGTTACGCCCCCCTGGAAGGACTATCGGGCCTCTGGCTCCGCCTTCCGTCCCCTGGGGGACTAGCGGGCTACCCGTTCCGCCTTGCGCCCCTGGAAGGACTATCGGGCTGCGTGTGGCCGGGCCACTGCGAGCTCTGGATGCCGTGCCGTGCCGCTGCGAGGATCAGGGCCACTCATGGTCGTCGCGCGCCTGCCCCGGTCCCGGCGCCGTGCCGCAAATTGACCCACACCGCGCGGGCGATGGCGGTTGGCGCAAGGAACTGGGCCAGCGAGATGTTGCGGCCTTCGAATTCGGCAAAATGGCGCGCCGTCACGGGATCGTGGACGGCAGCCATAAAAAGCTGCTTCTCGATCGGGTTGAGTCGTCGACCCGTGGAGTAGTCCGCGATCTGGAACGCGTGGCCACCCAGCTTCGCGCGATGCGTATTCGCATACACCTCCAGCGCCCGGTCCACGGCCGCCGGCGCCCCCCCGTCCAGGAGGGCCTGCGAGGTGCTGTCCACCAACCATTCGGCCGACCGCAGCGCAAAACTGACGCCCGTGCCCCACATGGGATCGACCGCCAGTGCCGCGTCGCCGACGAGTGCCAGGCCAGGGTGCCCCGAACGGCGCGAGATATTCGGGATCTCGAGCATGCCGCGCGTCTCGGTGATCTGTTCGACGCCGTCGAACTGGGGGCCATCTGGCAGTCCTTCGTACAGGCGCCGAAAACTCTTCTTGAGGTCGCTCTTGAAATCAGGCAGCCGGCGCTTGTGGATATACGAACACAGGACGGTCACGCCGTCATCGTTGGGAAAGGCGTAGATCCAGTCGGGCTCGTTGAACCAGATCATCTGCCCCGGGAACGAAAAGCCGGTGTAGTACGCGTAGTAACAAAACCGGTTGTTCGGCTTGACCTTCGTCGGTACCCCCGAAGCGGCGGCGATGCGCGAGTTTCGTCCGTCGGCGCCGACCACGAGCCGCGCGCGAAGGTCCCGAGCCTGGCCCTGCTTGTCCTCAACCGCCACACCCGTGAAGCGGCCATTGTCGGCCAGCAGGTGCCTGGCCGTGAGCCCGAGCATGAGCTCGACACCGGGTGTCCCGGCCGCCACCGCGCGCAGCATCGGATCGAGCTTCAGGCGGCGGATGTTGTAGCCGTACGGCTGGTGCTTGCTGCGGCTCGTCGCGGACGCGTGGATGCGCCCCCAGCGCGTGAACACCCGAATATCGCCGTTGCGGACTGCCCCGGCCGACTCGAGGGCCGCGAGCATGCCGAGGCGCTCGAACGTGTGGACCGCGAACGGCTGGATGAAGTGGTTGCAAATCTTCTTGTAATAGTCCGGGCTCGACTCGCGATCGATGAGCGCTACCGCGAGCCCCTGGCGCGCGTACAGCGTCGCCGCGGTGCAGCCGGCGGCACTGGCGCCGACGATGACGACGTCGTGGGTGCTCGCTCCGCTCGCGCCGTTCACACCGGCGCCCGGGGCCCCTCGAAATGCCGCCTCAGCTTGGCCAGCCGGGGCACCCAGATCATCCTGATGAAGCCGAGCCCGACCGGGCCCATCCAACCCGGATCGATATCCAGGCGATCCGTGTAGAGCGTCGAATCACCGCGCCGCTCGTAGAGATGGGTGTGTCGCCAGAATGGAAATGGCGTGTTGGTGATCGAGTCGACGAATCGGTACGGCGGCTCCCACTCGACGATCTCTTCGTGCCAGCGGCCATACGGAATGATGCCGAAGAGATGCCAGTCCGTATCCTTGGTCCACCCCGCGCCGAGCGCGTGGCCAGCGTTGCTTCGATCGTAGGTGATGGTGAACCACGGCTTGAGCAGGTGCACGACAAAGTCGAAATCCGTCGTGACGCGCCAGACTTCCTCAATCGGTGCGGGCAGCAGCGACGGGAAGTTGAGCCGCTTGATCGATTTGTTCCGAGTCAGGTCGCTCACGAGGGGGTGAGAATCTGGGACACCGTGCGCGTCAGCCCCTGGAAGGGCAAGTACGTGAAGATCGCCCGCGTCGGCAGCACGACCACCTCTCTATCATGCTCGATTGCCTCGCCCACGGCGATTGCCACGCGCTCTGGCCGGAGGTTGGCGACCAGGCCCAACTTGCGACTGTTCTCGAACATGCCGTGCACAAAGCGATTCGCCTCGAGCTGGTCGAGCAGCTCCGTCTCCATGGGTCCAATCACGATCTCCGTGAGACGGATCCCGTGCGCCCCAAGCTCCTTGCGCAACGCAAACGTAAACATGCGTATGGCAGCCTTCGTCGCCGAGTACGTCGCCTCGCCCGGCAGGCCCGCTACCCCCGCCAGCGACGCGATATTGACAATTCGACCCGCGCGCTGCGTCGCCATGCGCTCGGCGACCAGACGTGTGAGCACGACCACCGCGCGGAGGTTCACGTCGACGGTCCGGGCGAGCGCCTCGGGTTCAGCGTTCAGGAACTCGAAGCTGTTGGTCATGCCGGCGTTGTTCACGAGGACATCGACCTTGCCGAAGTGGGCGTACGTGGCTTCCGCCGCGGCGCGCACGCCTTCCAGGGTGGACAGATCCGCCGCGATGGCGAAGGTGCGCTCGGCGCCAACCAGCTGGCAGACTTCGTCCAGGCCCTTCTTGTCACGCGCGACGAGCGCCAACTGGGCACCTTTGCGACCCAACTCCTGCGCGATCAGTTTGCCCAAGCCGCGCGAAGCGCCGGTAAGAAGTACGACGCTGCCTTGCAGTTTCATCTCCTGGTAGCCCCCTGCTGACGCCAGCTAGAACGTGACCGGCAGCGTCTGCAACCCGCGGTTGTTCATCGTCGGCCGCCACTGCGGAATCGTACTCTGCAACCTCAAGTTGGGCAGGCGACGTAGCACCGTGCCGATCGCGATCGCGGCTTCGGCGCGACCGAGGGGTGCGCCAACACAGAAGTGGATGCCGAAACTGAAGGCGTCGTGCCGATTTGGGGTGCGGCCAATATCGAGCCGATCCGGGTCCGGGAACTGCTCCGGGTCGCGGTTCGCGGCGCCGAGCAGCAGGCCGACGGGGTGCCCTTTGCGGATGATCTTGCCGCCGACCTCGACGTCTTCGAGCGCCACGCGGCCCGTTACCTGGACCGGGGTTTCGAATCGCAGAAACTCCTCGATGGCGGATTCGATGAGTGATGGATCGTTGCGCAGCCGGTCGAGCTGATCCGGATGGCGCAGGATCGTGTACAGGCCGTTGCAGGTCAGGTTGGTGGTCGTCTCGGTACCCGCGGCCAGGAACAGGAACAGCAGTGACAGCAGCTCGTCGCTGTCGAGCCGCTCGCCCTGCTCCTCAACGCTGATCAGCGTGCTGAGCAGGTCGTCGGTTGGATTCTTCCGGCGGAGCTCGATGTGGTGTTCGAAGTACGCGCCTGCCTCGAGGATGACCGCGTTGATCCGCGCGACCACATCGGGCGCCAGGATCGGATCGATGCCCATGCCCACGACGTCCGCCCACGGCTTGAGCACTGCGCTGTCTTCGGCTGGCAACCCCAATAGATAGGCCAGCACCTTGGCCGGCAGCGGGTCGCCGAGATCGTGCACGATATCCATGTGCCCGCGGTCCTGGACCTGATCGATCAGACCATCCACGAGCTCCTGAATCTTCGGCCGAAGACCTTCGACTGCCCTGGGCGTGAACGCCCGATTGACCAGTCCACGCAGGCGGGTGTGGTCCGGCGGGTCGACGAACAGCATCCAGCGCTTGTTGATGCGGCGTAGCGGGCTCCGCTCGTCCAGCTTGTAGCCCATGCGTTCGTTCGACTTCTGCTGGGTCCCGTTCACTGAGAAGCGGCTGTCCTTCAAAACGGACACGGTCTCGGCGTAGCGCGTCAAAAACCAGGCCCGCGCGAGCTCGCTCCAATGCACCGGATCCTTGGCGCGCATCTCGCGGTAGACGGGATAAGGATCGGCCTGCACCTTCGGGGACAGGAGGTCGTACGCAACACCAGTGGTCAGCTTTTCCCACGACAGTAGGATCGGGCTACCCACCGCGCGCGCCACGGACGCCGCAGAAACAGCCATCGCCTGAGCTTTGTAGCTTGCGCCCTCGTTCCCGTCAACGAGGTTGGCGCGGAATTCGGATATGGTTGAGTCTTATGCACACCACACATGGACGAGTTTTCCTGCGCGCGGCATGGGTGGGAACCACGGGTCTGGCCGCCGTGCTCATGCTGCTGGCGCCCACGACGTCATCTGCCCAGACCACGGCCCAGCACGCCGGCTGGGGTTATGGCTTCAATGTCCAGCTCCAGCATTACGACAAGGTCGCCAGGTCGAACATCATCGGCGATGTGACCCAGGCCGGCTTCAACTGGATGACCCAGCAAATGGAGTGGCAGGCAGTCGAAACGGCTCCTGGCAACTACGACTTCGCGCAACTCGACCTGATCGTCGGCGATGGCAACGCCGCCGGTCTGAACATCCTGCTCAGCTTCGCCCACGCGCCGGTGTTCTACCGCAGCCCGACGAGTGGCTTGATGCCGGCCGACCCCAGCACGTTCGGGCAATTCATGCAGGCGGTCGCGACGCGTTATGCCGGCAAAGTGCAGGCCTACGAGTTGTGGAACGAAGAGAATCTCGATCGCGAAGCCGGCACCGGCAACGTCGATCCGTCGACGTACCTGCCGCTGCTCGAGGCCGGCTACAACGCCGTCAAGGCCGCCGACCCGGCGGCGAAGGTGCTCCTGGGCGCACCGAGTCCGACGACGTCCAACGTCGATGGCGTGACGATGGACGACCTGAGCTATCTGCAGAACCTGTACGCGATTAATGGCGGGGAGGCGATCGGCTTTTTCGACGGCCTGTCTGCCCACCCGAGCGGCTTTTCCAATCCACCCGATTGCACGCCAGCCACGCCCGAGTGCAGTCTGTCAGCCGCCTGGAACACTGACGACAGCTTCTTCGCGTTCACGCGGATCAGTGAGTATCACGACGTCATGGTCCAGAACGGGGACGGAGCCAAGCCGATCTGGATTACGGAGTTCGGCTACTGCTCGAACACGCCGCCGCCGCCCGGCTACGAATACTGCAAATACATCACCGAGCAACAGCAAGCCCAGTTCCTCGTGCAGGCGTTCGGCATCGCGCGCCAGCTCCCGTACGTCGCGGCGATGTTTCAGTGGAACCTGAACTTCCAGCTGGACGTCCCCCAGACCGACGAAAAGTGGGGCTTCGCGATCGTCCGCAAGGACTACAGCGGCCGCCCGGCGTACTTTTCCCTGCTCGGCATGCCTAAGCCGTAATCTCAGTCCGTGACTGAGACACTGGTCAAACCGCCTGAAACCCATCTCGACCTGCTCGAGCGGCCGCTCTTCGCACACTTCGCGACCGTGGCCGCCGACGGTTCGCCGCGGGTCAACGTGATGTGGTTCCTCTGGGATGCCGACGCTGGCGTGGTCAAGATGACCCACACGAACCAGCGTCACAACTTCCGCTACCTCCAGAAGAACCCGCACGTGGCCCTGTCGATTGCCGATCCGGACAATGGCTACCGCTATCTGCAATTGCGCGGCGACGTCGAGAGCGTGGCGGCCGACCCGACGGGCGCGTTCTACCAGCGACTTCAGCAGCGCTATCGGGGTGAAACGAGCGAGGTGAAGGACCGCGACGTCCGCGTGGTCTTGACCATTCGCCCGACGGGGTTCAAAGCCCGTTGACAAGCTTCGACCAGGCCACCCTCGACATTTTCGATCGGACCGCCGAAGTCGAAATCGAAACGTCGCGCGCCGATGGCGCCCCGGTCCATCGGACGACCATCTGGATCGTCGTCGCCAGTGACGCCGTGTACGTGCGCTCGGTGCGCGGGCCGGCCGGCCGCTGGTACCGCGAGTTGCTTGCAAATCCCCGCGGCGCGGTCCATGCGGGCGGCACTGCCGTGGCGGTCCAGGCCAAGCCAGCATCGGATCCAGCGACGATTGCGCGCGTGAGCGACGCACTGAACCAGAAGTACCTGGCGCGCTGGCCCGGCCCGACCGCGGCCATGCTCCGCGACGACACGCTGCCGACAACCCTGCGCCTCGAGCCCGCCTGACCGCCCGCGTGCTACATATGCTGCGATGGCTCACTTCCGCGTCCTGTATACCGACCGCGGCGACTACTCGCACGACTTCAGCATCGAACAGCCCCTGTACGAGGCGATCGGGGCGCAGATCGTCGATGCCCGGCTGGACCACAATTCGATCGACTGGGAGACCTATGCGGGCCACCTCGCCGAAGCTGACGCGGTCATCTGCTTTCGCATGCCCGTGGATCGCCGGGCCGTGGCGGCCGCCCCGCGCCTGAAGGTCGCCGTTCGATCCGGAGTCGGCTTCGAGAACTTCGACCTGGCGGCGTTCGCGGAGCGTGGCATCCCCGCCTGCAATGTCCCGGACTACGGAAGTGAAGAGGTCGCGGTCCACGCGCTCTCCCAGATCCTGGCGCTCCGCCGCCAGGTGGTGTTCTACGATCGGGCGCTCCGCATGGGCGACTGGCGCGGCGCGCCGGGGGAAATCCTCATGCACCGCCTGTCCAAACAGACGGCCGGGGTCATCGGCCTCGGCCGCATCGGCACGGCCTTTGCCGTGCGGGCCCGGGCGTTGTTCGGGACGGTGCTCGCCTGCGACCCGTTCATCGCGCCTGACGCGTTCGCTTCGGCCGGTGCTGAGCCAGTTGGCCTCGACGAGTTGCTCACCCGGTCGGACGTCGTCACCGTCCACGTACCGCTCACCAGGCGGACCCGCCACCTGATCGGCGAGCGCGAGCTCGGGTTGATGAAACCGACCGCCGTCCTGGTGAACACCTCGCGCGGCGCGGTCCTCGATCAACTGGCGCTGGCGGAGGCGCTGCAGGCGGGCACCCTCGAAGGCGCCGCGTGCGACGTGTGGGAGCGCGAGCCGACACCGCTCCAGCACCCGCTGCTCAAGTGCGCCAACTTCCTCGCGTCCCCCCACGTCGCCGGCATCTCGGTCGAAGGCTCAATCGACAATCGCACCAAGCAGGCCCAGGAGGTCGTCCGCGTCCTGTCCGGCCAGCCACCCCTCAACCAGGTCTTTCCCGAGGAGTAACCCCGGGCCGCGAACGGGTGCTTCTCCCCGCGTCGCTTCGCTCGCTCCGTTGCGAGATCATTCTCTGGTTCTAGCCTTAGGGCGCTAGGCCGCTGAGCGACGCCGTCACCTGCGACAAACCCGGGCCAGTCCCATGTTCGCCTTTGGTGGCTTGCGCCTGGTGTCCCTCGTTCCCTGGAATCCGCAAGGGAGCGAGCGAAGCGATGCGGGCACCTGATGGTGGCCGACTCATTGGTCGATGATGACTGAGCAGTCGGAACCGGCAGGGGAGTTTGAAGATGCAAAAGCGGAATGCGACGACCAGCGTGCTCATAACGGCGGTAGCAGCCTTTGGCTTCCTCGCAGTTGCCTGCCAGGCACCGACCCTAGCGGGCTCACCGATCCGGATCGGCCTCGTCGCGCCGCTGTCGGGCGATTCGGCGACCGCCGGCGAGGCCGTCGAGCGCGGCATGCTGCTCGCGATCGACGAGCTCAACAAGAGCGGCGGCGTCCTTGGCAGGCCGCTCGAGGTCGTCGCGCGAGACGTGGCCAACGACCCCGAGGCGGGCGTCACCGCGCTGCGCGAGCTCGCCGCGCAACAGCACATCGTCGCGCTCTTCGGCAGCAAGTACAGCCCGGTCATCATGGCGCAAGTCGACGCCCTGCATGACTTGCAGGTGCCACTGATCGACGTCGGCGGGTCGCTGCAGAAGATCGTCGAGAACGGCCACACGCCCAATTACGCCTTCCGCGTGTCAATGAATGACGCCGACGCGAATGAGTTCCTGGCCCGCTATGCGCACGAAGTCGTCGGCTCACGCCGCGTCGCGATCGTGGCGGTGAACAACCTCTGGGGCGAGGCAAATGCCGCCAGTCTGGCGGACTGGCTCACCCGCCAGGGCACCCCCGCGACCGGCAGTGAACGCATCAACGAGGGCGCGACAGACGTGAGAGCCCAGCTCGCGCGGCTGCGCGCCACCGATGCCGATGCGCTGATCCTGGCCGGCAGCGCGCCAGAAGGAGCAGCGGTCGTCCGCGGTCTGGTGACCCTGGGCTGGAAAGTTCCGGTCCTGACCACCTGGAGCGTCAGCGGCGGCGACTTCGTCGAGCGCGCCGGGGTCGAAAACACCGAGGGCGTGCTCACCCTCCAGACCTTTTCCTTCTTCGGTCAGCTTTCGCCCAAAGCAGCCTCGGTCCTGCAGGCCTATCACACTCGGTTCGGCACACGGAGCACCGACGAAGTCCCCAACGCACTGTCGGTGGCGCAGGCCTACGACGGACTCCACATGCTGGCCCAGGCGATCCAGAAGGCCGGCTCCACCGACGGCCCGCGGGTGCGCGACGCACTGGAGCAGTTGGATCCGCAGGACGGACTTGTCGCCCACTATGCCCCGCCGTTCACGGCCACCAACCACGAGGCGCTCCGTGCCGACAGCTACCTCATGGCCATCTGGCAGGGTGGGCAATTGCTGCCCGCGCCTCAGCCCCGTCTGCGGTAGGTCATCGCGGTGGGCGCTGCCTCGCCGCGGCGGTGGCTTCGAACGCTTCAAGCGCGCTTCCTCATCGCGCTGGCCTTGATCGGCATGTTACCGCTCGGATTGGTCGGTCTCGGGGTGGCCGCGCTCGATCGGCAGGAGATCGGCCAGCAATCGGCACGCGAGCTCACCGGCCTTGCCCGGGGGCTGTCTGGTCAAGTGGACCTCCAGTTGGCCACGCTGCTGAGCGAAAGCCGCGCGATCGCCGCCCTGCCGGACATCCAGAGCATGGACCCGCCGCGGCAGGAGGCGTCACTCAAACAACTCTTTTTCCAGTATTCATCGTTTGGACTCTTGTCGACAGTCGACCTCGCGGGCGGGACCCTCGCGGCATCCCATCCCAGCGGACCTGCCTCGGTCGAGTCAACGGAGTCAGTCCGGACCGCGGTCCGGATGGGGCCGCAATCGTGGGAAGTCGGGCGGCCGTCCGGCACCGGACGCGCCTCGCTTTCCATCTTCACCCCCATCCGCGACGCCGAGGGCGATGTCGTCGGCGTGTTGGTGGCGGTGGCGGACCTCGAGAATCTGTCGGCGCTCGTGGCCAGAGTCGCCGTTGGCGATGGCGGTCGAGCATTCGTGCTGGACGCAAATGGGCACGTACTGCTGCACCCTGACCGCGCGGCAGTGCAGGAGTTCGTGACTACTCCTGGCTCGGCATCCCGGTCGGCAGCCGGCCCGTCGGCCCCGGAACGGTGAGTTACGCGTTCGAGGGCACCGCGCGTGTCGCGGGTTATGCCCCGGTCCCGAATGCTGGGTGGACCGTCGTCGTCGAGCGCCCCGAGGCCGACGTGCTGGTACCCGCCGAGCGGTCCTGGCGACTCACCCTCGGCGGCCTCGCGGCGAGTGGACTGCTGGCCATCGTGGGTGCCGTCTGGCTGGCCCGGACCCTCACCCGGCCAGTGCGAGAGTTGGCCGCGGCCGCGCGCGCCCTGGGCGCCGGCGATCCCGACGCGCCACTGCCCCGCCTGTCGGCAGATGATGGCGAAATGGGACCACTGATCAGCGCTTTCGCCGCCATGCGCGACGCCCTGTCGCCGGCGCTGCTGGATGTTCGGCAAAGCGAGGAGCGCTTCCGCAAACTCGCCGAGAACGCGTCCGACGTCATCGTGATCGTGGCTCCGGATGGCTCGCTGGGTTACCACAGTCCAGCGGCGGAGAGCGTCTGGGGCTACTCAGCGGCGGTGCTCAAAGACGTCAACCTGCGCGACCTGGTCGTCGCGGAGGACCTCCCGGCGGCGCACGCCATGGTCGACCTGGCCTCGCAGCGACCGGCTACGAATGTCACCGCGGAGCTGCGGATACGCTACGGCGACGGTACCTCGCGCGACTTCGAAGTCATCGCGAGCAACCTCCTGGCCGACCCAACCGTCGGCGGCATCGTGCTCACCTGCCACGACATCACCGAGCGCAAAGCCTTCGCCAGTGAGCTCCAACGGATGGCGTTCCACGATGCTTTGACCAACCTTCCAAACCGCGCCCTGTTCTCCGATCGCCTCGAGCACGCCCTGGCCCGCGCCGATCGTGCGAGCCGCTCGGTTGCCGTGCTGTTCCTGGACCTGGACAACTTCAAAGTCGTCAACGACAGCCTCGGCCATGCCGTCGGTGACCGCCTGCTGGTGACCGTCGCCGAACGCCTCGCCAGTTGTCTTCGGCCGCAGGACACCGCGGCCCGGCTGGGTGGAGACGAGTTCACCGTCTTGCTCGAGAACCTCGACGAGACCGGCGACGAGGCGGTACGCGTCGCGAATCGAATCGCGGCAGCCCTGCGACTCCCGGTCACCCTGGAGGGCCATCAGGTGTACCCCACCGCGAGCATCGGGCTGGCCTTCCGAAATGGACCAGACGATGGCGCCGAGGTCCTGCTGCGCTGCGCGGATCTGGCGATGTATCGCGCTAAGGCGCTCGGTAAGGCCCGCTTTGAGGTGTTCGATCCGAGCATGGACCGTGGCGCCTTGCAGCGCCTGGAACTCGAGGCGCAGCTCCGCCACGCCGTCGAGCACGCCGAGTTCCGGGTTGCCTACCAGCCCGTCCTGTCAATCGCTACTGGCTTGATCACCGGTTTCGAAGCGCTGGTGCGCTGGCAGCACCCGCAACTTGGTCTGGTCTCCCCGGATACGTTCATCCCGCTCGCCGAAGAAACGGGGCTGGTGGTGCCGATTGGTAAGTGGGTGCTCGAGGTGGCCTGCCGTCAAGCTCGAGAGTGGCAGTCCCAGTATCCGAGCCAGCCACCACTGGCGATGAGTGTCAATCTGTCCGCGCGGCAGTTCCAACATGGCGGCCTCTTAGACGACATCACCCGCGTCCTGAGCCGGACCCAACTCGATCCGCGCTCGCTGAAACTCGAGATCACCGAGAGTGTGGTGATGCAGGACGTCGACGCCAGCGCCGCGACACTCCGTGAGTTGACGGCACTGGGCATCCACCTCGTCATCGACGATTTCGGCACCGGGTATTCCTCGCTGAGCTACCTGAAGCGGCTGCCCGTCGACACGCTCAAAATCGATCGATCGTTCGTCGACGGCCTGGGACAGGATCCCCAGGACGAGGCGATCGTGCGCAGCGTGATCGCGCTCGCGAAGTCGCTCAATCTGTCGGTGACCGGCGAGGGCATCGAGACCCAGGCCCAACTTGACCACCTGCAGGCGCTCGGGTGCGACGAAGGCCAGGGGTATTTCTTCTCCAAACCGCTGTGGCCGGATGCGGCGACCGAGTTGCTCGCGGGCGCCGATCGCGAACATCGGCTACAGTCGGCTGCGTAATCCAGTTCAGCGTTGCGGCTGACGAGCGGAGGACGGATATGCACACAGCTCAGAGCGTGATTTCAGAGCATGATAGCCGTCGCTTGTCGTCACCAGGAGATGTAGACATTTGTCCGCTCGCACGCCAAAGCTGGATGCGTATCCGGCCTACCTGATCCTCGAGGGCGGTTGGTCCCTCGGCTTTAGCTTGATCGCCACGGTCAACCTCGTCTGGCAGGCCGAGGTCGTCGGGCTCAATCCATTGCAACTGGTGCTGGTCGGCACGCTGCTGGAAGCAACGTGTTTTCTCGGCGAGGTGCCGACGGGCGTCGCGGCCGATCTGTACAGCCGCCGCCTGTCCATTGTCATCGGCGTCGTGATGACCGGCGCTGGCTTCTTTCTGGAAGGCGCAGTTCCCCGCTTCGAAGCGGTCCTGCTCGCGCAAGTCATCTGGGGCCTGGGCGCCACGTTCCTGAGCGGCGCCACGCAGGCGTGGATTTCGGATGAGATCGGTGATGCCGCCGCCGGCCACGCCTTCCTGCGCGCCGCGCAAGTCAGACAGATCTGCACGCTCGCCGCGGTCCCGCTCAGCGTCGCGCTGGCCAGCCTGCGCCTGAACGTTCCGATCCTGGTCGGCGCATCTCTGATGCTGGTGCTCGGCGCGTATCTCGCGCTGGCCATGCCGGAAACCGGTTTCTGCCCGAAGCCGAGACAGCATCAGGCGCCCTGGCACTCCATGACCAGCATCGTTCGCGAGGGGGGAAGCGCCGTGCGCGCCTCGCCGCTGCTGCTGACCCTGTTGTTGGTGGCAGCCTTCGTGGGTATGGCGAGCGAAGGCCTGGATCGCCTGTCGACCGTGCACATCCTGGACGATCTGGGATTGCCGGCGCTGGGTGGACTGGACCCGGTGACCTGGTTCGGCGTCATCCGCGGCGGGGCGCTGGTGCTCGGCATTGCCGGCACTCAGGCCGTCCGCCGCTGGGTGAATACGTCGGATGGCCCCGTCGTGGCGCGGGCGCTGTTCGCCAGTGATGCGCTGCGGGTGGTCGGCGTGGTGCTATTCGGGCTCACGCAGAACTTCTACGTCGGCATCGCCGCCGCCTGGGGCGTGTCGGTCTTGCGGACCGTCAACCAGCCGATCTATATGGCCTGGTTGAATCAACGACTGGAGTCGTCGACGCGCGCCACGGTCCTGTCCATGAGCGGCCAGATGGACGCCCTGGGACAGATCGCCGGCGGACCACTCGTCGGCGCCGTCGGCACCGTCTCGATCCGTGCGGCGATCGTGCTCACCGGGCTGGTCCTCACGCCGGCTCTGTGGCTCTACGTCCGCGCTTCGCGCCAGCTCGCCCAAACTCCGCACCCGGCGAGCAGCGTCGAAAGGCTGGGTGCTCCCACTGCGTGATCCTCGGACCGCGCAATCAGTCGCGCCGAGCTTGCTCGGGTCGGCCGACGCGTCGGCGCGGTGGGAGCCTGCCCCCCACCTGCGGCTGCTCTGAGTCACGGGAAGAGCGAGCGCAGCGCAGCGGCCAGCGACCCATGGCGGGCACAAGGGAACTCGCTAACGGCTGCCGTTGGACCTGAAGTTCAGCGGCACGCCGGTGTGCTCGGCGACCCACGCCAGCTCGTCGAGCGTGAACTGCTCGAACGGGATTCCCTCGCGCTGGTGGAGCTGCGCCTTTTCGTTCTCCAGGTCGCCCGGGGCATACACCCGGTCGAACCCGCGGCGCGGTGGGTTGCGCTGCACGCGTTCACGCACGCCGCGCACGGCCGAAGCAAACCGGTCGGGGTCCACGAACTGCGCGATGTCGTAGGCCGCGAACCAGTGGTTGGTGCCGCCGGCCTGCGGGCGCTGGTCGTCAAACGCCGCGCCAGCCAGAAACGAGGTGATCGCCGAGAGCAGAATCGCCATGCCCGAGCCCTTGTAGTCGGCCAGCGGCGCGTACGTGCCGCCCGCGTTGGCCTCGACCGGATCGGTGGTCGGCTCACCGTTCTTATCCAGCGCCCAACCCGCCGGAATCGGCTCGCCGCGGCGGCGGTAGATGTCGAGCCGGTTGCCAGCCACGACGCTCAGCGCCACATCCAGGAACATGGACTCCGTTTCGGCTGGCGTCAACTCCGCGTCGGGCGCCACGACCCGCGACGGGACCGCCCACGCCGGCGGGTTGTTGCCGACCAGTCCCTCTTTGCCACCCCACGGCGCGATCCGGGCGGACGCCGTGGTGAACGCAAAGCCGAGCATGTTGTGGCGCAGCGGTAGGCGGGCCCAGAAGCCCGAGGCGCCGTAGTGATTGCTGTCGCGCACCAGCACCGTGCCGACGCCGTACTCGCGCGCCAGCTCGATCGCCCGTTCCATGCCCACATGGCCAGCCACGTGGCCAAGCCCGTTGTCGGCGCTGATGATGCGCGCCGCTTTGCCGCCGCCCACGTCGTGCATATTGGGTCGCGGATTGATGCGCCCGTCGAGCAGGCCGGAGACGTAGTTGCGCAGGTTCTTCAAGCCGTGCGTGACCGTGCCGTGCAGGTCAGCGTCGACGAGCGCCACGGCTGCCTTGCGTGCGTCCGCCTGCGGGACTCCGGTCGCCGCGAACGCTTCGGCTGCAAAATCGACCGCTGACTGCCAGGGCACCGTTGCCGCGGCCCGAACCTTCTCCATGCTCGCAATTCTCCCTTGGGCCAATAGAATGCCTGAGCCGAGCGATCAAATGCCAACCATGGACTTCGAGGTCTACCTCGACACCAATGCGCCGCCCGCGGACCGCGAGGCGGCGCTGAAGGCGTTGTTCGTCAACGAAGACGCGGCCGGCATCGAGTACGCGGTGGTCATGCCGAGTCCCACCGTCAAGCCCGACAACCTGGCCCTGTTTGAGACCGCCGGCAAGCAGCGCCGCGCCATCCTGTGCTGCCAGGTCAACCCGAACGACGGCGCGCCGGCGCTCGACGAGATCAAGCGGGCGGCCACGGAGTGGGGCATGCGCGTGCTCAAGATCATGCCGGCCATCTACCAGGTGCGCCTGACCAGCCCCCTGGCGTTTACGCTGATGACGATCGCGCGCGAACACAAGCTCGTGGTCAATATCCACTCGGGGAGTGAGATCAGCCACCCGCTGGCGATCGGCGCACTGTGCCGGCGCTTCCCAGACGTGCCGGTGCTGATGGACCACATGGGCTATCGCGAGTGGACCGCCGACGCCATCGAGGCCGCCCGCGACAATCCGAACCTGTACCTGGGCACGACCATCGCCTCGTTCGAGCCCACCACGATCGCCCGCGCCATCGCCGCGCTCGGCCCCGAACGCGTCGTCTACGGCTCGAACTGGCCCAACCTCTACTCCGACCTGGCCGTAGAAGCGATCCGCCGCCAGAACCTCGGCGCCGAAGTCGAGTCATTAGTCCTCGGCGGCAACCTCGCCCGCATCCTGGGCATGAACTAATACGGGTCGGGGGAGCCCACGATGTTCCGCGCAATTGACTCATCCGGGTCGGGGGAGCGCTGCGCGCCCCCCGCCGCCAGTCGCTGCTCCGCTCGCAAGCTCGCTGCGCGCTCCTTCCCGCGGGGACCCCCCGCGAGGGGCGCTTCGCGCCTTTTTTCGGCCTCGTATCGGCCCAGTGGCACGTGGCTGGCTGTTAGATCCGCCGCTGCGAGCTGGCCAGGGCGGCAAAGGAGCACACAGTTCGACGCGCAGTTGGCAAAGGTGGTCGTGCCGGCCTTGAGGCCCGCGACGATGGCAAGCTGGCGCAACGTACGTGCGCGATCGGTCAGGCGCTACGGGCTGCCCGACGCCGATCAAACTGCCACGTGCCTCTTGCCGGTACGCGCGGCAACAAGGCGCGAAGCGCCCCTCGCGGGGGGTCGCCGCGGGAAGGAGCGCGCAGCGAGCTTGCGAGCGGAGCAGCGACTGGCGGCGGGGGGCGCGCAGCGCTCCCCCGACCCGGATGAGTCAATTGCGCGGAACATCGCGGGCTCCCCCGACCCGGACAAGTACGCGACCGGCGACTTCGCAGGGCTCCCGACCCGTATTGGTTAGTTACATGAGCTCCCGTATGAGTGATCGACTTAGCTCGGCGTTGATGCCGAGTGGGCGGCGCGCTAGCGGCACGTCGTCGTCGAGGACGGGCTCGAGCTGGTCCAGCGAGAGGAGGTCATCGCGCTTCCAGAACAGGCCGATCGGAATCCGGTCGCCCCATTCGTAGGCCCGCGCCATGGCACTCGAGAAGTCCGTTGGATCGTGCGCCTGATCCTCCAGCTTCTGGGTCCGCTGCCGGAAGAACTCGTGCGTGTTGTCGCGGTTGAACGTGACACACGGGCTGAACGTGTCGATCAGCGAAAAGCCGCGGTGCTGGATGCCGCCTTTGATGAGGTCGGTCAAATGGCGGACCTGCCCGGTGAATCCGCGCGCCACATACGTCGCGCCGCCGACAATCGCCAGCGGGATCGGGTTGATCTCGTTTTCCACACTGCCGAAAGGCGTGCTCTTGGTCTTCATGCCCTTGATGCTGGTCGGCGAAACCTGGCCGGTCGTCAACCCGTACACCTGATTGTCCATGACGATGTACGTCAGGTCCACGTTGCGCCGCATGGTGTGCAGGAAGTGGTTGCCGCCGATGCCGTAGCCATCCCCATCGCCACCCGTCACGATGATCTTCAGCTTGTGGTTCGCGAGCTGGGCCCCGGTTGCCACGGCGAGCGCGCGGCCGTGCAGCGTGTGCATGCCATACGTGTTGATGTAGCCCGGCAGATTGGAAGAACAGCCGATCCCACTGATCGTCAGCACCTCGTTGGGGGCCAGCCCGAGCTCCACGATGGCGGTTTTCAACGCGTGCAGGACCCCGAAGTCGCCGCAGCCAGGGCACCAGTCAGGGTCGGTGTGACCCTTCATGTCCTTGACCGTCAGCACGGGCCGGCTCTCGGTGGTTGGGATATCAGCAATCATCGTCGTGTTCCTCGAAGCCAGAATCAGTGTCTGCAAGCATGTAAAGTCCTCTTAGACCAGCATCTCGTGGACTGGCACGTATTGACGGGTGACCTGCGCCAGAACCTGCTTCACGCCTTCGACAATGTGGTGAGGCATGAACGGTTCGCCATCGTACTTCCGAATGTAACCGTCCGGTACGAAGCTCGTTTCGGAGCGCAGGTAGCGGGCAAATTGACCGCTGTAGTTGTTCTCGACAATGATCACTTTCTTGGAGCCAGCGAGCGTGGCCAGGATGTGCTCCGCGTGCAGCGGCACGAGCCACTTGATCTGCAAATTATTCGCGACAACGTTTTCCTCGGCGGCAAGTTTTTCGATAGCCTCGCGGATCACGCCCTCGGTTGATCCCCAGCCCACCAGCGTGACGTCGGCGTCCGGCGCCCCGAACAGCGCCGGCGGATCGATCAGCGACAGGACTCCCTCCATCTTGCGCATGCGCTTTTCGTGCATCGCCTGGCGCTTGTGCGGGTTGGTGAACTCGTCACTGATCAGCCCGCCCTCTTCGTCGTGCTCGTCAGTGGCGACCACGTGTACGTAGCCGAGCGTGCCTGGAATGGCGCGTGGCGAGATGCCGCTGTCGGTGAACTCGTAGCGTTTGTACGGGGTGCCGTTGAGCTCCGGCGTATGGCCGTTCAGGCCAATCATTTCGCCGCGCTCGATCGGCACGTTGAAGTCCAGCTCAGCCGGATCGATGCTGGAGCGGCCTTCGGAGATCAGCAGGTCCGACAACACGATGCCCGGGCACTGGAACCGGTCGACCAGATTGAAAAGCTCCGGTACGGTCTTGAAGCAGTCCGGAATGCTCGTCGGCGCGACGATGATCCGGGGGTAGTCACCCTGACCCGCACCCAGCGCCTGCCAGAGGTCGCCCTGCTCGGTCTTGGTCGGCACCCCGGTGGCGGGCCCGGCCCGCTGGACGTCGATGCACACCAGCGGCAGCTCGAACATGGCGGCGGCGCCGAGCGCCTCCGTCATCAGCGCAAAGCCGCCACCCGACGTGGCGCACATCGCGCGACAGCCGGCGTGCGCGGCGCCGATGGTCATGTTGATCACGCCTAGCTCGTCCTCGACCTGGCGGACCATGATCCCGAGCTCGCGCGCGTGGCGCGCCATCCAGTGCAGCACGCCGGTCGACGGGCTCATCGGATAGGCCGCGTAGAAGCGCACTCCGGCGGCGGCGCCGCCCATCGCCAGGGCCGAGTTGCCGTCCACGAAAGCCAGCGGTTTGCCGGTGGTCTCTGGCAGGCTGAAGCCACTATTGAACTCCGCCGCGGCGTAGTCGTACCCGGCGCGGGCGACGCCGACGTTCTCGTCGACCGCGGCCTGGCCTTTGCGCTGGAACTGCAGGGTGATGATGTCTTCGAGGGTCTTGAAGTCCAGGCCGAGCAGCTTCAGCGCGGCCGCCAGGGCGATGGTGTTCTGGACCAGGTCACCCTTGGCTTTCGGCGCGAGGGCCTTGACCGAGAAGGGACACAGCTGAACGCCGTCAGCGACGGCGCCGGGCTGGATCTTGTCGGCGTTGTAGAGGACGATCGACCCGCGCTGCATCAGCTTGAGATGGCGGTCCATCGTGTCCTGGTTGAGGGTGATGAGCAGGTCGAGCTTGTCGCCGGTCGACTGGACGGGTCGGTCGCTGGTTCTCAGGGTGAGGAAAATATGTCCGCCGCGAACGATCGACTGGTACGCGTTGTAGGTATTGAGGTGCAGCCCGCGGCGCACGAAAATGCGAGCCAGGATGTCGCCCGGCGTGGCAATGCCCTGGCCTGCCGCGCCTCCAATGCCAATTGCCAAGTCCATTCATCTGGCTCCATT
>DATGER010000238.1:0-2389 GCA_035309865.1 Chloroflexota bacterium
CCGCCGTCGTCGCCTACCAGCGTGAGCGCGTCACGCGCCTTGCCGCCGCGGGAGCGTAGTCGATCGCGCGGCTCAACCGTGCCGCCAACCCACTATTTCGAGCGACTCACGTCGACGCCGGAGTCCAGAGTTCTGAATTTAATTTAGGTGAGAGGAACTCCCTTGAAGCGAACTGTCCTGCGCATCACCACAATCTAAATCACGGAGAACCTCATCCTGGGGTGTCTCCGGTCTGTGGATTCCAGGAGACACACGTTTGCTTCACGTTCAGCACCTGCAGAAAAGTTTTGGCGTCGCCGCTGTCCTCAGCGACGTTTCGTTTGTGCTCAACGACGGCGAACACGTCGGGCTTATCGGGCCGAATGGAGCTGGTAAGTCGACGCTGCTGCGCTGTCTGGTCGGCGACGCGCAACCGGACGGTGGTTCGATCGTGCTCAGCCCGGTTGGCGAGCGGATCGGGTATCTGCCGCAGGCGTTCGCCGAGGGCGACCACCGCACCCTCGGCCAGGTCGTGGCGGACGCGCAGGCGGATCTGCGCGCCGCCGAGGCGGAATTCGGGTACCACCCTGGGTACGCGCGCGCGGACGCGGTGCTGGACGGCCTCGGGCTGGGCGCGATCGATCCCTCGACACGCGCGGCGCAGCTCAGTGGCGGGGAGAAGACGCGCCTGGGCCTGGCCGTCTTGCTGCTCAACGAGCCCGACCTCTTGCTGCTGGACGAACCCACCAATCATCTCGACATCGACGCCCTCGTCTGGCTCGAAGCGTTCCTGGCGAGTTATCCGCACGCGGCGCTGCTCGTGTCGCACGATCGAGCCTTCCTCGACGCGACGGTCAGCCGCGTGCTCTACCTCGATCCGGAGTCGCACGGCGTGCGAGCTTATCGGGGCGGGTATACCGAGTTCGCCGCTGCCAGAGAGCAGGAGCGGCTCATCCAGGCACAGACGTGGCGGCGCCAGCAGGAGTACGTCGACCGGGTGCAACGCGACATCAGTCGTCACAAGAGCGTGGCGCGGTCCATCGAAACGTCCACGACACCGAACCAGCCCGGCATCAGACGGCTGGCCCGCAAGAAGGCGGCGCTGGCTAAGAGCCGCGAACGCAAGCTCGAGCGGTTCCTGGAGTCGGACGAGCGCGTCGAGCGACCGAAGCTGCACTGGCCGATCAACCTGGACTTTCTGAACTTTGCCCCGCCACCCGGGGGCCGGGCCGCGCTCGAGGTCCAGGACGTGAGCTTCGGCTACCCGGGCGCGCCGCCGCTCGTCGAGCACGTCAGCTTCGAGGTCCGCTATGGCCAACGCTTCGCCCTCGTCGGCCCCAACGGTTCCGGTAAGACAACCCTGTTGCGGTTGGTCGAGGGCCGCCTCCAGCCAGACAGCGGGCGAATCCGCCTGGGAAAAAACGTGAGACTGGGTGTGATGGCCCAGGAGCACGAGACCCTCGACCCGGACCTGAGCGTGCTGGCCACCGTCCTGCGCGAGCGGCCGATGAGCCAGCAGGACGCACGCGCTTTTCTGCCCGCGTTTCTTTTCTCGGGCGACAGCGTGTTCAAGCCGGTGCGCGCGTGCTCGCTCGGCGAGCGGAGCCGGTTGCAGCTCGCCAGCCTGGTGCTGCGGGGCTGCAATCTGCTCCTGCTCGACGAGCCGCTCAACCACCTCGACGTCGAGTCGCGGGAACACTTCGAAGCCGCCCTGGACGCGTACGCGGGCACGGTGATCGTGGTCGCCCACGATCGCGTCTTTCTCAGAAACTTTGCCCGCCACGTACTCGAGGTGCGTGGGGGGCAGGTCACCCGTTCAGGTTGGTAGTGGCTCGCCTTTCGCCTCTCGACCGAGGCCCATGGCGGCGATGCTCAGGATGGCGAAGCCGGTCATCAGCACCGCGGCTTGGTTGAAGTCGCCGCCGAACGGCCCGACCAGCAGGCTAGCCACCAGCGGCTGACCTGGCCGCCAAGCAAGTCCGTCAGCGATGGTCGGAGGACCAATCCGTACAGATTGAAGTCCGTCCCATCGAGCGACCAGCCCAACCAGGCGACAAAGAACACCAGCCACTTGCCCTGATGCGCGAACTGCTCGCGCCGGTGAGCTTTCGCCCAGTCAGTCGCTGGTGCAGATACCGGCTGATCTGGACCAGCCAACCCACGGTCTGTTGCCGTTCCCGCATGCTGTTGCGTCCGTGGCACTCTCCCGTCCACGTGTTTGGAACGAGCGGTAGGAGGGTCGCCATTTTCCGCTTGGCCACTCCCAACCGCGTAAGGTACAACAGCCGGCTGTGGGTGACCTTCGTTCCGCTGCGCTCCATGAGGCAGGCCATCAGCGAATGCCACCGATTGGGGTTGGCGACCAGGCGCCGCGCTTCACATTGCCGGCATCGACCGGCGAGGCCATCTC
>DATGER010000239.1:0-49341 GCA_035309865.1 Chloroflexota bacterium
CGCGGGAAGCCTGAGGTTATACTGCCGCCAGCGCATGCCTGCCCGCCGTCCCTACGCGAGCCGCGGTGTACCGCGACCCGTGACGACGTACCGGTCACGCGGTCGGCCAGGAGCTCGAGTTGGAGCGGGGCCTGGAGAAAGCTCGGCGGCCGGTTTCGCGGCGCTCGTCGTGGTGCTGGCGCTCATCGGCGGGGGCTTCGCATGGGTCGCCGACCCCGGCGTGTTCGGGTTGCCGGCCACGCTCCTCCAGCGTGTCACGCAGTCGAACGACCCGCGCCAGCCGGCTGGTACGTCAAACGCTGCGGCGCCGGCCGATGCTCCAGGGTCGACAGCAGCGGGGCCGGTCCTCCAGATGGCCCAGATGGCCCCCTCGACCGCCACCGCGGTCGAGGCGAACCCAACCCCGACTGAGCTGGCGACGCTGCGTCGCTGGGACTCGAACCCGGCTGGGCTGGTCACCGACCCCGCGCTGGTCGGTCGCCTCGACCTGGCGTTGGCTGGAGTCGACGGCAACGTCAGCGTGGCGGTCAAAGACCTGGGCAGTGGGCGCGGTGCGTCGCTGGACGGCGATCGCGAGATGCCCGCAGCCAGCCTGTACAAGCTGACCGTGCTGTACTCCGTGTTCGAGGCCGGCCTGAATATGGGTGAAGAACTGCCCATCACCGACGAGACGCGCGCCTTCGACGCGGGCACGATGGAGCTCGGGGTGGGCGAAACGCTCTCCGTGGCCGAAGCCCTGGAGCGGATGGTCACGATCAGCGACAACACGTCGGCGGTCATGCTTGGCAGTCGGGTGGGGGCCAGCCGAATCACCGCGAATAACGCGGCCCTGGGAATGGACTCGACGCACTACAGCCTGGATCGGATGACCACCTCGGCGCTGGACATGCTGCATCTCCTCGACGTCATGGCCACGGGCAACGCCGTGTCGCCGACCGCCAGTGCGGACATGGTTCACCTGCTGTTGCGGCAACGCGTCAACGACCGTTTGCCGCGGCTCCTGCCGAGTGACGTTCAGATCGCGCACAAGACGGGCAACTTGCCAGGCACGGTCAACGACGTGGGGATCCTGTACGGGCCGTCGAGTACCGTGGCCATCGCGGTGCTCATTTCGGACACCACCGACGAGACCATGGCAGCGACTGGTGTCGCGCGAGTCGGACAGGCCGCGTACGACTATTTCGGAGACCAGGCTGAGGTGGCCGGTCGGCCCACCATACCGAGCGCGCCGACGCGGCCTGTCCCGCCCGTCTGGCGGCAACCGAACCCGGCGACGCCCACTTCCACGCCGACACCGGAGGTCATGCCGGAACCGGACCGGACACCTACCCAGTTCCTGGCCCAGCCCACGCCGCAACCTGCCGCGCTCCAGCCGCCGACGGCCACACCCCCACCGGCGCCGACGCAACGCGCGCCTACGGCGGCGCCACCCCCTCACACGGCTACACCCACCCCCACGCCGCCACCATCCCCAACACGCGCTCCCACCCGGCCGCCAGCCGCCACCCCCACGCCTCCTGGCCACCGCTAGCCGCACGAACTTGCGGCGCATGGACGGTGGCCGCTTGGGCTGGGGATAGTTCGCCGCTCGGGACGCGGTGGCGTTGACGGGCCAGCCTGCTCGGGCGCACCACTCGTCGGGCCCGGCGAGCCCTGCGCAAGGCCGTGCATACTGTGTGCGCTGTGCTCGCTCACCTGTACCAGATCCTGCAGTTGCGCGCCGAGCGCTTTCCGACGGCAACTGCCCTGGGCGCCGAGGAGGGGCTGCGCTGGCGCACGCTCGACAGCCGTCAGCTACTGGAGCACGTCGACGGACTGGCGGCCGACCTGGCCGCGCGTGGGATCGGCAACGGCGATCGCGTCGTGCTGTGGGCGCCGTCGGGCTTGCGCACCCCAACCTATCTGTTCGCGCTCTGGAAGCTGGGCGCGATCGTCGTCCCGTTCGACCGCGACATGAACGCACAAGCGGCGACGGCGATCCTGGCGACGGTCGGGCCGCGTCTGGTGATCCTTGGCTTCGACCAGCGCCCGAGCTGGGCGCCCGACGACGCTGTTGAATGGTGGCAGCCTACGCCCGCCGCGAACACCAACCAAGCCCGGTGGCAGCCGCCGGATGAAGAACTGGCGGCCATCTTCTTCACCTCAGGTACCACGGGCCAGCCCAAAGGCTGCATGATCAGCCAAAAAAATCTGTGCTCTCAGGTCGAGGCCTTCGACGATCGCATTCCCATCGACGAGAACTGCCGACTCGGCAGCATCCTGCCCCTGTCGCATCTGTTCGAGCTGAGTTATGGGCTGACGTACCCACTGCTGCGCGGTGCGGCGATCCATTACATCCCCAGCCGACGCGGCGCGGATGTCGTGCGCGTCCTTCTTGAGCAGCGCATCACCCACATGGTGGCGGTGCCGCAGTTGCTCAGCCTGATGGGCAAGGCCCTCGAACAGCGGCTGCAATCGCGGCTGCCAGGCTGGCTGTTTCAGAACCTGGTGAAACTTGCCGACCGCTCGCCGATGGCGCTGCGGCGACGGTTATTCTTCATGGTTCACCGCCAGATTGGCGGCGCCTTGCGCCTGATGGCGGCTGGCGGCGCCGCGCTGCCAATCGAGACCCAACAGATCTGGGAGCGGCTGGGCGTCGACGTGGTGCAGGGCTACGGCACCAGCGAGTGCTCGCCGGTGGTCGCCTGTGGGGCGCCTGGAGCGACGCCGCCCGGCACGGTCGGCCGACCGATCAACGGGGTCCAGGTGCGCCTTTCACCGGAAGGTGAGCTGCAAGTCCACGGTCCCAATGTGATGCGCGGCTACTGGCGCGATCCAGCGCGGACCGCCGAGGTGCTGTCCGACGATGGCTGGTACTCGACCGGTGATCTGGCCAGCATCGATGGCCGCGGCAACATCACGCTTCAGGGTCGTGCGCGCGACCTGATCGTGCTGCCGAATGGGATGAACGTCTGGCCGCAGGACGTCGAGGACGCGCTCCGCTCCGTATCGACTGTCCAGGACGCCGCGGTCCTCGCGGTACCCACGCCGGGCGGCGGAGCGCGGCTGCACGCCTATTTGCTGCCGCTGACGCCCGCGGGTCGCACTGCCGACCCCAATGCGCTGCTCGCGGGGGTGAATACGCATCTGGCCAGCCACCAGCGCGTGTCAAGCGCGTCCTGGTGGCCGGACGCCGACTTTCCGCGCACCTCCACGCTCAAAGTGCGACGCCACCTCTTGCCTCAGCCCGCCGAACAGGCAGCCGGAACTGGCGGTGCGCCGCCCGTCGAGGGTGACCCGCTGGCTGACGCGGTTGCGACAGTGGCCCACGTGACTTCGGTCGCCGACGAACAGACCCTCGGCCAACTCGGACTCGACAGCATGGGCCTGGTCGAGCTGGTGGCACAGGTCGAGGAAAAAACCGGCCGGACGCTACCCGAAAGCGCCATATCCACGGCCATGACTCTCGGCGACCTGCGGGCAGCGGTTGCCTCAGCGCCCCTGACCGAAGACCGGACGGCCGCCGACCTGGACACCACGCAACCGCTGCCAGTGCCCCGCTGGGTCTATGGCTACGGTTGGCTGGTGCGGCCGGCGCTGGCCGCGCCGTTTGACCTGCTGTATCGGGTCGCCATTCCACGCACGATCGTCATGGGCGGCGAGAACTTGCGCAATCTGCCGACCGGCACCGTCTTCGCCGGCAACCACCGCTCTTTTGCCGATATGCCCCTGGTGCGCGTCGGGTTGCAGCAGACACCGGCGCGCCGCTTCGCCCGTCGCCTGGTTACCGCCGCGATGGCGGAGGGTGAGGGCTGGCGGTCGCCGCTGGCAAAGTACATGGCGGCGGCGTTCGGCCTGTATCCACTCGACCGGCTGGCCAACCGCGAGTCGAGTCTGCGGCGCCTCGCCAGCCTGGCCCGCGACGGAAACGCCGTGCTGATCTTTCCCGGGGGCGCGCACGCTCGACGCACCGACGAGCACGGCGACCCGCCCGCGGTCCGCTTCAAGACCGGTGTCGCCCACGTCGCCGAGGCGCTCGCCGCGCCCGTTGTGCCGTTCGGCCTCGCCGGTACGGAGGAGGCCATGCCGCCGTTCGTCCACGAATTCAAGGGGCTGGTGATCGGCGGCGTCCCGGTCGCGCTCAGGCGACGGACACTGGCGATTGCGTTTGGACCGCCGCAAGAGCAGGCCCCGGACGAGACCGCTCAGCAGTTTGTCGAGCGGCTCGAACGTCTGAGTTACGCCTTGGCATCGCAGGCCGACGCGGCGCGCGGCGCGCCTGCCGGCTGATTTCCCGCGCCAGCCGGTGCACCGCCTCGCGCAGCTCGGGTGGGTGCAGAATCCGAAACGGACAGTCGATCTGGACCAGCTCGCGGGCCATCCAATCCAGGGGGTCCGCCTGAGTACGCAGGATCACGCCACCCGCGGTCGGCTCGAGCGTGCCGAGATCGGGCGAGACACGCCGCCGGGCTTCCTCGAGCGAAAGTTCGAGCAGCACTTCGACGGGCCAGCCCCACGGCGCGGTCGCCAGCGACTGCAGTACGAACTCGACACAGTCGAAATCCACCGGCCGGGCGTTGATCGGACTGTGCGGATCGATGTCGCGCGGTTCGAGGGCCAGTACGCGGTCCAGGCGGAACATGCGGACGTCGTCGCGGAGGTGGCACCAGCCGACGACGTACCAGCGCCCCCGGTGATGCACCACGCCGTACGGATCGATCGTGCGTTCGGTCTGGTCGGTACCGCCTTGATAGCGCATCCAGACCCGCTGGTTGGCATCCGCGGCCGACGTGAGTGTCAGCAACGTCGCTGGATTCGGCAGCTGCCCGACACCCCGGATCGGCGTGAAGGTCAGCGCGCCCTGGACGGCCTGAACCCGACCACGCAGGCGGTCTGGCAGGACCCGGTCGATTTTGGACAGCGCCCCTTCGACCGCCGGCGTGGCGGCGCCGAAGCCGACGCGTCGCGACGCGAGCAGGCCGAGCACGATGGCCAGGGCCTCCTCCTCGGTGAACATCATCGGCGGCAGCTTGTAGCCGGGGAACAGCCGATACCCGCCGTAGCGCCCCGGCTCGGAGTCAACCGGCACCCCGAGGTCTTTGAGCGTGCCGATGTAGCGCCGGACGGTGCGCGGATCAACCTCCAGCCGCTCCGCGAGCTCGGCGCCGTTGAGGCGAGCGTGTGATTGCAAAAGCTCGAGAACGGTCAGCACTCGAGTCGTCGGATGGTACACGGATCGTGACCTCAACCAGGACGGAATCTGTCCTGGTTCGAGGGTATCGTATCGGTGTCTAAGAGTCGAGAGGGCGCGGAGGTCAGAACGTGACAATCGATCTCGTCCAGGTGAGCCTGGACCGGCATCAGGAGCGTCTGAAGGAAGGTGCAATGTATCGTCTGGCGGCTCAATTACCGCCCCGCCGCTCGGTCGTCCGGCGTCAGGTCGCGCGTCTCTGCCTCGGACTGGCGAACTGGCTGGACAACTCAAACCGGTACCTGCGGCCAGCGCAATCGGGACCCGCGGACTGGGCAGTTCGGCCGCCCAACGCATACATTTGGCTAGCCGATTCGGTCACCCCGCCAGCCGCTCGCGACTTCAAAACACGTCCGACGGACCAACTCATCTTGCGGTGATCCTCCGGCCACAACCACATAGCGCCGCGCCGGTCCACAGTCTTCCAGCGTGAGGACTGGCGGGCCGGCCGTCGTATTTAACGGAGCCGCGTTGGCGCCTATCGTGCCGAGTCCGTCACGCGCGGCATAGCGCAGCGGCGTGGATACGAGCGTCGCAGACTTCGAGCGCAGATCCAGCGTCTGGCATTCAATAGCCCCATGCGAATGAGCTGGGGTTGCCAGAAATTGAGATTTGCCTGGATGACCTGGATGGTGTCCTCGCGTCTGGGGTTGCTCACGATCGGCGCGGCGATCGGTGCGGTGCTGGTTCTGGGAGCCGGCCCCGCCAGCGCAAGCCCGGTGTATCTGCAGCCGTCGCGGCCGACCCCGGACCGCGTCGAGGATCTGCTTGGCCAGATGACCCTGGCCGAAAAAGTCGGCCAGATGCAGCAGATTCTCATCACCCATGTCACCACCCGCGCGAGCAGTGCCACGTGTGGCGGGTGCTTCGGCGATCCGGATCCGGCCGGAATGCAGTCCGTGCTGATCGACAATCACGCCGGCTCACTCCTTGCCGGCGGGGCCGACATGCCGTCCGACACCAGCCACTCGGGCGCCGTCGGCAACGCTGGCCGCGATTGGGTCGTGACGTACAACGGCATCCAGGCATTTGCCATTCAGCAATCGCGGCTCCACATCCCGGTGCTTTTCGGGGTCGACGCGGTGCACGGATTCAGTCATCCGTTCGATGCTCCGCTGTTTCCGCACGCGATTGGCATGGGCGCCACGTGGGACACCGCATTGGCCGAGCTCGACGGCGGCGTCACCGGTGCGGCGCTGAGATCCACCGGCTGGGTGGAGGACTTCGCGCCGGTGCAGGACGTGTTCCGCGATGCCCGCTGGGGCCGGAGTTACGAGCCATGGTCCGAGGCGCCGGTGCTCGCCGGAGCAATGGGCGCGGCAAACGTGCGCGGGCTGCAGGCCGCGCCCGATGGCACAACGTCCAATCCGCTCAGAGTCGCGGCCACACTCAAGCATTTCGCCGGCAATTCGCAGTCCATCAATGGCCACGATCGGGTCGAGGGCCAGCTGCCGATTCGCGACCTGCAGGACGTTTTCCTGCCCGCGTACAAGGACGGTATCGACGCCGGTGCGAAAATGGTGATGATCAGCTCGTCGTCGATCAACGCGACGCCGGCCACGGCGTCGAGATTCCTGCAAACGACCTTGCTGCGTGAGCGGCTCGGATTCACCGGCGTTACGATCAGCGACTTCAACGACGTCCAGGCGATCTCGACCGCCTACCACGCGGCGCCCGACCTGGCCGGCGCAGTCGCGAAGGCGGTCAACGCCGGGCTGGATATGTCCATGTGGGTGGATGCCCCCGACCAATGGCAATCCACCATCCAGGCCGACGTCCAGAGCGGCCAGATCTCGGAAGCCCGCATCGACGAAGCCGTGCGCCGGATCCTGACGCTCAAGTTCGAGCTCGGGCTATTCGACCAGCCGTGCGTCACGGATTTCACGAAACCTTGCGTGGATCCGGATGCCGGCCAGGCAGCCGTTCAGTCCGGGCGCGACGCAACGCTGCAGGCGGCTCGCGAATCCATGACCTTGTTGAAGAACACCGGCAGCGTGCTGCCCATCGCCAGGACCGCCCAGGTGCTGGTTACCGGTCCGAATGCCGACTCCATGGTCGGCCAACTGGGCGGTTGGAGCGTGAGCTGGCAGGGACTCTTCAGCTCGGGCCACATGTGCTGCGAAGGACCCCGTGGCCAGATCCCACCCGGGACCACCGTTCGCCAGGCGGTCGAGGCCGCGGACTCCAGCACGACCTTTGTCGCGGTATCGCCAGCGGTCACGGCGAGCGAACAGGCGGCCGCCGTCAGTGCCGCCGGCAGCAGCGACGTCGTGGTCGCGGTAGTCGGCGAGCTGGCCTACGCCGAAGGCATCGGCGACGACCCGGCGCCTGCGCTGGTGGCGGGCCAGAAGGGGTTGCTCGCGGCCCTGGAGGCAACCGGCAAGCCCGTGATCGTCGTGGTGATGGCCGGCCGGCCGATCGGACTGGGCGCGGCCAACGCGCAGAACGCGACCGCCCTGCTCATGGCGTATCAGGGGAGCACCGAAGCGGGACAGGCCGTCGCCGACGTCATTTTTGGCGACGTCAACCCCGGCGGCAAGCTGCCGATCACCTGGCCAACGGATGCCGACAGCCGCGCGCCGTTCGGCGCCGGCGGCGACTTCAACGGCGGTGCCGCCTCACCGCTCGGCGATCAGCCCAAGGTCTTCGATCAGCTGCCGTCAACCAGCTCCGGAACGGGGAACGCGTACAACCCGCTGTTCACGTTCGGGTTCGGCCTGTCGTATACGACCTTCACCACCGACGGCCTGTCGATCGCTGGTCCGACTGTCGGCGACCGCACGCTGAGCGCCACGTTCAGCGTGACCAATACCGGCAGCCGCGCCGGCACGGAGGTCGTCCCGGTGTTCGTGCACCGGGCGACCAGCGACGTGGTCGCGCCGCCACACCGTCTGGTCGGGTTCGCGCCGCGTGCCGCTCGACTCCGGCCAGTCCACCACGGTGAATGTCGCGTTCCCGCTATCGGTGCTGGCGGTTACTCCGGGTGACATCGACAGCACCGCGACGCCGGAAGTCGAAAAGGGTGTGTACACCGTGGAGGTGCCGAATCAGGTCCAGCCCAACAACCTTTTCCCGACGCAGTCGCCGCCACTGCACGCGGACTTTTCGGTTATCTAGCCATGCTCAGTCGGCGACGAGCGCCGGGGCCTCCACTTCCAGCGGCTCCGGCTCCGGCTCCGGCTCCGCGTCAGCGGTGTGTCCGTGCTCGGCGATGAATGCTTCGACCAGGTGGCGCGCGTCCTCGTCGCGGTGCTGCACCGGTGGACTCTTCATGAAGTACGCGCTCGGACCCTCCAGCGCGCCGCTCAGGCCCCGATCCAGTCCGAGCCGCGCGCAGCGGACCGCGTCGATGACCACACCCGCGCTATTCGGGGAGTCCCAGACCTCGAGCTTCAGCTCCAGGTTCAGCGGTACGTCGCCGAACGTCCGACCCTCCAGGCGAATGTGGGCCCACTTGCGATCGGTCAGCCACGGCACGTAGTCGCTCGGGCCGACGTGCACGTTCTCGGGGGCCAGCTCCTCCTCGATCTGGCTGGTGACACTGCTCGTCTTGGAGATCTTCTTGGATTCCAGCCGGCTGCGCTCGAGCATGTTGAGAAAGTCGGTGTTGCCACCCACGTTGAGCTGGCTGGTGCGCTCGAGACGCACGCCGCGATCGCGGAAGAGCCGCGCCAGGACGCGATGCACGATGGTCGCGCCGACCTGGCTCTTGATGTCGTCGCCGATGATTGGCAGTCCGTGCTCCTCGAAGCGGCGCCGCCAGGCGGCTTCGCGGGCAATGAACACCGGAATGCAGTTCACCACCGCGCAGCCGGCGGCGAGCGCCTGCTCCATGTACCAGCGCGTGGCCTGCTCGCTGCCGACCGGCAGGTAATTCACCAGGACGTCGGCCTGTGTCGCGCGCAACACCGCGGCGACATCGACCGGCGGCTCAGGCGACTGCTCCACCACATCTGAGAGGTAGTGGCCGATGCCGTCCAGCGTCCGGCCGCGACTGACCGTGACGCCAACGGACGGCACGTCGGCGAAGCGGACGGTATTGTTGGGCTCGGCGAAGATGGCCTGCCCGAGGTCGCGGCCGACCTTGCGGGCATCGACGTCGAAGGCGGCGACGAACTGGATGTCGCGGACGTGGTAGCTGCCGAGGTCGACGTGCATGAGGCCGGGGACGAACTCGTCGGGGGAGGCGTCGCGGTACTTGTGGACGCCCTGGACGAGGGCGGAAGCGCAGTTGCCGACGCCGACGATGGCGACGCGCACGGCAGGTGTGGCGGACCGGGTCATGCCACGCAGCGTAGCACGGAAAGCGATTTCCGGAAAGCGCTTTCCAATTTTTTTCTTGCGGGCGGTGCCGAGTGCACGCCGCCTTGCGGCTGCTGGCGCCTGTCTCAGGCTGACAACTCCGCCCCCAGCACCTGGCGCGCTTCCAGTAGTCGCTTCAGGACGGCCTCGCCCTGCACGTCGGGTGGCGTGCCGAGGGCCAGATGGGTCGCCCCGAGCGCCTGGGCCTTTTTCGCCGACTCCACCCAGGCGGCGGGCCCGCCTGGACCGGCCATCACGCGACCGGTGAACCCAATCGAGTCTGCGTCGCGGCCCGCCGCGCGCGCGTATTCCTTCAGTTTTGGCACCGCTTCGGTCGGGTCGCTGATCGGAAACCACCCGTCAGCGAGCCTGGCGACCCGGCGGAGCACCACATCGTCATTGCCGCTGCCGATCCAGATCGGGATCGGACTGGTCGGTAGACGGTTGAGTCCGACGCCGTCGAGCTTGTGCCAGCGACCCTCGAAGTTCACGTACGGTTCGGTCCACAGTCGCCGCAGGACCGCGATCTGTTCCTCCATCCGCTTCCCGCGAGCGCGGAAGTCCTGGTTGAGGGCTTCGTACTCCAGCGTGTTCCAGCTGATGCCGACCCCGAGCTCGAAGCGGCTGCCGCTCAGCAGTTGCAGCTCGGCTGCCTGCTTGGCGACGAGCGCCGTCGGGAGCAGCGGCAGGATCAGGACCCCGCTGCGGAAGTGGAGGCGCCGGGTCATCCCCGCCAAATAGCCGAACAGCACGAACGGATCGTGAAACGGACCCGCGTAGGTCGGCGTTGGCCGGTCAGGAAACCGCCCCGCCGGCGCCGCGAGCACGTGGCCGGCGGTCGAGATGACGTCAAACTCCGCTCCGTCGAGCGCCTGGGCGAAGTCGCGAATAGCGATCGGGTCGCTCATCGCCACGATTGGCAGTCCAGCAGCGAATTTCACGTGCAGAGACCTCGTCGTTTTCTCGCTGTCAGCCCACGCGCCGTCAGCCGTTCAGCCGGGTTGGAGTGGCAGCGCACACCCAGGCTACCTGATCACAGATCACCGGTCTCCGCTGGCCCATTACTGAAACCATAGAGGGCGGCGGTGGCCGTTGCGGCGGACCGGACGGCTTCGCGAATTGCGTTCGGCTCGAGTACCTCCGCTTCGGGCCCTAGCCCGAGAATGCGCGTGCGCGCGGCGGCGGGCGACTCGAATGTCAGCTCAATGACGCGGAGCGTGGGTTCGCGATCGAGCGACCAGGTACCAGTTGCCGGCCTTGGCCACGAGGCCCAGCGGCTCGACGTCAAAGCACGGCGGCGCGATGTAGCTGAGCCGCAGCCGACGGTCGGCGCGGACCGACCGAACGATCGTGTCGAGGTGGGGCGCCGGACGAAGCGGCCGGAACCAGCCAGGTGCATCGATGTGGAAGCGTGCGGATTGTGCCGCGACCTCGGCGCGCCGCGCGGCCGGCAACGCGGCCAGCAACCTCAGTCGCGCGGCGCTCAAGTCCTCGGCCAGGGAGGTGTCCGCCAGCGGTGCCGGGGCGGCCGCCGCAAGGAGCGCCATCGCCTCTTCGGTGCTGATGCCCAGCCGAGAACTGCGCCAGCCCTCCATGAGCTGGCAGCCTCCACCGGGTCCACCGGTCGCCCAGACCGGTATAGATGCTGCCGTGGGACGTGTGGGGGCCAATAGAGGCGTCGTACAGAGGTGAAACCGCGCCCGAGTTCGATCAGCTGATCGACGAGATCGCCGCCGCGTGTCGCGACGACGGCACCGCGGCCGCGCGCGCCGTGTACGCCCGGGTGGCGGTGCCGGCCGAGATGATCGGCTGAATGTAACATTCCACCGTGTTGACGATCGCCGACGTTGCCCGCGCTGCCGGCGTTTCGATCACCACCGTCTCGCGCGTGCTGTCACCTGGCGCAATGCCGCATCCGGTGCGCGCCGACACCGCCGAGCGCGTCCGCATCGCCGCTCGCGAGCTGAACTTCACCCCGTCGCCGATGGCGCGCGGTCTGGCCAGTCGCCGGTCCGGCCTGATCGGGCTGATCGTCCCCGATCTGGCCGATCCGCACTATCCACAAATCGCCGGTGGTGTCGAGGACGGTGCCCGGGAGGCGGAGCTCGCCGTGCTCATCAGCAACACCTTCGGCGACGTGGTCCGCATGACCGAGTATCTGACGCTGATGCAGCATCGGCGCGTCGATGCGATTGTGCTCTCTGGTGGCACGAGCCTGAACGCGATCGAGCTGCTGGCGCTGAACGATTGCAAGGTGCCCCTGGTGCTCATCGGCCGGCCGACCATCCAGGTCCCCTGGCCGTCCGTGAGCATCGACAACCGCGACGGGGCCCGCAAGGCGACGCGGCATCTGATGCAGATCGGCCGCCGCCGCGTCATCCACCTTGGCGGCCCGCACACGCAGACGACCATGGCCGACCGCGCGGCTGGCTATCGCGAAGCGATGCTGAGCGCGAACATGTCGGCGGAAGTCCTCGAATCCGATGGGACACCCGAGGCCGGCTACGCGCGCCTGCAGCGCCGCCTCGCCGAAAAGGGACCCGCGCCCGACGCCGTCTTTGCCGCCACCGACCGTCTGGCCGTGGCCGCGATGGCACTGGCCGCCGACCGCCACGTGCACGTGCCGCGCGAGCTGGCCATCGTTGGCTTCGACGACATCCCGCTGGCGGCGCAGCTTCGTCCGACGCTCTCGACGATGGCCCAGCCGGCCTACGAGCTTGGCACCGTGGCAATTAATCTGGCCAGGCACCTGGTCGCCGGCGATCCAGTCCAGTCCGTTTCACTGGCGGTGGAGCTGATCGCGCGTCAATCAACCCTCGGCCCCGGCGGCCGCTACACGTAAAGCGCGGACCGCCTCCCGCGGGTCAGCTCTGGACCAACGCCAGCCAGTTGCCGTCGGGATCGGCGACGTAGGCCCGCCGATGGCCGGCGACGTGATCGTACGGCTCGACCAGGACTGGCGCGCGGGCCGCGCGCAGCCGGGCGATGGCGGCGTCCATGTCAGCGCACCACACGACGAGCTCCTGAGTGTGCCCGGCCGACGGGGCGGGCAGGCCGGTGTGGCCCACGGCGGCGTGGCTGGACAGGGCCAACATCGACTCACCGAGGCGCAGCTCGACGTGCTGAGGCGGACCAGCTGGCGGGAACTGATACGTCTGGTCAAAACCGAGGACGTCGCGGTAGAAGCCGGCGGCGGCGGCAACGTCGGCACAGTACAGATTCGGCATCGATGACGTGAACATTGGTTAGAACTCCTCTGCTAGCGACGACCAGCGGCCGCGGCGTACGCATTGACCACGCCAACCGCGCCGCTCGGGCCATCGAGCACCGACCGCATGTGCTCGGCGCGCTCGCCGTAGCGCTCGAGGTGGCGGTGCTCGAACTCGAGCCTGGTCCGGTCCGGCGCCTCGGCCAGGAAGCGTACGTCGATCTCCGAGGCCCTGGCTGGGTCGGGCTCAAAGGTCCAGTCGGACCCCATCAGGAAGCTGAGAACGACCTGGTGTGGCGGGCGCCAGACCAGCACCCGCCCCCAGACTTGCTCGCGCCCGTCGGCGCCGCGCTCGTACCAGCGTCCGCCCTCGAACGGCTCGAGGACAACCGTCTCGCCTGCCGGCTCGGCCAGATGGTGGGTGCCCACGGGCCACCACGCGTCCTGCTGCACGAACAGGGCGAAGGCCTCGACCAGCGGCAGGGGCACGACCACGGTCTTCAACACGCTGAGCTCGCTGCGCTCGGCATCGCCGACTGCCATTGCCTGTCCCTTCTGCCGCCAGGTGGCGGCGCCCGCGAACGCCTCGAGGGCCAGCGACCAGTACGCGTCCAGGTGATCGCGCAGCAGCACCAGGCCGTGCGGATCGAGGTGGTACAGGCGGCGGGTGCCGGCGCGCTCGTGGCGGACCAGGCCGGCGTCCTGCAGGACGCGCAAGTGCATCGATACGGCGGGCCGACCGACCGGCAGGGTCCGGGCGATGTCGCCGACGGCGCAAGGGCCGGCGGCCAGTCGCTCGACGATGCGGCGGCGGGTGGCGTCGCCCAGCGCCGCCAGACCACGCTCGGCTGCGTCAGTGTGCACTGACCGTCACTCTACACTGACGGATGTGGCCTGGCAAGGCCGGTGCCGGGCCCGCCCTGATGTTGGCGCGGCCGCTAGCCCTGCGCGCGCGCCGCGATTCGCTCGGCCAGGTTCTCGGCCCCCAGCCGCCGTATTGCGGCCGCGGCGTTGGCCCAGTTGGGCGGGGCAGTCGCTGGAAGTTCGACGTCGACGTCGGCCTGCATGCACACGACGCGTTTGAATAGCCGCAGCTGATCCGCCAGGCTGGCCGGGATGGTGTCGGTCCGGGCGTCGAGGATCGCTTCGAGCGTGCCGTACTTCAGCAACAGGTCGGCCGCGCCTTTGGGGCCGATGCCTTTGGCGCCCGGAATCCCGTCCGAGGCGTCGCCAGCGATGGCTTTGAAGTCCGGCACCTGCTCGGGCAGCACCCCCAGCCGCTCGACGACCTGCGCCGGACCGATTCGCATCAGGTCCCGCACGCCCTTGCGTGGGGCCAGCACCATCACGCTGTCGTTGACCAGCTGGTAGGCGTCGCGGTCGGTGGTCAGCAGCAGGCTGTGCCCGCCACGTTTCGTCTCGGCAATGGCGGCGCCGGCCATGAAGTCGTCGGCCTCGTAGCCGGCGCGCTTGCCGACCCCGAAGCCAAAGGCCGCCGCCAGCCCGGGCAGCAGGTCGAGTTGTCGGACGATCGCGTTGTCGAAGACCCGACCGCCCTGGTACGTCGGCCACAACTCGTGGCGATAGGTATCGATCCCGAGCGTGTCCCAGGCGACGTAGATCGACCGCGGCTGCTCCGACTCCCACAGCGTGACGAGCATGTTGGTCCAGCCGACGATGGCATTGATGGGCCGGCCGTCGGCCGACTTGAGCGATTTCGGCATCGAGTGATACGCGCGGTGCGCCAGGTTGTCGCCGTCGATAATCAGGAGTGGGCGCTCGTTCGAAGTCGCAGTGGTCACGCAGAGAAGATCATCGCAGATACGATTGTCCGCAGACGATGCAGGCCGACATCCTCCTGAGGAACGCCGCCATCAGCACGCTGGACCCGGCCCAGCCGCGGGCGCGGTGCCTGGCGGTCGCCGACGGACGCGTGGTCGCCGTCGGCAGCCAGAGCCTCGACGATTTGCGGGGACCCCGCACGCGAGTGTTCGATCTCGGCGGTCGAGCGGTGGTGCCGGGGTTCGTCGACGCGCACGTGCACTTCGGCAGCTTTGCGCTGGGTCGCCAGCAGGTCGATCTGGACGTCGCGACCACGCTCGAGGACGGGTTAGCGTTGTTGCGCGCGGCGGCGGCCTCTCTGCCGGCGCGGGCGTGGCTGCGTGGGCGCGGGTGGGATCGGAATCGCTGGGGACGACTTCCCGACGCCGCCGATCTCGATCGCGCCGTGGCCGAGCGGCCGGCGGCGCTGGCCAGTCGAGATGGCCATTCGCTCTGGCTCAACACGGCGGCCCTGCAGGCGGCGGGCATCGATCGGGACACGCCGCCGCCCGCGGGCGGCGTGATCGTCAAAGACGTGCACGGCGAACCTACCGGCGTGCTTGCTGAAAATGCGACCGACCTGGTCACGGCGCACATGCCGCGGGCAAGCGAAGACGACATCCGCGATGCCATTCTGGCGGCCTTGCCGCTCGCCGCCGCCGCCGGCCTGACAGGGATCCACAACCTCGAAGACAGCCGCTCACGCGCCGCGTTCCAGGCCCTCGAGGACTCGGGCGAACTGACGCTGCGCGTCTACCACGGCGTGCCACGAAGCGAGTTGGCCCACGCCCGTGAGCGAGGGTTGCGGACGGGCGCCGGGGTGCCTGGGCCGCGGAGCGCGCGCGGCGATGCACCGCCACGGACCGCTGCGCGCGAGCCAGGGTTGCGGACCGGCGACGGCGAGCGGGGTGCCGGCGGCTCGCTGCTGCGGATCGGGCCGGTGAAGCTGTTCGCCGATGGCGCGCTCGGCTCCCGCACGGCGTTCATGCTCGAGCCGTACGAAGGTCGCGACGATAACTTCCTCGGCGTGCCGACCCTGGAAGCCGGTGAGCTTGCTGAAGCCATGCGTCTGGCGGCGGACGCCGAGTTGGACCTGGCGGTGCACGCGATCGGCGACGCCGCCGTCCGCCGGGTGCTCGACGTCTATGCGCAGACCCGGTCGGCCTACCCCCCGCTTGCGGCGCGCCTGCTGCGCATCGAGCACGCGCAGCTGGTCCATCCCGCCGACATCTCGCGCTTCGCCAGCCTCGGCGTCGTCGCCTCGATGCAGCCGATCCACGCCACGTCCGACTGGCGCGCCGCGGACGCGCACTGGGGCTCGCGCGCGCGTCACGGGTACGCCTGGGCCGACCTCCTGCGCGCCGGCGCCCAACTCGCCTTTGGCACCGACGCACCGGTCGAACGCCTCGAGCCCCTGCCGAGCATCTACGCCGCGGTCACGCGGCTGGACCAGCACGCCGAACCGGCGGGCGGCTGGTATCCGCACCAGCGGCTGACACTCGACGAAGCCGTGCGCGCGTACACGACCGGTTCCGCGGCCGCCGAGCGAGCCACCGCGCGCCGCGGCAGCCTCGCGCCCGGGATGGACGCCGACCTGGTGGTGCTCTCGCCTGATCCCTTCTCGCAAGAGCCCGCGGCGCTCCGCGACACGCGCGTCGAGTTGACCGTGGTCGGCGGCCGAATCACGTTCGATGGAGGCTCCTGGTGACTTCTTCGCGCCAATCTTTACTAAAGCCGCACCGAGCGTGCCTGTCGGTGCCCGCCAGCAGCGCGCGCATGCAGACCAAAGCCGTCACGCTCGATGCCGACCAGGTGCTGTTCGACCTCGAAGACGCCACGGCCCCGTCCGAAAAAACCGGGGCACGTGCGATCGCCGTCGAGTCGCTGAAGACTCTGGACTTCGGCCGGCGCTGTGTCTCGGTCCGCGTCAACGGCGTGGACACGGCGTGGTGCTACCGCGATGTTGTCGAGGTCGTCGAAGCCGCCGGCGATCGGCTCGACACGGTCATTCTCCCCAAAGCCGAGGCTCCCGCCGACGTCTTCTTCCTCGATCGCCTGCTCGGCCAGATCGAACGGGCCCAGGGATTCCCCGCCGGCCGGATCGGCATCGAAGTCCTGATCGAATCAGCCGCCGGGCTGCAGCACGTCGACGAGATCGCCCGCGCCTCGGCCCGCGTTCAAGCCCTGATCTTCGGACCAGGCGATCTGTCGGCCAGTCTGGGCCTGGACCACCTGACGATCGGCACCCTCGACAGTGACTACCCGGCCGACATCTGGCACTACGCCCTGATGCGGATCCTGGTCGCCGCGCGCGTCAACGGACTGCTCGCCATCGACGGCCCATACGCCGCCTTCGCCGACCTGGCCGGCCTCGAGCGGTCCGCCCGCCGCACCGCCGCCCTGGGCTTCGACGGCAAGTGGGTCATTCACCCCAGCCAGATCGAGACGGTCAACCGCATCTATTCGCCCGACCCCGCCACGTACGCCCGCGCCGAAGGCATCCTGTCAGCCTATCGCCAGGCCACCGAGTCCGAAGGCCGCGGCGCCGTCCGCTACGCAGGCGAAATGATCGACGAGGCCACCGCCAAAATGGCCGAATCCGTAGCCCGCCGCGGACGGTGGCTCGGGCTCCAACCCACAGGCGTTACGGCTCCGCCGCACCGGACGAGCTAGCACGCTCGCGTGACACGTAGCTTTCGATGCCTCGAATCATGACCCGTGCGCATGAGCAACACACTGGTGAACCGGTGGTGTTCTCCGCCACACTGAGTTGGGACATGCGGACGATCTATGAGACCGCTGGCGAGGAGGAGGGGTTGCTGCGACTCGCCCGCGCCTGGCATTCGAGGGTGATGGACGACGAAGAGGTGAGTCACGCGTTCAGCCATGGCTTTCAGCCGGACCACATCGAACGGTTGGCTGCCTACTGGGTCGAGGCACTCGGCGGACCGCCGGCGTACTCAACCGCCTACGGCGACGAGACCTCGGTCGTGCGCATCCACAGCGGCAATGGTCCCCACGCAGAGATGGATCGCCGCGCGATCGCGTGTTTCGACCAGGCGCTGGCGGATGCAGGCCTGGCCGACGACGCTCAACTCCGGGAGGCACTGCACGATTACTTCGCCTGGACCACGACCACGACGATGGCCCGCTATCACGACTCGGCCGACGACGTGCCGGACGGGCTGACCATCCCGAAGTGGTCCTGGCAAGGGCTCGTAAGCCAGGCGGCTCCCAGCTGATCGGCAGCCCATCGTTGCCAGGTTGCCTGCGAACCCTCCGCCGTCGGGCGGCTGGCCCTGAGGCGGCTGGAGCGCCGTCGAAAGGACCTCCAGGGATGCATCTGGGCAGCCGCGTGGACACGTCCGCCCATGGCTCACGCCGTGGCGCCTGGCGGTCGCGGTCCTGTCGGTGATCTGGGCGTTCGACGTGCGGCGTTTTCCGAGCGCGCTAGCGACTGCAGCCGGCTGGACTGTTCACCTCGACTCCGATGGGGTGACCGCCAGCTGGAGCCGCTCCGTGCCACGGATGGCAGTCACCGGTACCGGAGTACCGACGCGGTCCTCCGTCAGGAGCCGCAGCAGGTCGTCGATGCCGCGCACCGGTAACTCGCCGAAGCCGACAATCAGATCCCCTTCTTTCAACCCGGCGCGCTGGGCCGGACTGCCGGGCTCGACCGCAACGACGAACACCGCCGTCTCTGTCCCCAGGCCGAAATACCGCACGACGCGGGTCAGCAGCGGCACCGTCTGGCCCGCGATCCCGACGTAGCTGCGGCGCACCCGGCCATCGCGAATGAGCCGGGCGGCGATCAGCTTGGCGGTATTGATGGCGATGGCGAAACAGATGCCCTGGGCGGCCTGGATGATCGCCGTATTGACGCCGATCACCTCCCCGCGTGAATTGATGAGCGGTCCGCCGGAGTTGCCCGGATTCAGCGCGGCGTCCGTCTGAATCACGTCCTCGATCTGCCGTCCAGACCGGGCTGGCAACGACCGGCCCAGCGCGCTCACCACCCCCGCGGTGACCGTCGTCTGAAAGCCGTACGGATTCCCGATCGCGATGGCGATCTGACCCGGCCGGATCGCCTGGGAGTCACCCAGTCGGGCGGCGCTGAGGTTGGGCGCATCCAGGCGAATGACCGCCAGGTCTGTGTGCGGGTCATCGCCGACGAGTGCGGCGTTGACGCGGCGGCCGTCGCCCAGCGACACGTCGATCTTGTGTGCGCCGTGGACGACGTGGCTGTTGGTGAGCGCGAAGCCGTCGGGCGTGAAGATGAAGCCCGAGCCACTGCCCTGGTGGGCGGGCTGGCGGCCGCGGGCGGGCACGCTGACGTCGATCTTGATGACCGACGCGCTGACCTCGTCAACCGCGCGGGTGACAACGTGCGAATAGGAATCGAGCAGTTCGTCGTCGCCGTCGGGCTCGAGCGAATCTGCGGTTGAAACGAGTCGAAGAGAAGTGGCCACGCTGGGTTTGTTAGTACCTCGGTTTATTGTCCATCAACTCGCTCGCGTCAGTTTGAATTCCCTCGAGGGCGACGCTACGCAGGTGGGAGCAGGTCGGGCACCACCCCCGGCAGGCGGACGGTAACCGTGGTCCCGCAGCCAGGCGTGGACGCGATGTCCAGCTTGCCGCGCAGGCCGTTGACCACGATGTTCTGGACGATGGCCAGGCCGAGCCCCGTGCCGCCACGGCCTCGGCCAGTGGTGAAGAACGGGCTGAGCGGGGGACTACGCGCCGAAGTGGTCGAAGCAGCGGCTTGTGGCGGCGAGGCCCGCCCGAAAGATGGGCGAGTCCTGGCCGAGGCCGATCCGCAGGTGGCCGTCCAGGCCGAACACCGAGCCCGGCGCGAGCATCACGCTGTACTCGGTTGCCAGCAGATCGGCGAGCTCGCGCGAGTCGATCGGCAGGTTGTAGCGCAGCAGGGCCAGCAAGCCACCCCGCGGCGGTGTCCACGCGAGGATATCGGAGTGCCCGGCGACCCAGGCCTCAGCCGCGGCCAGATTGGCGGCGATGATCGCGGTATTCCGCTCGACGATCCGCTCGCGGTGACGGAACGCCAGCTCGGCAATTGCGTCGTTCAGCTTGCCGGGGCTGAGCGAGATGTAGTCGCGGGCTTCCCAACAGGCGGCCACGACCGGCGCCGGCGCGGCGATCCAGCCGATCCGCAGCCCGGGGAGTCCGAATGGCTTCGAGACCGTGCCAACGCTGATGCCGAGCGGGCCGTGGTCGCATATGGGCGGCGCAAATGGCAACCCGCCCGGTACGACCAGCCAGCGGTACGCCTCGTCACTGAGCACATAGGCCCCAACGGACTCGGCGAGCGCGTAGACCCGGCGCAGCTCGGCCGCCGAGAGCATCGCCCCCGTCGGATTGTGCGGGCTGTTGACGATGATCAGGCGCGTGGTAGGTCGCACCAGACGCTCCAACGCGTGCAGGTCGTACCTGTACTCGGTTGCCGGCCCGACCTCCCACCGCGAGACGTCGCAGCCCAACGCGCGCGGGACACTGTAGAGCTGCTGGTAGGCCGGGAACGGCGCGATCACGTGGTCACCTGCCTGCAGCAGCACGTTGAACAGCAGGTAGTTGGCCTCGATGGCGCCGGTGGTCACCAGCACGTCTTCGGCGTCGCAGCCGAGGTAGGTGGCCGCGATCGCCGAACGGAGCGCGGCGCTGCCCCTGGCCTCGCTATAGCCCAATCGCAGGTCCAGCAACGCATCGAGCGAAGCATCAGCTTCGCCTTCCCACGCCAGCAGGTCGGCGAGGCGCAGCGGGTGAATGCCACTCTCGGCGATGTCGTAGGCCACGTGCAGCTCGTGCTGCGTCATCCAGCGCTCGAGCGCGAAGGGTTCAACTCTCACGCTGGCAAGGCACGGCCTGAGTCTGGCCGAGTGTGCCGAGCGGAGGCATCCGCTCAGCTTCGCGCCAGGTCATGGCCGGCCGGTGCCAGGCACCGTGACCGGCAGGGTCAGGATCTCTCCGGTGCGCGGCCCATTGGCGAGCCGCCCGAGATTGGCGAGTCCGTCGGCCGGCCGCCATTCGACGGTCAGAATGAACAGCGTCCGTCGATCCGGGCCACCGAGCATCAACGCGAACGGTGCTCGGTTCTGGCGCATCTCCACGCGTTGCAGGACTTCGCCGCCTTCGGCGATGCGGACAACCGAGTAGTCAGGCGTCCCGACCCAAACCGCGCCTTCGGCGTCGAGGCAGATACCGTCCGGACCGAGACCCGCGGCGAAGACGCGCCGGTTGGACAGGCCCCCGTCCGCGTCAATATCGAACGCGGTGAGCCGGCGGGCGAACGATTCGGAGATGATCAGCGTTCGGTTGTCGGGCGTGATGACCATTCCATTCGGGAAGTGGATGTCGTCGGCCACCTGGCGCAGTTCGCCATCTGGCGTGAAGAGCTTGATGTAGCCGGGCTTGGGCGCCTCACCACCGGGGAAGTCGAAGTCCGCGCCGTTGATGTAGACGTTGTCGCGCCCATCTACAACGATCTCGTTGCAAGGTTGCTCGGCGAGGGTGACCAGCGACCCGTCGGGCTTCTGCCGCCGGAGTTTGTGGCCGGTCACGAGCAGTCTGCCGTCCAGCTGCCAGTCAATGGAATACCCCATTGAGACCGGGCCTTTCGCGGAGGCCACCTCGGGCTTGCCGTCGAGGCTAACCGCGACGATCTGCCGCTCGATCCAGTTGCAGAACCACAGGCGCCCGGCGTGCCACCGTGGCGACTCAGGAATTCCGAGACCACTCAGCAGAACCTTCGGCGGGTTCATAACACTCCTCACTGCGTTGGGATAGGCCGACCGCGGGTCAACTCCTCCACCTAGTTACACGCACGACATCCAGCCAGATCGACCGGCGTGCGTGTCGGCTTCCAGCGGAAGTCAGGACGGGCGGCTGAAGTCGACGTCCCTGGTGTCGACGGTCCCGGCCGTTCGGCCGGGCGCCGTCTGGTAGGTCCAGTACAGGTTGGTGTGGGTGATGACCTGGTCAGGCGGCGGCGCCCCCCAGGCCGACTGATCCTCGGTGGTGTGGGCGTCCTTGACGAGGGTCGCGTCGTACCCCCGGGCGAACGCGCCGTGGAGCGTCGAGCGGATGCACGCGTCGGTCTGCGCGCCGACGACGACGAGTCGGCCGACGCCGAGGCCCGACAGCACGGTCTCCAGGGTGGTGGCCTCGAAAGAGTCGCCGTAGTTCTTCTCGACGAGCGGCTCGGTGTCACGGGGCGTCAGCTCAGGGACGATCCGCCAGCCGTCGCTGCCCCGCGCGAGCTGCTCGTCGGAGTGCTGGACCCAGACAACGGGGACCCGTTCCCGCCGCGCCTTCTCGACCAGGCTGCCAACGTTCGCGACGACCGCGTCGCGCTGGTGCGCCCCGGCGACGACGCCGTTCTGCACGTCGACGACGAGAAGTGCGGTGTTCGGCCGATTCGGGAGGGTGGTCATGCCTGCCATGGTAGGTCAGCTGCCACCGACCGCGGCTTTGCATCGCGAGGTGTTGTCACGACCGAGCATGGCCAACAGCTATTCGGTGACGCCCGGTTTGATGGCCTGCTGGGCGTGGTCGAACTCGTCGTGGCCGCTCAGGATCACCAGCCTGGTCTTCGGCAGCCGTTCGCGGACGATTTTTTGCGGAGTTGCAGGCCATCCAGGAACGGCATCTTGATGTCGGTAATGAGCACGTCGGGCCGGATCGTCTGCGACAGTGGCAGCGCGATTTCGCCATCTGGCGCTTCGCCGCACAACTCGAAGCCATGTGTTTGCCAATCGACGTTGTCGCGAATCCCCTCGCGGGTCACGATCCCGTCTTCGAGGAACAGGAACGTCGGATGCCGAGCGCTCCGCACAGCGGCTGTACGCTGTCCCAGATCGGGGGTACTGCGCAAGCGCATGATCGAACTCACCGAGGCGCCGGGCGGCGCGCCGGAGGTCCTGTTTCTGGGCGAAGGGCAGCGCAATGGGTACGTCGAGGGGGCGTTGAGCACCGGGTTCCGGCTGACGAAGCTCAATGCCGGCCAGCCGCTCGCGGGCAGCGGCGCGGAAAAACAACTCGGCGACTATGCGCTCGTCGTGCTGTCCGACTATCGAGCCGGCCACCTGAGCGACAGCCACCAGGACACGATCACTCGCGCGGTGGAGCGGGATGGACGCGGCCTGCTGATGATCGGCGGCTGGGCCTCATTCGGCGGACCGCACGGGAGCTACTACGGCTCGAAGATTGCCGAGTTGCTGCCGGTCGAGATCGCCCCCGAGGACGACCGGGTGAACTCGCCGCTGGGCACGGTGCTGGTTGCCCGGCGCGCGGCCCACCCCGCCGTCGCGTCGATTCAGGGACCGGAGCCGTGCGTCGTCGTCGGCTACAACGGCGTCCGCCAGCGCGACGGTGCCGACGTGCTGGTTGAGGGTCGCCGACTGCGCGTCGACGCCGAGCAGCGGCCAACGCTCGAGCCGTCGACGACACCAATTCTGACGGTCTGGCAGCGCGGCGCCGGACGGGTGGGTGCGCTTGCTCCGGATGTCATGCCGCACTGGGCTGGCGGCATTCTGGACTGGGGCCAGCAGCGCGTTACCCTGCCGACCGGCAACGAGGTCGGGCACCTCTATCCCGCGTTCCTGCTCGACCTCTGTCGGTGGTTGATCGGGCTGACGTAAGCCCCGGCGACGAACGGTGGCACAATACGCCACCAGGGAGACCAGCCATGCCGAAGATCAAGCACATCGCCATTTCGACTCAGGACGTGGATGCGACCGCCAGGTTCTACATGGAGGTCTTCGGCATGCACGAGGTGGGCAAAGTTGACAGCCACGGGGCGCGTGGCTACTACCTGAGCGACGGCGACCTGAACCTCGCCATCCTCAACTTCAAGAGCGACGACGTCGCCGGCGTCGAGCGCGGCAAGCAGTGGTCCGGCATCCACCACATCGGGTTTCAGGTCGAGAGTCTGGAAGAGATTGCGCGCAAGCTCGAGGACGCGGGCTCCAAACCGCGCGAGGACGTCAACCGGGCGCTGGGTGTCGGCCAGGGCCATCGCCCGGGCGGCAATGTCGAGGTCAAGTACAGCGGACCCGATGGGGTCATGGTCGACGTGTCAGAAACGGGCTGGGTCGGGACGTCCAAGCTCCGCACTGAAGTGGAGGCCGGCGCCACCGCCAGCTGAGCCGTTCAGTATTTGAGGGCGCCTTCTTGCAGACCCTGCATATACCAGCGCTGGGACAGCGCGAACGCGGCCAGGCCGGGGGCGATGGCGATGACGTAGACCGCCGCGATGCGCGGCCAGGCCCACTGACCCATCCCCCCGAATGCCCCGGCCAGGACGACCGGCAAGGTCCGGACCTCCTGGTCGTTGGTCAGCGTGACGCCCAGCAGATACTCGCCCCAGGCGCTCACGAAGTTAACGATGATCACCACCACGATGCCGTTGCGCGTGAGCGGCAGGAGCACGCTGAGCAGGGTGCGCCACGGCCCAGCGCCGTCAATGCTGGCCGCGTCGACCAGCTCATGCGAGATCTGCTCGAAAATGCCGCGCATGATGAAGACGCTCAGGGCCAGATTCAGCGTGATGTAGGGCAAGATCAGGCCAGCGGTCGTATTGATCAACCCGAGCGCGCGCTGCGTCTCGAAGATGGCGATCAACGAGGTGACGCGCGTCGGAAAGAACAGCGACGCGACCAGTAGCCCGAGCACGACAGCTCGCCCGCGCAATCTCAGGTGTACCAGCGCGTAGCCACCCAATACCGCGCAGATCGTGGTGATGACCACCGTACTCAGCGTGACGAAGACGCTGTTCAACATGTTGCGCGGCAGCGTCGGAATGTTCGTGAGGGCGTACGTATAGTGGGTGAAGTCGAAGTGCTGCGGCCAGAAGCCAGGCCGATACGCATCCGGGATGGACTTGATCGACAGCAGCAGCACCCACGCCAGTGGCACCAGGATCACCAGCATGAACGCCACCAGCACCACGTGGCGCACAATTGTTCCAACGGGAACTGGTCGTCGCCGCGGGCCCGCGGTCGAGCGCACGCCGAGTCTGGCTAGTTCGCCGGTGGCCATATCGACCTCCTCCGAAGGCTAGTCACGGGATCGGAACACCCAGAACAGTCCACCGACCACCACCAGCATCGCCGCGGCTCCGATCCACCCGATCGCCGCCGCATAGCCCTGGAACCAGTCGCCGATCTGGAACGCGAGGTCCCACATATAGACCGTCCAGGTATAGGTAGGTAGCGCCCGGTTGAAACCGCCGAGGATGAGGTACTCGTCGATGACCGCCATGGCCGTGCCGAACCTGAGCACGACGAGCACCAGCAGGATCGGTCGCAACCTGGGCAGGGTGACGTGCCAGAACAGGCGCCATTCGTTGGCGCCGTCGACCCGTGCTGCCTCCGACAGCTCCTTCGGGATGGCCGCGAGCCCGGCCAGGTAGAACATCGTGTGGTAGCCGAGTCCCCACCACACCTCCATCAGCGCGATCGCCGGCAGCGTCAGTTTCGGGTCCCCGAGCCACTGGGGGGCGGTCTGCGGCGTGACGATGCCGACCTGCACCAGGAAGTAGTCGATCGGACCGATGTTGAAGTTGTAGAGCCACTTCCACAGCACGAAGATCAGCGGTCCGGGGATGACCGCTGGAATCAGCAGGATCAGCCGGTAGGTCGCGGCCAGGGTCGGTTGACGGACGCGGTCCACGAGGATCGCCAGCAGCATGGGGACGAAGATCATGCCCGGGAGAAAGAGCGCCGTGAACGTGGCCGCGCGCAGCAGCCCCGTCAGCAGGATCGGATCGGCCAGGGCGTTCGCGTAGTTCCGGAAGCCGACCCACGCCGCCGGCTGGTTGCGCAGGAAGTGGTAGTCGGTCAGGCTCATCCAGAGCACGCGGAAGATGGGATAGACCTGCCAGCCGATGAAGAAAATCAACGTCGGCAGCAGGAACACCCAGTTGGCGCCCTGGCGGGCCAGGAAAGCGGCGCGGCCACTGGCCGCGCCGCGACGGAAGTCCAGAGTCGTCGACGCCATCCTCAGGCTCCCGCTCCGCTCATGTCCGAATCGGTCACCGCCGAGGCAGGCCTCAGGCGCTCTTCTTGGCCTCGGCCTGGACGGCGTCCCAGGCGGCCCGCATCGCCACCTTCGGGTCGGACTCCTCACCCTTGAGGTACTTCTCCCACTCGGACTGGCCGATCTGGAACTGGCTCAGCCCGAACTTCTGATTCGGGATCGCCTTGGCAACCTTGAGCTGATCGAGAATCAGCGGCACCCAGGACTGCCACCACGTGGGCTGGTTGACCGACCACTTGTCGTAGTAGGACTGGTACGGCGGGATCTGGCCCGGATGGCTCGTCGGTGTACCGCTGATCGAATCCTTCCAGATGCCGTCGTTGTAGGTCAGCGACTTCATGTACTCGGCGGCCTTGTCCTTGTTCTGGCCGTACTTGAACAGACAGGCGCCGGTCGTCCAGAAGACGGTCGCACCCTCGCCGCCTACCGCCTTCGGCAGCGGACCAAGCTGCAGCTGAGATGGGTCTGGCCAGGTCGCCGCGAAACGCAGTGGCGCGTTCTGGTACTTGACGAAGTACGTCGCCTGTTGTGCGGCGAAGGCATCTTCGTCGGGGGTATTGTTCACGCCCGCGTCGGTTGTGCCGGTGTTCAGCACGTTCGGCGCCGAGACAGCCAGCATCTGCTTCATGATGTCCAGCGCCTGGAGCGCTGGATCGCTGTTGAAGTCGAAGAAGAGATCGGGGGTGTACACGTTGGTGCTGATGCTGTGCGTGATCGGCGCCAGTGAACGCCAGCCGTGCGCGTCGAACACCACCCCGTACGGCGCCGTATTGCTGGTCATGATCTGCTTGCCGTCGGCGACGAGCTGATCCCACGTGGTCGGCATATCGGTGATGCCGGCCTGGTCGCTCTGGCCCTTGTTCCAACCCATCGTGATGATGTCGAGCAGGAATGGCCAGCTGTACAACTGCCCGTTCACGGTGCACTCGTTGCGGATCGACGGGATGATGTCGTTCAGGATTTCTTTCGGGATGTAGTTGTCCCACGGCTCGATCACGTCGGCCTCGATCAGCGCCGACATCTCGACAAAGGGCGTCATCCCGACGTAGACATCCCAGGTGCTGCTCTTATCGCGAGCTTCGGCGACGAAGCGGTCGATCCCGAACCCCTGGACCGGGGCGATCTGAAAGTTGAGCGGCGTCGTGTTCTGGAAATTCGCGTTGACCAGCGGCAAGGACGGATGGAGATCGACGATCCACTGGTAGAAGGTGGGCGTCAGCGGGCGCGTCGAGGCGGCCTGCGCGGGCGGGGTTGCCGCTTCGACTTCCGTTGCCTCGGTGAGTGCGGCGGCCGAGCACGCGGCCAGCAGGCCGCCAAACACCGGCAGGCTCAGTCCGACGCCCAGCGCGCGGCCAACGAGTTGGCGTCGCGTCATGGGTTGTCGAGCCGTTTCGAGCAGGGACAGTTCGGGGCGTGGATCTTGGTGAGTCACGGATGCACATCCTTTCGCTCTGCGTTGTGTGTTAACTGAGTTAACAGCTCGCACCTGGCCGTGATCGTACCGTGCTTTTCATTCCCGGGACTCGCTGGGCAGGCGCGCGCCGCACTCCCCGCAGAACAGCGACCCTCGGCGCACGACTTGCGAACACGCCGGACAACGCAGCGCCGGTTCGCCGGCTCCGGCGAGCGCCTGGGCCTGCACCTGGTCCAGACCACCGGATTCGTACCAGTCGAGCAGCGCCCGAGCGCGCTGGATCGTGAAGGGCAGGCTCCCGCGTTGCATCGTCGCCCCGAAGTGGTAGACCCGATCGCTGAGGGTCTGCTCCGTGTCCTGAGCGTAGGCGCGGACCTGGTCGATATAGGCGTCCAGGTCCAGCGGCTCGGTGGCGCCGCTGGCGCCAGCGCCAAGCTTCATCAGCAGCCGCAGACACACGCGCGGGTCTCGGACAACCAGCAGCGCCGCCCGATCGGCGGTCAACTCGGACCAGCGGTCCCAGGTCAGCAAGCCGACCTGCACCGGGGTCGTGACAAACTTGCTGAACCCGAGCGAGAAGTCGTTGGCGACGCCGCCAAAGAAGTCCACGGCGCTGGCCATCGACTTGTAGAGCAGATGGCCGGCTCGCACGTGTCCGACCTCGTGCGCGATGACCGCTGCCAGCTCGGCGTCGTCCATGAGGCCCAGCACGCCACTCATGAGCACGATGTACGGATGGTTTGGTCCGGCCGCGCTCGAGTTCAGACCGCCCGAACAGACGTACAACTCGGGCTCGGGGACACCCAGGACCGCGCACGCCGTCCGCAGGTGGCCATGCAGCGACGGCAGCTGCCGCGGCCCGACGCGCACGCCGCTCGCGACGCTGAGCTGGTATTCCATACGCTCGACCCCGGCGTCGACGAACTTCGACAAAAAGAACTCGAACCCGCGTACGCGCTTGAGCGACGCAATGGCCTGCCGGTCGAACGGATGCTGGATCAGAATCGGATCGACGCCAGCCAGGCGATGGTGAGCCGCGTCCATGGCGTTCATGCTAGGCCGGCGTGCGAGACGTTTCACCCGCCCTGGGATCGTCGGCCCAGAGCACCGCTGCGCGCGCTCCATGCCGTGCCACGTGGTACGAAAGAGAGGATCCCCGCTGCGGGCGCCAAGACGCAAACTGAAGTACGACGGCGAGCCTGAGCAGCGTCCATGGCGTCCACGCCGAATCCCGCGCTCGCTTCGTGTCGTCCGCGTTGCACGAGGTGACGAGGTGCCCGCTGGGGCCGCAACTACGGGCACCTGAAGGCAGCGCTGATACGCTCGATGCAATCGACGTATCCACGGGAGGAATGCGACATGCAGGTTGAACTGGTCAGCGTTGAGACCACCGATGGCGTGCGGCTGGACGGTGCGTTGCGAAGACCCGCCGGGGGCGACAAGCGGCTCGGGCTGGACCTGCTGATCTGCCATCACGGCGTGGGCGGCAACTTCTACAACCCGTATTTCTTCGACGACCTGGGCGCGCTGCTGCTGGATCAGGGCTGCGCCGTGGTCCGCGTCAACAGCCGCGGCCACGATCAGGCGTATCGTGGCCCGCGCGGCAAGCTTGGCGCCGAGTACGAAATCATCGACGACTGCCGCCAGGACTGGCGCGCCTGGCTCGCCTTCGCCGAGTCGTTGGGCTACCGGCGCATCGGGCTCTGGGGCCACAGCCTGGGCGCGGTCAAGACCATCTACTACCAGTCGATCGAACGCGACCCGCGCGTCGTGTGCGCCGTCGCCAGTTCGCCGCCGCGCTTTTCCTACGCTGCCTATCTCGCTTCCGATGAGGGCGCGCGCTTCAAAGCCGACATGGATCGAGCCCGGCACCTCGTCGCGACGGGTCAGCCCGAAGCGACCATCGAGGTCGCCGTGCCGATCGTGAGCTCGTTCGCAGCGCGAACCTATATCGACAAGTACGGCCCCGACAGCCCGTACGACATCCTCGCGCGCGCCCCTGGTTCGACCGCGCCGCTGCTGGTCACCCTCGGCGAGCTCGAGATCGACGGCCTGGCCTTTCGCGACCTGGCCGAGCGCGGCCCAGGGTTGCACGCGGTCTCCCCCCAGGTGAGCTACGCGCTGGTCCCGGGTGCCGATCACTCGTACGCGACGCGCGTGCCCGCGCTCTGGGATGCGTTCCGCGGCTGGCTCAGCGATATCGGCGTAATCCCCGTAGCGGCGCTCACTACTTAAGCGCGAGCGCCACGCCGAGCAGGCCCGTGATCATGCTGACAAGCCAGAAGCGCTGCGCGACCTGCATCTGGCTCCAGCCCATTAACTCGAAGTGGCGATGCAGCGGCGCCCGGCCGAAGAGCCGCTTCCCCGAGCTCAGGCGGAAGTAGCCGACCTGAATGATCACCGACAGCGTCACCGCGACGTAAACAAAGCCGACGATCGGCAGGAGAAGCACCTGGCCGAGCATCAGCGCCACCACCGCGAGGGTGGCCCCGAGGGCGAGCGCGCCGGTGTCGCCCATGATGACCTGCGCGGGGTAGGCGTTGAACCAGAGGAATGCGAGCAGGGCGCCAGCCACCGTGAAGCAGAACGTCACCAGGTACACTTGCCCTTGCAGGAAGGCGATCACGCCGTAGGCGACGAACGCGACGGCGGCGGTGTGGCCCGCCAGGCCGTCGAGGCCGTCCGTCAGGTTGACGGCGTGCGCGGCGCCCACGATCGCCAGCCAGGCCAGGGGCACAATCAGCCAGCCGATCGACACGCGCTCGACCAGGCCGGGGACGAACAGGTAGTCCACGCCCAACATCGCGGGAGACCAGAGCGCGAGCGAAGCCAGGAGCGCCGCGCCGCCGAGCAACCCAAACTTCGACCGCGCGGTCAAACCGCCGCCGCGGCTACCCACCAGCGACAACCGATCGTCGTACGCGCCGAGGGCGGCACTGAAAAACATCGTGCCCAGCGGTAGAAGTAGCGATCGGCCCGACTCGCGCGACCACGTCAGCGCCAGCACGAGGGTCAGGGCAATGATCGGCCCGACGAACAGCAGCCCGCCCATCGTCGGCGTGCCCGTCTTGCTGAAGTGCGACGGCAACTCGTTGGCGCTAACCTGCTTGGCCACCCCCGCCCGACGTAGATATCCCACGGCGGGGTAGCCCAGCCCGAGGGTCAGCAAGAAGGCAGCCGCGGCCATCGCCAGCGCGGTCGGCATGGTGGCGTGCCCAGCATACCGGCTGAGACCGAAGGTTAAGATCGATGCATGGACGCACCGTTGCTGCCGCGCCTGCTGGGGACGCGGTACGTGGTGCCGCTGCGCGAGGGCGGCTCGCTGCCGGGGGTCGTCGACGTCGAGGGCGAAGGCACGTTCGTGGTCAAGTTCCGTGGCGCGGGCCAGGGCCCCAAAGCGCTCGTCGCCGAAGCGCTGGTCGCGCTGGTCGGTCTGGCGCTCGACCTGCCAGTTCCGAGACCAGCCGTCGTCGACCTGGACGCCGGGTTCGGTCGCAGCGAGCCGGATCCCGAGATCCAGGACGTGCTGCGCGCCAGCGTCGGCGCGAACTTCGGGCTCGACTATCTGCCCGGCGCGCTGGCCTTCGACCCGTCCGTCGACGGGCCGCTGCTAACACCCGAACTCGCGGCCGACATCGTGTGGCTCGACGCGTACATGACCAACGTGGATCGCACGCCGCGCAACACCAATCTGCTGGTATCGCTGGAGCGCGTGTGGTTGATCGACCACGGCGCGGCGGTCTTTGTGCATCACCGGTGGGCCGGCTGGCAGCAGCGCATCCACTCGCCGTTCCCGCAGATCGCCGACCACGTGCTGCTGCCCTTCGCTGGCGATCTGACTGCGGCCGACGCCAGACTGCGTGCTCGGCTCGATCCGGCGCTGCTCGCGCGGATCGTGGACACCATTCCCGAAGAGTGGCTCGGGCCCGAAGAGGAGTTCGCCACGCAAAGCGACCAGCGTGCGGCGTACCTCACGTATCTCTTCGAGCGCCTGAACGGACCGCGGGCCTGGCTCGGCGAGGCGATCGGCGCACGACAGCGTGGTCCCGAGCCGTTGGGACCAAGGCTGACCCACCGTGTGGTATAGCTACGCGATTATCCGCGTCGTGCCGCGTGTCGAACGCGGTGAGTTTCTCAACGTCGGGGTCATCCTGTTCGCCCGCGAGCACGAGTTCTGCCGGGCGCGCATCGAACTGGACACGGATCGATTGTTGAGCCTGGCGCCGGGCATCGACGTCGCCACCGTCGAACGTCACCTGGGCACGCTCGTCGCCATCTGTGAGGGCCGACCAGAAGGCGGCCCGATCGCCGCGCTGCAGGTGCCCGAACGGTTCTACTGGCTGGTCGCCCCGCGCAGCACGGTGATCCAGACCTCGCCCGTCCACGCCGGCCGCCTCGAACCGCATGCCGGCGCGGCTCCCGTCAGCCTCGCGGCGGCCCTTGAAAGCCTCCTGGCGGAGTTTGTGCGCCTGCCAGCGGCGTCGCTACGCCGCGCGGGCGGCGACTCGCACGGCTAGGGGGTCGGCGAGGGACGCCGCGGTGCGTGGATCGCCGTACAGCTCACCCTGGCCGTGTCGGCAGCCGAGCGCGGCCAGGCGGACGGCCTGCTCGACGGTGTCAACGCCTTGAGCCGTCACCGTCATCCCCAGAGCGTGTCCGAGCGCGACGCTGGCGCGCACGAGCGCCGGTGAATCCGACGCCGCTGCGCCGATCTTGAGGGTGTCGACCGGCGAGCGGCTCAACCACGCCAGCGACGACGTGCCATCGCCAACGTCATCCAGCGCGATCCGCACACCCATAGCCTGAAGCGCGCCGAGCACGTCGGCGGTCGCCTCAGTGTTGCCAGCGAACGAACGTTCGGGGATTTCGAGTCGCAGGCAGCTAGCCGGCAAATCGGCGGCGGCCAACGCCTCCGCGACGAACTCGACCAGTGACGCGCGCTGCAGCTCGAGCGTGGACAGGTTCACCTGGACGACCACACCGGGCCGCTCGACCTGCCACGCCGCGGCGTCCCGGCACGCCTGGTTCAGGCTCCATTTGCCGAGATCGAGAACGATCCCCGTCTGCTCCGCCACCGCCATGAATTCCAGCGCCGCCACCAGGCCGCGGCGCGGGTGCCGCCAGCGCAACACCGCCTCAACGGCGTCCAGGTTGCCGCTCAGCAGGTCGACGACCGGCAGATAGTGCAGCGTGAGCTGGCCGCGGTCGGCCGCGTTGCGCAGCTCGGTTTCGAGCTCGAGGCGCTCCATGGCGAGCGTTCCCTGGCTGGTGTCGAAGATCTCGTAGCGCGCCTTGCCGCCCGACTTGGCGCGGTACATCGCCATGTCCGCTTCGCGCATCAGGTCGTCTGGTTTGTGGCTGCGGTCGGTGTCCACGGCGATGCCGATGCTGGCCGAGACGAAGACCTCCTGGCCCGCCAGCGCAAACGATTGAGCCAGCGACTCGCCGATGCGTTCGGCCATGCGCACCGCGTCGCTCGGGTCGCGCATGTCCTCGAGCAGCACGGTGAATTCATCTCCGCCGAGACGCGCGATGGTGTCCTCGCGGCGGACGCACTCGCGTATACGATCGGTGGCGGCCAGCAAGAGAGCGTCTCCAGAGGCGTGTCCAAAGGTGTCGTTGACGATCTTGAAGTTGTCCAGGTCGAGGTACAACACGGCCACGCTGCCTTCGACCGAGCGGACCATGGCGCGTTCCAGACGCTCCGAGAACAGCGTGCGGTTGGCCAGGCTGGTCAGCGGATCGTGAAACGCCTGGTGTTCGAGCTGCTCGTTGGCGGTGCGCAACGTGCGTACGCTCTCGAGCGTGCGGTCGACGTACTGACCGGCCACCTGGCGGAACAACAGGGCGGCGGCGGCCAGGGCGATGGCGCCGATCAAGCCGAACCGGGTGTAGGCATAGCCGACGAGCAGCCCCGTCGCGCCGAGTGCCAGGTACAGCGGCCACAGTCGCCAGTACCGCGCGAGCCACAGCCGGGCTGGCGACCGGTGGAGCTCGATGGCCAGCGCCAGGGCGACCGAGAGGGACTTGAAGTGAAACGTCAAACCCGCCAGCGCGGCCACGCTGAACAGGACCGCGAGGAGTCGCCAGTCCAGCGTGGGGACGGACCACAGCAGGCCGAAAACAAGGAGGATCGCCGCCAGGACCACCACCCCGGCACGCGCGGCGCGACGGTATGCGGCGGACCACCGGCGCTGGCTCCGCGCGAACTGAACGCCGCCCGCCGCTGCGCGGCTCCCTCCAGTTCTAAGAAGAACCAGGGAAAGGAAGCCCGCAGCGCGGCTCCCTCCCAGTTTTTCAAGAACTAGCGAATGGAAGCCCGCAGCGCGGACGTTCGGGGCAACTGAACACTCAGCCTCCCCCGCGGGGCGGACGGGCGGAGCAGCCGAGGGCCCAGGCTCCCCTGAAGCGCCGATGCGCGGCGCCGCTGAGCATTCGGCCTCCCTGACTGCGCGCACGCGCGAAGCGGCTAAGCGCTCAGGCTCCCCGAGTACGAGTGTGGCGATGCCCGGTTCGCCGACCGACGGCGGCGCCGCCTTCGCAAGCTTCGCCTCGATGGCGACGAACTCGATCTGATTGCCCCCGTCATGCCTGGCGCGCTCGAGCGCGGTTCGCGCGGCCTCGAATAGCTGCGCGGCGCTGCCGGTGCCGCCGGCGAGGACGGCGCCGCCAACACTCACCGTCAACCGGGTCAGCTCGACGCTGTTGGGAACTTCAAGTCGTCGGGCCGCGACGTCGCGACGGATGCGTTCTGCCACGTCCTGGGCCTGGGCGAGATCGGTCTCTGGCAGCAGCACCGCGAACAAGCCGCCGCCCACCCGCGCAGGCAGATCGTACTCACGGATCGTGCGGCCGATCGTGCGCGCGGTCGCGCACAGGGCGTCATCACCCGCGTGGGTCCCATGCGCGGCGGTCAGTTGACCCAGCCCGTCCAGGTCCAGCAGCAGCAGACTCAGCGGTCGATTGAAGCGCCGCGCGCGATTCAACTCGTGGGTGCAGCTCTCGGTCAGATACGTCGCGCTGAAGAGCCCGGTCAGGTCATCCTGCCGACTCTGCGAGCGCAAGTTGGGCAGGTCGAGTACGCGATGGATCAGCCACAGCGGTGCCGCCCCAATCGCGGCGGCCCACGGCGCCATGACCACCAGGTGCGCCAGCGGCACCCCCATGAGCAGCAAGACGAGGTCCCTGAGCAGGCCCTCGGTCTCGAACAGATGTTGATCCTGAGGCGAGATCCGATTGCCGAACCAGATGGCGACGCCGACCAGGCAGCGGTTCAGCAGCGCGAAGATCACCGCCGCGCCGAGGCCGGCGACCAGAAAGGCGGGCTGCCGAATGTCGACGCTGAGATCGCCGGCGGCGGGCCACAACGCGCGGTACGCCGCCTGAGCCATGAGACCTGTCACCGTGTACGCGGCCGCGTTGAAGAGCTGGGCGGTGATCGAGTTTCGCCGGCGCAACCACTCGGCGAGATGGACGAAGCCGAGCAGCGCCACCAGTTGCAGCGGCGAGAGCAGAATGAGCGCGGCGATCAGCAGCGGCAGGGAAACGTGGTAGGTCTGTTTGCTCGGGGTACTGACAGGAAAGCTATGCGCGATCGCGGCCGCCAATGCGCACATCGCCAGAAGCTCGAGCGGCGCCTGGGCACCTGGCTGAAGCGCGGCCAGCGCGGCCAGGACCACGGCGAGCATGCAGATGCCGCCCACGTACCACTGAGCCGAGCCGGGTAGATCGCCGAAGCGCATTGACGCGGATCATGGCGGTTATGGGGACTATCGTCCTCCCCCACCCGGGGGATCTACGGCTTCGCGTTGCCGTTGGCCTGTGGTAGCAACGCCGCGCTGAATCGGTCGCGCAGCCAGACGCAGTTCTTGCTCGGGCGGTACGGCGAGTCGCCCGGGCTGATCCGGCCGACGATCAGCCACGCCTGATCATCGGCCATCGCTTCGGCAAATACAGCCCGAAATGCCTCGAGATCGTCGACCGTCGCCGTTCGGACAAATCCACACCCACGGGCCACGACCTCCAGGTCGACGCCGAACGGCGAACCCGCGGGCTGTCCGCCAGTGATCTCCCAGCCGCCGTTGTCCCAGATCACGTGGACCAGGTTGGTAACGCCGGAGCTGATCTCGGTGGCCAGCGAGCCCAGATTCATCAGGATGGAACCGTCGCCGTCGAGCACGACGACCCGCAGGTCAGGCCGCGCCAGCGCCAGCCCGAGCGCGATCGACGAGGCCATGCCCATCGAATTCCACATGTAAAAGTTGGCGGGCCGATCGAACGGAATCAGGTCGAACGTGCTGTTGCCGACGCCGCCGACAATCGGCGAGTTGCCCGCGAGCTCGACGACGACGCCCGTCGCGTCCAGACGCTGCACGTTACTTTTCCGGTTTCCAGCCGGTGAGCAGCGCCGAGAGCAGCACGCCGAACGGTTCCTCGGCCGTGAAGCAGGTCTTCAGCGCGCCGCTGACGAGTTTTGCCAGGTCTGTCTCTGACGAGAGGGTCACGTGACGAATGGTGAGCGCGTCCAGGCAGCCTGGTACCGCGCGGCCCATATGCAGCTGCGCCGGATTGAACTCGCCGAGCTCACCCCGCAAACTGACCAGCAGCGGAAAGGGAATGCGATACGCCATCGCCAGCGAGCCCAGGGCATTGAGCGTATTGCCCAGCCCGGAGCTCTGGATCAGCATGGCGCCCCGCTGGCCGCCCAGAAACAGGCCCGTCACTATGCCGACGGCTTCTTCTTCGCGATGCACGCCGACCAGACGGAAGAACGGATCCGCTTCGGCCAGCGCCAGCAGGCGGCCCATCACGGTATCGGGCAGAAACACCAGATTGCGGATGTCCTCAGCCCGAAAAACATCCAGCACGGTCCGCGCCCAGGACGGCGCATCCGCCGCCGTATGCCGTCCCGAGCGTTTGATCGTTGTCGTCACTGCCTGACGAGCGTACGCCAAACAACTAATACGGGTCGGCCAAGTATAAGTCGGACGCGTACTGTACCAAATCGTCTCTTTTTAAATCCCACCCTTGTTACCTTTATCGCGCGTGTCGAACTCAACCTCTGCGGATGCGCTGGTGCAGCGGCTGAAGGACACGCTGGCGGCGCGAGCGGACGAGCCGGCGGACGTGCTGGTTCACGAGCGCGCGGTGCCGGCCCAGGCGGCCATCCTGGGCGTGCTCCGGCCGCGCTTACCGGCGCCGCTGGCGCGGGCGCTGCTCGCCCAGGGGATCACCCAGCTGTACGCGCACCAGGTGGCCACCGTCGAGGCACTGCGCGCGGGCAAGAACGTCGTGCTGGCCAGTCCGACGGCCAGCGGCAAAAGTCTGGCGTTCGCGCTGCCGACGCTCGAGCGCGTCATGTCTACGCCGGGCGCGCGCGCGCTGTACCTCTATCCGACCAAAGCCCTGATCGGCGACCAGTTGCGCGCGCTCCAGGCGCTCGTCGCGGCGCTGCCCGCCACGGACCAACCGCGTCCGCGGGTTGCCGTCCTGACCGGCGATACCCCGCGCGACGAGCGCGTGGAGCTGGCCACCCGACCGCCAGCGATCCTGCTCGCCAACCCCGACATCCTGCATCACAGCCTGCTGCCCGACCACCGCCGCTGGCGAACGCTGCTCTCGAATCTCAGCGTGGTCGTCGTCGACGAGCTGCACTCGTATCGCGGCGTATTCGGCGCGCATGTCTCACTGGTGCTGCGCAGGTTGAGGCGACTGGCCAAAGCGTATGGCGCGCAGCCGGTGTTCGTCGGCGCGTCGGCCACCATCGCCAACCCCGTCGAGCTGGCCGAGCAGGTCGTCGGGCTGCCGTTCGTCGAAGTCCAAGGCGACGCGGCCGGCGCCGGTCCGCGGCGGTTCCTGTTCTGGCGACCGCCGCTGCGTGGCGACATCGGCGCGAACGAACACGAGAGCGTCTTCGCCGAGGCGGCCGCGGTCTTCTCCGAGGCGCTGCGCGCCGGGTACAGCGGCATCCTGTTCGGTCGCGCCCGAGTGTCGGTGGAACGGATGCTGCTCGACGTGCGGCGGCTGGTCGGCGCTGACTTGGCCGGCCGGGTCAGCGCCTACAAGTCGGGGTATCACGCCGAGGAACGCGCCAAGATCGAGGCCGGGCTGCGCGGCGGCCAGCTGCGCGGGGTCGTCTCGACGAATGCGCTCGAACTGGGGATCGACGTCGGCGCGTTGGACGTGGCGGTGATCGCCGGCTATCCCGGCAGCAACATGAGCTTCTGGCAGCAGGCCGGTCGAGTCGGACGACGGGCCGACCGCGAAGCGGTGGTCGTGCTCGTGGCGGGCGACGACGCGCTCGATCAGTACCACATCCAGCACCCCGAAGCGTTCTTCGGCCGGGCGATGGAGCAAGCCGCCGTGGACCCCAGCAACGCGGCCATTCAGCTTGGCCACCTGCTGTGCGCCGCGTCGGAGCGTCCGCTCGAGGCCGACGACCTGGCGCTGTTTCCGACCAACGCTGGGCGACTCGTCGCGCGCCTCGCCGAGGCCGGCGAGCTCAGCGCTGGCCCGCCCTGGCGAGCCGCGACCAGCGGACGCGGTCCACAGGCCGACGTCTCGCTGCGCGGCACCTCTCGCGACCCATACACGTTGCAGGTGTACCCCGGCGTACGCAGGAGGGGTGACGTCGCAACTGAGCCTGAGGCGCCCGGCGCTCGGCTTGGCACGGTCGAGCCGCCGTACCTGCAACGCGAGTGCTACCCCGGGGCGCTGTATCTGCACAACGGCCGCGGCTACCGGGTGCTCGGGGTGGACGCGACCACCCGCGTCGTGCGTTTGGCGGAGGACGCCGTCGACACCCGCACCAGTCCACTCGTCGAAGTGCAGGTGGCGCCGCGCGACGAGCCGCTGGCCTCCCGCTCGCTCGACGTCGGCGCAACGCGGCTGGAGGCCACCGTCGGGCCGCTGCGCGTGTGCGAGACCATTGCCGGGTATCGCGAGGTGCGTCGCACTCAGGCCACCACCTTCCAGCTCGACGAACCGATGTTGACCATCCTCGACACGATTGGCCTGTGGGTGGACGTGCCGGTCGCGCTCGAGCCAGACCAGGCGTCGCTGCATGCCCTGGAGCACGCCCTGGTCAACGCTGTGCCATTGGCCCTGCTGTGTGACCGGCGCGACATCGGCTCGAGCAGCGAGGAGCGCCGGCTGTACGTCTATGACTTCGCCGAGGGTGGGATCGGTCTGGCCGAGAAGGCCTATCACGTGCTCGAAACGCTGCTCGAGCGAGCCGCGGTGCTGCTCCGCGATTGCCCGTGTACGGACGGTTGCCCGAGCTGCATGCAACTGCCCGGCTGCTCACAGGGCAACAGCTCGCTCGACAAAGTCGGCGGCCTGGCATTGCTCGAAGGCCGCAGCGTGGACAGCGCGCGGGCAGCCGATCGCGTCTTACGGGCGCCGGCCGGGCGGCGCGTCGCCGCCGATAGCCCGCCCGCCCGGCGGCGGCGGCTGAGCGCGATCGCCGACGCCGACCTGCGCGAGCGTTACGGCGCCAGCCCGCGGTGGCTCGCAGCCGGCGGCATGGCGTATCTGGAGTCAGGTGGTCTGGTCGTGGTGTGGTCGATTGGCCGCGGCGTCGCCGAAGTGCAGTCGCTCGGCGGCGGCGAGCCGCACTGGGTCCGGATCAGCGAGCTCTCGCCACCGCGCGCAACCTGAAATTTCCCTCGGCGGCGTCGCGGTGCGGATGTGCGCTGAGGGTGTGCCTGAGGACTCAGGCGGCGGGGCCGCGTTTTCTGGCCTTCAGGCGATCTTCGGAATTGAGGATGCGTTTGCGCAGGCGAAATGCGGCGGGGGTGACTTCGACGAGTTCGTCCGTCTCGATGAAGTCAAGGGCCTGCTCCAGACTCAGCTTGATCGCCGGCGTCAGACGCACCGAAATATCCGAGGTCGACGAGCGGATATTCGTCTGCTTCTTTTCTTTGGTGACGTTGACGGCCATGTCCTCGGGTCTGGAGTTGAGCCCGACCAGCATGCCCTCGTAGACCTGCGCCTGCGGCTCGATGAAGGTCTGCGCCCGCTCCTGGGCGTTGCCGAGGGCGAACGTGGTCGCCGTACCGGTCTCGCTGGCGACCAGCACGCCGTTGCGGTTGACGCCGATCGGACCCTGCCATGGCTCGTACCCAATGAGCCGGCTCGACATCACGCTGTGGCCGCGGGTCGCAGTCAGCAACAGACTGCGCAGGCCGATCAGACCGCGCGTCGGAACCCGAAATTCCATGCGCAGGCCGCCGTGCCCATCGTGCGCCATGTGCTCGAGCTTGCCGAGCCGTTTGCCGAGGAGCTCTGAAATCGGGCCGACGTACTCTTCGATCGTGTCCACGACCATGTGCTCGACCGGCTCATGGGTGCGGCCATCCAGTTCTTTGGTGATGACCTCGGGGCGCGAGACGGCGAACTCGTAACCCTCGCGCCGCAGGGTCTCGACCAGGATTGCCAGGTGCAGCTCGCCGCGGCCCGACACCAGGAACTCGTCGGCGCTTTCGCTGTCCTCGACGCGCAGGCTCACGTTGGTCTCGAGCTCGCGCAACAGCCTGCCGCGCAACTGGCGCGACGTGCTGGACAGCTTGGCTTCGCGACCGGCAAACGGCGACGTGTTCACGCCAAAGGTCATGCGCACCGTCGGTTCTTCGATCGCTTGCGCCGGCAACGCTTCGGGTGCGCTGGGATCGGCCAGCGTGTCGCTGATGGCCACGTCGGCGATGCCCGTGAGCGCCACGATGTCGCCGACCTGGGCCAGTGGGACAGCGACCCTTGTCAGCGCTTCATAGGTATACACCGCGACCACTTTGAAGGGCCCGGACCCCTCGCCCGTTCGGCTGAGCCGGATGACGCTGTCGCCGGGCCGCACCGTGCCGCGGCGGATGCGCCCGATGGCAAAGCGGCCCTGGTGGCTGTCGTAGTCCAGCGTGCTGATCTGCACCTGGAGCGGGGCGCTGGAATCGCCGGTCGGCGGCGGCACGTGGTCGAGGATGGTGTCGAACAACGGCTGCAGGTCATCGGCGAGGTTGTCGGGCGTGGCGCCGGCGCGGCCCTCGCGGGCGACGGCGTACAGAATCGGAAATTCGAGCTGGGCGGCGTCGGAAGCCAGGTCGAGGAACAGATCAGAGGTCGCCTCGAGCACCCATTCGGCCCGCGCGTCTTTGCGATCCACCTTATTAATGACGACGATCGGTCGCAGACCCAGCTCAAACGCCTTCTGCAAGACGAACCGCGTCTGGGGCATCGGACCTTCGGCCGCGTCGACGATCAGCAGCGCCCCGTCGGCCATGCCCAGCACGCGCTCGACCTCGCCGCCAAAGTCGGCGTGCCCGGGCGTGTCGATGATGTTGAGCCGTACGTCGGCGCCCGAGCGGTGATCGCGGTAGGGGATCCCCGTCAACTTCGAGAGGATCGTGATCCCACGTTCGCGCTCGAGCGGGTTGCCGGTCATGCTGTCCAGGGTGAACTCGGGCTCGCCCTGGCGGGTGCGGGCAAGCCCGGCCTGGCGCAGCATCTGGTCGACCAGGCTGGTCTTGCCATGGTCGACGTGCGCAATTACGGCCACATTGCGAATGTCAGAACGAGCGGGCGGCACGAGGGTGTTATAGCCGACGCGACTTCGCGACGGCCCCGGCTCCTCGGTGCCAGGCTGTGGTGCGAGCCTGAGGCTAGGGGACACTCGCGCTCGTCGGGTCCTGCAACAGCACCGCAACGACCAGCGCGATGAGGATTGCCCCGAAAAGCGCGCACGAAATGAACCATTCCCAACGGCGAATTCTCACGGGCATACGTCTGCGCTACGGCACGATTCGGACCACGCCTAGCCCTTCCGTGGTGAAGACGTGGGCGCGCCGTGTAGTCCGCGAGGGGCTCACGCCTCAGGCTGTAAGCGCCACCACAGTTGGTTGATCTGCACTCGAAAGCCCAGCGCCCTGGCGTTGGGGAAAGCGACCGAAAGGACACCGACCGATGAACGGAGCCACCATCCAGGAACATCCCTGTCCGCGCTGCGCCATCCGGCGCACCGTGCGGATCGCGCGGGCCTCATTCTGCTTCAACTGCCGACTGCACTGGGACGGCCAGTGGAGCCAGCGTTCAGCCGCGGCGGTCGAGCCGCGCCCCGAGCCGTTCCACGTGTTCACCGCGGCCGAAGTCGCGCGGCTCAGGATCTATCGCGCTGCCGTGCGCGCCGGGTTCTATACCGATTGGTGATTCTGCCCGAGCACAAGGGCGATAGTCCGGGCGTGGCCCAGATTTTGCCTTTAGGAACCACGCGTTCACAATTTGAAAACGGTCGGCTGAGACCCCGCTGCTAACGTGGGACGCCGACCGTTTTCATGTCCCTCTCAGACCTCACCCTGTGGCGCGAGAGGAACTGTGAAGCGGTACGTCATCGCCAGCGAAGAACACGACGCCGACCCCGCCGTGACCGCTCGGGCCGACAGACAAGGACAAAGATGTTCAACGGCAACGCGAGGCGTCTCCTCAAGATCTGAGCTTCGAGTGCGCTACGCTGCAGACCATGTCGGCCGGCGTGGACGTGCTCGAGCGGATTCAGCGGCGTGTGCTGTGGCTCGCCACGCGGATGATTCACGAGGCCAACCACGTACGCGCCAACCCTGACCTGACCAAAGTCGGCGGCCACCAGGCCAGCAGCGCGTCGGTCGTGTCGATCCTCACGGCGCTGTACTTTGGTGGCTGGCTGCGTGCCGGCGACCGCGTCAGCATCAAACCCCACGCCAGCCCCGTGTTCCACGTCATCCAGTATCTGCTCGGCAATCTGGATCGCCGCTACCTCACCACCCTGCGCGACTTCGGTGGTCTGCAGGCGTACCCCAGCCGCACCAAGGACCCTGACCCGGTGGACTTCTCCACGGGCTCGGTCGGCCTCGGCGCCGCCGCGCCGCTGTTCGCCGCGCTGGCGGATCGCTACGCCGCGACCCACTTCCGCGCCGATCAGGCGCACGCCACGCGCCGCTTCATCGCCCTGATCGGCGACGCTGAGCTGGACGAGGGCAACGTCTGGGAGGCGATCAGCGACGAGACCATCCGCGGCACACGCCTCGACAACGTCCTGTGGATCGTCGACCTCAACCGACAGAGCCTGGATCGCGTCATCCCCGGCATCAAAGTCCAGGAGATGGAGGCGCTGTTCCAGGGCATCGGCTGGCAGGTGCTCGAGGCCAAGTACGGACGCCGTCTGCAGGCCGCGTTCGGTCGGCCCGGCGGCGCCGCGCTGCGCACGCGCATCGACAGCATGCCCAACGAGGAGTATCAGGACCTGGTCCGCTTGCCCGCCCCAGCGGCCCGCGAACGGGTCGTCGGCGACGCTCCCGCCGACCAGCGCGACGCCCTGTGGACCTGCCTGAAAGACGTCAGCGACGCCGATTTGCCCGGGTTGCTCGGCGACCTCGGCGGACACGACCTGCTCGAGCTCGCCCGGGCCTTCAAGGCGGCCGACGCCTCGGGCGGTCGTCCGACCGTCTTGTTCGCCTACACGATGAAGGGCTGGGGCCTGCCGTTCGCGGGCGATCCGCTGAACCACTCCGCGCTGCTGTCGCAGGAGCAGATCGACGCACTGCGTCGCCAGCTCAACGTGCCGGCCGACGACGACTGGGCCTGTTTTCCACCCCGGACCCTCGAGGGCAAGCTGTGCCGTGAGTCCGCCGCCCGGCTGTACCCGCACGGACCTCGCCCGCCGGCCGCCGCCCTGCCGGTGCGACCGTCGGACGTCCCGGAATCGCTGCTGACCCGCGCCCCGGCCAGCATCTCCACGCAGGAGGTCTTCGGCAACACCCTCGTCGACCTCGCCCGACTGGGCGGACCGCTCGCCGACCGAATCGTCACCGCCAGCCCGGATGTGACCATCTCGACCAACCTGGGCGGCTGGGTCAATCGCACCGGGGTCTGGGCCGAAAACCCATGGCAGGCGCCCGCCACCGCGGTGCCGCGTCTGCTCCGCTGGGAGCCCGGACCAGCCGGACAGCACATCGAGCTGGGCATCAGCGAGATGAATCTGTTCATGCTGCTCGGCCAGCTGGGCATGAGCCACGAGCTGAACGGCGAGCTGCTGCTGCCGGTGGGGACGGTCTACGACCCGTTTGTCTGCCGCGGGCTGGACGCGCTGATCTACAGCGTTTACTCGGGCAGCAAGTTCGTCTTTGCCGGGACGCCCGCCGGGGTCACGCTCAGCCCCGAAGGCGGCGCGCACCAGAGCGCAATTACGGCTTCGATCGGTCTGGAGCTGCCAAATCTGCAACTGTACGAGCCCTGCTTTGCGCGCGAGACCGAGTGGTGCCTGCTGAACGGGTTGCGTCAGTGCCTCGACCGTGAACACGGCACGAGCACGTACTTGCGGCTGAGTACGCGAGCGGTCGACCAGCACCCGTTTGAAGCCGTACTGGCTCGCATCGGCGAAACCGAGCTGCGCCGCCAGGTGCTACTCGGCGGTTACCGACTCGTGGAACCTTCGCGCGACGACGCACCCCGCGTCGTCCTCGCCGCGGCAGGTCCGATCCTGCCCGAGGTCCTGACTGCAGCCGCCGAACTGGCCGACGAAGGCGTGGCAACGACGGTGCTGAACATCACCAGCGCCGATCGCCTGTACGCCGACTGGCAAGGTTCGCGGCTCACTGGCATCCGCTCCGCGTCGATCCCGCAGAGCTTCGGCCATCTCGAAGCCGGCCTGTTGCGCCCCGAGGAGCGCACCGCGCCACTGGTGACGGTCCTCGATGGCGCCAGCCACGCCCTCGCCTTCCTGGGCGCCGTCTTCGGCCAGCGCACCGTGCCGCTGGGCATGGACCGTTTCGGCCAGTCGGGCTCACGCGCCGACCTCTACAACTACGCCGGCATCGACGCCGGCCACATCGTCAACGCCGCCCTGGTGGCGCTCGCGTGAGCGAGAAGTGAAGCCCGGACCGACGAGCGGAACGCCAACTCGGACTGGACCCGTCGCTTGGCGGCAGGTTCCCTCGGTTGCGCCCCAATCTGCAAGGCCGCAAGCTGGAGATCGGCTGGCCGCGCGTGCCCACCGCGGCAAAAGCAAATGGGCCGTGTAGCGCAGCTTCTTGGCTAGGCCCGCAGCACGCGCAGCGCCGCCTGGAGTTGGGGTCGCACCCCGCGGCCTCATCCTCAGGCACGGGTGCGACTACGACATCCGGAGTGACGCCGATGCGGTTTAGCTGCCACGCATCTGGGCCGAAATCGGTGTGGTGCGTTGCCAGGCAAATCATCCCACCTGGGGCTGGGTGCACCGTCCGCACTACACCGCACGCGCCAGTCGTCTGTTCACCGACCAGGATCGCACACCTATAGGCTTGCATCGGGCCAGCGAAGGACTCGGCGCGGGAGATGCTGGCAGGGCCGATCAGGACCACCAGCGGGCGCTGGAAAGAGACGGCGGTGCCGTCAAAATCGATGTCCTGCCGCATCGGCACCCGCGTGCCGTCGGGCAGGCGAACGTCGTTGTGGCGGATGAAGGTGAGAACAATCGCCCCGTGTTGACGAACAGTCGGCTGAGCGTAATTGACGGGCCGCCGACGTTCCAGCGCATGTCGACGATCCATCCCGCGCGCGCCGGCCCGCTCGAAATCTTCAAACGCAGCGCGGAGAGCCGCCGTTTCCGTGTCGCAGGCCGCAAATCCCATCCATGCGGAGCAAGCCGATCGGCCCGGTTACAACTGCGTATGCGGCATCGGCAGCAGCTCTGATTGCAACTCCAGACGCATGGATTGGCTGTCTGGTGCGGATTGGCTGTCTGGTGATCGCTCTCGGCCAGCCTGCCCGCCGCTTCAAACGCCGCCCGTCAGGCAGGGACCCGGCGGCCAGCGGTAATTCGCCAGCCGCCCGGCGTGAGTGGAGACGTGTGCAAGCCCACGGTGGCATACGTAGTGCGAACAACGCGTCGCGCACAAAGGAGTTGCACCTATGCCAGCGTTCACCGTCTCGCGTTTGCTGGTTCTCATTGCCCTGATCATTTTCCTACTCGAGGCGTTTCACGTCGCGGTGCTGCCCAGCGTCGAAATGATCGGCCTTGGGCTTGCGGTCTACATGGCCAGTCACATCGTGCCGTAGGTTGTGCGCGGCTGCGCGCGACCTGTTACCCATCGAAGGCGCCGACCGTGCCGCGGTCGTCCTGGAAGACACCAACGTCTTCGTCGGCGCCGGATTCAACCCGCAGAGTCACTCCGCGCGCGTGGTCGACGCCATCCGGATCGGCCGTTTACGGATGCTCTGGAACGAAGCGACGCGACGCGAGACCGAGCGGATTGTCCGCCAGATCCCGCGGCTCTCGTGTGAACGCCTCGCGCCGCTCTTCCGCGACGAGGACCGTTTCCGGGGCGAAACCGTTCCGGCCGAATTCGACTATGTTCCGGACTCGGCTGACCGCAAGTTTGCCGCACTCGCCGATGCCGCCCGGGCGCCGCTCGTGACGTCCGACAAGGACCTGCTGCAAAGTCGCGAGCGCGCCCGAGTCCCCATCCTCACGCCGGCCGAGTTCGTTCGTCGGTACCCCACGTAACCCAATACGGCCTTCAGGCGCCCCAGGGGATCCAGATATTCTTGATATTCGTCGCCTCGCGCAGCGCTTCGTCCGCGGGCAGGGCTGCGATCGCGAACTCTGACTCGAGGTGCGTCCACGTGCGCTTCATGTTGCCGACCGACGCGGCCTCGACGGCGCGGCGGCCTTCGGCGGTGCCCGCGTACCAGACCGCGTCGACATCCTCGTGGTCGGCCAGGACCTGGGACAGCGCGTCGCGTGAACCGGTGACGATGTTGACCACGCCTGCCGGCACGTCGCTCGTGTCGAGCACCTGGTACAGATCGGTCGCGCTGAGCGGGTACCGCTCGGACGGCACCACGACGACCGCGTTGCCCATGCTCACCGCCGGCGCCACCAGGCCGATGAGGCCGAGCAGCGGGCGCTCCGTCGCGCAGGCCACGCCGATCACGCCCACCGGCTCGGGAACGGCGAGCGCGGCGCCACGCAGGGGCGGCACGTGCACGTTGCCTTCGAACTTGTCGGCCCACGCGGCGAACGTGAACAGCCGCTCGATGGACGCCTGCACCTCCGCTTCGGCAGCCGTCGCGCTCGCCCCGGTCATCAGTCTCAGGCGTTGCGCGAACTCCGCCAGCCGAGCCGACAGGTTCTCGGCAACGTAGTACAGGATCTGCGCGCGGTTATAACCCGTCGACGCCGCCCAGCCCGCGGCCGCCGCCCGTGCCGCTTCGACCGCGTTGCGGATGTCCTTCCGATTCCCGTCGCCGACTTCGCCGATCACGCCGCCGGTGCTCGCGTGCACGAGCCGGCTGTAGCCGCTGTCAGGGCGGGCCTGTTTGCCGGCGACGTACATCTTCGGGGTGCGGTCGATGGCCGGGGCGCGCTCGGCCGGCGGCGCGCCAGGTTCCACGGTGCCATTGGCCACGGCCTTCGTCGCGCGCCCGTGGACCGCCGTCGGGGGCACGCGTCGCGCGTAGTCGTACAGTCCTTCGCGCCCGCCTTCGCGCCCGAAGCCGCTTTCGTGATAGCCCCCGAAGCCGCTGCTCGCGTCAAAGAGATTGGTCGAATTGATCCAGATCGTGCCGGCCTGGATTCCCCGGGCGACGTCGAGGGCCTGGTCGATGTCCTGCGTCCACAGGCTGGCCGCCAGCCCGTAGCGGGTGTTGTTGGCCAGCGTGACGGCCTCAGCCGGCGTCCGAAACGACATGGCCACCAGGACCGGCCCGAACACCTCGACCTGCGCGAGCTCACTTGCCGGGCCTACGCCGGTTACCAGCGTGGGCGGATAAAACCAGCCGTCCACCGGGCACGCGTCCACCGGGCGCGGGCGCCATCGAGCAGGTTTTGACTCGCGCACCCGAGCTCGGTGGCGGTCTGGCGGCGACGTTCGAGCCAGGCCAGACCATCCTGCGCATCGCCGCGCAGCTCGAGGGTCTTCCACAGCGTGCGGGCGCCCATCCCTCCGCCTACGCGGTCTCCTTTCTCGGACCTGGTGCCCTCAGCTGGCTTCCTGCCCTCTGGGTTAGCGCCGATCGTCCGGGCACCTCTCGCTTCGGTGGTCCTCGCCACCTGGCCGTGACCGGCCTCGACAACACGGACACCGATAGCCTGGCTCACCCCAGCTCGCCAGCGCCCAACCTGGTCAGCGCCGGTGACACTGGCGAGGACGACGAGACTGCCGACTACGACGATGTGCTCCGCACGGCCGCCCGGATGCCTGGCGGTCCGGTGCTGGTGTCGCCCTTCGATAAGGTTAGGTGCGGTGCATCAGGAAAGAAAATTTGGGGTTTTGACGAGGTCGCTTAGGATTTCTCTGGGTGATAAGTCTTCGGAGGCCGCGCCGCACAGGCCCTATTTATCCTGGCCGAATGAGCATGCATGAAGGTGTTGATTGCGGCCGGGTCGGGATGGGCTGCGCTGCTTGAGCCCATCCAGCGCCACTGCGGTATCTTTGTGAGCCACGGTCCAGCGGCGGCGCGGCGTTGGCGCTTGTATTTCTCGTCGAAAGAGATAGCGCCACCGCGCGTTCTTCAAACGAATGGCTGATGCCATAGCACAGCTTTGCTGCTTCGTTATGAAATGAATCCGCTTACGGGAACGGGTACGTGCTGATGACGCAGAAGCAGAATTCGTCGAAGCTGCCGTCAGCAAGGTTGTGCAGTTTGTCCACCATATGGTTATGACCACCCTTGAACGTGCGATAAACCCCCGTCGCCTCCAGGATGTTTAGTTCGAAGGTTCCTTCCAGAAAGTTGCCTCCATGGCCGTCGGGGTGCGGTGTGAAGCCGGCACCCGGCAGGAACTGCATTGCGATGGCTCCGCCGGGGAGTTGATACGCGCACAGTTTCCCATTGAACTGCACGAAAAAGTTGCCGATAGCCTCACGATTGTCATCGCTTCCACTCCCCGCAATTCCGAAAACGGGGTAAATCTTTGTTGTCGAGTACGTACCATCATTTAGGTTCACCGTGGACAGGCCGAGGTTGGGACCGTGAACCACCGGGTGATACACACCTTTAAGTAGCAGAATGAAGGGATCGCTGGGCTCATCCGCTTCGTGGGCCATCACCTGCCCGGAAGATGAAAGCAGAGCGACCAGCGCCCCACCCATTGCCCCACCGATCAACGCTCTTCTTTGCTTGTTGGTCGGTTCCTGTCCGCGAACGGACTTACTCTCGTTGGTCAAGGCAAGCTTGGCAATCATGGTGAGTGTCCTTTGACCCTTTGGTGTGACGGGGGCCACAGAATCGCACTACCTGCTATGCCTGTCAATAGGCCTCACCGTCGTGTTGAATTTGTTGGCTGCGCGGTCGCCGCACATCTCGGGGGGAGCGCAGCGCCAGCAGTGTTGCCATTCCCCGCTAACCCTCGGTGCGACCTAAAGACTTTAGCGGGCGTCTCTGGTAATCTGCGGATGTCCTGATGCCGCCCGGCATCGCACGGAGCCCCTCAGTCGGTATCCAGCCGCGATTGCCCGTCTGGATTCGCTGGGTCAACGGCGAACCCAAAATCGTTGCCGGTGGGGTGCCGGTTATTCCTTTCAACACCGCCTTGAGGTATCGCGCCCGTCATGACGGGGCGACGCGCAAGTCTCTGGCGGCATACGCACGTGCGGGTGCGTTGTACGCCACCTACTGTGCGCACCAGGGCGTCGGGTTGCTGGACATCGCCAATGACGAGTTCCCATCGTTTGTGGATGGCCTGCTCGGACTGAAGTTCCGAAGTGCAAGCGGAGAGTTCGTTCACCTCGACGGTCACGCCCGCTCGCGAGCCAGCGCGGACCTGTACCTGACGCTGCTGTACTCGCTCACCGGCGACGTCGCGCACCTGTACGACGTTTCGTTCGATTGGCGGCGTTACCGGAGAGTGGTCGGCTCCAGCAACGGCCTGACTGCTGTCGCTCGCGCGCACCTGTTGACAGGATTGGGACAGCGGGTGCACCGCATCCGGCACACAGCAAGGAAGGTCGTGGGCCTGCCCGACCAGGAGTTCGAGAAGATGCTGCGGCGAGCCGTCGAGTTGTGGGGTGATTACCTGGCGCCGGGTGATCGGCGGTTCGCCCTCGAACCAGAACGACAGCGCGGTGCGCTGCTGCACCGCAACGTCGCGATTCTGCTATGCATGCGTTACGCAGGTGCACGACGATCCGAGATCGCGACCATAAAGATCGATCACGTGGACCAGAGCGATCACCACCTGGAACTGGAGACAAAGGGTCATCGCAAAGGGAACATCGAATACCTCCCGGTGGTCATGTACCCGGAGGTCGCCGAACAACTGTGGACGTACTTCACAGACTACCGGCCGGTCGTTTCGAACACCACCGACCAGGG